>JBBRSE010000086.1:0-14407 GCA_038245655.1 Mycobacteriales bacterium | reverse complement strand
GCCTACTACGCCTTCAGTCCCACCGGTGGCTCATCGCTGAACGCGACCCTCATCTCCTACGGCGACACGTGCTATGTCGGCGTCAATCTCGACACCGCGGCCGTGCCCGACGGCGATGTCATGATCCAGTGCCTGCGAGCGAGCTTTGACGAGGTGCTCACTCTGTCCGACACGGCAGACCCGATGCCGTCCGTAAAGTCCACCGTGCCTCGCCATCGCCGGGCGCCCACTCGCCGAACAGGGTCGGCATCGAAGGCCAAACCCTGAACGGTGTGACCGCCCCCGCGTGCACTTCCGAGGTGATCGACCCTAACCGCGGCTTCATCGAGCACCACACCCGACCGGTCCACATCGCCGGAATACCCCATCACCCCAGCGGAGCATGGACGACACAACGGGCCATCGGACTCGAGCGGTACCGTGCGGACACGTCTCGGGTCAGATGCTCCTGCACGACCGCGACGCCAAATACACGGCTGGTCATCTAAGGACCCCGCCACCTCAAACACGTCCTCCCCGAATGCGTCGAGCATCACAACACCCAGCAGCCGCCTGACCGAGGAGATTGCTCCACAGGCCCGGGCCGGAGGCCTGGCTGTATCCGGCTCAATCCCAGTCAGCCTCTTACGGCGTTGCCACCCGCACAGTGCGCTGCCGGTGCGATCCTCTTACGCAAGCAACCGGCGACGAAGGTGGCACGGATGGAGCAACTGCAGGAGGTGCGGGTCGGCTTCCTGCCGCCGGACTCGCTGGAGTCGGTCATCGGACCTGCCCGGGTGGCGGCGACCGTGGAACGGGCCCGCGCGGCCCGCGCGGCTCTCGGGCTGCGTGCGTTCATGCACGTGAACTCGACGGCGGCCGGTGGCGGGGTCGCGGAGATGCTGGCGAACATGCTGGCGCAGACGCGCGGGTTGGGCATCGACACTCGGTGGCTGGTGATCGGCGGTGACCCGGACTTCTTCGCCGTGACGAAACGGCTGCACAACCATCTGTACGGGCATCCCGGCGACGGGCAGGCCCTGGGTGAGGCCGAACACGACGTCTACGACTCGACGTTGGTCGGCAACGCCCGCGAGCTCGCCGAACTCGTCCGTCCCGGTGACTTGGTCGTCCTGCATGACCCGCAGACGGCCGGACTGACCGCGGCGCTGCAGGCGGCCGGCGCAGTGGTCGTCTGGCGATGTCATGTCGGTCGAGACGAGCCGAACGACTTCACGACCACCGGGTGGGAGTTCCTGCGCCGCTACCTCGAGCCGGCGGACGCGTTCGTGTTCTCCCGCGCCGGGTTCGCCCCGCCGTGGGTGCCAGCAGACCGGCTGCGGATCATCCAACCGTCGCTGGACCCCCTATCCGCGAAGAACCAGCCGCTCGACCCGACCGTAGTCCGCGACATCCTGCTGCAGGCCCAACTCCTCGACGGGGAACCCGGCAACCGCGCCACCCCGTTCCAGCGGCGGGACGGATCACCCGGCCGCGTCGACCGGCATGCCGACCTCCTGGACACCGGGCCGCCGCCACCGCCCGGGGTGCCGCTCGTCGTCCAGGTATCCCGCTGGGACCGGATGAAGGACATGCGCGGCGTGCTGACCGCCTTCGCCGAACAGGTGGTGCCCGCCGGCGACGCGCACCTGCTGCTCGTCGGACCGGCGGTGACCGGCGTCGCGGACGATCCGGAGGCCGCGCAAGACCTCGCCGGGTGCCAGGACGTCTGGCGCCGGCTTCCCGCAGCGATACGCCGGCAGATCCACCTCGCGTGCCTCCCGCTGGACGACGTGGACGAGAACGCCGCGATCGTCAACGCGCTGCAGCGGCACGCAACGATCGTCGTGCAGAAAAGTCTGGCGGAGGGCTTCGGCCTTACCGTCGCCGAGGCGATGTGGAAAAGCCGCCCCGTGGTGGCGACCGCGGTCGGGGGCATCGCGGACCAGGTGACCGATGGGGAAACCGGGCTGCTCATCCGTGACCCCGCCGACCTCGACGGCTTTTCCTCCGCGCTGCGCCGCCTGCTCTCCGACCCACCGTATGCACGGCGGCTCGGAGACACGGCCCGCGCGCGTGTGCACGCGTCTTTCCTGCCCGATCGGCATCTGCACCAGTGGGGGGACGTCCTCCAGACGATCTTCGCGCAACGGTAAGGAGGGCGTTGTTGCCTTGGCTGATCGAGGGCAGCGCGGATCCGTTGAGGCAGCTGATCAGACGCAGAGTGCAACTTGAGTGAAGGCGATCCGGAGCCGTCGTGAACGGCGGTGTTGCGTTGGCCGATCGCTGCTCGAGCCGAGTGGCGAGGGTGACTGCGACCGAGCCGTCGTCGGCGTTCGCCGGGTTCCGTTTCCCGCGTGAGGTGATCACGGTGCCGGTGCGCTATCACGTTCCCGGTGCCCGTCCCGCCGAAAGGGCTGGAACGGACGCTGGTGTCATGCGGGGCGGAGGCGGCGTGGGTCTCCTGGAGCGTCGGATTGCCGGCGGCCGCCACGTCGAGGTGCAGGTCATCGCCGACTCCGGCGGAGCCGTGTGGACGCCGGGCGTGCGCGACTGCACGATCCTGTGGGGTGCCAAAACTCGGCGCTGTGCCCTAAACAGGCAAGATCGAGTTTCGAGCGTGTGGGGTTCCAAAACTTGGCACAGGGCTCTGAGCAGGCAAAATCGAAATTTTCGAGCGGTACAGGCACGAGCGGATGCTGCCGGATCGGAGGGCCGGGGTGCCTCTATCGTCTGGCGTCGGGCGTTTCGGGCTGGTTGCTTGTTTGCGCGATCTCGTCGATCTGCTCACCGACGAGGAGCAGAGGGAAACCACGCCGGGCGCGTTGCGTGGTCCCGGGGCCTCTGTCGTAACAGGAGGTGCTCGGCCGCGAACCTGGCCGCCGTCTGAGGATCTGACCCAAAGATGAAGCGGCGGCGCGGAGCAGCACGAGACGGTGGTCGGCCGGGGACGCGGCGCACGCGCCTCCGCTCGTCCTGCAACGCGCCCGAACTCCTGAGGCCGGCGAACCAAGCGGCTCGAGCTGGGCTAGCAGCGGGTCGGCCTCCGGGGAGGGCAGGCCGAACAGGTACCGGACTCCCTCTTCAGCCAGCGCCTTCGCTACTACCTCGCCGCCGCTGATCGGCGCCCATTGCTAGCGCTCCGGCTGGCTCACCGCTCAGCTCGCGTTGTCGAACGCGGCATTCACGATCGCCTGCGCCGACGGTCCGTAGGGCGGTGCGAACGCGTCGATCAGATCGCCTTCGCCGCGGACGAACACAGCGCGCAGGTTGGAGAACTCGCGGAAACCCTCGATCCCGTGGTGGCGGCCGGATCCACTGTTGCCGATGCCGCCGAAGGGCAACGAGGGCAGCGCGCCGTGGACCGCGGCGCAGTTCACGCACGCGCCCCCCGAGCTTGTGCGACGCAGCACCTCATCGGCGACCCCTTCGTTTTTGCTGAAGACGTACAGCGCCAGCGGCCGCTCGCCCCGATTGACAAAGTCGATCGCCTCCTCCAGCGTGTCGTAGGCCTTGACGGGCAGGATCGGGCCGAAGACTTCCTCCTGCATGAGCGCGAGGTCGTCAGGCGGATCGAGCACCAGCGCCATCGGCAGCTGGCGCGCGGCGGGATCGACTTCCCCGGCCTCTTCCAGCTCTCGTACGTCGCATCGCGCGCGGGCGTCCTCGAGCAACCTCTGGATCCGCTCCAGGTGCCGCTGGGAGATGATCCCGGTGCAGCTGGCCGAGGTGCTGTAGCCGGGCATCGAGCCCCGCGCGTATTCCGCTGCCAGCGTTGCGAAGTCCTCCAGGCGATCCCGCGGCACGAGGCAGTAGTCCACCGAGATGCACATCTGACCGTTCTTGATTGCCTTGGTCGCCAACACTTGCTTGACCGACTCGGCGTCGATGCTGTCCTCGGTCAGGATGGCCGGGCACTTGCCGCCGAGCTCGAGCGTGACCGGCACGAGCTGCTCGGCGGCGGCCTTCGCGATCTCGCGCCCGATCGCCGCGCTCCCGGTGTACAGGAGGTGATCCCAGCGAACCCGGGTGAACGCACGTGCGAGCTCCAGACCCCCCAGGACAACGTCCACACGGTCGCGAGCGAACGTCCCGCGAATCATCTCGCGCAGCAGCTCGCCACAGGCCGGCGCGTACTCCGAAGGCTTGATCACGACCCGGTTGCCGGCGGCAAGCATCTCGACCAACGGCCCCACGGAGAGGTCGAACGGGAAGTTCCACGGGACGATGTTGCCGATCACACCCTTGGGCTGCGGCTGGACGAATGCGTGCCCGGATCCGAACAACGCCTGATCCACCGCGCGTGGCTCCGGTGACATCCAGCTCTCCAGCTGCCCGGCGGCATATCCGGCGCGGCCAGCCGGACCCAGAATCTCGATCAGATCGGCGGCCACGGCTGGATGAACGCCGAAGTCGCGGCTCATCGCATCCTCGATCCGGGTGCGGTGGCCGATCAGCATCCCGGCCAGCGCGCCGAGCAGTTCCCCACGCTCCTTCAGAGACGGAAACGGATTCGCCCGGAACGCCTCGCGCTGCCTGGCGACGATCTCGTGCAGCTCTTCGATGGCCTCGCGGTCGGTTTCGGCCGGGGTAACGTGCTCGGTGGTGGTCATAGCCCTAGCTCCTGTGTCGATGGCCTATTTCGGAAGAGACCCGCCGGGCCCCGGCGGGAAGTTCGCTCGCGCCTCGCCTCCGCTCAGCCCATAGGGCCCTGGTAGACCTCGATGAAACGCGTCAGCATGGCCTCCGGCGTGGCGAGGTTCGCCGCGTGGTCGGTCCGGATACATACCAGGCTCGGACCGTCCGTGCTCGCCGCGCGGCGCAGAGCGCCTTCGAGATCCTCGAGCCGGTCGACATACTCGCCGTGACAGCCGAGGCCCTGCGCGACTACGTCCCAGCGGATCTCTCCCTGCTCGGTGCCGAAGGTCCGCCCGTAAAGCATCAACTCGTTGGGCTCCTCCATCGTCCACGCCCCCTCGGCGAAGACGATCGTCGTGATCGCCAGGCCCTCCCGCGCGGCCGTCTGCATCTCCATGATGTTGAAGCCCGCCGAGCCGTCCCCGGTGACGCATACAACCTCCCGCCCAGGAGCACCTAGCTTGGCGCCGACCGCCTGCGGAATTCCGGTCCCGAGCATGCCCAGCTCAAGGTTGCCCAGGTAGGAGCGCGGGCGCGTCGCCGGCAGGAGCGCGAAGGCCCACAGCGCGGTGTTGCCGCCGTTCACGCTGTAGATCGTTTCGGACCCGAACACTCTGCCGACGACGTCGAGCGCATGAGCCGGATGAATCCCCGGACCCTGCCACTGGGCGATCGGCTCGGCCTGCGCGGCACGGATCTGTTCGTCCATGGCGCGGTAGCGGGCAAGGCGAGCGCCGTCGGGAGTGCCCATGTTCATGGCGCGCAAGCGCGCGCCGATGCCCTCGAGCGCTGACCGTGCATCGGCGACCAGACCGAGCGTGAGCGGGCGGGTTACGCCCAGGTGGCGAGGGTCGATGTCAACTTGGATCACCGCCTGCCGGGTCGGGTCGCCCCAGTACTTGTCGAACGGAACATCGAGGTTGCCCAGGCGCGACCCGACGACGAGCATCACGTCGGCCTCGGTTCGCGCCTGGTCCCCGGCCGCCCCGAAGCCGAACACGTAGTTCGGATGGTCCGACGGCACGGTCGCGCGGCCGGCCACCGTGGTGAGCACCGGGCAGCCGAGGAGCTGAACGACGTCAAGCAGCGCGTCGTTGGCGTTGCCGCGGTCGACGCCCGTGCCTGAGATCACAACCGGGCGCTCGGCCTTCGCCAACAGCGCGGCGGCTTCGTCGAGCTGCTCGCTCGCGGCCAGCGGCCCCGGCGCCCGGTACGCCGACGGCGGCAGGATCGGCGCGGCCGCCTCGGCGCCGGTTTCATACAGCACGGGGGCCGGGAGCTCGATCTGAACCGGGCCGGGCCGGCCGGTCCACATCGCCCGGAAGGCGAGTCGCAGGATCTCCGGGATGCGCGCCCACTCGAACACCGGACCGCTCCACTTGACCGCGGAGCGGAACAGGTCGAGTTGATCCTGACCCTGGTAGGTCGCCGGCGAGGACGGATAGACGAGACCGAGCCGGTGCTGAGAGGTGATGACGAGGACGGGCACACCCTCGTGCAGGGCGTTCACCACGCCCGGCAGCAGGTTCGCGGAGCCGGGACCCGGATTGCCCACGACCGCGGCGACCTTGCCGGTCGTCTTGTACAGGCCCTCGGCCATGTGGACCCCGGCCGCCTCGTGGCGAATCGGGACGAGGCGAATGCCATGCTCCTCGAGCTGCGCGAGCAGCGGGTCGATCTCCGGAGACGGGAGGCCGAAGAGGAACTCGATGCCCTCAGCCTGCAGGCCGCGAGCAAACAGCTCGCCGCCGGTGATCTCGCTCATGTCGGCTCCTCCTCGGGCTCGGGCGTTTCCGAGCCCCCTGTGTAACACTAGCGGAAAACGTTACACCTGGAGTGGTGGCTTTGGTGCCCTTTGAATCTCGCAGTAACAAAGTAGTCGGGCTAGCGATATGGATCTGACACCGCGCCATCGGACCGACCGATGAGGGCCGTGACCTGCGGGAGTGGGCGCCTGGAAATGGTTGAGCTGCCCACCCCCCGTCCGGCTCAGGGTCAAGTGTTGTTGGACGTGGTGAGATGCGGCATTTGTGGGTCGGACCTTCATGCCCGCGAGCATTCCGATGAATTGGCTGATGTTCTGGCTGAGATCGGATACGCCGACTTCATGCGATCCGGCCAGCAGGTCGTGATGGGACACGAATTCAGCGGTCGAGTCGCGCAGTACGGGCCGGCTTGCCGTAAGAACGTGGCCTTGGGCGCACCGGTGGTGGCGTTGCCGTTGCTTCGGGCGGGTAGGGGAGTGCATGCGATCGGTCTGTCAGTGGAAGCCCCGGGAGGGTATGGCGAACAGGTCGTCGTCGAAGAGTCGTTGATGCTCCCGGTGGCAAACGGGCTGGACCCAGTGCTCGCCGCGGTCACCGAACCGATGGCGATCGGCTGGCATGCTGTGCACCGCGGTGAGGTTAAGAAGAACAACGTCGCTGTCGTCATCGGCTGCGGTCCCATCGGTCTGGCGGTGATCTGTGCGCTGAAAGCCCGCGGCGTCCGCACGATTGTCGCTAGCGACTTCTCGGCGGCCCGGCGCGCGCTGGCCGTCGCATGCGGCGCGGACATTGTGGTCGAGCCCGACACAGAGTCACCGTTCGCGGCTGTCGGCGACCAAGGTTTCCTGACAACGCTGCCTGCGGCGGTCGAGCTGTCCATCGCGACGATGGAGAAGCTGCGCCGGCTACCAGTCCCATGGCACCACGTCTTCCGCGCCGCCGAAGCGCTCGGCGCCGGCCCGAAACGGCCGGTGATCTTCGAATGCGTGGGGCTGCCCGGAATGATCGACAGCATCATTGCGGCGGCTCCGCTGCTGTCCCGCATCGTTGTGGTCGGGGTATGCATGGGCGCCGACCGTATCCGCCCGGCGATGGCCGTCAATAAAGAGATCGATCTACGGTTCGTCGTCGGCTACAGCCCACTCGAATTCCGCGACACCCTGCACATGCTCGCCGAGGGCAAACTCGACGCCGCCCCACTTGTCACCGGCACCGTCGGGCTCGCCGGCGTCGACCACGCCTTCGCGGAACTAAGCAAACCCGACGTCCACGCCAAAATTCTTATTGACCCGGCCTACGCCGGAGATGACATAGCGAACGCCAACAGCTGACCTAAGGAGCGAATCAGTGGCACCTTTTGATGTGAAGCACCTGGACATCAGAGTGCAGAACCGGGCGGTTGAAGCCGCCCTCCAGCGCACCGAGAACCCGCGCCACCGGTATCTGCTGCAAGCCTATTTGCGGCACAGGTACTTGGAGTCAGCCGGGCGTTACAAGGAAATCTTCGATCCGCAGCTGACCGTCGAGCATCCCGTTTACCGGTTCAGCCTGATCGGACAGCCGAGGTTCATCCTCGACGGTCGTGATCAAGTGGAAGCCGTCTACCGCCACTGGACCGAGACGGATCAATGCGTCTTCTACGTCGAAGACGAAACGGTCTCCGTGGGGGACCACATGGTCGTGGGTCGCGGGCTCGCCTATCAGCAGACGTTGGGATCTGCGCTGGCCGCCTCCGGCATCGACGCGGACGAGCATGCCATGTATCTCGTCAGGTCCCAGATCGCCATGATCTGGCCCTACGACGACCACTGTCGGCTGATCGGAGAGGACGTCTGGGAGTTCGACGACGCGCAACATGCTCACGTCAAACTCGACCCTGAGGACGTCCTGACCGCCGAGCAGGCCGGCCGGCTATTAGACCCGTTTATCACCCCGCTGCCCGCCTGGGATGACACGCTCGCGCCCCGGTAAATCACCTCGGCTAAGGAACCGGCAGGGGAAGAAGCTCACGAGCATTAGGCGCCGGAAAAGCCAGGGTCGATCACGGCGGCGGCGCGCCCGGGCCGGCTGCCCTGAGAGGGCAACGCCTCGGAGCGAACGTGAGGCGTCGCCGGTTCCCGCACCGATCCGACCCGGCGTAATTCACACGGTCAATGGACCACCGGCCATCAAGACCGACTGCCTCAGCTCAGCCGACTCAGTGTTCGGATGACGTAGTCCTTGGCTCAGCGTCTCATTGCCAAACAGCGTCGACCGTCCGGATTTCGTTTCGGCCAAGCTCTGAACTCTCTCGGAGGCCAGCCGCGCTGGTCTCACCAAACCTTGGTGGCGACACCCCTGTCCACCCCTGTCCATCCCCCGCGTCAGGGGAAGGTGGCGTTTATGAGAGCTTGTTGCAACCGGTTGGCAGTGTCCACGTCGGAGGTCCTGGCTGCCAGGATGTCAGCGTAGATGAAGGACTCTCCGAGCCGGACCAGGGCGAAGGCGAGGGCGTCGGGCTCGATCAATGGCACGAACCCGAATTCGTCCATGTCTTGGCGCAGCAGACCGGCGACGTATTTCACGACGCCGCTTTGAATCTGCCCCCGTGGGTCAGTCAGTACCCGCATGGCGAGGGCCGGCTCCTCATCGAGCAATCGGCGCAGTCCGACCGATTCGGAGACAATCGCGTTGAGATGGCGGCCGGTACCGGGGGAATGCAGGTCTCCCGCTGGCCGTTCGCGTTCCCACCCCCGGGTGGCTGCCAGCAGGCTCCGCTCCGTCAGCAGCCAAAGCGCCTTGCCGAGGAGTGCTTCACGGCCACCGGCTTTGCGAAATAACGTCACGCGGGACATACCAAGCTCATCGGCGAGTCCCTGCATGTCCAGGCGGCGACTATCGATAAGCCATTGCGCCGCACGATCGACGATTTGATCCAGCTGAGGCGTGGAAGAACGCGTCGCACCTTGAGCCCGCGCCGGTTTGGTGGCCAACTGAATTGCGCCGGGGGCGCTCAGACGCTGCCCGGAGGGGCAGCGCTAGGAAGGAATGAACCGGTATACACGCCGCTGACGATAGCCTGCGCCGCTCGGCTGCGGAGCCGAAGGAACGCCATCGCCTGGTCGGCCTTATCGGTGCCGTACACGCGCGCAGCATCGAGACTCCCCGTCTCTCGATGCAATGCAGGAGGGCCGGGCCGGTTATGGCCGGCGTGCCTGAGCCCCTCGACGCAGGCCTCGCAGCGGACCCCCCCAAGCGGGCCAGCGCTCGATGGCACGTTGACGTTGCACCGCGCTCGGCGCGGCCGGTGTCGTAGCTGTCAACGCGATCGCAGAGGGCCGGCACGTTGCCAAAAGTGCGACGACGCGGTCACTGTCGTCATCCTTCGGCCTCGGGACGGTCGCGTCAAGGCGGCTGATGCCACACCTGTCAGGGACTTCGCTGAGCACGTCACCAGGCGCCTGCCTGTCTGGCTCGCCTCTCGGCATCGACCACGAGGACCTGTCGTGAATCATTTAACGAAAACGTTGCACGGTGTCGGTGTCGGTGTCATTCTTTGCTGGCTACCGGACCGGCAAACGAGGAGTTCTGCGTGACGAAGTTTCGCTCCACACGGCTGGCTGTGCTAGTCACCGCCGCCGCGATCACCGCTGCGGCCTGCGGGAGCAGCAAGTCGACCAACTCACCAGCTGTCTCGAGTGCCGCTATCAGCGTGCCTGCGAGCACCCCAGGCACCGCTAGCCCCTCCGGAGGAGACGGCTTACAGGCGGCGATCACGGCAACCGCGAAAGCGGAGAAGGGAACGAACCGTCCGGTCGACCCGAAGTCCCGACCCGCCGCGAAGAACAAGTTTGTAGTGGTGATCTCGGCTGGTCAGGCCACCAGCAGCAGCCAAGTCCCCGCCGACGGGGCCGTCGAAGCCGCCAAGGCCATCGGTTGGAAGGTGGCGTTGTATGACGCCAAGCTCAACCCCTCGAACTATTCACCGCTTATTCGCCAAGCGATCGCCGCCCACGCGCAAGGCATCGTGCTCGGTTCCATCGACTGCCAGTCGGCGACAGCAGCGCTGAAAGAAGCGAAAGCAGCGCACATCGCGCTGGTGCCGTTGACAGGCTTCGACTGCACCGACCCCGCCGCCGGTAACGCGGCGACCGGCGTTTACAGCGCCAACACCAATTACGGTGCCGCCGCCAAGAACCTTGACACGTTCACCGAGTCCTACGGCGCCGATCAGGCGAACTACATCATCGCCAAGTCCAACAACAAGGCGAAGATCATCGTGCTGCAGGATCCGGAATTCACCGTGCTGCACTACACCTATCAGGGTTTCACCAAGACCATCGCAGCCTCCGGCGGCTCGCAGATCGTCGACACCGTCAGCTTCACCGTCGCTGACGCGATCAGCGGTCAGCTGTTAGCCAAGGTGCAGGCAGCGCTGCTGAAGCATCCGGACGCCACCTGGATCAAAAGCGTCTACACGTCCGCGACGCAGATTGGCATCGTCCCGGCACTGGGAGCAAACCCTCACCACGTTAGCGTGATGGGCGGCGAGGGCTATCCAGCAGAGCTTGACCTGATCCGCCAAGGCAAAATCACCGCGGTCAACATCATCAGTGAAACGTGGATCGGCTGGTCCGCGATCGACACGATCAACAGCTACTTCATCGGACAGCCCCCGGCCGACAGCGGCATCGGATGGACCATCGCCGACGCCACCCACAACCTGCCGGCCTCCGGCTCCTTCAACCCACCCGTCGACTTCAGAAGTCAGTACAAGAAGGCCTGGGGCGTCAGTTGACCCCAGACGCTGGCGGCGCACCGCTGAAACCTTCGGAATCGCCGGTGACAACGGCTGGGCACGCACGATTGGTTCCTGTCGGGGCAGTCTCCTTAAGGGGATCCGCCGCACTACGACTCCAGCACGTTTCCAAGACCTTTCCGGGCACCGTCGCGCTGGATGACGTGACGTTCGACGTCGCGAGCGGGCAGATTCACGCCTTGCTGGGTGGCAACGGCTCCGGCAAGTCCACGCTCATCAAGATCCTCGCCGGGGTCTATGAGGGCGACCCGGGAGGAACAATCAGCGTCGGCAGCACGCAGATCGCTGCTGACCGCACCACCCCCGCGCAGGCTCGAACGCTGGGTCTGCATTTCGTTCACCAAAACCCTGCGGTGTTCCCCGCGTTGACCGTGGCGGAAAATATTGCTATCGGCACCGGCTTTCCGACCTCCGGCGGCGGCGCAATCAGATGGCGGACGCTTCACCGTCGCACCCAAATGCTGCTGGACCGTTTCCAGATCACTGCCACCCCCAAGACACCGATGAGTTCGCTCAGGCCCGCGGAAAGGACCATGGTCGCCATCGCCCGGGCACTGCAAGATCAAGAGGGTGATGCCACCGGCGTCCTCGTGTTGGACGAGCCGACGGCATCCCTACCGCAATCCGAAGTCGACCTGCTCATGGCCGCCCTAACCCGATACGCAGCTCACGGACAAACGATCCTGTTCGTCAGCCACCGGCTCGATGAGGTGATCCACAGCGCCCAGCAGGCCACCGTGTTACGCGACGGCCGGCTCGCCGGAACCGTGCACGGCGCAGACATCACCGAACCGCAGCTCATCCGCCTCATCGCCGGCCGAGACCTTGATCGAGTATTTCCCGAGATGCCTGCAGCGACCAGCAAAGACATCGCACTTTCGGTAACGGAGCTGGCCGGCGGTCCGCTTCGCAGCGTGACCTTCCAACTCCGCCGCGGGGAAGTGCTCGGTATCGGCGGATTGCTGGGGTCCGGCCGATCGGAGCTGCTGAAGATGCTGTTCGGCGCCTACCCCGTCAAACGCGGAACTATCAACATCGACGGCCGTCCGATCAAGTTTCGTCACATCGGTGAGGCCATGTCCGCCGGCATCGCCTACGTCCCCGAAGACCGCAGCACCGAGGCATCGTTTCCCGCGATGTCACTGTCAGAAAACGTCAACGCCGCAGTCATTAGCCAGTACTGGAGCCGGCTGCGACTTCAGCGGCGTCACGCCGACCGCGACGCCCGAACTGCCATCAAAAATTTCCGGGTCCACGCCGCCTCCGAACGTCAGACGATGAGCACCCTGTCTGGTGGGAACCAGCAAAAGGTCATTCTGGCTCGCTGGCTTCGCCGCAACCCCCAGATCTTGTTGCTTGACGAACCGACCCAAGGCGTCGACGTCCAAGCCCGAGCCGAGATCTACCAGCTGGTACGCCAAGCCGTCGCCCACGGCACGTCCGTGCTGCTCGTCACCAGCGACTTTGAGGAGCTGTCGCGAGTGTGCGATCGCGTCATCGTCCTCGCGAACGGTACGATCAGCGCCGAGCTGCAGCCACCTCACATCGACCCCGCCCGCCTCACCGAACTGGTCTTCAGCGCCCAGGAGCTGCCAGCGTGAGTTTTGCCAACCCCGTTAGCAAGACTGGCGACCGAGGCCCCGGCGAACCACAGCCAACACACCGTCGGCGACTTGGCGGCCAGGCGAATTGGCTGGAACTGATCGAGCGTTACGCCCTCGTCGTCCTCTTTGTCGCCATGCTGGTCTTCTTTAGCGTCTGGTCAAAAACGTCCAGCACCTTCCCTACCAGCGCGAACATCAAAAACGTCCTAGGCAACCAAGCCGTCAGCGGCATCCTCGCCGTCGCCATCATCATCCCGCTGGTCTGCGGCGTGTTCGATTTTTCTGTCGGGTCCGTCGCCGGCCTCTCCCAGGTGCTCTGCGCCGGGTTCATGTCCCACCTCGGCGCCCCGCTGGTCCTTGCCGTCCTTGGCGCCGTCGGGGTCGGCGCGCTCATCGGAGTCAACAACGGCAACACCGTCGCCCGCATCGGCGTCAACTCGTTGATTGTCACCCTCGGCGTCTCCACCGTCTGCCTCGGCATCGTCGAGTGGTACACCAAAGGCCAATCGATCATCAGCGGCATATCGCCTGACCTGGTCAAGGTCGGGACCGGCGACTGGCTCGGCATCCCACGCACCGTCTACTACCTCGCCGTCATCGCGCTCGCCGTCTACTACCTGCTCGAACACACCCCCTTCGGCCGCTACCTGCACAGCATCGGATCCAACCCCGAAGCCGCCCGGCTCGTCGGCCTCCCCGTCCAGCGCTATGTGACGCTGTCATTCGTCTTGTCAGGCGCACTCGCCGGCGTCGCGGGGGTACTCCTCGTCGCCCGTAACGGTGGTGCGAGCCCTCAAGTCGGCACCGTCAGCGACACCCTGCAAGCACTCTCAGCCGCCTACCTCGGTGCCACCGCCATCAAACCTGGGCGATTCAACGTCCTCGGCACCCTCATCGCCATCCTGTTCCTGTCCTTCACCGTCACCGGCCTCTCGCTCGCCGGCGTCGCCAACTGGATCAACGACGTCTTCAACGGCGCCGCCCTGTTCATCGCCGTCCTCATCTCAACCATCATCGGACGCAAACGCACCGGCAGCTGAAATGGCAAGGGCGCTACCGGCGGTGGCAGCCTCCACGACAGGGGGTCACGAACGTTTTGAAATCGATCTGTGCTCCAGCGGAACGGTCCGGCGGCGGCCATGGAGGATCGACGCGGACGCTAAACGCTCATGCCTTTCCGGCCCCAAGCGACTGCACCGCCTGACTGGCCAACGACATCCCGGCAAGAAAGAGCCCGTCGACGTGGCCGCCGACGATGTCCGCTCCCCTCTCACGAAGGTCAAGGGTGAGCGTTAGGCCGATCGGGTGATAGCACCGCGGACATATGACTTAGTTTCCAGAACCGTTGCGCTCACGCAACGACGAGCGCGGCTCGCTCCCGATGCGGTAGAGGAAGGCGAGGGAGACGCCGCCGGCCTTGGCAACGGACCGGAAGTTCACCGGGGCCTCGGACTTGATCAGTGCGCGTAGCCCGGTTTCGGCGCGGCTCAGTGAAGTGGCTTTCCCCAGTCGGTCTGCTTGCGCAGCTCTGACTTGAGCACCTTGCCGCCAGGGTTTCTTGGCAGCGGATCGGACTGTATGACCACGAACTGCGGGACCTTGAAGTCGGCAAGGTGCTTGGC
>JBBRSE010000085.1:0-14472 GCA_038245655.1 Mycobacteriales bacterium | reverse complement strand
GCCTGATCACCCGCCGCGCCTACGGATTCCACTCCGCCCAAGCCGCCCTCGCCCTGGTGATGCTCTCCTGCGGACCCATCACCCTGCGCCTACCCCACGAACCCGACCCCGAATGACCCACACTCATGCCGGGAGAGCCGGTTTTCTGTCGCGGCGACCTTGACGACGCGGCCCTGGTATCAATGCTGGCAAGAACTGTTGGGGGTCGTTGCTGCGTCCGGGGCCCACGGGCGGCTTCCTGCGGCAGCCGGTGCGCCGGCCGCTGCCGACTGACTGCTTTGCCCGTTGCCCCAGGGTGGGTGCCTGGAGGACTCTGGAAGGTGCGGCGGTGCCGCGAGGGCACGCCCGAATCCGAAGGAGGTGGGCCGTGTTCGCACGTTCCACGACTGTTCTTGGCCAGCCCGCGATGACGGACGCTGGCATCCAGCACGTGCGAGATGTCGTGATGCCGCAGGTCAGAGGCATGACCGGTTGTCTCGGCATCTCGCTGCTTGCCGAGCGCTCCAGCGGTCGGTGCATCGTGACCACGGCGTGGGAGTCGGAGGAGGCCCTGCGTGGGTCCGCGGACACGGTCACCCCCATCCGCGCCCGCGCCGCCGAGCAGTTCGGCGGCGAAGTGACGCTCGACGAGTGGGAGGTGGCCTATGTGCACCGCTCCCACCACGCCGCCGACGGCGCCTGCGCGCGGGTGACCTGGGCCGAGGCCGACCCGGCGGCCATCGACCGCATCGTCGAGGCCTTCCGGACCAACATTATGCCGCGCGTCGAGCAGCTCGACGGCTTCTGCAGCGCAAGCCTGATGATCGACCGGGCCAGAGGACGCACCTGCGTCACCGCGAGCTACGACTCGACCGAGGCGATGGCCCACGCGGCAAACACGGCCATGGGCCTGCGCGCGGACCTCGTGCAGGAAACCGGCATGCACGTCACGGAAGTGGCCGAGTTCGAGCTGGCCTTGGCACACCTCGACGTGCCCGAACTGGTCTGAACGGGGCTTGGGGGGCGCCGGTCCGCACTCGGGCCGGCGCCGTCGCGCATCCGGGCAGACACCCGAGCATGGCGTCCAACCGCCACGCGAACGCCAGCGGCGGCGACAAGACCTCGACCACCGCCGCGACGGCGCCGCCCTGCGCCCGCATGAGCGCATACGGGCGAATGGGCACGCCCACACTGGGCGGAGTGACGCGCATGCTCAGCGGCCATCGGCGAGCGTTCCTAACGGCTCATGTCGCTAGATCCGCGTAGGTTGGTTCGTTGACTCTCGGCGTCTGCGGCTCCGCGAACCCTCGTTATCACCAAGCTCGACCTTGGCTCGCCGGGTAGATGCCCGACGCCCGCGACATCATCGACGAGCTCACCTCACGCGGCGCGCGCCTCAACCTCGCCGCCGCCGAAGACGGTCCCCGCTATGCGGCCGCCCGGCTGCTATCCACCGTTGTGTCGATCATCGCCGAGTTCGCGGCTGACCCCCGAACTCGCCGTATGTTCGGCGTAGCACGCTGCACCGTGTACAGCTCAATCCAGGGCGCGGGAACGTTGTCACGGCTTCCCGCTGGAGGTGACGCAACGCGGTCCAATTGAGCCTGCGCTGCGCCCATCGCCATCACCTGGCGGCCGCCCATGCTGCCGAATACCGCCTCGACGTCACGGCCCATAGGTGCCCCCGACGTGGCGTGATCGGTGTAGAAGGTCGCCCGAGCTCATGAGGAACCCTGACCAGCCGCCGGCTGAGCCATCGCCCGACTAGCTCCTGGCCCGCTCGGGAGGCCGTTCGTGCCCTCACCGATCCCAGGCAAGGAGGAGTCATGACAGAGGTGATGGTCCGCAAGCGCTGGCACACTGTGGCCGAGGTGGCGGTGATGCTCGGCTACGGCGAGAGCAAGGTCCGCATGCTCATCATCCAGCGGGACCTGAAGTCCCTCAAGGACGGGCGCTCCCGACGCATCCTGCCGCGCTGGGTCGACGAGTTCGTTGCGAAGCGAGCCGCCGAGGCGGAGGAAGAGTGGCCCTCGTGACGGCCAAGAAGACGCGCCACAACGGTGAGGGTCGATCTACCCGGTCAACGATTGGTACCGGGCCTACGTCTGGGTGACGACGACGTCGGGGCGCCGAAAGAGGAAGTATGTGGCGGGCAAGACCCGTGCAGGCGTCCACGCGAAGTTCGTGGCGTTGCACCAGACGGCGGCGTCGCGGCCACTACCCACCACCACACCGACCCTTGCCGTCTTCCTGAACGGGTGGCTGGAGGACGTCGTCCGTCCGGCCCTGGCCCCCTCGACCGCCAAGAACTACGAGCTCTTCACTCGCCTCTACATCGTCCCGATGCTCGGCACGCGCCGGATCGACAAGCTCACAGTCCGCGAGGTGCAGACCTGGGTCAACGCGCTGCGGACTAGGTGCCAGTGCTGCGCTCAGGGCAAGGACGCGGCCCGCGCGGAGCCGCGATGTTGCGCCGTCAGCCAGTGCTGCCGGCAGATCCCCAAGGAGTGGACGGTGCGTCAGGCCTGGGCCATCCTGCGCAGCGCCCTGAGCGCCGCCCAGAGGGACGAGCTGATCGTGCGGAACGTCGCCAGCCTGGTGCGGATGCCGCTGCCGCGCACGAACAAGCCGATCATCTGGTCGGTGGATCAGGCCCGACGATTCCTCGAGTCGGCGCACGGGGAATCCGACCCGTTTCTCGCCGGCTACGTCCTGCTTCTCGTCCTCGGCCTGCGCCGTGGCGAGATGCTGGGTCTGGCCTGGCGGGATGTCGACTTCGAGATGGCCGAGGCCAGGATCGCGTTCCAGCTGCAGCGCGTCGACGGCCACCTCGTCCGACGCAAGACCAATACCGCGTCGTCCGAGGCTCCTCTGCCACTGCCCGAGATCTGCCTTCGCGCTCTCAAGGATCGTCGCGAACTCGAAAGCCGCTGGCGGGCCGGCGCGGAGGAGGCCTGGCATGACAACGACCTCGTGATCACGACGGGATACGGAATGCCGATCGACCCTCGCAACTTCCACCGTGTCTTCAAACAGCGAGCACACAAGGCCGGCGTCCCGGTCATCTCGGTTCACTCGACTCGCAGGACCTGCGCCAGTCTGTTGGTCGCCATGAACGTCCACCCTCGGGTGGCCATGGCGATTCTGCGACACAGCCAGATCGCGGTGACGATGGACATCTACTCTCAGGTGTCCTCGGAGAGCACTCGGCAAGCGCTGCTGCAGCTCGGAAGCGCCCTCGGAGACGACCCGAGATGACTGTCACTGCTGCACTTTGCTGCTGCACCTCCGCGGACGAGGCCCTCCCCGGCATAGGGAAAGGGCACCTGACCTGCGGTGGAGCCAAGGGGACTCGAACCCCTAACCCCCTGCTTGCAAACTCGGCGCCTAGACCGCGCGGCGCGTTGGGTGAGCGTTCGAGGCGTCAGGCGCGATCGAGACACGCCGTACTTCGCGGCGTCCGTTGCCGTACTTGTCTGGGGTACAGCATGAACCGGCTGAGGCCGACGTCCAGTTTGGGAAGTGGGCCGGCGCCCCATGAGGTTGCGTGGCGCGGTCAGCCATTGGACTGCTGCACTCCTCAGACCCCGGCGGCCGCCGAGGCTGGGGGCACGTGGTGGACGCGGGGTGCGTCCTGCCTCTGTGCCATCGCGTTGAGGATGCTGATGAAGGTCAGGTGACCATGTCCTGCCGCGTCGGTATGGTCCATAGGTTCCCAAGGGGACTCGGCCACCCCACAATGGGCCCTACCTCCGCTACCGGGGAGCGGGCACACGCGGCGTGGTGGACCCCCCCTATGTTGCTGCAGGGTGTTGGCTTATAGCGTGCTGGTTCGTGGAAGGACACTCCTGAGATGGCTGGACACAGCGCTTCATCATCCGCGGCGGGCTACTTGTACCAAACGGACTGGGCCCTTGTGGATCTACTCCGGAAGGGCAACGCCCGGCCCGACCAGGCCATCGCGCTCGAACTTCACGACGATGTCGCCTGGACTGACGTAGAGGACACGACTGACGCGGTCGAGTTACTCCAGATCAAGCTTCACACCACGTCGAGAGCCGCGGGGTTGGGCGACATGGCTACGGACATGTGGAAGACGCTCCAGATATGGATGGATCGGGATGACGTTGGCGACCCGCAGGGACCGGAGCTCGCCCTCGTGACCACCTCAGTCGCATCGGCGGGTACAGCAGCCCACGCGCTGCGCCCCGACACGCGGGACGTCCATCTGGCGCTCGCCCTTCTCACGAGGGCTGCCGAGGGCTCCACGAGCAGCCACACGGAGCAGTCGAGGGCTGCCTTCCTGGCGCTGTCTCAATCGGTGCAAACAAGCTTGCTCGCGCGGAGTAGCGTGCTCGATGGCCAGATGCGCCCCGAAGACCTGGACGGGGCAGTCCGGGAGGCGCTCACCTGGGGTTTGCCGACAGGCGGACAACAGGCCGAGGACAGGTTCGTTGCTCAAGTCTGGCACTACTGGCGGGACGTTGCCATCGACATGCTTGCGCGCCGGCGCTCGTCTGTCAGCGTCACCGAGGTCCGTACGTTCGTCCGCGAGCTACGGGACAGATACACAACCGAGAACCTGCCCACCACTGTCCCGTTGTCGGCTGTGACCGATGAGCACATACAGCTGTACGCCGGGTCCCGCTTCGTGAAGCAACTTTCGTTGATCGACTACGCAGGGCCGGCGCTCCGAAACGCCATCATCGATTATCACAGGGCCGTGACCCAGGAAACTGAGTGGCTGAGTGACAGTCTTCTGGGTGTCCGCGAGCTGCGAAGTTTTGAGGAGGAGCTGCGGTTCGAGTGGACGCGCCAGTTCGCCAACATGGTCCAAGATCTGGAGCTGAATGCCCTGAGCCCTGTGGACGCGGAGGCCACCAAACGGAGGGCCGGACGCATCCTACTGAACTACCTCTTGAACTCGACCGCCGTTACCGTAAGAGCGCACTACAACGAGGGCTTCTACGCACGTGGCAAGCGGCACGAGCTTGCCGGCCACGACGACATCAGTCAGCGCATCGGGTGGCATCCCGACTTCGTCGAGCGTCTCGAGGCCATGGGTGTCGGCGCGTGACGCTGGACGCCCATCATGTACTGAACGCACCCTGAGCGCGCCGTGCGCTGGCATGATCTCGCCATGACTTCATGGAGCGAGCGCTCGCCGACGGAGGCGGCCATGCTCAATCCGGCCCTGCTGGCGACGCTCACCGCCACCGCGGCCCTCCGGTATCGCGACAACGGCGAACACTCGATGCCGTGGGTGTACGCCTTCATCGTCGCCCCACTTGTCTTGCACCGGGGCACCCGTGAGTCCCTGCCGAGGACGGTCCGGGCCAACTTGAACACATGGGTCGCCGAGCATCCGGTCGAGCATGCCGGGTTTCGGCGCCGTGCGGTGTCGCTTCGGGAAGTGGTTCAGGAAGGCATCAGATTCGGACTGCGGGGTGGACTCTTGAGTGTTGACGAGACCGGCGGATTTACGGCGTCGCTGGCCAGCGGTAGGGGCCACACGCTGGCCGGGGACAGCGAGGTGCAGCGGATTGTTGCGCGAGCTGGGTTTGTCGGCCAGTGGCTAACCAAGATCGATCAACCAGCAACGGTCTTCGTCGTCCTCGGCGTGGCACCCTAGGCCCGTGCAGCTCCTCGCGGTGGTCCTCTACAACGCCGACGGACGCGTCCGGCGGGTGGACTTCGTGCCCGGCAAACTAAATATCGTGACAGGCGAGTCCGGGACAGGCAAGAGCGCGCTCCTCACCATCGTCGAGTACTGCCTGGGCCGTGACACCAATCTCGTGCCGGTGGGGCCGATCTCGGACACCGTGGCGTGGTATGCCGTGCTGTGGCAACTAGACGACTTCGGGGCCCGCGCTTTCGTGGCGCGGCCTAAGCCCGCCGGTCATAATGCGAGTACGTCGATCGCCATGCTGGAGTTCGGGACCGACCTAGAGCCGCCGCCCCTCAGGGAACTGCGGGGCAACACCGATACCCGCCAACTTCGTCAGCAGTTGGGCCGCCGCCTCGGCATCGAGGAGAACCAGACCGAGACTAGCCTCTGGTCACCTCGACCGGGACTTGAGGCGAACATTGGCCACGCGGCTCTACTGTGCCTTCAGGCTCAGTCCGAAGTGGCGAGCCAGTCAGTGATGTTCCACAGGATGGGCGAGGACGGCATCGACCAGGTCTTGCGCGACACGATCCCCTACTTCCTAGGGGCGGTCGCGTCTGATGAGGCCAGGAAGCGCGCTCAGTTGCGGGATGGCCGGCGCTCGCTCGCCCGGATGGAAGGGGAGTACGAACGCGCCCAACAGACGGCTCAGACCATCGACGTCGAGCTCGGCTCCCTCTATGCCGAGGCGCGTACGGTGGGCCTCCTCGACGACGTGGATGCCGCTGATCGAACGGCACTTGTCCGCGCCCTACAGGGCGCACGTGCCGCGCGAGTGGGCGATGCCACCGCAGCAGAGGGTCCTGTCGAACAAGATCGACGCCGCGGCCTCGAACAACGTCGGGACGTACTCAGCCAGCAACTTCGCGTTGTGATGGAGAACCGGGCACTTCTCCTCAACGAATCCAAGGCAGAAAACGACTTCGTCTCAGCTCTTGCCCAGCAGGAGTCGCGACTGACGTCACTGAACCTCCTTCCCGCCATCCGTGAGACGGCTGCGGATGGCCAAGCGGCGGAAACAAACTGCCCCGCCTGCGGGAGCCGGTTGCAAGACCCTGATCCCACAGCCGAGATACTCGTACGCACACTGGTGGACCTGCGTGCCCAGTTGGGCACCCTGACCGGGGCACGTCCTGCCCAGCGAGGCGCACTGGACTCCCTCGATTCGGAAGCCGAGGCGCTCCGCGAGCAACTCCGAGTCGCGGAGGGCGCGCTTCAGGATATCGATCGTGGACGTCGCGTTCACGAGCAGACCCAATCCAACAGTCGGGACTTCACTCGAGGTCGCATCGACGCCACGCTTGCTCGAGTCGCTGTGGTGGATGAGAACGCGATGGAAGTGGTTCGTCGGCAACTCGAACGGATCCGTGCCGAGGTCGCAGCTCTGGAAAGCGAGCTCGACGATGACACCCGTCGCGAGCAGCTGACCTCACGGCTCGTAGCTGTCGGACGCGACATCCGGGCCTACGCCGAGAGGCTCGAACTTGAGCACAGCGCCCAGGACGTGCGTCTCGACCTGGCACGCCTGACCGTCGTCGCGGACACCGAGACTGGCCCAGCACCTCTCACGCGCATCGGAAGCGCAAAGAACTGGGTCGGGTACCACCTCGCAACCCATCTGGCCCTTCACCGCTACTTCACGCGGCTGGACCGGCCAGTACCGCGATTCCTGATGCTGGACCAACCAACCCAGGCCCACTACCCCTCGGACACCGACAACGAAAGCGGCCTGCCGGAGGAAGATGCCGACCGCATCGCGGTACGCGCAATGTTCATGCTCATGCGCGACGTCGTGGCTGAACTGGCACCGAACTTTCAGGTCATCGTCTGCGACCACGCCGATCTGCCGGAACCGTGGTTCGAGCAGGCAGTGCGCGAGCGCTGGCGTCACGGCGTGAAACTTATCCCGACCGATTGGCTGCACGCGCCGTTGTAGTGGGCTGAGTGGGCAAAGGAATAGAGGCTGAAACACATGCCTCGAGAGTTGGGGTCCACGGTCAGGGGAGAAGAAGTGAACCGTCGGTCTCAGCTGGTCACCAGCGTCTCCGGTCTTTGGTCAAAGCCAAGTAGCCCGCGCCCGTATCTGAGTCACTTGGTTAGGGCAGGAAGGGGCAGGAAGAGGCACCGAACCCATAGCAGAGCACAAGAGCCTGGCGGAGTGGCCGGGTCAGGGGTGGACGGAGTCCATCACGAAGTGACGCGTCAGCGCCCTTGATGCGGTCCGGAGTCGGGCGGATGCTCAAGCGACGGGTCGGCGGCTCGGAGGTGAGATGGCCTCGTCGGGCGAGTAGCTGCTCGCTGTGGTCGACCCGGTGCACGTGGACGGGGAGCGGTGGGGGTGCGCGCAGGCGCGCCAGCGCCGGAGCGCGGGGGTCCCTGCCGCGAGCCGGGAGGGCGGAGCCGGGTCGGCGCGGCGGAGCCGCGCCCATGATCCCATAGAGGTCAATTCAGCAGGATCGCCGTCAGCCGTGCTGTTGGTGCGGCCTCACCCCGTCGGCGGCGGGCGCGCTGAAGCCGGCGGCGAAGGGGGGTGGGGCTGGCTACGTGGGTCAGCGGGCCGGTCGTCCGCACCGGGCGTCGTGGCTGAGGCGGTTTGCCGTTGGCGGCGTACGGATGGCTGAGGACCAGAACGCGCCTCCGCTGCGCGGACCTGCTGGCGGTGGGCGCTGCCCGCGGCGATGTGCGCCGTGCCCGGACAGGTGGACGCCCGGCTACTCCATGCCGACCTGGCCTACGCCGTCGATGCAGCGGGCGTGCGGACTGAACGATCGCGGCGAGATGAGGGCAGGCTCCGCGCTCTGGCGGGAGTTGGCCGCTGCCCCGGAAAGGGGGGGCCGATACGAGGCGGTGAGTGGCGCGCCGGGCGCGCCGATGGACACCCCCGGCCCGGGTGGCCACCGGACGTTGGCGTGGGCCGAGTACCATCAGGACCTGGTTGTTGCCGACCTCGAAGGTGAGGCTCGTGACCTTGGATGCATAGGGTCGCTCTGGGAGTGACCTGAGCAGAGCTGCCTATGGGGAGTGAACTTGTCCGGAGACGCAATGGGAGATGATCCGACAGACCCGGCGCACCGTGTCGTCGAGTTGCTGGAGCCTCTGCGAATCTCGACTGTCGACCACTACTACGACCGTAGATGGGAGTTGCGAGATTCATTCTTTAGCACAATCGCAGCCGTTTTGGAATGCGAGCCGGAAGAACTGATGCGCCTGCTCGTCGTTGAGAGCCCTTTTCAGGCCCCACCGGCCCGCCGGCGAAATCCGCAGCATCGCTTGGACGAAGGACGTCTCTTTTTCGACAGGGAATTGTCTCTAACTTTGCCTCTGGGACAGGTTGGTACGCAGAGACAGGTCCCAGAGTGGCTCACTTTGACTTGGTACGCGAATCCGCCAACGTCTGCACACGTCTGGAAACTACAGCGGCAACTGCGGAACGCGTACGGCGAATTGTGCAGCGACTGCGGATGGTTCTTTCCGGACTTGACCGGTGACGCACTCGCCACGGCCTCTCTTGCTGCCGGCTGTACCTGGCCCCACTATACGGTAAGGCTCGGACGGACCAATTGGGTTTCCCCGATGCATGCGCTGAGGCTGGAAGGGGCTCTTCTTCAGCAAGTCGGTCTACCCCCCGAGGCTGGCGATCCGCGCCCAGCACCATTACTGGTGCAGATCCGCGATCAGACGCCGCATCTCGAAGAACTGAACTCACTCAGGGAGCTCTGGAAATCGGGCCAGCCGGACACGTTCTCTTACACGGGGGAAACAGGCCTCATCCCTGACCAGAATCAGACTTTCATCGATCTACTCGGCAGCCGCCATGCTCCCTATGCCTCGCAGAGCCCAGCACCGGTGGGCTGTGCGAGTGGTTGACACAAGCGGAAGTGTGCTAAAGGAGGTTTCTCTATCCGTAGCGATTTACTCGAAGGCGATGGAGGATAACCGGTACGGATTCGCGACCATTCAGGCTGCCCACGCTCGCGGACGCCAGTTGTTCGCTGACAGTGAAGCGTCGAAGTCGTGGGCTGACAAAAGTCAGCGAGCTGAGCAAGGACAGGACAGCGACTGGCACACCGTCCCCCTCGATCCGCCCTAGCCAAGCTGGCCAAGTGACTGGTGACCAGCGCCGCAACTCGTGGCCCGTGGGTGCTGTCTGCCGAGTGTGCGACGCTGGACCATGGCCGATGGGTCGATGGGCGAGCGGATCGCGGCGTACAGACGTCGGCGAGGGATGAGTCAGGCCGCACTGGCCGGCTTGGTGGGTCGCTCCGAGTCTTGGCTAAGTCAAGTGGAGCGAGGCGTGCGCTCCGTCGACCGACTGTCGGTGTTGCTCGACATGTCGCGCGTCCTTCATGTCGACGTCGACTCGATGATCGGCCGGCCGTGGGACCTAGCGCCGAACGGCAGCCATGAGGGGGACGACCTTGCCGAAATCCGGCGGTACTTTGCCCGGTACGACCAACTCCTCAGTGATTGTGCGCGCGTCGATAGCGCGCCGGGGTTGCGGGCGCGGATCCTTGACGCACACCGTCGTTACCAGGCTGCCGAGTACCAGGATGTACTCGTTGACCTGCCTGCCTTGCTGGCGGAAGTCGACGTGATGCGGTACGTGCATGACGGACCGGACGCGACAGAAGACTTGTTGGCGTATATTTACGCCTACGTCGCTGCCTCAAAGTTGCTGGTCAAGGTGGGTGCCTCGGACCTTGCGATCCTTTCCGCAGATCGTGCCGCCTCGGCCTCGATGGAGGCCGGATCGCTCGTGGTTAAAGGGCTATCCGCGTACCAGGTTGTCTGCGCGCTGCTGAGGGCTGACCGGCCTGACGATGCTGAGCACCTGGCGATGGCGATGGCGGCCGAGGTCGAGAAAGCGGCGCGTTCCGATGAGCCTGGGTTGATCTCTGTGGCCGGCGCGCTGTGGCTGATCTCCGCGGTGATCTCGGCACGGAGGACGGAAAGGTTCGATGCGCTGGAGCGGCTCAACCGGGCTGATCGCCTCGCCCAGCTACTGGGCGAAGACGCAAACCATCTTTGGACCGCATTTGGGCCGACCAACGTCGCTCTGCATCGGGTTTCGGTCGCCGCGGAACTTGGCGACGCCGGCGAGGCGTTGCGTGCTGCCATGGACATCGATGTCAACCGGTTTCCCGAGGGTCTGCGCAGCCGACGTGCGCAGCTGCATCTAGACCTGGCCTGGGCACAGGCGCAGCGGAAGCGTGACGCCGAGGCGACGCTGCACCTGCTGGAGGCTGAGCAGATCGCTCCGCAGGTGGTGCACTACAACGTCGTTGTGCGCGAACTCATTCGGGAGATGCTCGCTCGGGCAACTCGGTCGCAGACATCGGCTCTGGACAAGTTGGCCGTAAGGGCAAGCGTCCTGTGAATGACCTAGAGCGGTCACTGAGCCTGGTCGTATGCGCGGCCCCCTTGGCGGAGCGCGCGGCCGACCTAGCCGGGACACTGATAGAGGCCGGCTGGCGAGTGAGGGTGGTAGTGACCCCGACCGCAAGCGAGTGGGTGGAAGCAGCACGCATCGAAGCGGTCACTGGTTCTCCTCTCGTGACGAGCCAGCGTCGGTTGCGCGAAGCCAGGACATGGGGCGACGACGACGGCACTTTGGTTGCGCCGCTGACCTTCAACACGCTGAACAAGTGGGCAATGGGGATCTCCGATAACTACGCTCTGGGCGTGCTCAACGAGTCGATTTCCCTGCAGCGTAAGACGATTGCGGTTCCAATGATCGGCCCGAGGTTCTGGGATCACCCCGCCCGCGCCCGCAGTATGGACTTGCTATGGAGGGCGGGAGTCGTCTTCCTCGACCCCTTGAGTCAGGGTGAAGACGTCGCTCCTGTTGGCTCGGGGGTCGGCCCGACAGTTGCGGCCGGCTTCGACGCCAAACGTCTCGTGCGAGCCCTGTCCGACTCGTAGCGCCGCTGACCCGCACTTTTGTGCGGGTGGTACTCGATGCCGGGACTGCCCAAGATCCCGGTCGCACGCTTCTCCTTGTCAGAGACCACAAGCACCCCCAGGGGTGCCGACGGCAAGGAGACAGTCAGTGACCAGTTACGCGGTTGACAGTAAGCGGCAGTCGATGCGGTCCACGGGGATCGTGAACGAGGTGTTCGAGTGGGTGGAGCGTGATGGGAAGCGCAAGCCGTCGGAGACCCAGGCCCGGGACGAGGACACGGGCATGCCGTTGTGGGCGGTGGAGGTGCTCTACCGGCAGGTGGCGTTCGGGCGGGAGTCGAACACGACGGGCACGGTCACGGTCGGGTCCCTGGTGCGGCCGGTGCTGGGCGAGTTCGCGCTGGTGGCGTTCGTCGGGCTGACGGTGGAGGTGCGGGTGATCCGGGCGTCGGGGAGTCTGTCGGAGTCGTGGCGGGCGGAGGCGCTCGCGGAGAGCGCGCCGGCAGAGAAGCCTGCGACGTCGGCGGGTCAGGGCGGGGTCTCGGGCGGTCCGGCGGGGAAGGCGGCTGCGTGATGGCGGCCCGGGTGGACCTCGACGGCTGGCCCGGCTCGTTGGGGGCCGGGATCGACGACGACGCGCCGGTCGGGGTGGTCGAGGATCTGATGGGGCTGGTCTGGGGTCACGCGGACCGGGTGGCGCGGGCGCAGGCCCGCGCCGGCTTGTGCCCGGGTGAGGTGCCGCTGCCGGCTGCGCCGGCGGGTGTGGGGGATTTCGCCGAGGTGGCGTGGATCGTGGCGCAGGCGCTCGGCAACGGCCCGGGGGTGCGCGGGTTGGACGTCCACCGGGGCGAGACCGGGACCCTGTACGCCTACGTTCGGGCGTCGAACCCCTCCTTCGTGCGGGGAGTGGCGGCGGCGTTCGGCTGGTCGCTGTACGACCCGGACGGGCACTACGTGAACGCGTCCGGGAGGCTCGGCGAGCTGCGGGTCTCGGTCTCGTTCGTCCCGACGGACGTGGCGTGATGGGCACTATGTCAACGGGGCAGGCCTCGGCGCCGGTGCGAGCGGCGGCTTCGGCTGCAGCCGGGGCGTTCGGGTTGGCGCGGTTGCTGCCCGGGGTGGCCCGGTGGGTGTGGGCGACCCGGCGGTGGGCGCTGCCCCTGCTGGCGCTGGCTGTCCTAGCGGGGCGGCTGGGGTGGCCTCGGGTGGCCTGGCCGGCTGCCGTCCTCGCGGTGGTCCCGGCGGTCGTGGCGACGGTGTGGGGCCGGCTGTCGCCGCCGACGTTCGAGCGCTGCTGCGCCGGGCCGTTGCGCCGGCTGG
Source organism: Mycobacteriales bacterium (assembly GCA_038245655.1). Classification (GTDB taxonomy): domain Bacteria; phylum Actinomycetota; class Actinomycetes; order Frankiales; family Frankiaceae; genus DATAZK01. Next base: position 1,604 of record JBBRSE010000085.1, on the reverse strand, counting down.
GGTGGCGGCGGTGGGCCCGCCGGACGTGGCCGAGCCTGGCGCGGGAGTGCGGCCTCTCGGTCCAGCGGAAGACGACCCGCCGGGCGTGGGCACTGCAACCGGCCAAGGCGTCCCGGCTGGTGCTCTCGTCGGCGTCGACCACCTCGACGTGGGTGCATCCGCAGCTGATGGACGTCCTCACCGCCGGGAACGCGCTGCGGCTGCTGGTGCGGGCGCGGGTGGGTCAGACCGTCGACGACCTCGAGGCCGCGGCTCCGGCGTTCGCGGCGGCAGCGGCCGCGGTCTCACACCGGGTCCGGGTCCTGTCCCCGTCGGTGGTCGAGGTCGTCCTGGTCATGCGGGAGACGCTGGCCACCTCCACGACCGCGGCCCTGCCCCAGGGGGAGCCGGCCGCGTTGGTGGATGGGGTGGTGATGGGCCGCCGGCAGGACGGCACCCCGTGGCGGCTGGTCGTGCGGGGTCGGCACACCCTCGTCGTCGGCGCGTCCGGGTCGGGGAAGGGCTCGATGCTGTGGGGCCTGTGCGCCGGCCTCGCACCGGCGGTCTCCGCCGACCTGGTCCGCCTGTGGGGGGTCGACCTGAAGAAGGGCGTCGAGGTCGCCATCGGCGGGCCCCTGTTCACGGCCACCGCCTACGAACGGGAGACCGCCCTGGCGGTGTTGGCCGAGCTGGTGGAGGTCATCGACACCCGAGGGCGGGTGATGCGGGGGGTGTCCCGGCTGCACACCCCCCGCCCGGGGGACCCGCTGCACGTGCTCGTCATCGACGAGCTCGCGGACCTGACCGCCTACGGCGAGGTTGAGTCCCGGAAGGAAGCCAACCGGCTGCTGGCGATCATCCAGTCCCAGGGCCGCGCCCTCGGGGTGGTCGTCCTGGCCTGTGTCCAGGACCCGCGTAAGGAGGTCGTCCCGACCCGGGGCCTGTTCACCCAGACCGTCGCGCTGCGGCTGCGGAGCGCGTCCGAGACGGTCATGGTCCTCGGCGACGGGATGGCCCCCCTCGCGCCGGCGCACCGGATCAACCCGAGCGCCCCGGGCACCGCGTACGTCGTCGACGAGGACGGCACCGTCGACCGGGTCCGCGCCGACTACTGGCCCGACGACCTCGTCCGGCAGGTAGCCGCCACCTACCCCGCCCCCGTCCACCAGCCCGTCGACGTCGCCGACGGCCGACCCGGCGACCCGGGGCAGGTTCCGTACGACGCCCGGCCGGGGTCCTCCTCGTGGCCGGTGACGGAACTGCCGAGCGGGCGCAAACCCCGGGCCCCGCGCGCGCCACGAGGAGCGCGTCAGCGTGCAGCTGCCACACCCGAGTCGGGCGGGGAGGTGGCGTAGCCGATGAGCGTCGACACCTCCTCGCGGTGGATGCCCGCGGCGGCATGCCTGGCGCGGGTCGATCTGCCGTGGACCACCGACACCGACCTGCTGACCGCGGCCGCGGTGCGGGCCATGGGCCGGGTCTGTGGCCGGTGCCCGGTGCGCAACCACTGCGCCGCGTACGCGGTGGAGATGGCCGTCACGGGCGGGTTCTGGGCCGGGCGTGACCGCGACCTCCTCGCGGCCCGCCGGCTCCCGACCTGCGGGATACCCGTGCAACCCTCGCTG
>JBBRSE010000084.1:0-14631 GCA_038245655.1 Mycobacteriales bacterium | reverse complement strand
GACCACCACGACGCCGTTCACGATCGTTGCCCGGACGCCGATCGCACTGCTGCGAAAGCGCGGGGTGCCGGTGACCCGGTCCACGTCCTTGCGGCGGGGTCCGAGGGCGATCCGCTGCGGGTCGAAGATGAAAATATCGGCGGGCTTGCCGGGCTGCAGCAGCCCGCGTTCGGTGAGTCCGAGCACGGCAGCTGGTACGGCCGTCAGCCGCCGGATCGCCTCCTCCAGCCGCCAGACGCGCTCGTCGCGCCACCACGTCGCGAGGAAGTGGGTGGACCATTCCGCGCCGTCGTCGAAATCAAGGTGGGCACCGCCGTCCGACACGCCCACGATCATCTGTGGATGCAGCTGCACCGTGCGGAGCAGCTCGCGCCAGGCGGGCGTCTCGTTGGACCAGTGGAAAACGGCGTCCGGATCGGCCAGCGCGATGTCGAACATGACGTCGGCGGGATGCAGGTCTTGTTTGCGCGCAATCGCGCCAACCGTCCCTCCGACGACGCCTGCATGATCGGCGGCGGCGGTTTCTTCCACGACGAGCACGTCCCAGATCGGCGGCGGCAGTGTCGAGCCCCGCGCCGGATCGGTGTTGGGAGAGTCGATCGCGTCGCGTAGCTGCGCTCGCCAGCTGTCGTCGCGTATCCGCTGGCGGCGGGTGTCCCAGTCGAGCCCCATCAGCTCGCGCCAGAGCGGTACGCCGTCGTAGCGCGAGCTGCCTTCGCGCAGCGAAAAGGTCCCGTTGAACGCGCGCGTCATGAGCAGCGAGTAGACCGGGGCACCGCGGTCGGCGGAACTCTCGAGGAACGCGCGGGACTGTTCCCACGTCTTCGTCGGGGCATCGACCTTGGAACGACCGCCCAGACCTTGGGTGATGACGGGAACTCCGCCGCGGGCGGCCAGCTCGATGAGCAGCTCGCGGTCGGCCGCGCCGATGCCTTCCACGGCGCTGGTGGGGGCGTACGCGATCGATCCGCGCGCGTATCTGCCGACCGCGTCGGCGAGCACCCGCAGCTCGTCCAGCGAGGCGAGGCGACTCGGTACCGGCCGGTCCGCCAGATCGAGGTGGGTAGGCGCGTGGGACGAGGAGAAACCCAGTGCTCCTGCGGCCATGGCGTCGTCGACGAGCGCCGCCAGTTGCTGCACTTCCGCCGCGGTGGCGGCGCGCTCGTACGCCTCGTCGCCGAGTACCCAACGCCGGATCGCCGAGTGGCCGACGTACATGCCGAGGTTGATCCCGAGCGTCCCAGGGCGGGTGGCGAGGTACTCGCCGAAGGTGGCGAAGTTCCAGCCGACGTGTTCGAGCGCGCCGAGCTCCATGCCTTCGACGCGGGCGAAGAGTTGGGCGAGGTAGGCATGGTCGCCCGGGCGGCACGGTGCCACGGAGAAGCCGCAGTTGCCCGCGGCGACCGTCGTGACCCCGTGCAGAGCCGACGTGTCACACAGCGGATCCCAGGTGATCTGCGGGTCGTAGTGGGTGTGGGCGTCGACGATTCCGGGTGCGACGACCAGCCCGTCGGCATCGATCGTCTGGCGGGCGGCGGCTCCCGGGAACCGCCCGATGGCGGTAACCCTGCCCCCGGTGACCGCGACATCGGCGGGCCGGCCTGCCAGCCCGGTGCCATCGACGACGAGCCCGCCGCGGATGAGGAGGTCAAACATGCGCCATACGCGGCCTGGTGGCGTTTCGCGCCACCGCATAGCGTTCGAAGTCACCCGCGAAGCGGGCGAACAGGTCGGCGAAGCGTGCGACGTCCTCCGGCTCCCAGCCAGCGACGACCTCGCTGAGCATCTCCCGCCACCCCTTCTCGAGGGCGGCGAACAGGCGCTGACCCTCGGCCGTCAGACGCAGGCGCGAGGTCCGCCGGTCAGCGCCCGAGGCCCGTTCGATCAGCCGGCGCTCCTCCAACACCCGGACCCGTCGCGACACCGTCGACAGCTCGAGGTTCAGCAGGTCGGCGAGCTCGGAGACGGTCGCCGTGCCGGTGGTGGCCAGGCGGGCGAGCGTCCCGTAGTACGGGCCTTCCAGCGGATAGCCGACGCGTGCCCCGAGATGTTCGTGCAACGAAAGGTCTTTGGCGCGCCGGGCGACGACACCAAGCGCGTGTTGGACGGCGACGTCGACAAGCGGCGGCGCCGCCTGACGGGCGGCGACCGGTTTCACAGCAGCGCAACCGGGTTGATGGGGCTGCCGGTGCCCCCGGGGATGCGCAAAGGCGCTGCGCTGAAAAGGAATTCGTACGTTCCCTGCTGGCGACAGGCGGCGAGCAAAGGGTCGAGCCGGACGTTGTCGATCAGGTGTAGCCCGAGGCCCACGATCCCGATCTGATGGATCGGAAACGACCAGTGGCCCGGCCGCGGCGGCAGCAGGTCGGAGATCCCGTCGCTGCACAGCACGGCAACCTCACGGTCGGAAAGCCAGCGCAGGCAGTCCGGGTGCAGGCCCGCGAGCCCCTTCAGGAACGGGTTCAGCTGCCCGCGGGCCTCGCTCCGGCGGGCATCCCGGCCGGTCGAGATCAGCAGGATGTCGCCGGAGCCGACCGTCGTGCCCTGCGCCCTTTCGGCGGACTCCAACTCCTGCGGAGTGATCGCATGATCTGCGGCCAGGTAGGGCTGGCCGAGCGCGCCCGGCACGTCCAGCAGCACGCCGCGTCCCACGATCCCGTCGGCCAGCGTCATCACCGTGTTGCGGGTGGCGCCGGAGCTGGGGACCTGCTCCGGCAGGCCGCCGTTGTACATCTGACCGCGGACGAACATGTGGCACAGCGCGTCCAGATGGGTGGTGCCGAGACCGTGGACGTCGGTGCCGACGAAGTCGCGGGTCGCCTCATAGCCCGGGATGCCCGAGGTTTCCAGCGCGTCGCCGCTCGCGAGCATGTGGTGCTGCGAGGGGAAGGGCTGCTCCGCATTAGGGGCGAGCGCGAGATCGTGGGCCAGGCTGACGGTGATGCCGCTCGTAACGAGGGACGCGGCGTGAGCGCGCCGGGCCGGGGTGAGGTAGGCCAGCGTGCCGCCCTCGTCGTCGCTGCCCCACCGACCCCAGGTGCGTAGCTCGTCGTAAAGCGTGTCGAGGGCTTCTTCGTTGGGCCAGGTCACAGCGCGCAAATGTAGCTGCTTGAGTGAAGCAAGTAAAGCCGCGATCCGGGATGAAGGGTCGGACGCGGCTACCCGCGCTGACCCCACGGCGAGCCGTAGGCGGTCAGCAGATCGAGGAAGGGCATCGGGTCGAACGCCTCCGGGCCGAGCACGCCGGCACCGCTCCACGTTCCGGCAGCGAGCAGCTCGAGCGCGACCACCGGGTTGATCGCGGTTTGCCACACGACGGCCTGGCTGCCGTACTCGGCCATCGACCAGGCGTTGTCGACGACGTGGTAGAGGTACACCTCGCGCGGCGCCCCGTCCTTGCCCGTGCCGCGTACCCAGGTGCCCGCGCAGGTCTTGCCGGACATCCGGTCGCCGAGGCCGGCGGGGTCGGGCAGGCACGCGGCGACGACATCGCGCGGCGACACCCAGGTCGTCGAATCCGCCCCGCCCACCTGGACTTTCGTGGTGCGGTCCAGGCCCAGCTTGTGCAGCGTCTTCAGGACGTCGATGAACTCCTCGCCGAGGCCGTACTTGAAGGTGACCCGTCGGGCCTTCACCCAGCGCGGGATCAGCAGCACCTCTTCGTGTTCCACGTTCACGCATTCGACCGGCCCGATTCCCGCCGGGAAATCGAACGTTTCCGGCTCGCTGAACGGCAGCGTCGTGAACCAGCCGCGGCCTTCTTCAAAGACCACCGGCGGATTCAGACACTCCTCGATCGTCGTCCAGATGGAGAACGACGGGGCGAATGACGGAGCGCCGTCCGGCCCGGCAACGACAAGGTTGGCCCCGTCGCGGACGCCGATCTCGTCGATCTCGCTGAACAGGTGATCGGCCGCGTAGCGCGCGAAGACGTCCGAGAGCCCGGGCTCCACCCCGATCCCGACCAAGGCCAGCCGCCCCAGCCGTTCCCATTCGCCGGCGGCGGCGAACTGCTCGTCGCCGAGCTTGACCCCGGTGAGCTCGTACGGCTGCGTCGGGTGGCGCGAGGACAGCGACATCGCCATGTCCAGGTAGTCGCAGCCGGCAGCGAGCGCCCCGTTGAAGATCGGGAGCACGAACCGCGGGTCGACCGCGTTGAACACGACGTCGCAGCCGTGTTTACGCGCGAGGTGCGCCACCGATTCGGCGTCCGAGGCGTCGACCTGTTCGGCGCTGAAGCGCGGGTCGTCTGCCGCAGCGGCGGCCCGCTCGGCGCGCGCCAGGTCGTAGTCAGCCATGACCCAGGCCTCGAAGAACGGGCGGCGGGCGGCGATCTTCGCCGCCGCTGAACCCACTCCGCCGGCGCCGACACACAGCACCTTCATGATCGCTCCGTTCTTTGCGCCAGACCGTTCTGGGAACGGATTGCACGGAACCTAGCCGCAGCGAGCAGGGAAACGAAAGTCTAGGGCACGGTTGACAATGGATAGCCCAGGTCCAGAGCAGCTGAACCGCGTCCCGCTGTCGGCCATCCGACGCGGCAGATGCGGCCGGGGGGCAGCGTCCTGAGACTAAGGTCATATGCGGGTGCGGTCGCCGGGAGGCGCCCGGCGAGGACCCGCCTGACGGCGTGGAAAGGGATCATCAATGTCGGAATCGCTGGACCTGAGCAAGCCGCTGGCCCCGCCAGTTGTCGCAACTGCTGCCGCTGCGTCCGCGCCAGGAACCGCCCTCGAGCTCTCGCCGCCTCAGGCTGTCCCGGTGCTGGCCGACGACCAGGTCGACAGCATGGTGCCGATCGATGAGGCGACCCGGGTCGACCTGCGTACCAAGGCCGCGGCCTTTGCCGCTGACCTCACGGCCCAGGACGTCCACAGCCCGGCCTTCCAGCAGAAGGTCACGGACATCACCAAGATGGGCGAGCGCGAGATTGTCGCCAGTGCCAGGGTGTCGAATCGGATGCTCGAGCGGCCCGCCCAGGCTCTCAGCAGCGCCCGTGGCGGCAAGGGCGGCGACGCGCAGTCGCGGGTCGCGGGCACGCTGCTCGAGCTGCGCCAGACGGTCACCGAACTCGACCCGGCGAAGGCGGACCTCAGGGGCGCTCGCAAGCTGCTCGGGATGATCCCGTTCGGCAACAAGCTGGCCCGCTACTTCGAGAAGTACCAGTCGGCGCAGAAGCAGCTGGACGCCATCATCAAGGCGCTCGACTCCGGCCAGGACGAGCTGCGCAAGGACAACGCCGCCATCGAGCAGGAGAAGGCCAACCTGTGGGCGGCGATGGGCAAGCTGACCGAGTACGCGACGCTCGCCAAGGCGCTCGACGGTGCGGTCAGCGACAAGATTGACGCGGTGAAGGTGACCGACCCGGCTACCGCGGGCGTGCTCACGTCCGACGCGCTGTTCCCGATTCGCCAGCGGTCGCAGGACCTGTTGACGCAGCTGGCGGTCAGCGTGCAGGGTTACCTGGCGCTCGATCTCGTACGCAAGAACAACATCGAGCTCATCAAGGGCGTTGACCGGGCGCAGACGACGACCGTCTCCGCGTTGCGCACCGCCGTCATCGTCGCGCAGGCGCTCGCGAACCAGAAGCTGGTGCTCGACCAGATCAACGCGCTCAACGCGACGACCAACAACATGATCCTGTCGACGAGCGAGATGCTGCGTCAGCAGTCCGGGCAGATCCAGGAGCAGGCGGCCTCCAGCAGCGTCAGTGTCGAGACGTTGCAGAAGGCGTTCGACAACGTCTTTGCGACGATGGACGCCATCGATACGTACAAGGCGAAGGCGGTGGAGAGCATGGCGACCACCGTCGCCGCGCTCGAGACGCAGGTCGGTCGTTCCAAGTCCTACCTCGAGCGCGCCCGCGTCAACGAGGGCCAGAGCGGCCAGTAGTCCGGTTCGTCGTCAGTAACGGTCAGGGGATCTGGTGTTCTTCAGGCGGCGCAACGATGCCGCCGATGAGCCAGAGCCCGAGCCGCCGCCGGGCACCGCTGCCGCTGACAGGGAACCGGAGGTCGCCGAGCCGGCCCGTGAGCTTCAACGCGAGCTGGCCGGAATCGTCGCGCGGGCCAATGCCGAGGGAGGGCGCCTGCCGCCCGGCGCCGTACCGACGGTGCGGGACATCGACGACGTCTTGCGCCCGCTGCTGCGCTACATCGAGACCCGTTCGGCGAGCGAGGAAGAGATGCGCCACCTGACGGCGATCGTCCGCGACTACCTGCCCACCGCGCTGGGCGATTTCACCGCACTGCCGCCGCAGTACGCCGAGCGTCCCGGAGTCACGGGGACATCGCCCGCCGACGATCTGTTACGCCAGCTGCAGTTCCTCGATGAGGGGGCAAACGAGCTGCAGGATCTGGTCTACACGGGCGACGCGGCACAGCTGGCGATTCAGGCGCGGTTCCTCGACGCCAAGTTCCGCCGCTCCGATCTCGATTCGTGACCGTCACCCTGCCGAAGGGCGGCAACCTCTTTCTTTCGGACGAGGCGCCCGGCATCGAACAGGTACGCGTCGGCTTGGGCTGGACGGCTGCTGCGGGCTCGGTGGCGGTCGAGCTCGACGGGCTCGTCAGTCTCGTCAGCAATGCCTTGCCCGGCGGGCGGCTGGTGCTTGCGCATCAGGTCGCCAATCCTGCGGAGTCAATGTCGACGTCGCCGCCCGGCGGCCCCGTGGTCGGGGATGCGGAAAAGCTCGTCGTGACGCTCGGCGCGGTGCCCTCGGACATCACGCGGCTGCTCTTCGGTGCCACCATCTACGACGCGGCCGGTCGGCGTCAGACGTTCCGCTCGGTCCACGGCGCGTACATCCGGATCCTGAACGATGCCAACGGGATCGAACTTGCGCGCTACACCCTCGATCAGGAGACCGGCTCGGAGACCGCCATGGTTTTCGGCGAGCTCTACCGCAACCCACGAGGCTGGAAGTTCCGCGCGGTGGGCCAGGGGCACGCGACGGGCTTGCGTGGGGTGGCCGGCACCGGTACAGGATCGCCGCCCACGGTCCGCCCGCTGGACGTCACCAGCTATCTGCGGCGCCTCTCGCCGGCTCGCAGCCGTCGTAGCTTCGCCGAACATCTCGATCCGCCCAAGGCGCCGGTGCCCACGCCGTCCGCGACAACGCCGCCCCGAACCACGCCGCAAACCACGCCGCGAACCACGCCGCAAACCAGGCCGGCGACGAGCCACCACCCCGCGCCCCGGGCGTCCTCCCCGCCGAAGCCTGCCGCTGCTAGCCCTCCGGTGTCGCTGTCCCACCACCGTCGGACTCCAGCCTCACCGAGTCCTCCTGCACGGCCGAGTCCTCCTGCACGGCCGACTCCTCCAGCGCCGCCGACGACCCCGGCGAGGCGTCCAGCGGCCCGCTCCTCGCTCGACCTCAGCGGTCCTGACGTACCGACCCCGTCATCGTCAGGCGCTCCCACCTCGCCGGCGCCGCCGCGGATCGAGTTCGGCGAGCATTCCTCGCGCTACCGCCAGCGCCTGGAACACGTCACTGGGCTGGACGATGACCACCCGGTGACGACGTGGACCGATCGGGACCGGGGCACCGGCGGCATGACTGTCACCCTGCACTGGGAGCCGCTGCAGACCTCAAGCGGCCTGCCGCGCCCGAGCGATGTGCACCTCGGCTGCTTCTGGCAGGCTGGCGACGGCGTCGCGGGCGTGATGCAGACGCTCGGCAACGCGATCAGCGCTCCGGGTGAGCTCGGGCCACGGCAGGTGCTCCGGCTTGGCCGCCGCGCCGAGCGCGAAGGCCAAACGATCTTCGTCGACGTGGCCGCCTTGCCGACGTTTCGGCGGTTTTTCGTCTTCGTGTACGGCCTGCACGGCGCGCCGGAATGGCCATTGCTGCGCCCAACCCTGGCTGTCGCTGCGCCGTCCGGCGAGCAGTTGACGATGCGCCTGGGGGAGGCGCCGCCCAGTGCCCGGGTGTGCGTCGTGGCGTCGTTTCACGTCGTACAGGGCGACCTGATCATCCGACGGGAGAACGACTACCTCGTCGGCTTGCAATCAGAGGCAGCCGCCAAGTACGGCTGGACGTTCGAGTGGAATTCCGACGGGATGACGGTGCGCGACGCTCCCTGAGACGTGACACGTGAGACGGTGTGTCAGCTGTTGAGCAGGGAGAGTTTGCTGGCAGCGCTGTCGGAGGTGTCTTCGCTGGTGGTTCTGCTGGTGATGACATGGTCGAGTGACGCGGAGGGTTGGGGGTCGCGGCCGGCGCGGTAGTGGTTAAGCCAGGCGGGGAATTGTTCGACGGGCATGGGTCTGCTGAGGTGGTAGCCCTGCAGCAGGGGGCAGCCCATGTCGCGGAGGAGGTCCCAGGAGGTTTGGTCTTCGACGCCTTCGGCGACGACGGACAGTCCGAGGCTTGCTCCGAGTCCGACGATTGTGCGGGCGATGACTTGGTCCTCGAGGTCGGTGGCCATGTTCATGACGAAGGACTGGTCGACTTTCATTTCCTGGACGGGGAGCCGTTTGAGGTAGGAAAGCGAGCTGTAGCCGGTGCCGAAGTCGTCGACTGATATCCGAACCCCCAGTCCATTGAGCTCCACCAGAAGGGCCGTGGCCGAGGTGAGGTCGCTCATGAGGGTGCTTTCGGTGATCTCGAGTGTGAGGAGCTCGGGTGGCAGCTGCGAGTGGTGTAGCGCGTCGGTGACTTGGGCGACGAGGTCGCCGCTGGTGAGGGAGTGTGGCGAGACGTTGACGGCGATGTGGAGGTGTTCACCGGTGTGGTGCCATTGGCCGGCGGCTCGGGTTGCTTGCTCCAGGACGGTGCGGGTGAGGGCGGGCATGAGCCCGTTGTGCTCGGCGAGGTCGATGAAGGTGTCGGGAGGCAGGATTCCGCGTTCGGGATGCTGCCAGCGGACCAGGGCTTCGACCCCGACGATTTCTCCGCTGGCGACGTCAGCTTTCGGCTGGACATGGATCACCAGCTGGTCGTTGTCGATTGCGGCGCGCAACTCGCCCAGGAGCTGGAGGCGTTCGAAGCTGTTGGTGTCCATCGAGCGGCGGTAGCGCCGGTAACCGGCACCGGCTCGTTTCGCGGAGTACATCGCGACGTCGGCGCAGCGCAGAAGCTCAGTGGCGTCGCGCGAGTCCTCCGGAGCCCGTGCGATACCGGTCGAGGCGCGAACTTTCACCGCCACGCCGTCGACCTGGACGGGCTCATCCAACGATCGCAACAGCTGCTTCACGATGACGGTGGCTTCCGCCGAGGTGGATGGTCCCTGCAATAAGATCGCGAACTCGTCGCCTCCCAGGCGGGCAACCGTCGCCCTCGGCCCGGCGGCTACCTGGAGCCGGCGTCCGACTTCGATCAAGAGTTGGTCGCCGCTGCGATGCCCCATCGTGTCATTGACGTCTTTGAAGCGATCGAGATCGGCAAGCAGGACGGTTACGGCGGGGACCGCGGGGCTGCCAAGCCGTTGCAGGCTTTCCTGCAGGTTTTGACGGAGCATCTCGCGGTTTGGCAGGCCGGTGAGCACGTCATGCAGGGATTCATGACGAAGCTGGTCGATGAGCTGCCCGTTCTTGAGCGCGACGCTGGCGTGATTCGCGACGGTCTCCAACAGCGTCAGATCAGCATTGTCGAAGCGGCGGACGTCGCCTAACCGATCTGCGACGGTCAGCGTGCCGAGCATCCGGCCGTCACCCGCCAGCGGCGCGATCATCGCATCACGGAAACGATGCAGGCGGAGGAAATCGACTTGGCGTTCGTCATGCGACTGACCGCTGACCAGCACGGGCGCACCGCTTCGGGCGACGGCTGCGTGCAGCGGATTGCGAGGATCATCCGGAGCCGATGTGCTGCGGATCAGTTGGCCCGCAGAATCCAGTGCCACATGGACGGTCGTACGGCGACCCGCTTGGTCGGCGCGCGATGCCAGCACGGTCACCTCAGCCCAGTCGGCCTTGAGGATGTCCTTCGCTTGCTGCAACACCGCGGACAGCACCTCATCCACGTCAGCCGCACCTGTGATGGACTGACTGAATTGATGCAGCCGGTCCAGGCTGAGATGGCGGTCGCTGAGCGTGGCGTAAGCGCGGTATGCGACGAGCAGCACAAACCCGCACACGGTAAGTGGTCCGGCAGCAGACGCGTTGGCGCTTAGCGCATAGACCGCGACCAGGCCGACGCTGACCACAGCGACACTGGAAAGTGCCGCGGTCGCGGCCTCGCGAAGCAGGTCGAACGGTCGCAGCTCTCCTTCGGAGAGGGCTATGACCAATGTGGTCGCCAGCCCCGATACAACGCTGCTGATGCCCACTGACACGTAGGCCGCCAGGCATACCTTCCAACCCACCGTCTGCGAGCCCGGCCGCAACAGCGCGAACATGGTGCTTGCCACGCAAACCTGAGCCGCCATCTGCGAGAGGTTGAATATCAGCTTGAGTGCTGCCTGCCGGCGATGAAACAGCAGGACCACCGCACCTCCGAGGACGCAGCTCAGGAGCAAGACGCGCGAGGAGGCGAAGAAGAGACCGAGCAGCAGTGGTATTTCGCTGAGCGAGATGCTTTGCGCCTCTCGGCGTACCTGGATATGCAGAACAATGAGTTCCGAAAGCGCAAACAACGCTGTCAGCAGCCACCACGGCACCGTCAGCAGCTGGCTGGCATGACTACGCTGCCCCCACGAGCCGGCCAGCAGCACCCCGGATAGCGCCAGCAGGACGACGATGAGGGCGGACACTTTCAGCGTGGCGGCGGTCGGATGGCGCGACATCGCGCTCAACGGCCGCCGTTGCAACGTCGCCACCGGACATCAACCTTTCGTCAGCTTTCGCCTACCAATCGGCCGCTTAGCCCCAAAGCCTTAGGGGTACCGGCTTGCGGCCCAACCAGTCACCCCCACCGCTACCGCATTGTCTGAAGATCGACGCGCGGGTTCTTGATCGGCAGGCCCCCGGTTCCGGCACAGCGACGACGCCTATGTCCTTGGCTGCGGTCGATCGGGAAAGCAGGGATAACCAGACGCAGAGCCGACAGACGGTCAGGTAGCGCAGTCGCAACGCCACCTTTGCGATGCCGCCTGACCTGCGCGAACGGCATCAGCCGACTTCTGGAATCCCACCGGCGGACGCGTCCCGGATGGCACGCAGTTCTGGCAAGGATTCACGGTCCTTGGGCCGGTCGGCTCGTTCCTTGGCTCGGATGATGTCGTCCAAGTTCGCCGCCCGGATTGTGATGCCATCTCCGTAAGGTGTCGTGGCTCGCTCGATCAGCTCTTCATACGGCACCAGCTGGCCGCCGGGAGCCTCCAAGCCGGCGAGCACATCGAAAGGGCCAGCTTCGGTCATCCAGGTAGACATTCCGGCCATCTCTAGGGATGTGGCGTCGATCTGGACCGGAAGCATTCGGGCCTGCGCGTCAGTCATCCCGGTCACCCGCAGCCGGGCGTCCAACTCCCGCAAAGCGCTGGCCCAGCCGGATGAGGTTGGCCCGATCACGGCGAACCACGCAGTCGGCATCCTGGGTTGGGCGCTGAGCGCCGTAGGCGACCGCAGCTGCGCCTCCGACTATCAGATACTCGACCTCGTGGCGGTCCAAGACCTCGATCAAGCGGGGAAGGTCAGCCGGAGGGCCGTCAGGGTCGGGCATCGACGCCGGCGGCGGACTCCTCGGAGCGCTTTGCCGCTACCTCGTCCACCCACTCCATTACCGCCTCCCGCGAGTCCAAACGGCGCCCGTCCCACAGGATGGTCACGTCATCGTCGGTCGGTGGCGCAGCATGGCGCATGCGTTCGAGCCACTCCTCCGCGGTCATGACGGGCTGCGCAGCCATGCTTTGACGATACCGCCGGGGTCAGCCTGTTCGCGGCTCGTCGGCTCCGCCGCGCGGTTACCCGCACGGTCCGCCAAATCGGGACTCGTGGTCAGGTGACGTGATTAGGAGAGTTCAGCGTCGGCTGCGGGTGCGCAGCCGGACGACGCCGCCAAGCCCCAAGGCGAGTAGCGCGCTGAGCACCGTGATGTGCCATGGCTGGCCGAGGTGACGGACGCTGGCGACCGTGATCGACGACGCCGCTGCGGAGCCGGGTGCTGCAGGTGTTGGCGACCCGCCCGATGTCGGGTCGACCGGGGCGATGAGCGGGTCGGCTACTGCCATCGGCGAAACCGGGAATGACGTGAGGGGGGTCGGGAGAAGCCCGACGCTCGCGATGATGAGCCCGGCGGGCTGTAGGAGCGGGTCGGCGGGCGCAGCCGCGCGAAGCAGAACCGGGCGACGGATCGGCTTGTTGTTTCGCTTCTGGGCGCGCCGTGGGGTTTGCGGAACCGCTGCCCGGGCCGTGGACGCACTCGCGGCGGCGAAAGGTGCGGCTGACGTGGCTGCCGGCGCTGGGGTCGTGCGGACGGTCACCGGCGGTAGGGCAGGCGCGGCTGGGGTCGGGTCGGGTGGCGGAGTCACCGGGGAGGGGGACGCGCTTGGGTCGGGCGCGGTCGCCGGCGGCGACGTCGTCGGCGGGACAGGTGTTGGTGTTGGTGTTGGGGTCGGGGTGGGCGGGCTGGTCGGCAGGACACCATCCGGCAGTTCGGTTTGTCCGGTGGTCTCTGCCCAGATCAGCAGGGCGTTGGCGTCGGTCGTGCTTCCCGTGGCGGGGAGCATTGCGACGATGGTCCCGGTGGCGGTTTGGGCGAGCGGGGTGACAGTCTCACCCGACACGGCGAGCACCGTCCCGTCGACGATGGCCAGGTCCGCCTGCGAACTGGCGACCAGGCCGGCCGGGTCGTCCGAGGGAACGATGACGACGACAAGCCCTGCGAAGAGCAGTCCCGGCTCCCAGCCGGTCACGAGGGCATCTCCTGACCCGGACACAGCGACGCGGATCGGAGAGGCTGCCTGGCTGGCCGGAGCCAGCACGGATACGGCCGTAGCCGCTACGGCTATTGCGGTAGCAAAGGAGGCTGCGCGCCGGGCGGTACCGGTCCGGGATCGCGGAGCAGGTTCGGTCGGTGACACTCGGTCGGCGCGAGTCATGGCTGTCCTTTGCATCGAAGCGCCGGTATCAGCGCTCATCACTTTGGGTCACCTTGGGCCTGAACCCCATGACACCCCCCGAACGGCGCGGTGCGGGCCAGCCGCCGCGGCGGACATCTGCCTCGCCCAGCTAGGACACCTGCCGCTCCCAGCAGGCTGTTACCTCGTCCGCTGCGGACCGGCCGCCTCGTGCACCGTACGGACGGCCTTCGTCAAACGGACAGGGGTGAAAGGCCTGGCGTGATGAGCCGTAGGTCCCGGGCCGGGCGGGGGTCGTTCGGCCCGGTCCTTCAGTTCGTCGACACGGATCTGACGCTGCCGGAAAGGGTGGCGGGGCCCCCGCGGCGGGCGACGCGCCGGATTCCGAATTTGGGCAGAAAGTTACCTAAAGTTTATCTTGGATACGAACGCATCGGGAATAAGAGTGAGCAACGGAACATAAAGGTGTGGCCGAGCACCATGCCAGCCCAAATCGCCTGCAAACATTGGTTTCGGGCTAAATCCAGGCGGCCAAAGGTCCCGGTTTCGGCGGGACCAACGGCTCAATCCGTGGGCAGGCGATTCCCATATAAGAAACATGTCTCGGGGGGGGGTCTGCACACAATTACGTGTGCAGACCGGTCTCCGGGCTCGGGGTCGGGGGCACGTCATGTCATACCTGGGTAGCGCACGTCTCGGAACGCCGCGAAGAGTGTCCGGTCCCCGCTGGGGCGGCCACATTTTCAGGCGGTTGTTGACCCTCCTGGTCGCCGGGATCGTCGCCCTGATGACGGGGGCTCCGGCGCTCGCCGGCCCGGTGGCAACGCCGGCCGGCGGCGCAGCTGCCCCGGCGGTGAAGGCGGCGGCCGTGCCGGCGAGCCTGAACGCTCCGACCATCCCGACCGACCCGACGAAGGTGCCGCACTACTTCGGGCCGTATCCGAACTGGGCGAACACGCCGCAGGTGCTCTCCGACGCGATCGTGACGTTCAGTAACGGCGGTGGGACGGGCGCCGAGGGTAAGGCGACGGTGGACCCGAAGACGGGTGCCATCAGCGCCATCACCGTCACCAGCCCGGGCAGTGGCTACACCACTGTCCCGGACGTGGCGATCACTGCTGCCGGTGTCACCCCCGCACCGGCAGCGGCGACTGCGGCGATCTCCTCCGGTGTCGTCACGAGTATCGCGGTCAATGAGGCGGGATTCGGCTTCACGGCGCCTGCCGTCACCCTCACCGGCGGTAACCCGACGACCGGTTCCGAGGCCACCGCGGTGGCCAGCGGCGGCGTCGACAATCTGACGTTGACCGACCCAGGCAGCGGCTACGCGACCCAGCCGCTCGTGACGGTGAGCCTTCCCGATCTCCCCAGTGGGGTGCAGGCCACGGCGACGGCGACGATGGACGCCAATGGCGTCGTCACTTCGATCACCGTAGCGGACAAGGGCTCCGGGTACACCAAGGCCCCGACGGTAACGATCGCCGATGCCGGCCTGTTGAACCCGACTAAGGGCCTGCGATGAATTAACGCGGTTTCTGGGTCTGTTGCGGTTACGGTTGTGCTATGGCGGATCTGGCGGAGTCGTTGGGCCGCCGGTTCGCACTGTTGCGGCCGCATCTGAGCGAGCTTCAGCGTCGGCTGTGGCTGGGGGCCGAGGCCGGCGAGTTGGGTG
>JBBRSE010000083.1:0-14965 GCA_038245655.1 Mycobacteriales bacterium | reverse complement strand
GGCGCGGATCGTCGCGAGCGGCACCTCGGGACCGTGCTCCTGAAGGCGGCACAGCGCCTCGACGTAAGCCGGGGGCAGCACGTCCGGGCGCGTGCTGAGAATCTGTCCCAGTTTGACGAAGACCGGACCGAGCATCACCAGGCGATCGGCGAGCCGGCTGGGCGCGCCGTCATCGACCGGCGGTGTGCCATAGCGGCGCAGCGTCTGGTACTCCGGTGCCAGGACGCGCACGACGTAGGCCAGACGCCGCCAGTTTCGCATGGCGCCTGACGTGGCTGGCGACATGCCGCAGTGGGGGGCTCTCACGTTCAGTCTCATCGCTCATCGCTCATTCCGTGAGGCGCCGAGTTCGTGGCGAACTCCGGCGAATAGCCAGGAACTCTCCACCGTCCGATGCGGTGCACCGGGGCTCGAACTCGCCGTCGAGCCCCAGGTGCCGCCCCGCCGGCCCGTCCGCCGTCCTGGTCGCAATATACGCAGATCCAGGCGAGTGGAACGGGACCGATGCGGGCCGCAGGCTCAGGGCGCGTGGTGGCCGGCGTGCCCGTCCGTCGTTGCCGTCGAGGACGGCACCGTCGGCGGGGGCTGGGTCTGCGCCGGGGACCCGCTGATGGCTGGCCCGAGCACGAACGCGGACACGGAGAAGAGGGCCGCGAAGACCGCGATGGCGATGGCGGGTGCCACCCAGGTGTGGAACCGCCGGTAGAGGCGCCGCAGCATGGGGACGGAGAAGATCAGCCCCACGGCGAAGAAGAGGGCGTTGCCGCCGGCTCCTGCGGTCAGGGCGGCGCCGGCGACCAGGCCGATGTGGTGCAGCACGTGCGGGACCAGGCCCATGATCACCCCGACGGCGGCGAAGACCGTGTCCCGAGCCGACGCCGCTCGTCCCCGCGGCGGGGGGACGTGCGGATCGGACGACCGCGCAAACGCTGCCGGGTCGGCATCGATCGGCCGGACAGAGGGAGAGAGGGCCCGGTCCGCTGGAGGAACGTCGTCTTTGATCATGTCGTCGGCGTCCTTAGGCCCGGTAGGACAGGGTCGTCATCATGCCGGCCTCGGCGTGGTAGATGTTGTGGCAGTGGGTCGCCCACAGGCCCGGGTTGTCCGCCTGGAAGTCGACCTCGAGGCTCTGCATGGGCCGCACGATCGCGGTGTCCTTGCGCGCCCCACCGCCCGGCAGGGCGAAGGTGTGGCCGTGCAGGTGCATGGGGTGGAACATCATGCTCATGTTCTGGAACCGGAGTCGGACGCGTTCGCCTTGGCGCACGTCCAGCGTCGGGCTGTCGGGGAAGGTCTTGCCGTTGATGGTCCACCGGTAGGGTGCCATCGACCCGCTGAGCACCAGGGTGTGGGCGGTGTCCACGCCCCGGCTGGGCAGCCGGGCCTGGTCGGCGGCGGTCAGGTCGGTGCCGAGCAGGACCCGCCGGTTCAGCTCCAGCGGGTTCACGTCGGGCGCGGGGGAGCCACCACCGCCGCTGCGGACCACGGCGAGGGCCTGACCCTTCTTGCCCTCGGCGGACGCGACCAGCGGGAAGGCGCCGTCGGCGAGGGTGACGACCGCGTCGAACCGTTCGCCCATGCCGATCAGCAGCGCGTCGGTGACCGTGGGCTGGACCGGGAAGCCGTCGCAGTGGGTGACGGTCAGCTGGTGGCCGCCGAGCGCGAGGCGGAAGGCGGTGTCCGAGCCGGCGTTGACGATCCGCAGCCGCACCCGCTGGCCCGGCTTGCCGGTGAGCGTGACCGGGCTCGACGGGATGCGGCCGTTGATGAGGTAGTGCGGGTAGTTGATGTCGCCGGCGCCGCCGAGCAGCCGCGACTGCATCCCCTCGCCCATGCCGCCCATGCCGCCCATGCCGCCCATGCCGCCCATGCCGCCCATGCCGCCCATGCCGCCCATGCCGTCCGAGCCGCCGCTGCCCGGGGCCGCGGCGGCGGTGAGCTTGGCGAGGACGTCGTCGGGGGTCTGGCCGGTGCCGTCGATCCAGTCGTCGAGCACGATGACCCACTCAGCGTCGTACCGGCCTGGCTCGCTTGGGTCGTCGACGACCAGGACACCGTGCAGGCCGCGGTCGAGCTGGACGCCGGAGTGCGGGTGGTAGAAGTACGTGCCCGGGTCGGGGACGGTGAACTCGTACCGGAACGTTCCGCCGAGGCGGATCGGTTCCTGGGTGATGCCGGGGACGCCGTCCATGTCGTTGCGCAGCGCGATCCCGTGCCAGTGGACGCTGGTCTCGGCCGGGAGGGCGTTCTCGACGGTGACGCTCATCAGGTCACCGGCCCGGGCCCGCAGCAGCGGTCCCGGGACGCTCTCGCCGTACGCCCAGGTCTTCACGCTGCGCCCGCCGAGGTCGATGGTCGTGGCCCTCGGCGCGAGCCGCGCCGAGACCAGCCGCTGCCCCGGCGCCCGTCGGGCGGCCTCGGTCGATCGGACCGCCTCGGAGGAAGCCGTCAAGGCCGCACCGGGGCGGGAGCAGCCGGCGAGCCCCGCTGCCGCGAGCGTGCCTGCGGCCGCCGTTCCGAGCAGCAGTGTTCGGCGGGTGATCTCAGGCAACGGGTCTCCTTGGGTAATCGGTATGGGGCGTCAGGCAACGGGATGCAGCACGGCCTTGGCGGCCCGGTACTCCGCGACGCCGATCTGGCCGCGGGCGAAGCGCTCGTCGAGGATCTGCGCGGCGGTGGACCCGTGGGGCGGCTGCCCGGCAGCCTCCCCACTGCGCTCTGCCCGCAACAGCGCCAGCAGGCCGACGACCACCAGCGCCCAGAAGGCGACCACCACCAGGGTCATCAGCACCCAGCCGCCGCCACCAATTCCACCGTTCCACCACATCATCGCGGCTCAGCTCCTCTTGCTTTCAGTGCCTACCCTGCCCGCCGCGCCACGGCGGTTCGCTGGTGGTTCTGTGAAGATTCGCTGAAGAGCTCGCCTGTTGCCGCTGACAATGCGCCGCGGAACTATGACGCTGACCGCAGCAGGTAGCCCGCGTGGGTCTCGCCCGGACTGTAGTCAACGGCCCTGGGCACGACCGTACTGGGCACGACCGCATCGGGTGCCAGCCGGACCGGCGGTGCTGACGAGAGGGGGTGAGGGTCGCCTGGGCGCGGGCGGCGTCAGCGCGCCTGGTTTAAGGCGTTCTTGCGGGCCTGGTACTCCTGTGCGTCGATCTCGCCGCGGGCGAACCGCTGATCGAGGATCTCCGCGGGAGAGTCGAGGTGCGCCGCCGCAGCGGCGTCAGCGCGTCGCCCGCTCCGAAAGAGGGCCAGCACGCCGGCGACGACCAGGCCCCAGAAAGCAACCATGGCCAAGGTCATGACGATCCAGCCGCCCCAACCGAACCCGCCGTTCGACCACATCATCGCGGCTCAGCTCCTCTCGATGCACCCGAGCGCTCTCGCTGCGGTCCTTGAGGGTCAGCGTGCCGGGGCAACCCGAGCGCGCCGGTAGCGGTTCCATGAAGGTTCGCTGAAGATGTCGTCCCGGGCCGGTCGCCGCAGGCTGCGGGCGCGGAAGCTGCTGCGACGATGACCCCATGGCACCCACGAAGCAGAGACCGCCCTCCGGCGGCGAGCCGGCCCGAAGACCGTTCGCGGCCGCCACTGCTGGCGTGCGCGCGATGGTGGTCGAGGACGAAGAGGCGCTGGCGGCGCTGCTCGGCAGCTACCTGGAACGCGAGGGGTACGCCGTGCACATCGCGCCCGACGGCCCCTCCGCCGTGGCTCACGCCCGGGAGGTGGACCCCGACATCGTCGTCCTCGATCTGGGCCTTCCGGGGCTGGACGGCATCGAGGTATGCCGCCAGCTGCGGACCTTCTCGGATGCGTACGTGATCATGCTGACCGCCCGCGACGACGAGGTGGACAAGCTGATCGGGCTGTCCGTGGGGGCCGATGACTACATGACCAAGCCGTTCAGCCCACGCGAGCTCGTCGCTCGTCTGACGGCGATGCTGCGACGGCCCCGCCTGTCCTCGACCAGCCCGCCCCCGAGCCGGGACTCCCGCAGCTTCGGACCCTTGGTGATCGACCCCGTGGGGCGCGACGTCTGGCTCCACGACGAGCCGGTCTCGCTGACCCGGACCGAGTTCGACCTGCTCGCCGCACTCGCGCAGCGGCCTGAGATGACCTTCACTCGCCAGCAGCTCGTGGAGTCGGTCTGGGGGCCGGCATGGGTCGGGGACGACCATCTCGTCGACGTCCACGTCGGTCACCTGCGTCGCAAGCTCGACGACGACGCCGCCGACTCACGGTTCATCCGCACGGTCCGCGGCGTCGGTTACCGGATGGGGACAGGTCAGTGACCCCGTTCCCGCGCCCAGGAAGACGCCACCCGCCCGGGCTCGCGACCCGGCTGCTCATCGCGCAGGCCCTGGTCTTGCTCGCCGGCGCGCTGACGTCGTGGCTGGTCGCCTCCGCCGTCGCCCCGCCGATCTTCCACGAGCACCTGCTTCAGGCCGGAGTGGCCCACACCGCCGCGGAAGCAGCGCACGTCGAGGAAGCCTTCGGGTCCG
Source organism: Mycobacteriales bacterium (assembly GCA_038245655.1). Classification (GTDB taxonomy): domain Bacteria; phylum Actinomycetota; class Actinomycetes; order Frankiales; family Frankiaceae; genus DATAZK01. Next base: position 10,460 of record JBBRSE010000083.1, on the reverse strand, counting down.
CCCTGCTCATCGCCTTGATCGTGGCCCTGCTCGTCTCGACGGGGGTCGCGCTGGCCGTCACCGGGTACTTCACCGGCCGAGTGCAACGCTCCGTGGCTGCCGTGGCCGCCGCCGGGACGCAGATTGCCCAGGGCCTGTACGACTCCCGCCTACCCAGCCCCGGGCTCGGCGCCGAGTTCGACCAGCTGGCCGCCACCATCAACCGGCTGGGCCAGCGCCTCGGGACGGTCGAGAGGACCAGACGCCGGATGCTGGCCGACCTCGCCCACGAGATGCGCACCCCGCTCGCGACGATCAACGCTCACCTCGAGGCGCTCGAGGACGGGCTGCGCGAGCTCGACGAGCCGACCATGACCGTGCTGCACGCCAGCACCGCCCGCCTGATCCGCCTGGCCCAGGACATGACGGCTGTCTCGCGCGCGGAGGAGGGCCAGCTGGAGATGAGTCTCGTGCGGGTCAGCCCGTCGAGCCTGGTCGAGATGGCTGCCGCCGCGGCCCGGGAGGCCTTCGACGCCAAGGGCGTCGCTCTGCTCACCCGGTTCACCGCGCAGGTTCCACCGGTCCTGGCTGATCCCGACCGGCTGGCCCAGGTGCTGGCGAACCTGCTCGACAACGCCCTGCGGCACACCCCCAAGGGTGGGGTGGTCACCATCGCCTCCGCGAGCCCGGAACGGGCCTGGGTGCAGATCTCGGTGAGCGACACCGGCGATGGGATTACCGCAGATGCCCTCGAGCATGTCTTCGACCGCTTCTACCGGGCCGACTCGGCGCGCAACCGCCAGCACGGCGGCAGCGGAATCGGGCTGACCATCAGCCGCGCCATCGCGGTGGCCCACGGCGGGGGTCTGTTCGCGACCAGCTCAGGACAGGGCGCCGGAGCGGCGTTCACCGTCCGGCTCCCGGCAGCCCGCCCCCTCGCCTGAGGTCCCAACCGGTGGAGCTGCTCGTCCTCTTCGGACCGCAGGGCGAGCGGCTCGACGTGCGCCGCCCGGTCGGGACAGACCGCCGGAGAATCGGGGCTGCCGCCAGAGAATCGGGGCTGCCGCCGGAGAATCGGGGCTGCCGCCGGAGAATCGGGGCTGCCGCGGGTGCAGTCCGCCATCAGTCGGCCGCTTCCGCGCCGGCCGCGATCGGGACGTTAGGCCCGGGCCCGGCTCGCGCGGACCCGTACGCTGACGGCTTCTGGTCAGGGTCGCCGTCGGCCTCTCCGTCGGTCTCGCGCCGTTGTCGGCGTCGAGCCGGTGCGGTGACCACGCCGGTTCTGGAGAGGAGGCGCTGATGACCGAAGGAGCGCCGTCGGCAGCACCCGTCCTCCGCTCGAGCCGTCAGGTCCTCGGGGTGCTGAGCGTCACCAAGGCGTTCCGGCGTGGGCCGCCGTGGCGTCGCCGGACGGTCCCGGTGCTGCGCGGGGCGAGCCTGCATGTCGACGCGGGAGAGCTCGTCGGGCTGGTGGGGGAGAACGGGTCGGGCAAGAGCACGCTGATGCAGATCATCGTGGGACTGATGGGCCGCGACGGCGGGACCGTCGACCGGCCGCCACGCCTCGGCTACTGCCCACAGCTGCCGCTGCTGTGGGACAAGCTCACCGTCGCCGAGCACTTCGAGCTGTTCGCGCAGGCCTACGGCCTCGACCCGGCGGCCGCGCGGGCTTCACGCGACGCCCTCCTGGAGGAGCTGCGGTTCGGGAAGTACCTCGGGTACCGTGTCGAGGCGCTCTCCGGCGGCACCCGGCAGAAGCTCAACCTCGCGCTCGCGCTGCTGCACCAGCCGCAGCTCCTGCTCCTCGACGAGCCCTACTCGGGCTTCGACTGGGAGACCTATCTCCGGTTCTGGGAGATGGCCGAGCAGCGCCGTCGGGACGGCATGGGGATCCTCATCGTCAGCCACATGCTCTCCGAGCGGGAGCGCCTCACACGCGTCTACGAGCTGCGCCAGGGGCGGTGCGAGATCGGATGACCCGCACCGCCACCTTCGCCCGCGAACAGCTGCGGACGCCGTTCACGCTGGTCCTGCTGGTCGCGGTCCCGGCGTTCTTCGTGGCCGCGACGGCCGGCGTCCTCAGCGACTTCGCTCGGGCTCTGGGCGGTGGTCTCGCCGGCGACGCCGCCGCGGCCCTGGCGGCCGGCTGGTCGGCCGCGTTCGTCTCCGGGACCCTCGGCTTCTTCCAGGCCACCTCCTCCCGCGGCGCCGACCGGCGTCTCGCGCTGGCCGGAGCGGGCGCCGGGCGGGTGGCCGCCGCACGGATCACGGCCTCCCTCGCGCTGGCCGTCGTCGCCGCCGGCGCCGGGTTCGTCGCCCTCCTGATCCGCCAGGGCGTGGTCCATCCCTGGCACGCGGGCGCCGCGGTCCTGGCCTTCGCGCTGATCTACCTGGCGGTCGGGATCCTCATCGGCGCGGTGATCAGCGGTCCTCTGGAAGGGTCCCTCGCGGTGGCGTTCGTGTTCCTGCTCGACGTCTTCTCGGGACCCGGGATGGCCCCCCACGCGGCGTTCTACAGTGTCAGTCGAAAGGCCGCCGACGTCCTCATCAGCGCCGCCACGGGGCAGTCCTCGCCGGCCTCGGACTGGTTCGCGCTCGGCGCCGTCGTGGCGGTCGCGTTGTCCAGCTCGTTCGCCGCCTTCGCCTACAGCGCCAGGAGCCGGGGATGAGCCGCGTCACGGTCGCCACGAGGCTCGACTTCCGCGAACAGGGCCGCCGCCCGCTGCTGCTCGTCCTGCTCGTCGGCCTGCCGTTCTTCTTCGTCACCCGCTCCATCGCCCTCACCGCGCCCCTGCCCCGCCAGGTCGAGGTGGCCGGCGGCGGCCACGTCCTGACCACGATGCGCGACATCCACGGCGCGGTCATGGCCGCCATCACGATCTCGTTCCTGGCCGGGCTGCTCGGCGTGTTCGTGATCCGCTCCGTCCGGCAGGCAGATCGACGACTCGTGGTGGCCGGGTACCGTCCCGTCGAAGTCCTGGTCCCACGCCTTCTCGTCCTGGGTGCAGCCAGCACGCTGGTGCTCACCGTCTCCCTAGCCGTCACCGCCCTGAGCTTCCAGCCGAAGCTGTGGATCGCGTTCGTCTTCGGCAGCCTGCTGACCGCGATTAGCTATGCGATGCTCGGCGCCCTGGCGGGCGCGGTCCTTGGCGGACTCGGCGCCACCTACCTCATGCTGTTCGCCTCCATGCTCGACCTCGGCATCGTGCAGAACCCCATGTTCGGCACCGGCGCGCCACCGACCTGGGGCGCCCTGCTCCCCGGCTACGGCCCCGGTCAGGTCATCATCGACGCCGCGTTCTCCGACCACTTCCACGCCTGGGGCGCGCTCGGGGTCGGCATCGGCTGGGCCGCAATCCTCGTGGCCGCCGTCGTCGTGGTCCTGGCCCGTGTCATCAGGGTAGATTCGCACGCATCGCGGTAACGGAACGACACACGCGGCGCCTCACGGCTAAGAGTAAACGCGACGCGCACGATGGAAAGCAGGTTCGTGGCTCCGAAGCCCCCACAGCTAAGGCTCGACTACCCTCACTGATCCAATGCTCGTCGGCTGCACTGGCCCGGCTGAGCAATGGCCCGCCCAGACCAACGCGAACCTCTCAGCGAAAGGGCTTGCTCAGCCACTTGGTGCCAGCAGGGGAGCCGTCGAACCCATAACGGAGCGCAAGTGCCCGGCGGAGTGGCCGGGTCATATGAAGTAGTGGGGACTCGTGCACCGGCCTCTGACGTCAAAGATGGCCCGCTCTGCCAGACCCGGTAGTTTCGCGTGCTATCCAGGCGTACCGATTGCGGATACGCGATCGGAACGCGCTCTCTTGGCTCGATGGTCGAGTCAGTTTGAGAGGTGGCGAGGCTGGTCGAGTCACCATCGAGGCGGAATACGATTTAGACATGGCGCGGAGCCTGCTACAGCGACTCCACAACCCGCGTGATCGGGAGTGTGGGTGTGATCCGGCGTGCTGGTGCAGACGAACGGCGCTCGGTCGGGCGGTCAGATGGTGGTTTCCCGGACGCTATTTCGGATTGCATCATAAGAGCCAGGGCTCAGCGGACTGAAAAAGGGCGCATGACCCGAAGAGGCCTTAGCGCGCTTCGAAAGCTGGTTGAGCGGGACGCCAGGCCACAACCGAAACGCAAACGGTGTTTCGACGGGCCGGCTTCAGCGCCGCGAACTGCGCTGCGACGACGTCGGGTCCGATTACAGTGCCCAAAGTGGGCGGGACAAAGCGGTGACTACCTCCCCCGCCGAGGCTCTGGCCGCGCGGTGGAGGCGACTTGATGCCCGAGTGAAGGAAGTGCGCGATGGGCGCCGAACATGATCTGAAGTTCACCCGGTCGCGGTCGGGGAACAAGAACGACGGGGCGCACGTGGAGCAGAAGAACTGGACCGCGGCGCGCCAACTGGTCGGCTACCTGCGCTACGACACCGAAGCCGAACTGTTGCTGCTCAACAGGATCTGGGCGCTGTTGGGCCTGATCGGCAACCATTTCTACCCGCAGCAGAAGCTGATCTCACCAAGGTCCGCGACGGTGCCAAAATCACCAAGAAGTACGACGCCGCGGCCACCCCCTACGCCCGCACCGACATCATGGGCCAGACACTCCCGCGTGCCGCCTGGCCCTCAACCCCGCCCACTCACCTTTGATTTTCCGATCAGGCAACGAAGCAACGAACCCGGACCTCTTGACATGAGGCAAGAGGGACATCCGACCTCACAACTCCTGGGTAGGCAATGATCGACGGCATGTGCCGATATCGTCGGAGGACTGTCCTATGGATCTGGCGATGCCCCTGGCTGTCGTCAGCGCCTTCGATGGGGTAGTCATGGCGCATGGATCGTTACAGCGAGGTTGAGCGCAAGTTCGATGTTGAGCCCGGCGTGTTACTGCCGAACCTATCCGGAGCCGCCGCCGCGGTGAGTGAGGCCGTGGAGTCGCACCTGGACGCCACGTACTTCGACACTGCCGACGGACGCCTGGCCCGGCACCACATCACGTTGCGCCGCCGGACTGGAGGCGATGACGCCGGCTGGCACCTCAAGCTGCCCGCCGCAGAGGACGAGCGCACGGAGGTCCGTCAGCCGCTCGGTCGTTCAACCCGCAGGGTGCCGGCTGCTTTGGCACGCGAGGTCCGCGCGATCGTTCGGGACCGCGCGCTGGTCCCCATCGCGGTGCTGCGAACCACCCGCGTTGAACGACGCCTTCTGGACGCAGGCGGCAACGCGCTGGCTGCCGTCGCGGACGACACCGTTCAGGGGCAGCGGCTTGGCGACGGCGCAACGCAGGAGTCCGTATGGCGCGAGGTCGAGGTCGAGCTCCTCGACGGGGACAGGTCCTTGCTCGACGCCGTCAGCGACCAGCTTCGTGGCGCCGGAATCACACCATCTGCATCTCGCTCGAAGCTCGCGCGGCTGCTTGGGGACAGCCCCGAGCCCAATCCGCCACGCCTCCCCGAACCGGTGAAGGGTGCACGGAAAGCCAGCGCTGGTGCGGTGGTGATGGCCCACCTGCTCCATCAGGTGGACAGGCTGGTCATGCACGATCGCGGCGCCCGGTCGGACGAACCCGACGCCGTGCATCAGATGAGGGTCGCGACCCGCCGGTTACGGAGCGCTCTGGCTACCTACCGGCCGTTGTTGGACCGGGAGCGCACCGACCCGGTACGCGAAGAGCTGAAGTGGCTCGCGCAGATCCTCGGTGGTGCCCGCGATGCCGAAGTGCTGCACTGGCGGCTGCAGGACCTGGTCGCGGCACAATCGGAGGAGCTGGTGCAGGGCCCGGTCGGGCTCAGAGTCGACCTGGAGCTGCGTGCCCTTCACCATGCCGCCCACGCCGACCTGGTCGTCGCGCTTGACGGCGACCGCTACTTGCTGTTGCTGGACACCCTCGACGATCTCGTCAGCGAACCGCCCCTGACTGCTCGCGCAGGCAAGCCGGCCGGCAAGGAGCTTCCGGCCCTGGTCGGCCGCGCCGCCGCCCGCGTTGATAAGGCGGCGCGCGCCGTCGCCGACAACGAGACACCCCAAGCCCGCGACCGTGGGCTGCACGAGGTCCGAAAGAGTGCCAAACGGGCCCGGTACGCCGCCGAGACAGCCGTTCCTGTGGCCGGCGATCCGGCAGCGGAGCTGGCGGACCGCATGGAGGCTTTGCAGGACGTGCTCGGTGAGCATCAGGACAGCGTGGCCGCGCGGGCGCTTTTGCTCGAGCTCAGCGTGGCGGCGCATCGGGCAGGGGAGGACGAGTTCACCTACGGGCTCCTGTATGCGCAAGAGCTCACCCTTGCCGACGAGGCCCGGGGCGCGTACGGACGCGCGCTGAGAAAGGCATCGACCAGAATGACTCGTCAATGGACCCGATGACTTCCGCACCGGCGGACAGGCCCCGCGAAGAGTGTTGCCCTTAGGAGCTTTGCGAGAGCACGGTTGTTGCCAGGCTGGGTGGCTCAGAATCCATGGGCCGCTCCCGGTCCGGTCGCGGGTCATGTCGTTCGTAGGCACTGACGACCCCGGCGCGATGGTGGAGCAACCACCAGCCGCCCTTCTTGATCGTTGTCTCGCGCGGGGGCCTTACGCCGAAACCGTTCCCAAGAGCACTCACAAGGCCTGTGACGACGCGTTGCCCTCCACAGACGACCAGAGCCGGGCTCGAGGACGCCTCATCTCGGACCCGGTCTGCCACATCTCTCTCGTTGCCGAGGAAGCCTTCGCGGGTCAGCTGGGCCTCGCGACGCACGGTCAGTCCTGTGGTCGCTGCGAAGGGGGCGAGCGTATCGACGCAGGACGGCAGGTCGGCACTGAGCAGATCTGTGATCCCCAGCCCTGCCAGGATCGGGACCAGCGATGCAGCCTGGTCCCGGCCAGACCGGTTGAGCCGCTGCTCTTCGGGTGGCATCTTGGACCGCGGAGGCGAAGCGGTCGCCCCGTGCCTGATCAGCAGCAGCGGCTCGGTGTCCCTGCGGGTGCGTGCGAACGTTCCCAGAACAATGCGGTCGGATGCTGAGCTCAGGCGCCAGGCCGCCTCGTCAAGCGGCAGCCATTGCATCTCGTCGACCTCGCGGCTGGCCAGGAAAGACCCGCCGGCGCACCGCATGGCCCAGTAGGTCACGACCTTGTTCGATACCCGGCCACCGGACGTGATGCGGTATCGCACTGAGGTCAGGTGGGGACCGATCCGTGGGGAGTACCCGGTCTCCTCGGTCACCTCCCTCAGAGCTGTGACCAACAGGTGCTCCCCCGGCTTTGCCTTCCCCTTGGGCAGGGACCAGTCGTCATACTTTGGCCGGTGCACCAGCGCAACTTCCGCGTACATCGCGTCGCGACGCCACAGCACTCCCCCGGCGGCGAGCACGGTGTGGCGGCTCACGTCGGGCGCACCTCCGCCCATAGCTCCTCATAGCAGTGCGCCGCCCGACTCGTCGGCGCAAACGCGGGAACCGGTGCACGGCGCTCGGCCATCTGTTCGATGATCGAAAGGGCCGGGATCACGGTGTTGGCGACGCGGGTCTGGTCTCGAGGGATAGCGTCGATCACCTCCCTGTGCAGACGCTTTCGACGGTCGGCCATGGAGAAGAAGGCGACCACCTCCGGGTGGCTGCCGCGCGATTCGGCGACGAAACGGGTGAGCTGGTCAAACGTGCGCAAAGAGAGGGTCGCCGGGATCAAAGGTACCAAAAGGATGTCAGCTGCGTGCAGGACGTTTTCGGACACCAGAGAGATGCTGGGCGGGCAGTCCAGGAAGGCGATGTCGTATTCGCCAGCAACGGTGTCGAGCAGCTGACCAAGACGCCGCGTCCGCTTCTTCGTGTCATCGAGGTCAAAGTCCATGTTCCGATAGCTGAAGTCGGCGGGCAGCAGATCGAGATTGTCGAAATCGGTTGCCTTCAGTGCCGCTTCGATCGGACGCTTCCGCGTCACCAGTGCCTGACCGCCGCCCTTGATCCGAGGTCGCACCCGGAATACATACGTCGCGGCGGCCTGCGGATCGAGGTCCCACAGCAAGGTCCGCCGGCCCTCACGTGCGGAGAGGTAGGCCAGGTTGACGGCCGTGGACGTCTTCCCGACCCCACCTTTGATGTTGTAGGTCGCGAGGACCTTCACCGTGCCTCCTCCGCGTCCCCGAGACGGTGCATCAGCTGGAGGCTGGATGGGCGCGCAAAGCGTGCGAACGCGATGTCGAACTCAGGTCGGGCACGGTCCTGCGCTGCCTCGAGGTGACCAATCAGCTCACCCATGGCCAGCATCGCCCCGGCCGTGGTCCCGACGGTCATCATCTCCTCGGCGAACCCCCGAAGTGCGTGGCGTTGAACCTCGGCGTCCTGGAAGCGGCCAAGGACATCCTGCAAGCCTTTGAGATCGGCGACCGCGCGCTTGCGCGGACCCTCGGCAACCACCGGCGCGAACACCTCAAGGGCGTAGCGAAGCTCCTTGCACCGCTTGCGCAGCTTGTGGAGATCCTCCGCCGGTGAGTCGCCCGAGATCGCGGCACCGTCACGCGCGACACGCTGGTAAGCCCTGGAGATGCTTCGGTCCGCCAGCTGACCGGTCGACAGCTGTTCCTGGTCCGCGTCGTCGGGTGCGTCCGCGAGATGGACGAGCTCGTCTTCCCAATCCGCGACCAGTCGCTCGAAGCTGGCAGATCTCAGCATGCCTTCAAGGGTGTGGCGTTCAGCCGTTCGACGGTGTCTCAGATGAGCCGCCAAGGGTTCCAGGTCCGCCGGTGCCGCCGACAACAGCCAGCCAGCCATCTGCGGCAGGTCCAGCTCGTAGACGTCCAGATCCCGAAGGGGCGTCGTCATGTCACCCAGAAGCTTGAACTCCGGTTCCCACCTGAGTCGCATCGCGTCCGGCAGGGAGGGTCGACCCAGCTTCAGCGTTGAACGGGTCCGCCGCACGGCTACCCGGAAGTCGTGTAGAAACTCGCTGTCCACGTCCTCAAGAAGTCCTGGCAGGTTATTGCGCATGGCCGCGAGGAAGTCGCTCAGCACAGCGGCCAGGTGAACTCTCGCAGGCGCCTCGCGGTGGGGGGAGAACACAGGTGCGGCAGCAACTGCATCCCGCTTCTCGCCTTGCTCCATGATGGGCAGACCGAGACCCTCGACGAGGAGGTCGGCGCGTCGCGCCTGTTCGTCGTAGCCGCGCAGCGAGTGCACCTTGAGCTGTGCCGGGGCGGCCTCCGCGGAAACCGGTTCGTCCAGCTCAACCCGAGCCACGGTCTTCCCTTGCCCGTTCTGCAGCGCCAGCCGTTGGATGCGCCGATTCTCGTCGGAGGCCACCATCAGCGCTCGTACTCCGCTCACGGGCGCGATCAGGTCCCGGACGGGGCCATACGGCAAGACATCCGCCAGCGCTGGCCATCGCAGGTCCTTCACCGGCACGACCACGGTCGATGACCCGTCGAGTCGACCCAGGACGAGCCGCTCCTCCATCGCCACGATCTGGTGTTCGAGGGTGAGACCGGCCGCACCTAACCGCCCGTCAAAGGTGTCGAGCCGCACGCAGCGGACAAACTCCTTCGGCCCGGCGACGACGGTGTACTGGCTGGAGAGGGCGGCCAGCAGCGCCTCGATCTCGAACTGGCCCTGTCCGGCTGCCTGCAGGGCTCGGGTCGCGCTGGTCATGATGGGCGTCACTTTAGTCGCCCAGCGAATGAACGAAGGTCTTCGCCGCGGCAGGAAGCGGTTGTCAACCTTCGGGGCATGTCTTATCTTCGGAGTTGAGGGACCCGGCTCGAACCCTGTGGCTGGTCGCACGCTCGGAGTATGGCCTCATGCCCATTTGTCGACTCGATGCCGGTGAGCCGAACACTCGTGATGATCGAGACCAGTGCACGCGCCGCCTTCTCCTTAAGGCAGCGGACGCAACCGAACCCGCCGCCAGGCAGGTTCTTCTCGAGGAAGCTGTCCTTTTGAACCAGTCGATGGCCCGGGCCCTGGCCCAGCAGTACCAGCGGCGCGGGGTCGATCCCGAAGATCTGGTCCAGGTCGCAATGCTGGGGCTGGTCAAGGCGGTCCGTGGATACTCCCCCGGCGTCGAAAGGGTGTTCGCGGCGTATGCGGTGCCCACGATCAGGGGTGAGATCCAACGCTACTTCCGCGATCGAGGTTGGATGATCCGCCCCCCTCGCGGCTTGCAAGAGCTCAGCCGCGACGTCCGCATCGCCGAGCCCGACCTCGCCCAGAGACTTCAGCGGATGCCAACCACCCAGGACGTCGCCAGCCATCTGGGTGTGAACACGGACGCCGTCAATGAGGCACGAGAAGCCGGCGGTGGTTACTACCCACGATCATTGGACAGCCCCCTTGGCGACTCGGATCAGCTGCTGTGTGACGTCATCCCTGACCCTCAGAAGCCGCTGGAGCTGGTGGAAGCGGTCCTTACTCTGCAACCTGCATTGAAGATTCTGGGGGCGCGCGAGCGCAGCATTCTTCGGATGCGTTTTGTTGACAGCCTCACCCAGGAGCAGATCGGCGATCGCCTTGGCGT
>JBBRSE010000082.1:0-15092 GCA_038245655.1 Mycobacteriales bacterium | reverse complement strand
TTCGGGACCGAAGCAGGACCCGCGGCTCGCGTCGTTGACGGATCAGGAGCGGCGGATTCTGGATTTGATTGCGGAGGGTCTGACGAATCGGCAGATCGGTACGCGATTGGGTTTGGCGGAGAAGACGGTGAAGAATTACGTCTCGAGCCTGCTGGCGAAGATTGGGATGCGTAGCCGTACCCAGGCCGCGCTTTACGTCGCCGGCCGCGGCGCCTCCTGAGCCGAAGCGGTCCGTCTGCAAAGCGTCCACCCGGCCGTACCCTGGTACCGGTAGGGGTATGACGAGAGGACGCCGATGCAGATCGAACAGGACGCCGTCAGCAAGGTTCTCAACCGGCTGCGGCGGGCCGAGGGCCAGCTCGCCGGCGTGATCCGCATGATCGAGTCCGGCCGCGACTGCAAGGACGTCGTCACTCAGCTCGCCGCGGTTTCGCGCGCGCTGGACAAGGCGGGCTTTGCGATCATCGCTTCCGGCCTGCAGCAGTGCCTGTCCAACCCCGAAGGCGGGAGCGCCGAGGTCGACCGCGAGCAGTTGGAGAAGCTTTTTCTCTCGCTCGCCTGACGGCTAACCGATGAGAGTGCGTTGGGCGCGTTCCTGGCGCTGCACGAGGCCGCTGAAAGGCGGAATGCTCGCGTGGTGCTGGAACACGTTGTCCGGATCCCACGCCGCCTTCAGGGCGGCCAGCCGGGCGTACTTCTGCTCCCCGAAGACCCAGCGCACCCGATTGACGCCGGCGTCGCTATCGACGTTGAGGTAGGACCCGGCCACGGAGTAGGGCGTTGCTTTGGCGTTCAGGTCCCGTGCCCAGCTGCGGTTGATCTCGTCATCCGCCGGGTCCGTCCACATGGCCAGCGGGTGAAACAGCCAGCCGGCATCCCGATTCGGGAACGCGGTTGCCTGCTCAGCCACCGCGTGGGGCGCGCCTCCCATCTGGGTGAGAATGACGTTCGACATCACTGAGGGTTTGTTGACGGTCGCGTCCATGAGGTCGGTCACCAGCGGTGCGGGAAGGTCTGAGGTGTAGCTGACCGACCAGTGGTTACGGAAGCCGGGATGGTTGCCATCGTCGATCATGGACTGCAGCGCCGTGTACGGCATCGGCATGATCAGATCGACGAGCGGCGGGCCGAACTCGCGCAGCGGTCGCAGCGCGCGCTCGCCGGCTTCGAGGTTGGAGTCGAACCATGCCGCCACCACGAGCACGACCGGTGCTCCAACTGCCTCGGGTGGCACTCCAGGAACGGGCGGTGCGGACGCGAAGGTGAGAGCGCCGCCGAACGTCCCGGGGTTGCGGGCCACAAAATCGACGTAGAACGGCACCAGTTCGGGCGCCCGCTCCAGCGGATGCACCAGCACGCCGCCGTGAAACACCGGCCCGAGCTCATGCAGCCGATACGTGAACGACGTGACGACGCCGAGGTTGCCCCCGCCGCCGCGCAATCCCCATAGCAGCTCAGGGTTTTCGGTCTCGCTCGCGGTCACTGTCCGACCGTCCGCCGTGACCACCTCTGCGGCCACGAGGTTGTCGCAGGTGAGCCCGTGCTTGGGCGACAGCCAGCCCTGGCCACCGCCGAGCGTGAGGCCGGCGATCCCGGTGTGGGTGACGCGACCGCCCGGGGTCGCGAGCTGATGTTGCTGGGTCGCCGTGTCCACGTCCACCCAGGTGCAGCCCCCACCAGCCTTCGCGGTGCGCGCAGCCGGGTTGACGTCGACCGTTCGCAGGTTGGCAAGGTCGATGACGACGCCGTCGCAGAGCGCGCTCCCGGCCACCCCGTGGCCGCCGCCCTTCACCGAAACGGCCAGCCCGGCTTCGCGCGCAATCCGCAGCGCCGATGCCACGTCCGCCGTGTCACGGACCTGAGCGATGGCCGCCGGCCGGACGTCGATCATCGCGTTGAACAGTGCCCGCGCGTTGTCGTAGCCCGGCTCGCCCGGGGCCAGCACCGCCCCTGCCAGCGATTCCCGGAGTTGGGTCGTGATGGGTGCGGCCATGAATCCCCCTCGAGAAGTGGACCTCTTTGGCGGCACCGTACGGGGGGCGGCCGCAGCGCGCCACCGTTTTGCCGAATTCGTCAGCTCGATTTCACCGCGAAAACAATCCCCGCGTCGCTGATTCGGCGGCGCAGCACAGGTCCCATGGCCACGGCTGTCGTCACCATTCCGCTGGTCTCCGGCAGATCGTCGAAGGCGAGGCAGAGCGCGGATTCAGCAAGCATCTTCGACGTCTCGCCATAGCCCGGGTCACCGCCGCTGACCTCGGTGACCACGCGGCGCCCACCGGAGTCGCCGACAAACGTCACGCGAAAGAACGACTTCTCGATCTGCTCCGTCGTCGGTCCGGAGCCGGCGGGTCGCAGCTTGCGCAGCAGCGGGCGGACGGGCGGCAGTTGGGCGACCGCCACGAGGACGCCGATTCCGGCGACCGCTCCGGCGGCCACGACCGGATTCTTGAAGGCGGCGAGATGGCTGTAGGTGAAATCCGGGCCGTAGCGCTCGAGCGCGGCCGCCGAGCGTACGACGATCTGCGGATCGATCGTCGGCGCGGGCAGCACCCACCGGCCGATCCGGCGGTCGTATCCGGGCCGGCCGGCGATGGCCTTCACCCGGCGGCCGCCGCTCGGCGGCGGCTCCTGCGCCTTCCGGCGCCGATGCGCCTCGTTGGCTTGGCGCAACCGTGACATCGCGCCGAGGGCTGACGCGAAGGTGCCCCCTGACGGCATGCCGCCCGCTGTCAAGAACCCGGCGAGCTGGATCGCTTCCCCCTCTGGCAGCTGCTCCACTGTGAACTGCGCGCCGAGATCGTGGGGGATGGAGTCGAATCCGCAGGCGTGGACGATGCGCGCCCCGCTGCGCTCTGCCGCCTGGTGATGCGCCAGGTACATGAGGTCGACGAACTCCGGCTCGCCGGTCAGGTCGACATAGTCGGTGCCCGCCGCAGCGCACGCTTTCACCAGCGGTTCGCCATGCTCCAAGTAGGGGCCGACGGTCGTGATGAGGACGCGCGCGGATTCCGCGACGCGGCGCACCGCCACCTCGTCGGTGACGTCCGCTTCGAGGATTTCCAGCGTGCCGGCGTCCGATCCGAGCCGATCGCGTACTCCCTCGAGCTTGCCGCGGTTACGTCCGGCGAGTGCCCAGCGGGTGTGCGCCGGCGCGTGTTTGGCGAGGTACTCCGCCGTCAATGCGCCGGTGAACCCGGAGGCCCCGAACAGCACGATGTCGTACGGGCGGTCAGCGCTTTTCGCTCGTGTGGGCATGGACCGACAAGGTAGCGCTAACTGCTGCGGCAGAGTGGCGGATGTGACCTCACTGCCTGCGGTGCTCCCCGGGGACCCGCGGCTTGTTCTGGTGGTCATGGGCGTCTCCGGATGCGGGAAGTCGACCGTGGCCGGATTGCTGGCCGCGCAGCTCGGATGGGACCTGGCCGAGGGCGACGACCTGCATCCGGCGGCGAACGTCGCGAAGATGGCCGCCGGTCATCCGCTGGACGATGCGGACCGTTGGCCGTGGCTCGGCGCGGTCGCTGCGTGGATACGCGATCACGCTGATTCCGGGCGGCCCGCAGTCATCACCTGCTCGGCGCTGAAGCGAAGCTACCGGGACCTGCTGCGCGGCGATCACGTCGTGTTCGTCTACCTGGCGGGCCGCCGCGAAGAGATTGCCCGGCGCCTTGCTGCGCGCCATGGGCATTACATGCCTGTGGCGCTGCTCGATTCCCAGTTCGACGACCTGGAGCCACCCGCCGCCGACGAGCGCTCGATTGCCGTGCCGATCGGTCCTGCGGCCGACGAGCTGGTCGCCCAGATCGTCGCCCAGCTGCCCGCGCTGAGCTGAGTTACCCCTTGGCGAGCTGGCTCCCGATCGTCAACACCCACAGGCCACAGGCCGGGATCGCGACGATCGCCGCGTAGCGCGCCCGGTTGCCGAGCAGCACCAGCATCGACATAAGGAAGCTCTCCGAGCCTGCGCGCATAAACGCGGTCGCGCCGCTCCAGAGATACGCGTTCAGCGTGATGACGACGGCGATGGCCGGCAGCCACGCGACCCGTTCCACGAAAGGGATTTCCGTCGTGCGAAGCGCGAACGCGGCGAGCCCAATGACGGCGATCAGGACCACGATCGAGAGCAGCCGGAATGCCGCCGCTGCGCTGTGCGGTGGCAGGTCCTTGCCGAGTTCCTTGACGAGCCCGGTGAAGGGTCCGGACAGGTTGTTCTTCCTGGACTGAACGAAGGGCCACGCGTAGAAGCGGGCGCGTTGCACCGCCTCCCAACCGGCGAAGGCGACGACGCCGCTGGCGCCCGCCAGCAGTGGGCCGACGCCCGGGCGACGACGCAGCAATTGGAGCGCGCCGCCGGCCGCGATACCGGCCGGGATCGACGCGGCCGTGTCACGCGCCAGTACGGCCAGGACGAAGAGCCCGGCGGCCACCGTCCACCGGGAACGTCGGCCGGCGTACAGGCCGCCGAGCACGAGCGCGCCCGCGAGTAGTTCCGAGGTGTCGAGCGTCAACGTGAACGCGTAGCCCGGGTAGAGGGCAAGCAGCAGACCCCAGGCGGCGTGCCGGCCGCTATTTCGGGCCAGCGCCCCCGCGACGGCTCCAAGCGCGATGGCGGCGACGAAGTTGATGAAAAGCAGGGCCCAGGGAACCGCCGCCGGATTGCCGGCTGACAGCAGCCATGCCAGCGCCCCTGAGAGCCAGCGCGCGTTGCGTAGCGCAGGAAGGTCGAACGTCACGCCGGAAACCTCGGGGGCCGTCGAGAACGGCGAAACCCCGAGTCGGTAGAAGAACTGACCGTCGTAAGCCTGGTTCGGGGGCCGCACGGTCAGCGACGACGGCGCGTTCGCTGCGCTCGTCGAGGGCGGGCCGGCGTGGACGATTCGCGAGGCGTCTCCATGATCGCGGATCAGCAGGATCGCGATGACGAGTGCGACCAGCAGGGCGGTGATCAGGGCGGTGAACGCCGCGGAGTCGGTGCGCCCGGCGGCGGCGGCGATCCGATCGTCGCGGTGGAGCACCACGGCCGCAGGTTACAGGGGCGTCACCTGCTGCCTGGACACAGCACGTTGATCCAGGCCGGCACGAAGAGGCCCCGCCGCTCGTCGGGACGAGCGGTACGGGGATCTCCGTGATGCCGAACCTCGGGGCCGTCCAGTTCAGCGGGGCCACCGTCAATGGGCCCTCGCTGGACTGACCAGCTCAGTAATAGTGGCGACGGCCGCCGACCATGCGCCCTGCGGAGCCGAGCAGCGCGAGGATCAGACCGGCGACTACGAGGATGATGCCGAGCGTCCAGAGGATCGGAATACTGGCTACGAAGCCGATGACGAGCAGGATGACACCGAGCGTGATCATGGTACAAACCTCCTGAGGATGACGACCGTAAACGGCGGTATGCACCTCACTTCCCCGCACAAATCGGGTCAACCTCGTTTGGTGCAAGATCGTTTCAACTCATCAAGATGGAGTAGCTCCCGCGTCAGACCCAACTGCGCTCAGTAGCCGTAGGCGCCGCCTCCGGCCGGTGCCGCCGAGGCGGAGGTGGCCGCGCTGCCGGTGCTGGTCAGCTTCTGGCCGTCCGGAGTCACCAGCCACCACTTCGCGCCGAACGCGGTGCTGCCCTGCCCCTTGGTGTCACCCGCGGCGGTGTCGAACGTGAACGTGTAGAGCGGGTGGCCGCCGTACGTGACCTGCTTGGTCCCGTCGCTTCGGGTGATCGTACCGATGTCGCTCGCGGTGACTCCGCTCCCGGCGTCGGCGCCCGAGGCCGACGTGACCGGAGGCCACGCCGTCGCGCAGGCACCGCTGCAGGTGGACGCGGTCTTGCTGTCGGAGCCGAACAGGTAGAGCGAGTGGCCCTGCGCGTCGGTGAGGTAGGTGCCGACGGAGCCCTTGTGCGCCTCCAGCGTGGCCGCTGCCGTGCCTGCTGCGCCGCCGCCCGAGGCCGCTGGGACAGCTGGGGACGGGGTGGACGCGGGCGCGCTGGTGCTGGACGCGGCACTTCCGCCGCAGGCCGCCGCAGCCAGGACGATGATCGTGGCAGGAATGGCCAGCCGGACGGCGGGCCGGTGGAGTAGTCGCTCGATGGTCATGCGGATCCCCTCTCCCGGAGGTGTTTGGCGGGGCGGGTGCCCTGCAGCGGGGAAGACGCGTTAGCCGGCCTCTGGGTTCAATGCCGGTGCGTGGTCGTGATCACAGCGCGCCGTTGAACCGCATCGCGACTCTCGTCGTGTTAGCCGTATGTGCACCTGCTTCATCCGCGACGGCCGGATCTGTCGGGGAGCCCGCCGGGGAGCTCGCGGGAGAGCAGGATGACGGCCGTGGCGATCGGTTCCCGGGACGCCCAGCTGCTGCGCGCCCTGCATGACGAGCACGGCCCGGCCTTGTGGTCGTACGTGACCGGCTTGCTCCACGGCGACCGGGTCAGGGCCGAGGACGTCGTCCAGGAGACCCTGCTCCGAGCCTGGCGCAACCCTCACGTGTTGGCCGATCCGTCGGCGTCGCGGGGGTGGCTCTACACGGTGGCAAGAAGGATCGTCATCGACGATTGGCGCGCCGGCCGCCGCCGGCCGGAGACCATCACCGATCAGCTTCCGGAGCAGGCCGTCCCAGACACGGCCGAGCAGACGGTCGACCGCCAGCTGGTCATGTCAGCGCTGAAGACGCTTTCCCGGGAGCATCGGGAGGTCTTGCTGGAGTCCTACTTCCGCGGTCGTTCGGTGGCGGAAGCGGCGCAAGCGCTCGGGGTGCCCCCGGGAACGATCAAATCCCGAACTCACTACGCGTTGCACGCTTTGCGCGCGGCAATCACCGACATGGGAGGCGCAGCATGAGCGACGCAGATGCCTTCGAGCATGACGACGCCGCCTACGTGATGGGTCTGCTGAGCGGCGCGGAGCGGGTTGCCTTCGAGACGCACCTGAAGTCGTGTTCCGACTGCGCCGAGCGCGTATGCAACCTGTCTTCCACCACGGAGGCGCTCGCCGTCCTCACCGCTGAGGCCTTGCTCGCCCTCGACGAATCCGGCGACGAGCCGATGCCGCAGAGCTTGCTGCCGGGACTCCTGCGGCGGGCGGGCATACGGCAGCGTCGGCAGCGCCGGTTCACCACCGGGGTGTCGGCCTTGGCGGCCGCGTCACTGGTTTCGTTGACGGTCGCCGTATGGCCGTCCGGGCAGCCGGCCGCCGCCGCGCGCCCAGTGGCCCTGTCGGCGGTCGCCACCACCCCGCTCCATGCCACCGCTGCGCTCAGCGAGGTCAGGTGGGGAACGCGCATCAGCCTGGACTGCAGCTACCCGGACTACTTGCCGCAGGGCACCAAGCGCGCCTTTGGGCTGACGGTCGTCGCGAAAGACGGAACGCGCCAGCTGCTCGGGACCTGGACGGTGGCTGCCGGCGCCCACACCAGGTTCACCAGCGGAACTTCGCTGCCCCAGACGGCCATCCGCAGCGTGCAGATCACCCGCAGCGATGGCGTGGCCGTGCTCTCGCTGAACCTGTAGCCGGGCGGCCGGCGATCCCCTCGGTGGCTTCCGACGGCACTCATGCGACATCATCGGGTGATGGCCTTCGATGTAGCGGAATTGCTGCGGGCGCGTCACGGTGAGAACTACGCGTTGCACGACAAGCATCTGAACCACCAGCTGGCACGCGTCCTCAAGACCATCGGCTTCGACCGGTTCTACGTGCGCGGCGAGGGCTGCTACCTCTTTGACGCCGAAGGCGCGCGCTACCTGGACTTGCTGTCCGGGTTCGGTGTTTACGCGCTCGGGCGCAGCCATCCGGCGCTGAAAGCCGCACTGCACCAGGCGATCGACCTCGACCTTCCCAACATGGTGCAGATGGATTGCGCGCTCCTGCCGGGCTTGCTGGCGGAGCAGCTCGTCGGGCGCGCTCCGGATGCGATTAACCGCGTTTTCTTCTGCAATTCCGGCGCCGAAGCGGTCGAAGCGGCCATCAAGTACGCGCGGCAGGCGACCCGGCGCTCGCGCATCGTGTTCGCCGATCACGCCTTTCACGGCCTCACGACCGGAGCGCTGGCGCTGAACGGCGGGACCGACTTCCGCCGCGGTTTCGGGGTGCTTCTGCCGGGCTGCTCACCGGTGCCCTTCGGCGACATCGCCGCGCTGCGCCGGCAGTTGCGCAAGGGGGATGTGGCGGCGTTCGTGGTCGAGCCCATCCAGGGCAAGGGCGTCTACGAGGCGTCCGCCGACTACTGGCGGGAGGCGCAGGAGCTCTGCCGAAAACACCACACGCTGCTGGTCGTCGACGAGGTGCAAACGGGGCTCGGACGTACCGGAAAGTTCTTCTGCTTCCAGCATTGGGGACTCGAGCCGGACATCATCACGGTGTCCAAGGCGCTGTCCGGAGGCTTCGTCCCGGTGGGCGCCACGTTGACGACCGATCGGGTGCATTCGGCGGTCTTCAGCTCGCTGGAAAAAGCCATGAAGCAGTCGACGACGTTCGGTCGCAACCAGCTGGCGATGGTGGCGGGTCTTGCGACGCTTGCCACGTTCGATGACGAAGGAATCGTCGAGCGCGCGCGCCAGACCGGTGAGGCGTTCAAGGCGGCGTTGCAGCCACTCGTGGAGCGTTACGAGATGTTCCATGAGGTACGCGGCAAAGGGCTCATGATCGGACTGCAGTTCGGCGCCCCGGAGTCGGCGGGGCTGCGCCGCCGCTTCAAGGCGATGGAGCTCGTACGCCCGGCCATCTTTTCGCAACTCGTTGTCGTGCCGCTGTTTCACCGGCACCGGATCATCACCCAAGTGGCCGCCGACAACGTGAACATCATCAAGCTGCTGCCTCCTCTCATTTGCGGGCAGCGCGAGATCGACTACTTCGTGCAGGCACTGGACGACGTCCTAGCCGACGCCCACGGCGGCACCGGTTTGCTGGCGGAATTCGGCCAGACGATGGTCAAGGGCGCATTGCGGCGCAGCGGAAGAGCGCGCCCGCAAGCCCCGTACGAGGTGCCTGTGTGACCATCGATCCCGGTGACCGGATCGTCGTGACGGGAGCGGCCGGCTTCATCGGTTCCGCGGTCGCTCGCGCGCTGCTGGCGCGCGAGGCCCGGGTCGTGGCGCTCGTCGAGCCCGGCGGCGGTGTGCGCAATCTCGCGGGCCTGGATGTCGAACGGATCACGGTCGACGTGCGTGATGCGGCGGGCCTTGACGCCGCCTGCTCCGGAGCGCGCTTCGTCTTCCACCTCGCCGCCATGTATCGGTTCTTTTCGCGCCGGCCGAAAGATTTTTACGACGTCAATGTCGGCGGCACCCTCAACGTCATCGATGCCGCCCGCCGCGCCTCGTGTGAACGCGTCATCTACACGAGCACGGTCGGCGTCCTCGGCCTCGACGGTGCCGCCGACGGCACCCCGGCAGACGAGACCTGCTACGCCGATGTCGCGCACCTCTTCGGCCTCTACAAGCGCACGAAATACGTTGCGGAACATGAGGTTTTGCGCGCCGCCGCGCAAGGTGCGCCGGTGTCGTTGGTGCTCCCGACGTTTCCCATCGGGCCGGGAGACACGCGCCCAACGCCCACCGGCAAGGTCGTCCTCGAGTTCCTCAACGGCCGCATGCCCGGCTTCGTGGACACCACCTTCAACGTCGTGCATGTCGACGATCTCGCCGCCGGTCATCTGCTGGCGCTCGAGCGCGGACTGATCGGGCGCAGCTACATCATCGGCGGCGAGAACCTCGCCATGGGCGACTTCCTCGGTGCCCTCGCTCGAGCAACCGGCCTGCCCGCGCCGAGCCTGCACGTTCCGCGTGCCGTTGCCCTCGGCGTCGGCGGACTCTCGCAACTCATCGAAGGCCGGTTGCTGCGGCGCGAGCCGAGTGTCGCCCTCGAGGCAGCGCGCATGTCGACGACCAACATGATGTTCAGCGACGCGCGTGCCCGCAACGAACTCGGCCACATGCCGAGACCGACCGCCGAGGCCATCTCGGACTCGGCGCGCTGGTTCGTCGACCACGGCTACGTGAACCCGAAACGGCTGGGGCGCATCAGGTTTGGCGGCGCCGGCGGCTAGCCATTTGCACCGAGTTCTGGTCGCTTTCGACCATGATCACCGACCATATCTCGGTGCTTTTGGTCAGCGGCCGGACCCGGTCCCAGCTTCAGGCAACGGCAGTCAGCGGAGGGCAATGAGCGCACCCAGCGCGAAGCCCGCGGCCAGCAACCAGAGCAGTGTCGGCAGAGCCGTCAGAATGCGCACGCGTCAGCCTCCTAAGTCGTGAAGACGTCATTGCCGCGGACGGTGACCGCGATCTTGGGCAGCGGCGCCGGCGCCGGTCCGGCGACGACGGCCCCCGTCTGAGTGTCGAACTTGCTGCCGTGGCAGGGGCAGCTGATGGCGCCGCCGCCGATCTTGTCGACGGTGCACCCTTGGTGCGTACACACCGACGAGAACGCGTTGACGGTGCCGCCAGGACCGCTCGTCAGCACGATCTTCTGCTTGTCCAGGATGATCCCGCCGCCCGCCGGGATCTGGCTGACCGCCGCGAGCAAGGTCCCGCCCCCGCCCCCGCCCCCGGCCGCGGGTGCGCCGTAGCCGTTGGCCGCCGTGGTGGCGCCTTTGGACTTGGCGGCCCCGCTTCCGCGGGCTACGAAGAAACCGGCGACTGCGCCGACGAGCGATACGCCAAGCCCACTTAAGGTGGTTCGCCGTGAGATCAGTGGCAGCACGCCGGCTCCTTCAAGTCGATGCCTCGGACGGATCAGGTGATCGGTAGCCCGGTGCGGGTGAAAAACCAGAGTGCCGGCCGCTGTGTGTTCCTTTGCGTAGGCGCCGAGACCGACCGCCACGACCGCGCCGACGAGCAGTACGCCGACGACCCCCCGCGCCCAGCCCGTGCTTGCACCCGCGTGCCGGGCGATTCTGTCGCTGCTGCCATGCGCCGCTCCCTCCAGCCCTCGGGGGAGGCCGGTATGCGCCGCGAAACTACACCCGCGGGGTGCCGCAGATCCGGAAAATCGCCAGGTCTAGTCAAGCAGGTGGGTGCGCAGCCAGTCCGTCGCGTATCGATCCACGACCGCCGCGTTTGGCGTCTGGGGTGCCGGCTCTATGCCTGGTTCCTCGGCGAGCGCATGTGCCATGCCCGGGACGACGACCAGTTCGACCTGAGCGGGATCGTCGTAACCGGCGCGCAGTGCCACCAACAGGCGCTCGCATGGGACCAGGAAACCCTCGGCGTCATCCGCTGCGCCGACAATGATCCGCAGCGCCGGCTGACCCGCGGCCACCGTTTCACCGGCGCGGGCGACGAAGTCCAGCCCTTGAGCGACTTCGAGTGACGCGGGGCCCCAGGGATAGGTCATGTCGTAGCGCCGGCCGACCGCGTCGACCACCGGCCGCAATTGCGCCACGGGGCTGATGAGCACGCCCGCCTTGGCGGTGATCCCGGCGACGGGTCCGGTTTGCGCAAGAACCAGCTGAGCGACCGCCGAGCCCATTGACCCTCCGGCCAGAGCCAGTGATCCCGCTCCGAATCCGAAACGCTCCTGGAGTACGCGAAAGGCGGCCGGGAACTCCAGCGCTCCCTGCTGCGCGATGGGCCCCTGAACGTTCATCACCGCGTCCTCGAAAGCGAGGCGCATGAGCTCGTCCTGACCGCCCTCCGGAAGCCGTGATCCGCACATGGGCAGGCCCAGGTAGATGCGCCAGGCGTCGAGTCCCTCCAACGGAATCGCCGCGGCGAAGGCGGCTTCGGTACGCGGCGGGTCCATCAAATGCCAGGCGACGACGACGGGTGACTCAGGAGTCGGCGTCGAAATGGGCGGGACGGCGAGGAAGGGGACGCCGGCGGCGATCCCCTGCTCGGGCTCGAGGTGTGCGGTCATCGAGTTCTCCGATATTGAGAATGAACTGAACAGCGTCCAATCTAAGTTGAACGGCGTACAGTTGTCAAACGTGGAACGGTCACGGGGTCCCGGTCAGCGAGCGGGTATGACGCACGCTGCTGTCCTCGAAGCGGCGCGGGCGTTGCTGGTCGAAGGCGGAGTCGGAGCGCTCACGATGCGTGCTCTGGCCTGCCGCTTGAACGTCACACCGAACACGCTCTACAGCCATGTCGAGAGCAAGACTCAGTTGCTGGACGACCTGCTCGACGACCTGCTTGCGGCCGTCGCGGTGCCGCGTCTGGACGATCCTGATCCGCTGGGCGCCATCGCGGGGTTGATGGCCTCCACTTATGCCGTACTCACCGCGCATCCGGACCTCGTCCCCGTCTTCCTGGAGCGCCAGGGTGCGCGCGGCCCGAATGCGGTGCGGCTCGGGGAACTCATGGATGGGCTACTGGAGCGAGAGGGCGTACGCGGGCGCGCTGGCGTGGACGCGCGGCGAGTGTTGATCGTCCACACCATCGGGTTCGCCGCTTTAACGACCAGCAGCCTGGGCTCGGGAGAGCCAAAACCTCCATCAGGCGCAGCCTCGCGGCGCAATTTCATGCGCAGTCTGGGCTGGCTCCTAGCTGGGATCGCCGCCGATCCCGGCGCCGTGAGCACGCCGGGCCGCGCTCGTACGCGAAAGCTCTGATCCGTTCCGGTTGCGGCAAGCCGAGCGGTCAGGCGCCGCCGGCCGTGACGACCGCATCGGTCAGGAAGCCGGCCAGCATCCCGAGCACGAGTCCGTACGCGAACAGTTCCGGCCGCTTGGCCTTCGCGGCGACGCCGATGAGCTGGACCACGACGTAAAGAATCGATCCGGCGGCGAGGGTGAGGAAGACGACGCTCAGCGGCTCGCTCGTGAAACCGTGACCGATGGCGGCGCCCACGAAAGTCGGGCCGCCGCCGATCAGGCCGAGCATGCCGAGGAAGGCCCAGCTCGGCCGGGCGGCTTTCTCGTCGGCGGCGAGCGGGGCGACGATGCCGAAGCCTTCCGTGGCGTTGTGCAGGCCGAAGCCGATGACGAGCAGCGTGACAAGCGCGATGTCACCCGAGGCCGCCGACTGTCCGATGGCCAGTCCTTCGGCGAAGTTGTGCAGGCCGATCCCCACGGCGATCAGCAGGGCCAGGCGCCGGGGCGGGCTCCAGGAGGCCACCCCGCGCCGCCGCTCGGTCAGCTCATCGAGGGCCATTGCTCCCGGCCCGAATCGCTCACTGACCCGAGCAACCCGGGTGCCCATCCACTTCTCGTAGAGCGCCAGCCCCACCAACCCGACGGTCAGCCCGGCGGTGAACAGCACTCCGTAGCCGATGGCTGATGCCAGGCCGCCCTGGTGGTCGTGAACCTTGACCAACGCGGCGTCAATCGGTTCCCAGGCGGCGGAGAACACGTCCCAGACCAGGAAGATCAGGATTCCGACGGCCAAGGCGTTGAGAAAGACGCGCAGCCCGGGCGCGGGCCGCTTCATCCGGCCGACCGGCAGCCCCAGCAGGATGGTGACGCCGGCGATGAAGCCGAGCAGCAGCGTCTTCGACAGGCTCAAGGCGATCCTTCGGGAGTCACGGGGCAGTGTGGTTAGGGTCCCCTAACTTAAGCAAGTTGGCAAGCCCCCGGTAGAGCGGGCGAACCTGCTCAGGCGCGCACTTCGCCGTACTCCGAGGTGATCAGCGCCAAGACATCGCCGGCGAGCGGGGTGAATTCGACCGTGGCGACGCACGGCAGGCCCGCCACGAAGTCGGGGCGGTGGGCGATCGCGATGAAAGGTGTGCGCGTCGTTGCCAGGAGTTTCCCGGGAAAGGTGACGTAGAACTGTGGGCTTCCGCTGCCCGCGTGGGGTTCGAAGGACGACAGCGTCACCGCGCCCTCATATCGAAGTGCGTAGCCGCTGCGCAGGTCGCGCATCTCCTGGCGGGCGCGAAAGCCGATCAGCGCGAGGATGAGGAGGGCGAGAACAACGAAGAAGAGCCGAAACCCGAGCGTCGCGACCCCAGAGAGGTCAGCGAACGACAGCAACACCTGAAAGCCCGCCACGAGCAGCACGACGAAAGCGACTCCCACCCGGAAACCACGCAAGCGGCCGCGCACTTTGCGTCGCATCTGGGGGGTGAACGGCACCCGTACGAGCTCGCGGACTGGTTCGGGTTCGGGTGTGGCCATTGAGTTCTCCCGGCGACCAGGCGCAGCCCCCCGCGGTCAAACCAGCCGCGCGGTTTCGCCGCAGTAGATCACGCGCCGCATCCCGGACGCGACGATCGCCCGCATCCGGGCGACCCTCAACCGCGCTCCGGATCGGCGAGGTAGCTGACGAGCGACGCGCGGTGGCGGTCGGCGAGCCGCGCCCCGATGTGGTGGCCGATGACGAAGGCGACGACCGAAGCGAGGACGGCGATAGCTGCGGCGAGAGTCAGGTCGCCCTGCGTCAGCAATCGCGTCGGTGATTGCGAGCCTCGCTTGGTGAGCAGGATCGACGGGAGCAGCACGAGTCCGACCACCGCAGGCACGAAGCTGTAGGGCGCGATCACCAGGACGACCCAGCGGACGAGTGAGCGTCGGTCGTGGCGATGATCCCAGCGCCAGCGCAACGACCGGGGGTGGTACGGGAAAAGGATGCCCAGCCAAGCGCTGATGCCGAGCACGCCGAAAGGCATGATCAGGACCAGGACGCAGATGGCCGCAGAGGCGACGTGGTGATGCTGGTGCTGGCCGATGGCGAACGCGATTACCGCGCATAGCGGCGCCACCAGGAGCCAGATGGCGAGGCTCTTCGCGTACAGGTAGCGCTGAAACGCCCGCGGGTCCGCCAGCGCGGCCAGCGCGTTCTTGGCGTCGCCGCCCAACACGTTTGTTGCCGGAACGTCGGAGATCATCCACGACTCGAGCACGATCGGAAACGCCAGCGGGCCGTGGATCGAGAAGAACCAGTCTCGTAACGAATCCGGCAGATAGAACCACCCGATACACATGACGGCGCCGTTGGCCGCCAGGATCAGCGGGGTTTCCGCCGGTCGCCGAAACGCCCGGCGCAGCTCGGCGACGACGGCCCTGCCCAGGCTGGCCGCGGGGGACGCGGCGACAGCCGGAACCCCCGGCGCGGCGGTCGTCGGGCGGGTCACCTTTCCAGTGTGCGGGACCGGAGGCTGGTGGTCGTTCTAGCTACGAACGCCGTGGCTGCAGAAATTGCACAAGGTGTGGCGGGCGAAGCA
>JBBRSE010000081.1:0-15223 GCA_038245655.1 Mycobacteriales bacterium | reverse complement strand
CAAAGAAGTCCGGCACCGAGCCCGTCGTGTTAGGGCCCGGCTTGTAGTGGATGGCAGCAGTTCGAACGGCGCTGGCACCGAGGCGCATCAGGATGTCCTTGGCGCGCTCCATCGTCTCGCCGGTGTCGTGAACCTCATCGGCCAGCAGTACGACCTGGCCCTGGACCGACTCGCGCGACGGCACCGATCCGATCTGAAACTGTCCCGACTGCGTCGGATGCTCGCGGTCGTACTTGGAGATGCTCAGCGACAGCACCTCGCTGCCGCTCAGCCCCAACATGCGGGAGAGCACGTTGACCATGTACAGGCCACCGCGCGGGACGACAGCGATCCCGGTGATCCGCTCAGCGGGATCGTCCAGGGTGCGACGGATGATCTCGTGGCCGAGAGTCGTGGTTTTCAAGTAGACCGATTCCCAGGTCTCCCAGATCGGTGAGCTGGAAACCGCGGCCACCAGCTCACCCTCCGGAGGGCGCCCCGCGTGACTCCCAGACCTGCGCGACGACCAGGGTGGCGCGCTCGGTGTGACGTGTCGGCCTTGCCCGCAGCGGCAGTCGGGCTACAGTCGCTCGTATGTTCGATTCGAGGTGGGACGCCGGACTCGACGACGCGCAGCTGGCCGCCGTCACCCAGGACCAGGGGCCGCTGGTCGTCCTGGCGGGCGCCGGCACCGGCAAGACCCGCACGCTGACCAGCCGGGTGGCGCATCTGCTGGAGCGCGGCATCCCGCCGGAACGCGTCCTGTTGCTGACCTTCACCCGCCGGGCAGCCGAAGACATGCTCGCGCGCGCCGCCCTCCTCTGCCCGGATCGCGACGCCGCGCGCCGGGTATGGGGCGGCACCTTCCACGCGGTTGCTCACCGCCTGGTCGCCGAACACGCGTCGCAGCTCGGACTCTGCGAGGTGTCGGTCATCGATCCCGGCGATGTCACCGATCTGCTCGACATGCTCCGCGATGACCACGGCCTTGCCTCCACGCCTGACCAGCCCGCCCACGATCGCGTTCGGCTCCCCCGCGCCTCCACGCTGGCCGACATCTACTCGCGGTCCGTCAGCACCGCACGACCCGCCCGCGATGTCATCACCGCCGACTACCCGTGGTGCGAGCCGCACACGGCGCAGATCATGCTGCTGTTGAAGGACTTCGTAACCCGCAAGCGCGCCCGGGGCCTGCTCGACTTCGACGATCTCCTGCTCGCCTGGCGGGCCCTGCTCGAGCAGCCGGTGGTCCGCGAGCGACTGATCGAGCGCTGGGATCATGTCCTGGTCGACGAGTACCAGGACGTCAACCAGGTCCAGGTGGACATCGTCTCGGCGTTGCGTCCGCAGGGGTGCGGACTCACCGTCGTTGGCGATGACGCCCAGGCGGTGTACGCGTTCCGCGGTGCTACCAGCGGCCATCTGCTCGATGTCGCCCGCCAGTTCGCCGACGCCACCATCGTCCGCTTGGAGCGCAACTTCCGCTCCCGCCAGCCACTGCTCGACCTGGCTAACGTCATTCGCCCGTGCGAGGACGCGCAGGGACGGCTGACGTTGCACGCCGACCGGACGGGAGATGGGCAAAGGCCACGCTTGATGCGTTGTTACGACGCCGGTGAGGAGGCTCGCTGCGTGGCGGATGCCGTCCTCGCGGGGGCCGAAGCCGGGCAGCGGCTGCGTGAGCACGCCGTCCTCATGCGTACCGGCCATCACAGTGACCTGCTCGAAGTCGAACTCACCGCACGGCGCATCCCGTTCGTGAAATTCGGCGGGCTAAAATTCCTCGAAGCGGCCCACGTCAAGGACTTCCTGGCTGCCTTGCGGATCGTCGGCAACCACGTTGATGAGGTCGCCTGGTTTCGGCTGCTGCGCCTGCACGAGGGCATCGGCCCGGCCCGCGCACGCGCGTTGCTCTCGCTGCTGATCGACCCGTTGGCCGCCGAGTCCCCTCCGGATCAGGACGCCTGGGCCAATGCTGTCGTAGCGGCGGCGCCGGCGCCGGCGCGAACGAGGCTGGCCGCGACCCTGCTGGCGATGGCGGGCGCTCGTGGCCAGGCGGCGATCCCGGCACAGGTCGCGGCGTGCGTGGCCGCGATCTCCCCGCTCGTGCAGAGCCACTACGCCGACGCTGGCCCGCGGCTCGCGGATCTGGAACGCCTCGCCGCCTCCGCGCAGGCGTCACCCGACCTCGGAGCTTTCGTCGCTCAGGTCACGCTGGATCCGCCTGCCAGCACCGGTGACTACGCGAAGCCCCCGCATCTGGACGAGGACTACCTCACGCTGTCGACCGTTCATTCGGCCAAGGGCCTGGAGTGGCCTCACGTCCATGTCATCCACGCGGTCGATGGCGCGTTTCCCTCCGATATGGCGCTTTCGACCCCGCAAGGGCTCGAGGAGGAGCAGCGGCTCTTCTACGTCGCGGTGACCCGGGCGCGAGACACCCTGGCCGTCTACACGCCCCTACGAATGCCGCACCACCGGCGCGCTCGCGACGACCGTCATAGCTACGCGCCGCAAAGTCGCTTCTTGACCACGGAGGCCTTGGCGGTCATGGAGGTTGTCGAGACCCGTCGCGAGCCCGCACGGCTGCCGGCCGCGCCGCCGCTGCCGGCCGTCGCACTACCGAGCTTGAACGCGCTCTTCGACTAGCGCTACGCCGAGGAGGTCAGCTGGCGCGGGTCGCGCGGCACGGCGGCCAGCGCCTGATAGCGCAGCCCATCCATCAGCAGCGCCGAGATTCGGCAGGCCTGGTCCTGCCAGCCGGGACCGTCAGCCATCAGGCACACGCCACTGAGCGCGTGCAGCAGATCGGTGGGGTCGACATCTGGGCGTATCCCGCCGGCAGCGACCGCCGCGTCGACCAGCGTGCGCACCGTCGCGTTCATCCGCTCATGGCTGTAGGCAAACAGGGTCGAATCCACCGACACGACACTTTTCAGGTGGGCGGCCAGGCCCTTCTTGGTGGCGACGTACACCACAAAACGCCGCATCCACTCGTCGAGGGCCTGCTCAGGGGGCGTGGTGTCGAGCAGCTCATCCGCAGCTTGGGAGAGCTGATCGACGCTGAGCCGGAAAACCGCTTCCAACAGGCAGTCACGGCTGGGAAAGTGCCGGTAGAGCGTGCCGATGCCGACACCGGTGCGACGGGCGATGTCTTCCAGTGAGGCGTCTACCCCCGACTCGGTAAAGGCATCGGACGCAACTTCGAGCAAGCGCTCGCGATTACGGCGAGCGTCTGCTCGCTGTGGCCGAGACACGTACTCACCTCCAGTGCGGGCGCCGTTCTTCGCTCCAGGCGAAGAATCGGACTGTTGGCCGGAAATTCACTTGCGAGACGGAGGCCCCCTCCGTTAAGTTAGCGGAGGCTGCTTCCGTTTACACCCATGTTACGTCGGCCCGACCGACCGGGAGATGAGAAACATGACAACCCACGAGCTTCGCGAGCGCCTTACGGCCCGCGCCGACGACGGTCGTGACCACCGCTGGCTGGCCCTCGCCGTCATCGGCGTCGCTCAACTGATGATCATCCTCGACGCCTCCATCGTGAACATCGCGCTTCCGCGCGCCCAGGCAGCGCTGCACATCAGCGACGCCTCCCGGCAGTGGGCGCTGACGGCATACACGCTCACCTTCGGCGGCCTGCTGCTGCTCGGTGGCCGCATCGCCGACTATCTCGGACGTAAGCGCACCTTCCTCATCGGACTCTTCGGCTTCGCCGCGGCATCCGCGCTCGGCGGCGCTGCCCAGTCGGCGGGGTGGCTGTTCGGAGCCCGAGCACTGCAAGGCGTCTTTGCCGCCGTCCTGGCTCCGGCCGTTCTGTCGCTGATCACGACGACGTTCACCGAGCCGCGCGAGCGCGCGAAGGCGTTCGGCGTCTACGGGGCCATCTCTGGCACGGGCGCGGCGATCGGTCTCATCGCCGGAGGCGCTCTCACCGAATACCTGAGCTGGCGCTGGACGCTGCTCATCAACACCCCGATCGCCATCGTCGTAGCGCTCGCGTCACTACCGCTGCTCAAGGAGAGCCGGGTCGAGGGAGACCGCCACTACGACGTTCCCGGCGCCCTGCTCGGAACCGCCGGCCTTGCCTCGCTGGTGTACGGCTTCACCGAGGCGTCATTGCACTCGTGGACCGCGGGGCTGACCCTCGGACTGATCGGCGCCGGCGTCCTGCTGCTCGCGTCCTTCGTCGCCTGGGAGAGCCGTGCCGTCAACCCGATGCTGCCGATGCGGGTCGTCCTCGACCGCAACCGGGGTGGTTCCTACCTGGCGTTCCTGCTCGCGACGCTGGTCATGTTCACGGTCTTCCTGTTCCTCACGTACTACTTCCAGGGCGTGCTCGGCTACTCGGCGCTGAAAGCCGGCGTCGCGTTCCTGCCCTTCCCGCTGGGCGTCATCACCTCCTCGGTGATCGCGTCGCGCACGCTGCCCCGATTCGGCCCTCGCGCGCTGGCGACGACCGGCTTCATCCTGGCTGCGCTGGGTGTCCTGTGGCTGACCCAGCTGCCGGCGGACTCGTCCTACCTCGCCCACGTGGTGCCATCCGAACTGCTGATCAGCCTCGGGATGGGCCAGGTCTTCGTGCCGCTGTCCTCGACCGCGTTGCTCGGTGTTCCCGATCACGACGCGGGAGTGGCCAGCGCGCTCGTCAACACCACGCAGCAGGTGGGTGGCTCCCTCGGGGTCGCCTTCCTCAACACCATCGCCACCAGCGCAACCGCGCACTACGTCACCTCTCACGGCGGCCGGTCAGCCGCCGCGGTGGTGCACGGCTTCACCACGGCGTTCGCAGTGGGGGTCGGGGTGCTGGTCTTCGCGGGGATCCTCGTCTTCACGCTGCTGAAGCCGCAGCTTCAGCGCATCCCCGCGCTTGCCAATGGCGCCCCCGGAGCTGCGGGCAGCTCTGACGGTGATCCGGACGGCGTTGCTACCGAGGTGGCGGTTCCCGCCGTTCGCTAGCCGACCGGAGCAACCTCGGACGAGCCCGGCTCGCCAGTCCACAGCCGCTTCTTCCAGGGCTGCCCGGCGGCCGGGCTCGTCACGTAGTCCAGCCGAAGGGTAGCCGGCCGGGCAGCGATGAACTGGCCGAAGACCGTTTCGAAGCTGCCGCCGTCGACCGGCTTACGGACGAGGAGACCGCTCGGATCGCTGGTCGGCACCGACTCGCGAACCACCCGCAGCCAGCGCGACCACGCCTGCTCGGTGGGCGACCCGAGGTCACCGGAGAAACCCTTCGGCTCTTCGGTGAAGCCGGCGTCCACGCCGGCAGCGGGCAGCCCGCCTGGCGTGAACAGGTACGTGCCACGCCCAAGCGCTTCGCGCGTCAAGCGTTCCCCGTCGAAGCGCCACCACACGAGTTCGCGTGGTGTCGCCAGCACGAGGTTGAAGCTGGCCATGCCGGCAACGTCGAGATGTTCGGGCCAACGCTCCCCGTGTCGGGCCGCCGCCAAAGGCAACACTCCGCGGCTCGGCGCCCCCGGGTCGGCGATCGGCTTCTGCGGCGCGTTGAGTACGACGCTGGTGACGCCGGGCGGGACGGCTGACACGCACCAGCTACCTCCAGCCGTGCGGTCGCGGCCCCCGATCACATCAGGCTGGTCGGCCCACCAGGCGCCGGGCAGGTCGAACGCGCGGCTCGCCAGTTCGTCGCGAAGCGCCAACATCTGCACCGGAAACTCGTGTTCCGGCGACCAGCGACACACGACAGTGCACACCTGGCGAACTCTACGAGTCAGTCACCAACTACCTGCTCCCAGAGTGAGGCGGCCTGCGGGGCCAGCATCCGACCGGCAATCGCATCAGCCCACCGGGTCGCCGAACCGCCCTCCTCACGCCACGACCAGAGCCGGGTGGTGAAGCGATGCAACGCGTGCTCCTGGGTCGCCCCCATCGCGCCGTGGACCTGATGGGCGATCGTCGTCAGCCGAGCGATGCTGCGCTCGGCGTCCGTCTTGGCACTTGCCACGGCCAGCCACGCCAGGCTTGAACCTGACGCCAGGGCCAGCAGGGCCGCGTCGACACCGATCTGCAATGCCGCGACCTCGCCCGCCAGTTCCGCCACGAGTTGTTGCACGGCCTGAAATCGAGCGATCGGCCGGCCGAACTGCTCGCGCTCACCCGTGTATCGCACGGTCATCGACAGCACCTGCGAGGCGGCTCCGGAACACAGCAGCAGCCGAGTCAGGGCCAGCCGGACACCAAGCTCCTGAACGATGTCATCGGCTATCGCCGCAGCCCGATCTGGGTCCACGGTCAGACCGGAAACGTCGATGTCGTCGACGGAATCGCCAGCCAGGTTCTCGACCTCGGCAACCTTCGCGGCGGCCGGATCGGCAATGACAGCCAGCGGACCCTGCTCCGTGACGGCCACCAGAACAACCGCGGCAGCAAACCGGCCGTACGGGACCCGGCGGGCGGTGCCATCCAGCGTCCACCCACCGGTCGTGCCCCGAGTCGCGCGGATGTCATCCGGGCCCGTCGCGACGCTCAGCGTCCCGGTCGGGATCGCCAGCCCGGCCGCGCCCGACAGCCAGGTGGCAAGCAGTGAGGTCTCGGCCAGCGGGGCTCGCAGCGCGAAGGCGCCGGCGACCCGTACGACCTCCGCCGCCTCGCGGAGCGACCCACCGCCGCCACCGGCAGACTCGGTTACGGCGATGTGTGCCAGGCCGGCCTCCGCCAGCGCCGTCCAGGTGTGCGTATCCCAGCTCTCTGCCTCATCGCCAGGGAGCAGGTCGACCAGGATGCGCTCGGTGGCATCGGCAATCTCACGGAGGTTGTCGCTCATCGCATCCCCAGCCCGCGCGCGACGACGCCGCGCAACACCTCGTTCGTCCCGCCGCGCAAGGTGAATCCGGGCGTGTGGAGCACGGCCGTCGCCAGCATGCTGGACAGTGGCGTACCGCCGCGTAACGCGGCTCCGTAGGGCATGACGCGCCGCACCGCCTCGACCAGTTCGCCTTCAAAGCGGGTGCCGAGCTCCTTGACGAGAGCCGCTTCGACGTCAGGACTCTCCCCCGCCACCAGTTCGGCAGCCACCGCGAGGGACATTTGCCGAAGGATGAACAGCCGCGCCACCAGCGCGCCCAGCACCTGGCGGCTGAGGGCGTCTACCTCGATCTCCCCGGCGCGCAGGACCTCGACCCATGCTGAGAGCAAGGGCAGCGTGGACAGGACGCGCTCGGGGCCGCTGCGCTCAAGCGCCAGCTCGCTCGTGCACTGCTTCCAGCCTTCTCCCGCCGTGCCCAGCAGATCCGCGTCGGCGACGAAGACGTCGTCCAGGACGACCTCGTTGAAATGGTGGGCGCCGTCGAGACTGACGATCGGGCGCACCGTGACCCCCTCGGCATGCAGGTCGATGATCAGCTGGCTGAGTCCCGCGTGGCGCGCTTGCGGGTCGCGGTCAGCGGTGCGTACGAGCGCCATCATGTAGTGCGCCGCGTGCGCGTTGCTGGTCCACACCTTCGTACCGTTCACCCGCCAGCCACCGTCGACCGGCTCGGCGCGGGTGCGTACCGACGCCAGATCCGAACCGCTGTCAGGCTCGCTCATGCCGATAGCGAAGTAGCTCTCCCCGCGCGCGACTCCAGGGACGTACCGCTGCTTCTGTTCCTCGTTTCCCCACCGCAAGATGCTCGGCGCCATCTGACGTTCGGCGATCCAGTGCGCCGCGACGGGAGCCCCGGCGGCGAGCAATTCTTCGGTGACCACGAAGCGATCCAGGGCGCTGGCCCCTCCGCCGCCGTACTCCGGCGGATACGACATGCCGAGCCAGCCGCGCTCCCCGAGTGCGCGGCTCAGGTCAGGATCGACGCCGCCGAGCCAGTTGTCGGCACGCGACTCGAACGCTCCGTTGACAATCTCGTCGCGCAGAAACGCCCGCACTTGCCGGCGCAGCGCGCGCGTAGTCTCCGGCAGCTGCACAGCCGCGAGCCTCATCGTCTCAGTCAAGCATCTGCCGGCGAAAACTGCCGGAACAGCCGGCAGCCGCGGCCACGGGGCAGCTCCCCCGCAGCCGCGGCTGCCGTGCTCAGCATTTAGCGATCAGGCGGCGAAATGCGGTGCGAAGTACCCGGCGAAGGAGATCGCGATCTCCTTCTGCCGGCTGACGAGCTTGCCGGTCTCGGTGTCGCCCAGCACCTTTTCGGCGACCGCGTAGCTCCTGTTGACCAACGTGACGGGGTCGATCAGCTTCTCGGCCATCGGCAGTTTGACGGTGCGGACCTGCTCGGGCAGCAGCGCATACAGCTTGCCGAACGCGGTGACGCAGTTCATCTCGCTGTCGAACATGTTGTCGACAATGCGATCGAAGTTCTCGGTGGTGCTGCTGCTACTGGTGGTAGTGGTGGTGACCATGATCGTCTCCCTCAGGCGATTGCGGTTGGACACTGCTTAGTATTTCAAGCAGACGCGTGGTTTGTCAAGCGTTCTGCCTACAATTCGCGTGGCGCGCCAAGCAGTCCGTATGGTGACCTCATGGCGGACGAGCATTTCGCTGACATCGGCGCATTCATCAAGGAACACCGGCGGCGATCGCAGCTTTCGCTTCGCCGGCTGGCCGCGCTCGCC
Source organism: Mycobacteriales bacterium (assembly GCA_038245655.1). Lineage (GTDB taxonomy): Bacteria > Actinomycetota > Actinomycetes > Frankiales > Frankiaceae > DATAZK01. Next base: position 6,679 of record JBBRSE010000081.1, on the reverse strand, counting down.
AACGTGTCCGATTCCTACCTCAGTCAGATCGAGCGTGGCCTCTACCGGCCGTCGGCCGACATCGTGCTCGCGCTCGCGAAAGCGCTCAACGTCTCCGCGACGGCCTTCTACGAGCGGCTCGGCCTGCTGGAGACCGCCGAGCCCACGGAAGGCGGCGCAGCGGGAGGCGTGGAGGCCGCGATCGAGGCGGATCCGCAGCTGAGCGGTGATCAGAAAGCCGCGTTGCTGCAGATGTACCGAGCGCTGCTGACGTCCTAGCTGCCGAGGTCCTGGGTGGCGCCGTGCTTGCCCTCGACGTAGGCGACGAACATGGTGGGTACCCCGAGGGTCACCTTGTGTCCACCGTGGCTCGCCTGAATTCCGCGGTCGGTCCAGCGCAGGTCCCAGTCATGGCAATCGATCAAATGCTGAACGGCTTCGACGACCCCGCCTTCGCGCACCGCGCGATTCCAGTCCGGCCGGTTGCCGACGAGGGCTACGTGGCGGCGGAATTCGTCGAGCGTCAGCTTGCTCAGCTCGTCGATTCGGGCTTCCAGCGCGAGCAGCAGTGGAGCCAGATGCAGGTCTGAGACATCATGTGGCAAGATGGGCATGTCGAAACCTCCGTTACGAGTCGCCTGGCGGCGTCCTACCTCCCTTGTCGCAAGGCATGGCCGCTTTCGGCAAGAGCCACTGGTCCTGCTCCGCGCGGGTCCTTTGTCCGACGGACCGCTCCGTCAGCCGGCCCGGGCCGCCGGTTCCAGGTCGCGTCCGGGCTGCTCGTCACCGGCAGCGAGCTCGTGGGTGAACCGGCTGAGCAGTCGGAGCAATTCGGGGTGAGCCTCCGGGTCCCAGCCCTCGAGGAAGCGCTGGATGCGTTTTTGGCGTGCCGCGAAGAGCCGGTCGTGGGCGGCGTTCCCCGCCTCCGTGAGGGCGAGTGGCAGCAACGCGCCATTCAGCGGCTCCACATAACCGGCCGACACGAGCTCACTCATGCGCTCGTCGAGGTCATCGACGCTGATGCGCAGCCGTCCGGCAAGCCGCGCCCGGGTGTCCCCCGGGTGCTCGCCCACCCGGATCAGCATCCAACCGGCGGGCGGCGATAGGTCGATCGCCGCCTCGCCCACCAGTTCGCCGTAGAGCTCGTGGCGCCGTTCGCGGCTGTTGAGCGTGCTGAGGGCGCGCTCCATCTCCTCGTCCGAGGTCCGAATGGTGGGACGTGCGGTCGGAGCGAGGCTGTCCGCCGGGTCCACCGCCCGGGTGGTGGTGCGCAGCGGCAATTCCTTCAATGTCCAGGAGAGCAGGAACGCGATGGCCCCTACCGGAACAGCGATCAGAAAGACCGTCCGTAGCGACGCGGAATAGCCCGAGACGTAAGCGGTATGAATGGCTTTCGGGAGCGCATCGAGGACCGCGGGGCTGGCGCCGCTGGAAGCCGTCACGCCAGCCGGAAGTTGCTGGCCGCCCAAGGCGTGGCTCAGGTTGCCGGCGAGCACGTTGGCAAAAATCGCCCCGAAGATGGCGGTGCCGAACGATCCGCCGATCGAGCGAAAGAACGTCGCGCCAGAGGTTGCGGCGCCCAGATCGCGGTAGTCGACAGCGTTCTGGACAGCAATGACCAGCACCTGCATGGCGCCGCCGATCCCGACGCCCAGCACGAACATCGAGACCGAGGTCTGCAGGGCGTTCGTATCGGGATGCAGGAGCGACAGCAGGAAGAGCCCGACTGTCATGGTGGCCGTACCGAGGATCGGGAAAATCTTGTAGCGGCCCCACTTGCTGATCAGCTGACCGGTGGCGACCGAGGTCAGCAGCAGCCCGCCCATCATGGGCAGCAGCCGCAATCCGGACGAGGTCGGGCTCACCCCGCGCACGATCTGCATGTATTGCGGCAGGTACGTGAGCGTGCCGAACATGGCGAAGCCGACGACGAATCCGATGGCGCTCGACGCCGAGAAGACCCGGTTGCGAAAGAGTCTGAGCGGCAGCACGGGCTCCGCGGCGCGCTGCTCGACCCACAGGAAGAGCCCGGTGAGGACGACCGCGCCGACCCCCAACGCCACGATCGGGACCGAGGACCAGGCGTACGTCGTGCCGCCGAGCGACGTCAGCAACACGAGGCTGGTTGCCGCCCCGGCTAACAGCAAAGTGCCGGCGTAGTCGATGCGATGGGAGGCGCGACGCAGGTGTCCGGGCAGCACCGCGGTGACCACGATGAGCGCCACGGCACCAACGGGGAGGTTGACGTAGAACACCCAGCGCCACGACAGGTGGTCGACGAAGAAACCGCCGATCAGTGGCCCGAGGACGCTCGTCACGCCGAACACCGCGCCGAACATCCCCTGATAGCGCCCGCGATCACGAGGCGGCACGACATCGGCCACGATCGTCTGCGCGCCGACCATCAGCCCGCCGCCGCCGATGCCCTGGACCGCCCGGAACAGGATCAGCTGCAGCATCGACTGTGCAAGGCCGGCGAGCACCGAGCCGATCAGGAAGATGACGATCGCGGCCTGGAAGAACGACTTGCGCCCGTAGAGGTCCCCGAGCTTTCCCCACAGCGGGGTCGAGACGGTCGAGGCCAGCAGATACGCCGTCACCACCCACGCAAGGTGCGACAGCCCGTGCAGATCACCGGCAATTGTCGGCAATGCCGTGGCTACGATCGTCTGGTCCAGCGCCGCCAGCAGCATCCCCAGCAGCAAGCCGCCGATGATGATGAGGATCCGCTCGTGACTGAGCTGCGGCTGCTCGGGGGCCGCCGCGACCGCCGTACCTTCCTGCGCCATCCGGCCCTCCGCGACCCGTCGTTACGCCAGCTCGGCAAGCGAACCGGGAGCCGCAAAGCAGGGCAAGAGGTCCAGCGCGAGGATGGCCCGGCAGCGGACGGGTCGTCAAGGAGTGGTCAAGCGCGGGCACGCGGTCGTGGGCCGCGCAGCCCATCAAGCATCATGGGCAGGCACGCCACCGCCCCGCAGAAGGAGTCGCTCGTGACGAACGAGGCATGGATCATCGATGGCCTTCGCACGCCGCGGGGGCGCGGCAAATCCACCGGCGCCCTTCACCATCTGCATCCGCAGGAGTTGCTGGCCCAGGTCCTGAATGCGCTAGTGGAGCGCACCGGCATCGACCCCGCCGTGATTGATGACGTGGTGGTCGGCAACGCGGAGTCCGCCGGCGACCACGGGGCCTGCATCGGCCGGTTGGCGACGCTGCATGCGGGCTGGCCGGTAGGGACGCCCGGGATGACGCTCAGCCGCTACTGCGGCTCGGGGCAGCAGGCCGTCACCATGGCGGCGATGGGCGTGATGTCGGGCATGCAAACGCTGGTCGCGGCCGGTGGCGTCGAGTCCATGTCGCGATGGTCGGCGGGCGGCGAGCCGACGATGATCGGCCGCAATCCGGCGCTGGGTGGGCGTTACCCGATCGTCCCGCAGGGCATCAGTGCAGACGTCATTGCCACCCTGGAAGGCTTCAGCCGATCCGACGTCGACGCCTTCGCGCTCACCAGTCAGGATCGGGCCGCTAAAGCCCAGAGCGACGGCCGTTTCGACCGCAGCCTCATCGCCGTCACCAATGCCGACGGCACGATCGCCCTCGACCGCGAAGAATTCCCCCGCCCCGGGACCACGATCGACGGGCTCTGCGCGCTCAAACCGGCCTTCACCGCGATGGGCTCGGCGCAGATCGACGGCTTCACCCACACCTTCGACGAGATGTGCCAGGAGCGCTATTCGCTCGACTCCATCGACCATGTGCACACCGGCGGCAACTCCTCCGGTGTGGTCGATGGTGCCGCAGCCCTCATCGTCGCCGGGAGTGACTACGCCCGCGCGGAAGGTTTGACACCCCGGGCGCGGATCCGCATGACGGCCGTGGCCGGCGCCGATCCCGTACTCATGCTGACCGCGCCGACCCCGGCGGCGCAGCTCTGCCTCGACAAGGCCGGGATGAGCGTGGCTGACATTGACCTGTGGGAGATCAACGAGGCGTTCGCGGCGATCCCGCTGAAGGCGATGCGCGACCTGTCCATCGATCCCGAGCGGGTCAACGTCAATGGCGGCGCGATCGCCCTCGGTCACCCGATCGGCGCCAGCGGCGTCATGCTCATCGAGACGGTCATCGACGAGCTCGAACGTCGCAACCTGACGACCGGGCTGGTCGTCATGTGCACCGGCGGTGGAATGGGCACAGCCACCGTCGTCGAGCGCGTCTGAACGCCAGTCGGCATCTGAATCCAGCGAGCGAAGGGCACGACCCGATGGCGGCCGCCGCGGAAGTTCACAGCCTCTTGCACGTCAATCTCAACAGCCGTGATGTGGCTGCCAGTGCTGGCTTTTACGAGCGCGTGCTCGGGCTGACAATAGGCATGCAAACGAGTGGCGAAGCGACCTCGGGCGCTGCGCTCGGGGCCTACGGCGAGGTGACAACGCTCGCCATGTTTCTTTACGACGCTCGCGGTCCGCGCTCGGCGCCGGCCCTTGAAGTGCTCGAGTGGCGCTCCCCCGAGCCTTTGGGGCAGTCGCCTGATGAGCCCAGGCAGGCGGGGATCGCGGCGGTCGGATTTCGGGTGCCTTCGCTGGCCGACGTACGCGATAACGCTCCGACGGCCGACCTCGGCGCCTGGCCGTGGCGCACCGCGAGTGCCAGGCTGCTGCGCCTTCGCGACCCCGACGGCATCCGGGTGGAACTCGTGGAGGATCCCACCCTGAGCTTCGCGCAGTTTTCGCACCTGCGCTTGAACGTTCACGATCTGGCCGCGTCGATCGCCTGGTATGCGCGAATCGGCTTGCAAGCCGGCGCATCCGCCGTGAGCGCGCCGGTTGACGGCGCCGTCGTCTCGGTCTGCTCGCTGTCGGCGGCGGGCGACCCGAGCCTGTCCTTCGAATTGACCGCCTGGGACCACCCACCCGTCACCGGAAAACCGATCGGTCCGGCCAACCACGTGGGCATCTACCGCATGGCCCTCGCCGTCGACGACGTCGAAGCAGCGTGCCGGGAGCTGCGCGAAGACTGGCCAGAGGTGCCCGACCCGCTCTGGGTGGAGTTGCCCGGGACCCGACTGGGAGGCGTCAACGTGCTGTTCCTGCGCGATCCGGACGGCACCACCGTCGAGCTCGTCGAGCGCCCGCGGGCAGCGCTGAAGAAGCGGACCTTGGATCAGGTGAAAGCTCAATGAGCGCAGGGAGTTTGGACGGCCAGGTGGCTCTGGTCACCGGTGCCAGTCGCGGTATCGGTGCGGCCATCGCCGCGCGACTCGCAGCGGCGGGTGCGACCGTCGCCGCCTCCGCCCGCACCCTGGACCCCGATCCGCGCTATGCGGGCACGCTTCGGGACACCGTCGCGGCAATCCAGCGCAGCGGGGGAAAAGCCGTTGCCTACCGGGCCGACCTGTCCGAAAGCGCGCAGCGGCAGGCACTTGTGGCGACGGTGACACAGGAGCTCGGGCCGATCGACATCCTCGTCAACAACGCCGCGGTCACGTTCTTCTTGCCGATGGACAGCTTCCCGTTGAAGCGTTTTGAACTGATGCTCGAGTTGCAGGTGCGGGCTCCCTTCGAGCTGACCCAGTTGGTGCTGCCCGCCATGTACGAGCGCGGCGCAGGCTGGATCCTCAACATCTCCTCACGCGCCGCTGAGCATCCGCCCGGGCCGCCGTACGAACCCATTTTCGACACCGGGTGGACGGCCTACGGAGCCTGCAAGGCTGCGCTCGAGCGGATGACGACCGCGCTTGCGGCCGAGGGTCTTTCGCGCGGTGTACGCGCCAATACCCTTGCGCCGCTGGACAATGTCGCGACCCCCGGCGCGAGCGCTCACAACCTGGTTGACGATTTCACCCTCGAGGATCCCGCCATCATCGCCGAAGCGGCGCTGGCCCTGGTCGAGGGTGACCTGACGGGTCGAATCACCCTCAGCCAGTCGCTGCTGCAAGAGCTGGGCCGGGCCCCGCAGCCGCTCACGGGCGGGCTCGCCTTCAGCTGATTCGTGACCCGGCCGACGTCATGCGGCGAGGTTGTAGCGGTGGGCGTCGTAGACGTCGGCTTGGTGGCGGTGGGGTTCTTCGATGGGGTCGGGGACGGTGTCGGGGTTGTAGCCGTAGCCGTAGCCGTATTCCTGTTCGGGGGTGGGACGGGTGTGGAGTGCCGGGTTCGGGGGCGGGTGCTGGTTCGGCGGGGAGGTCGTCGTCGGGGAGTGGCCGGTAGTCGTGGGCTTGGGTGTGGTGTTGGTGGCCGGTGGGGGTGGTCCAGGTCGGGTCGCCGGTTTCGGGGTCGCGTCGTAGGGTCCATGGGGTTTCGTGTTTGAGCCGGTGGTGGCTGGCGCACAAGGGACCGGTGTTGACACGGTCGGTACGTCCGCCGGCGGGATGGCTGGGGTCATACGGTTTGGCGTGGTCGAGGTGGCAGGCGCGGGCGGGCCGGTGGCAGGTGGGGATGGAGCAGACCCGTTCGCGGGCTCGGAGGTGGCGGGCGAGTGCGGGACTGGGGTGATGGCTGGTGCGGCCGAGGTCGAGCAGGCGGCCGGTGTGTGGTTCGTAGATGAGCCGCCGCCAGCTGGCGTCGGCAGCCAGGATCCGAGCGATGGGGGCGGGGAGGGGTCCGTAGCCTGCGAGTTCGGCGGGGTGTTCGCGTAGCCCGAGCAGGGTGGGTAGGGCCATGGTCAGTTCGAGTGTCGTTTTGACTGTGACGGGCCGGTCGGT
>JBBRSE010000080.1:0-15299 GCA_038245655.1 Mycobacteriales bacterium | reverse complement strand
GGCGGCCGAGCTCGACGTCACGCTGGCTCGTGAGGGGCTCGAGTTCGGCGTTCTCTCACGGTCCATCGCCCTCGGCGGTCAGCTGATCACCTTGCGCGGACTCGGCGGCGACTACGACGACATCTTCCTTCCGCTGCACGGCGCTCACCAGGCACACAACGCCGCCTGCGCGCTCGCTGCCGTCGAGGGTTTCCTCGGTGCCAGTGATGGCGGGGCGCTCGACCCCGACACGGTTCGCGCCGGGTTCGCCGCCGCCGATTCGCCCGGCCGTCTCGAGACGGTGCGTAGCTCGCCGACCATCGTGCTGGACGGCGCCCACAACGCAGCGGGCGCTAAGGCTCTCGCGGAGTCGCTGATCGAGGAGTTCGCGTTCGATCGGCTGGTCGGGGTCGTTGGCATCCTGCGTGACAAGGATGTGGGGGCGGTGCTTTCTGCCCTCGAGCCGGTGCTCAGCGCCGTCGTCGTCACCCAGAACAGTTCGCCGCGCGCGATGCCGGTGGACGAGTTGGCCGCCGAGGCCGTCGACATCTTCGGCGGCCACCGGGTCGACGTCGAGCCACGCCTCGACGACGCCCTCGACGCGGCCGTACGCATCGCTGAGGAAGAGGGTCCGCTCGGCGGTAGCGGGGTGATCGTCACCGGTTCGCTGGTGACCGTCGGTGAGGCCCGGCGCCTGCTGCGCGGCTGACGTTCGGCCGCGGGCCCCCCGCGCCCGCATCGCCCGGCTCGGTCGTGCACCGAACCCCGCGGCAGCAAATGCGCCGCCGCGGCAGGCGGCTGCGGCCTTTCCTGAGCGGTGTGCAAAAATCTCGGCGAAAGTGTGGTCCGGCTCCCGTACGCCAACAATGGCCTCTCACCTGACGGGGCGTCATGTCGACCAGGATCACTTGTGCCCAGCCTCAATAACGGAGAGTCGCAATGGTGGGTCGCCCAACCGCCCGGTTCGGATCACGCAAACGAAGCCGCCTCGCGGGCAGTGTCTCGATGCTGTTGGGAGTCACCCTTGCGGTCGCTCTCGTCGGCTGTGGGCGCTCCTCCGGCGGCGGCGGGAGCACGCCCGCCACGAGTCCCGCGGGCTCGACCTCGGCGAGTGCAACCGCAGGCGCGAACACTGCCGGAGACTTCGGATCGCTTGCGAAGATCTGCGGGCCCGGCAACGCGAAGACGGCCACCGGCCGCGGCGTCACGGCGACGGAGATCCGGATTGGCGTCACCGCCGACCCGGGTGCCGCTGCTGCCCCCGGCCTCGAGCAGGAGTTCTTCGACACCGCCGACGGGTTCGCCAAGTGGTGCAACGACGCCGGCGGCATCAACGGCCGCAAGGTCGCCATCGACAAGTGGGATGCGAAGCTCTTCGAGGTCGGTTCTGTCATGACACAGGCCTGCCAGAAGGACTTCATGCTGGTGGGTAATGGCAACGCCTTCGACAGCGCGGGCGTCAAGATCCGTGAGGCCTGCAAGCTCGGTCAGATCCCGGCTTACGTCGTCTCGCCGGAAGCGGCCAACGCGACCTTCCAGGTGCAGGCGACACCCAACCCGTCGAACCAGATCAACAACGGCGCGCTGCGACTGCTCGCCAACAAGTACCCGGACGTCAAGACCAAGGGCATCTGCATCGGTAGCAGCACGCTCTCCTCGATCCGCCCGGTCGGCCTGCGTACCCAGGAGTACCTGCCCAAGGTCGGCATCAAGGTGGCGAACTACCAGGAGCACCCGCCGCTGGTCGACAACTACCGTCCGTACATGGAGCAGTGCAAGGGTGCCGGCTCCGGGGCGTACTACGAGATCTCGGCCCAGGACCCGTCGCCTGAGGTGCAGGCCATGAAGAACACCGGCTTCAGCCCCGAGTTCATCGTCTACAGCACGCAGTTCTACGGCCCGCAGGCCGTCGCTGCGGCCAAGGCCACCCCGGTCTTCCCGCCGAGCTACGTGCAGTTCGGTGCGCTGCCCTTCGAGCTGGCTGACCAGTTCCCGGTGCTCAAGCAGACGAAGGACATCGTGAATGCCGCCGTCAAGAACCCCAAGCTGACCACCTTCACCGACTCCTCGTTCAGCGCCTGGGCGCTTTTCGCTGACTCGGCGACGGCCTGCGGGGACACCCTGACGGTCGACTGCGTGTTGCAGAAGGCCGGCGCCCACGACAACTGGACGGCCGGTGGCCTCTACCCGGAGCACTCCACCAAGGCCGGGTCGCCGCTGTCCAAGTGCGTGATTCTGGTGAAGCTCACCCCGACCGGTTTCGTCTACGCCAAGGATGAGACCGCTCCGGACAACGGCCCGTACAACTGCAACGACGCTAACGTCCAGTCGGTGAAGACCTACCAGTAGGACAGCCTGGCGGTAACCGAACAGATGTGAGCCGGGAGGCGGCCCCGCCCGGGTGCCGGTAGCCTCGCACCCGCGGCATTAGCCGCTTCCCGTTCTCATGGAAGGAGCTCAGGCGTGGCCGCCGAGCGCACCCTTATCCTGGTCAAGCCCGATGGTGTACGCCGGGGTCTGGTGGGCGAGGTGGTGAGCCGGCTCGAGCGCAAGGGCCTGACCCTCGTCGCCCTGGAGCTGCGCACCCTCGAGCGCGCGACCGCCGAGCAGCACTACGCCGAGCACACCGAGAAGCCGTTCTTCGGCGAACTCGTCGACTTCATCACCGGTGGCGCGCTAGTCGCGCTGGTGGCGGAGGGCCCGCGGGCTGTGGAAGCCGCCCGCGGCCTCATTGGGGCGACCGATCCAGTCAAGTCCACGCCCGGCAGCATCCGCGGCGATTTCGCCCTCGAGATCGGCGAAAACCTCGTCCACGGCTCGGACTCTCCGGAGTCGGCGGCCCGCGAGGTCGAGATCTTCTTCCCCGATCTCGCCTAGGTTTCTCCTCGCGGCGCCCGGCGCTCCGAGGTGAATTCCAGCCAACCCTGGGCGCGTCGTACCAGGGAGTAGTAGTCGGCCGATTTAGTCTGCCGACGACTACTCCCTTGGAAGGGCCGCGATGGCTCGTGCTCTCTCGCTGATCGGCCGCGACATGGCCGTCGACCTGGGTACTGCAAACACCCTGGTCTACGTGCGCGGCCGCGGCATCGTGCTCGACGAGCCGAGCGTCGTCGCGGTCAACACCAACACCCGTGGGATCGTCGCCGTCGGCGCAAGCGCCAAACGCATGATCGGTCGCACTCCGGGCAATATCGTCGCGATCCGGCCGCTCAAAGACGGTGTCATCGCCGATTTCGACACCACCGAGCGCATGCTGCGCTACTTCATCCAGCAGGTGCATCGCCGGCGCCGTTTTGCCCAGCCGCGCATCGTCATCTGCGTGCCGTCCGGCATCACCGCTGTCGAGCGGCGCGCCGTCAAGGACACCGGCTATGCCGCGGGGGCCCGCCGGGTCTACATCATCGAAGAGCCGATGGCGGCCGCGCTCGGCGCCGGGCTGCCGGTGCATGAGCCCACCGGCAACATGATCGTCGACATCGGCGGCGGGACGACCGAGGTCGCAGTGATCTCCCTCGGCGGCATCGTGGCAGGTCAGTCGATACGCACCGGCGGCGACGAGCTGGACCAGGCGATCATCACGTACGTCAAGAAGGAGTACTCGCTGATGCTCGGCGAGCGCACCGCCGAGGAAATCAAGATGGCGATCGGCTCGGCATTTGCGCTCGAAAACGAACCGTCAGCCGAGCTGCGTGGGCGCGACCTGGTCTCGGGGCTGCCCAAGACGATCGTCATGAACGCGCAGGAGATCCGCAAGGCCATGGAAGAGCCGCTGATCGACATTGTCGACGCGGTCAAGAGCACCCTCGATCTCACCCCGCCGGAGCTCGCGGGCGACATCATGGACCGCGGCATCGTGATCACGGGCGGCGGTGCGCTGCTACGCGCCATCGACGACCGGTTGCGCGCCGAGACCGGCATGGCGGTATCGATCGCGGAAAACCCGTTGAGCTCCGTCGCGCTCGGCGCCGGCCGCTGCATCGAAGAGTTCGAGACGCTTCAGCAGGTATTGAGTCCGGAGCCCCGATAGTGACGGTCATGGTTAACGCCTATGGGGCGTGACACGCGTCGCGCCCGGATGTTGCTCGGGGGCCTGCTCGTCATCGCACTGATCCTGATTACGGTCGACGTCGGGTCAGGCAAGAGCGGCGGCGGGTTGCGACGGGCGGCGGACGGCGTCGTCGGTCCCGTGGAGCGTGCCGCCGCCGCGGCCGTGCGGCCTGTCGGGAATGCGTTCGGCTCCATCGGCGACGCCGAGAAGCAGCGCAAGCGGGCTGACGCGCTGGCTAACGAGAATGCGGCTCTGCGTCGCCAGCTCGCCGCCGCCGCGGAGACCCGCCGGCAGTCGAAGGCACTCGCCAAACTCGGGTTGCTGGCTGATGCAGGCACGTTTCGGTTGGTGGCGGCACGCGTGATCGCGACCGGCGACACCACCGGGACCGAACGCACCGTCGACATCGGCGTCGGCAGCAGTTCGGGGCTCGCTGCCGGACAGCTCGTCGTCAACTCTGACGGGCTGGTCGGCGTGATCGTGCGGGTCAGCTCGAGCGTCGCCACCGTCCGCCTCGCCGACGATCCGCGCACGGTGATCGGCACCCGCCTCGTCACCTCCCGTGCGCTGGGGACCATCAGCGGCACCGGATCGACCGGCAGCCTGGCGTTCACGCTCTATGACCCGTCGCTCCCGGTGAAGCCGGGGGAGCAGGTCGTCACCTACGGCAGCGCTGATTACGCAGGTGGTGTGCCCGTTGGGGTCACGATCGGCGCGGGTGACATCGGGACCGCTCCAAGGGCGGGCAGCCTCACCCAGGCGGTCAAGGTGCGCCCCTACGTGCACTTCGGCTCGCTGGACCTGGTCGGCGTCATCGTCGGCGTCGGTGCGGGCGCTGGACGGACGACCCGATGACCCTGCTCGCCCCCGGCGGCCGGCGCAGCCGCCAGCAGCCCGCCGGCCGGCCAGCGGGGTCCGGAGGACCGTTGGCCCCGCCCTCATCGCTCCGGGTCGGACTCGCGCCCCCGCCGATCGTGCCAGCCCCAATGGCGACGGGACCGGCGAGGCTCGGCGGGGCGGCCCCGCTCGGTGCGGCCCTGCTGCTGGTGATCGGGCTCCTGCTGCAGCGCACGGTGCTGCCGCACCTGCCGTGGGGGCCGGCGGATCTGGTGACGACGCTGGTGGCGGCGCTGGCGATCTACGCCGGTCCGGTGGCCGGCTGTGTCTCGGGTTTCGGGATCGGGCTGGCCGCCGATCTGCTTTCTGACCACGCGCTCGGCCGGCTGGCGGCCGTGTTGTGCCTGGTTGGCTACCTGTGCGGCCTGCCTGCTGGCAGCGGCCGGTTTCGGCTGCCGGCGGCTTGGCTGACCATCGCCGCTGCGGGCGTCGCCACGCCGCTGCTTTTCGCCCTGACCGGCGCCTTCGCCGGTGACACGCGGGCGGCCGGCATGCTGCTGGTCACCCGTTGCGCCGCCGGGCTCTGTTACGGACTCCTGCTGGCGCCACTCGCGTATTCGCTGACCCGCCGGCTCCTGGCGCCGCGCAACCGTCGCCGCCGGGGGGACGTCGCGCGCAGCCGGACCCTGCCGTGAGCGCGATCCCGACCCGGCGCTACCGCTCCCATCCCCGGCTGCGTCTCAACCTCCTGCGGGTCATCGTGCTCGCCGCGCTTGGAGTCCTGCTGCTGCGGCTGTGGTCGCTGCAGGTGCTGGAACACGGTCGCTATCAGGTGGCAGCGGAGGGCAACCGGGTCCGCCAGGTGGTGAGCCCCGCCCCGCGCGGCGCGATCGTCGACGATCGGGGCAATGCGCTGGCGGTCAACCGCACCGCGCTCGTCATCACCATCGATCGCAGCGTGTTGGCGCGCCAGGCCGACTCCGGCCGCGGGGTCTACACCCGGCTGGCGAAGGTGCTCCACAAATCGGCCACCGAGCTGATTATCAAGACCCGCCTGTGCACCCGCCACATCAGCAAGCCGTGCTGGAACGGCTCGCCGTACCAGCCGATCCCGGTGGCGACCGACGTCGCGCCGCCGGTCGCGCTCGCGATCATCGAGCATCCCGAGCGCTTTCCCGGCGTCTCCGCCGACACCCAGGCGGTTCGGGTCTATCCCCATGGCACGCTCGCGGCTCACGAGCTCGGCTACACCGGGCCGGTTAGCCAGGCGCAGCTCACCGACAAGAACGGTGGCTACACGGCCAACGACACCGTCGGACTGGCCGGCATCGAGAGCACGTATGACAAGGCGCTGCGCGGCACGGCGGGCGTCAAGAAGCTGGCGGTCGACCGCTTCGGCAGGGTCTCCGGTGAGCTCTCGGCGGCCGCTGCGAAGCCCGGTGACAACGTGGTGCTCGCGCTCGACGGGGGAGTGCAGAACCTGCTCGAGCAGTCCCTCGTCGCCGCGCTCGCCAATGCGCAAAAGCACGGCAAGCCGGCGACGACCGGAAGCGGCGTCGTGCTCGATTGGCACACCGGCCAGGTGGTAGCGATGGCGTCAGTGCCGACCTACGACCCCTCCGTCTTCACCGGCGGTATCAGCAGTGCGAACTACGCGGCGCTGACCGGGCCGAGCTCCAACGATCCCCTTATTTCACGGGCTTTTCAGAGCACGCTTGCCCCCGGATCGACCTTCAAGCCGGTCTCGCTCTCCTCGGCAGTGGCTTCGGGCGCCGACCTGAACGGCAATTACGCCTGCCCCGGGGCGATCCAGATCGGCAATCAGATCTTTCACAACTTCGAGGGCGAGTCCGGCGGATTCATGAGCTTGCACGAGGCGATCGTCATGTCGTGCGACGTCATCTTCGACCAGTTCGCCTACAACGACTGGCTTTCCGACGGTGGTCTGCGTAACGGCAGCGGCCCCTACGCCCCGCCGGCGGAGATCTTCACCAAGATGGCGAAGTCGTACGGCTTCGGCCGTGACACCGGCATCGACCTGCCGGCCGAGAGCAGCGGCTGGGTCATCGACCGCGTCACGCAGCAGAACATCTGGAAGCAGATGAAGACCACGTACTGCGCGCGCGCCAAGACCGGCTATCCCAACGATCCCGACCCGGCCCATGCCGCCCTTCTGCAGCGCTACGCCTCCGAGGCCTGCACCGACGGTTACCTCTACAACGGCGGCGCGGCGACGATGTTCGGTATCGGGCAGGGCCAGTACCTCTCGGTGAGCCCGCTGCAGCTGGCGTTGGCCTACGCGGCGGTGGCCAACGGCGGCACGGTGTTCCACCCGCGGGTCGCGAAGGCACTGGTCTCTCAGGACGGCAAGCAGGTGACCAAGATCGGTCCCGCGGTCGCGAGCCACGTGCCGGTCAACCCCGATGTTCTGCAGTACATCCGCGACGCCATGCTCGACGTCACGCGGCGCGGCACCGCGTCCGGGGCGTTCGCGGGCTTCCCGCTCAACCAGATCCCGATCGCGGGCAAGACGGGTACCGCCGAGGTCGAGGGCCACAACGACACGTCCTGGTTCGCCTCGTTCAGCAGCCAGTACGTCGTCGTCATCTCGCTGCCCAACACCGGCCAGGGCGCCCTGTTCGCCGCCCCGGTCGCCCGCCAGGTCTACGAGGGGATCTACGGGGTCAACCGGCCCGCTCTGCTGCCCACGCCAGTAACGGCATTGCCCAAGGTGATCAAGCCATGACGAGCCTGCTTCCGGGCACCCGACCGCCGCGCAGTGCCTACCGCGGGCCGGTCACGCTCGAACCGCTTTCCGGTCCGGGGGCGGCCAGCTCACGGGCCCGCGAGCGTCACGCCCTGTCGCTGCGTCAGGTCGACTGGGCGCTTGCCGGTTCGGTGCTGTCGCTGTGCATCATCGGATCGGTCCTGATCGCCTCGGCGACCCGTCAGTACCAGCTGGACCATCACCTCAACCCGTACGCCTACCTGACGAAACACCTGATCACGGTGCTGGTCGGCGCGGTGCTGGCGGTGTTCGTCGCCCGCTTCGACTTCCGGCTCGTACGCGCGTACACACCCGTGCTCTATCTCGCCTCGCTGGCCGGGCTGGCCGCCGTGATCGCCGTCGGTTCGACGATCAACGGGGCGCGCTCCTGGATCGTGCTGCCGGCCGGCTTTCAGCTGCAGCCGTCGGAGCTGGCGAAGCTCGCGCTGGTGGTCGGACTGGCGCTGATCCTGGGCCGGCCGCCCAATGCGGGTGAAACGGGCGTGGCGGCGACCCCTGGTGGGCGCGAGCTGGTGCAGGCCCTCCTGCTCGCTGCCGTGCCCCTGGTGCTCGTCATGATGCAGCCTGACTTCGGTACAGCCATGGTGCTGATCGTCATGGTCGTTGGCGTGCTCGCGGTCTCCGGCGCCCCCGCCAGATGGGTCTCGCTGCTGGTGGCGTCGGGGGTGGGCTTCGGCGCCGCGATCCTCAAGTTCCACCTGTTGAAGCCCTACCAGGAGGCCCGGCTCACCGAGTTCCTCAAACACAGCTCGGTCCATACCTCCAGCACCGGCTACAACGTCCAGCAGGCGCTGGTCGCCAACGCGCATGGGGGCCTGCTCGGCCGCGGCCTGTTCGCCGGCTCGCAGACCCAGGGCCAGTTCGTCCCCGAGCAGAAGACCGACTTCGTCTTCACCGTCGCCGGCGAGGAACTCGGCTTCCTCGGCTGCGCCGTGATCATCATTTTGCTGGGGATCGTGCTCTGGCGCTCGCTGTCCATCGCGCAGCGCGCCTGCGACCGCTTCGGCACCCTGGTGTGCGTCGGCGTGGTCATCTGGTTCACGTTCCAGATCTTGATCAACATCGGCATGACGCTCGGAATCATGCCGGTCACGGGCCTGCCGCTGCCGTTCATCTCCTACGGCGGCACCGCCATGTTCGCCAATCTCGTTGCCGTCGGCCTCGTCGAAAACGTCCGCCTGCGCGCCCCCTGATCAACGCTCACATGATCTAGCTCCCGGCGGCGTGTCGACCTTCAGACCCTGATCATGTGAGCGTTGCCTGTTGGTCCGGCTACCTTGGTCTGCATGCCAGTCGAATCGCTCTGGCCGCGTCTCGAGCCGCTGCTGCCCAAGGTCCGCAAGCCGGTGCAATATGTCGGCGGCGAGCTCAATGCTCAGGTCAAGGACTGGGACTCAGCGACGGTCCGCTGGTGCCTCATGTATCCGGACGCGTACGAGGTGGGCCTGCCCAACCAGGGCGTCATGATCCTTTACGAGGTCCTGAACGAGCAGCCCGACGTGCTGGCCGAGCGAACCTACAGCGTGTGGCCTGACCTCGAAGCCCTGATGCGCGAACACGCGATCGGCCAGTTCACGGTCGAGAGTCACCGCCCGGTCAGCGCGTTCGACGTGTTCGGGATCAGCTTCTCCACCGAGTTGGGCTACACCAACTTCCTGGTCGCGCTCGACCTCGCCGGGATCCCGCAGCAGTCGCGCGAGCGTACGAGCGCGCACCCGCTGGTCATCGCCGGCGGCCACGCGGCCTTCAACCCCGAACCCATCGCCGAGTTCGTTGACGCGGTCGTGCTCGGCGACGGCGAGCAGGCGTCACTCGGGATCACGGCGGTGCTGCGCGAAGCCAAAGCCGGCGGCTGGGAGCGCGAGCAGACCCTGTTCGAACTGGCCAGACGCGCCCTGGTGTACGTCCCGCGCTTCTTCGATGTCGACTATGCCGCCGACGGGCGCATCGCCCGCATCGCACCTACCCGTCCCGACATCCCGCGCCGGCCGGCCAAGCACACGGTCACCAACCTCGATGCGTGGCCCTACCCGAAGCAGCCGCTCGTCCCGCTGGCGGAGAGCGTGCACGAGCGGATGAGCGTGGAAATCTTCCGCGGCTGCACGCGCGGCTGCCGCTTCTGCCAAGCCGGAATGATCACGCGGCCGGTACGCGAGCGGAGCATCACCGGGATCGGCGAGATGGTCGCCGCCGGGCTCGCGGCCACCGGCTACGAGGAGGTCGGCCTGCTGAGCCTCTCGTCGGCCGACCACTCCGAGATCGGCGAGATCGCCAAGGGCCTGGCCGATCGCTACGAGGGCACCCAGACCTCGCTGTCGCTGCCCTCCACCCGGGTGGACGCGTTCAACATCACGCTCGCCGAGGAGTTCGCGCGCGGGGGCCGTCGCTCAGGGCTGACCTTTGCTCCCGAGGGTGGCTCGGAGCGATTGCGAAAGGTCATCAACAAGACCGTCACCGAAGAAGACCTGATCAAGACGGTGACCGCTGCCTACGTGTCTGGCTGGTCGCAGGTGAAGCTCTACTTCATGTGCGGACTGCCGACCGAGACCGACGAAGACGTGTTGCAGATCGCGCAGCTCGCCAAGTCCGTCATCCGGGTGGGACGCGAGGCCAGCGGTCGCCGTGACATCCGCTGCACAGTCTCCATCGGCGGGTTCGTACCCAAGCCGCACACGCCGTTCCAGTGGGCGCCGCAGCTTGCCGCCTCCGAAACCGACCGCCGCCTGCAACTGCTCCGCGACGCCATCGGCCGCGATCGTTCGATCGGCTTCCGCTACCACGACGGCCAGCCCGGAATCATCGAAGGCCTGCTCGCGCGTGGTGACCGCCGAGTGGGCGCCGTCATCGCCGAGGTGGTGCGCCGGGGTGGGCGCTTCGACGGGTGGAGCGAGTACTTCTCCTACGACCGTTGGATGGAGGCGGCCGAGGCCGTCGGCATCGATGTCGACTGGTACACGACCCGGGAGCGCAGGCGTTCGGAGGTCCTGCCCTGGGACCATCTGGATTCGGGCCTCGACGAGGAGTGGCTCTGGTCGGACTGGCAGGAGGCCCTCGAGGAGCGCGAGATCGACGATTGCCGCTGGTCACCCTGTTTTGACTGCGGGGTCTGCCCGACGATGGGCACCGACATCGAGATCGGTCCCACCGGGCGTTCGCTGCTGCCCCTGAGCCCGGCCTGAACGCCCCCAAGCGGCAGCCCGACATCACCGGCCGGCCCACGGAGGTCGTCCAGCGGGTCCGGCTGTGCTTCACCAAGCGCGGCAGGTTGCGCTTCACCTCGCATCGTGACGTGGCTCGAGCCTTTGAACGCGCCATCCGCCGCAGCGGGATCCTGATGGCGTACTCCTCGGGCTTCACCGCTCACCCCCGCGTGTCGTGGGCCGGCGCCGCGCCTACCGGAGCCGCGAGCGAGGCCGAATACGTCGAACTGGGGCTCGCTCAGCTACGCGATCCCGGCGAGCTGGTGCAGGCCTTGGACGCCGCGCTGCCGCCCGGGATCGACGTGATCGACGGGGTCACCGCCCAGCCCGGCACCGGAAAGCTCGCTGACCGGATCGATTCTTCCTGCTGGGAACTGCGCGTGTACGGCACTGGCGGGGCCGAGCTGCAAGCCGCGGTCGACGGCCTGCTGGCGGCCGGAAGTGCGGAGGTCGAGCGGGTCACCAAGGACGGCCGGCGCACCATCGACGTTCGAGCCGCGCTGGTCAGCGCCCTGATTACGGACGCTCCCGCGGACCCGTCCGGAGTGTCCGGCGCGGAGCCAACTCCCGGGTGTGCGATACTCAAGGTGGTTGTACAGCAGACGACGCCCGTTGTACGGCCCGATGACGTTTTGGCTGCCTTGAGCTCGGTAGGTGGTCTGCCGGTACCGATCTCGTCCCTGGTGACGAGGCTGGCGCAGGGCCGACTTTTGGAGGACGGGTCGATTGTTGATCCACTCGCTGCGGATCGGGATGCCATCGTCGTGAGCTCATCAGTGGCGTCGCAGGAGCGCTGACGATCCCCGCCGGCGCCTGAGCGGATCCCTGCGCGGACGCGAGCACTACGCGCCCGGGGGCCGAAAGGCTTAATAACTTGATCGACGAGACCAACCCGCCCGCCGAGACCACCGATCGCGAGCCAGGCGCCGTTAGCGACGCCGCGGCAGCGACTACCCCCGCCAGGCCGCGCCGCCGCCGGGCGGCCAGCCGCCCCGTGGGTGCGCCGAGCCCCGTGCCGGTCGTGATCGC
This sequence comes from Mycobacteriales bacterium, assembly GCA_038245655.1. Lineage (GTDB taxonomy): Bacteria > Actinomycetota > Actinomycetes > Frankiales > Frankiaceae > DATAZK01. The sequence continues at coordinate 3,418 of JBBRSE010000080.1, read as the reverse complement.
GCCGCCTGAGCCTGAGCCCGAGATCCTCGAGCCGGTCCTCGAGCCGCTCGCCGAGGTCGAAACCGAGCCAGTTGCCGAAGCTGAGCCAGAGCCGGTCGCGGTAGCCGAGCCGGTCGCCGAAGTCGATCCCGAGGCCGAGGCCGAGGTCGAGGTCAAGCCGGTGCGCCGCGCGCGCCGCCGGGCGGCTCCTGCCGTGACCTTCCAGGCGCCCGACCCGATCATCCTGGAGCCACCGCTACGCAGCGGGCCTCCCAGCTCCGACGAGCCGGGCGAGCTGGACGACTCGGTCAGCTCCGAGGGCTCCTCCGACGACTCTGACGAGGCGGGCGACGAGTCCGGTACCGGGCCTGACGGCGAAGACGGCGCACCGCGCCGCCGGCGTCGGCGTGGCCGCCGCGGACGTGGCCGGGTGCGCGACGACGATGAGTCCGAGGACGGCGATTCCGAGACCGCGTCGGGCGGGCAGTCCGCGCCGGGCGGGCAGTCCGCGCCGGGCGGGCGGTCCGCGTCGGGCGGGCAGTCCGCGTCGGGCGGGCAGTCTGAGACCTCTGCGCCGGCCACCGACGACACCGGTGCCGACGACTCCGGATCACCCCCCGGCGACGGCGGCGATGAGTCCACCTCAGCCCGTCGCCGGCGTACTCGCCAGCGCCGTCCCCGCAAGCCGGCGGGGGAGGACGACGAGTCCCCGACGACCCAGCCCCCGAGCGCCCGTTCGTCCGACGATGAGATCCGCGGCGTCAACGGCTCGACCCGGCTGGAGGCCAAGCGCCAGCGTCGCCGGGAAAGCCGCGACACGAGCCGGCGCCGGGTGCCGGTCGTCACCGAAGCCGAGTTCCTGGCCCGTCGCGAGTCCGTCAACCGCGTCATGGTCGTACGCAATGCCGGTGAGCGCACCCAGATCGCCGTCCTCGAAGACGGCGTTTTGGTCGAGCACTACGTCACCCGCGCGAGCTCCGCGTCATACGCCGGCAACGTCTACCTGGGCCGCGTGCAAAACGTGCTGCCCAGCATGGAGGCCGCGTTCGTCGACCTCGGCAAGGGCCGCAATGGCGTGCTCTACGCGGGTGAGGTCAATTACGACGCCAGCGGACTCGAGGGCAAGCCGCGCAAGATCGAGCAGGCGCTGAAGCCCGGCCAGGCCGTCGTCGTGCAGGTCACGAAGGACCCCATCGCTCATAAGGGCGCCCGGCTCACCAGCCAGGTCAGCCTGCCCGGTCGCTACATGGTCTACGTGCCGGACGGTGGCAGCGCGGGCATCAGCCGCAAGCTGCCCGACATCGAGCGCACCCGTCTGCGCAGCATCCTGAAGAAGATCACCCCCGAAGACGCCGGCGTCATCGTGCGTACGGCCGCCGAGGGGGCCAGCGAGGACGAGCTCGAACGCGACATCTCACGGCTGTCCGCCCAGTGGGAGGACATCCAGAAGAAGTCCACCAAGGGTTCGCCGCCGTCGCTTCTGTACGCCGAGCCTGACCTGGTCATCCGCGTCATCCGCGACGTCTTCAACGAAGATTTCAACGAGCTGGTCGTCCAGGGCGACCGCGAGTGGGAGCTGATCCACGACTACGTCGAGGGCGTCGCTACCGAACTGCTACCGCGGCTGCGTCGCGAGAGCGGCGGTGATGTCTTTGGCGAGTCTCGCATCGACGAGCAGCTGCTCAAGGCCCTCGATCGCAAGGTCTACCTGCCTTCGGGTGGGTCGCTGGTCTTCGACCGCACCGAGGCCATGACGGTCGTCGACGTCAACACGGGGCGCTTCACTGGTAAGGGCGGCGGCAACCTCGAGGAGACCGTCACCAAGAACAACCTCGAGGCGGCCGAGGAGCTGGTACGCCAGCTGCGCCTGCGCGACGTCGGCGGGATCATCGTGGTCGACTTCATCGACATGGTGCTGGAAAGCAACCGCGAGCTGGTGCTTCGCCGGCTTACCGAATGTCTTGGCCGCGACCGTACGAAACACCAGGTGGCCGAGGTCACCAGCCTCGGTCTGGTGCAGATGACGCGCAAGCGGGTCGGCCAGGGGCTGCTCGAGGCCTACAGCGAGCCGTGCCCCACCTGCGGCGGCCGTGGCCACACCATCGAGCTGCCCGGGCTCGGCGGGGTCAAGCCGAAGCTGAAGCCGATCCCGCGCCCACCGCTGCCGCGCCCGCTCGATGAGGACGGCAACGAGATCCCGCTGCCTGCCGATTCCACGGAGGAGGCCGCCGACGGGGATGCCCCGGAGGGCGCCAACGGGTCGGGTCCCGAAGTGCCGGTTTCTGACGAGCCGACTGACGAGCCGACCGACGGGCCGAGTGAAGAGGTCGTCGAAGCGGTGGCGGAAGAGGCTGCCGAAGAGGTCGGCGAGGAGATTTCGGCGGACGTGCTGGCCGAATGAGCCGTCGCCGTGCACCGCGCGGCAAACGGTCGGCCGGCATTCGGATACGATCGGCAGTCGCGGCCTGCGGCGCGCGTTTGCTTGCGCCGCGATCCCGGGGCCACCACAATCTTGATCATCTGAGTTTTCGAGCGGGTTTCCAGCGAGGTAGGTGAATCGGTGTACGCGGTTGTGCGCACCGGCGGTAAGCAACACAAGGTCTCAGTCGGCGACGAGCTCAACGTCGAGCTGTTGCCCGGCGCTTCCGGCGACTCTTTGACCTTGCCCGCCCTCCTTTTGGTTGACGGCACCACGGTCACTACTGACGCGGCGGTTCTCGCCGATGTCGCAGTGACGGCGCAGATCCTCGGGCTTGAGAAGGGCCCGAAGATCCGCATCCACAAGTTCAAGAACAAGTCCGGCCAGCACACCCGCCAGGGTCACCGTCAGAAGTACACCCGGCTGCGCGTCACCGGTATCGACACCCCGAAGGGCTGACGACATGGCACACAAGAAGGGCGCCAGCTCCTCGCGCAACGGGCGCGACTCCAATGCTCAGTTCCTAGGCGTGAAGCGCTACGGCGGCCAGCTCGTGAACTCCGGCGAGATCCTCGTTCGCCAGCGCGGCACCCACTTCCACCCGGGTGACCTGGTCGGGCGGGGCAAGGACGACACGCTGTTCGCCCTCGCCGCCGGCTACGTTCAGTTCGGCCGCAAGCGTGGCCGCCGGGTCGTCAACATCGTGACAGAGGTAGCTGTTGAGGCCGACGCTTCCGTCGGCGCCAGCGCCTAGGAGTCATGACCAGCTTTATTGACCGCGTTGTCCTGCACGTCGGTGCTGGCAACGGCGGAAACGGGTGCGCCAGCGTCCACCGCGAGAAGTTCAAGCCCCTCGGCGGTCCTGACGGCGGCAATGGTGGCCGCGGCGGCGATGTGATCCTGGAGGTCGACCGCGGGGTGGCGACCCTGCTCGACTTCCACTTCCACCCCCACCAGCGCGCCACCTCGGGCAAGCCCGGCCAGGGCAGCAACCGCTCCGGCGCCGAGGGCTCAGACCTG
>JBBRSE010000079.1:0-15546 GCA_038245655.1 Mycobacteriales bacterium | reverse complement strand
CTCGAACCCCGAACCCGCGGATTAAAAGTCCGCTGCTCTGCCTGTTGAGCTAACGGCCCGGCGTATGGGAAGAACTATGGGAACTTCGGTAGGAAGAACCCGAGGAGCAACCCACTCCGCCCTCACATCCTAGTGTCGGACGGGAGGGCACTGCGCGCCCGCCTGGCGAGCTGATTTCGGCAGATCCCTGTGACGCACGTCTACCGGGCGGCCGGCTTGTCGAGTTCTGCCGCCACAGCTGGCGGGATGTGGGCTGCACGCCCGCAGCTGGACCTGCGCGCTGGGCGGCCACCGCAGTCGCCGCCCAGCGCATCGCCCAGGGACTTCGGTGCGTCAGGCGCGCCGCCGTGCTGCCGATAGTCAATATGTCTAGCGGCGGGGAGGTGTGTTGAGCATGCGGGTTCCTCGGCCGCGCCGCCGGCCGCGTACCGCCCTGTTGCTCGTGTTGTTGCTGCTGATCCCGCTGGGCACGCTGGCGGCGGTGACCGGTTCGGCGGCCTGGAACAGCCGGCGGGTGCAGCAGACCGCCGCCGACGTCAAGCGGGACGCGACCCGGCTGGCTGCTCTGATGGCCGCCCAGGTTGCGGTGCTCAACGAGGACGTGCCAGCGACCGCGCTGGCGCAGGGTGCCGACTTCGGGCTGTCGCCGCAGCAGATGCAGGACATTTCGGGGGTCGACTATGTGTCGGCGCTACGCACCGCCCGGGCCGTCGTCGACCGCAACGCGGTACTCGCCGGCACCCCGGAGTTGGCCACCGACCTGGCGGCGGTGCGCCGGCAGCGGCCCGGCATCGACGCCGGACACGCGGGCCCCGCGGCGGTCATTGCCTTGTTTGCGCGTTTCACGGCTGACATCGACGCTATCTGGGCTCGCGATTTCGTCCATCTGCGCGCCGACGTAGCCGCCTCCCCGGTGGGCAGCGGGCAGCTGTCACAGCGGGTCGAGGCCACCGCGGACGGGTTCACCGTGCTGACCGCGGCGATGCGCCGGGCCGCCGAGACCAGCAACGTCGTAAAGGGGCCCGGGACTGCGGCGTCCGCGCAGTCGCTGATCGAGGCGAACGGCTCGTTCGTCACCGCCGCCGCTGGCTTCCCGAGCCGGCTCGGCCCGCAGGCCGCCGCCGCCTGGACCCGGTGGCAACGCGACCCGGCCGCGATCAGCTGGGAGGCCACCATCCGCCAGACGGTGCGATTCGCGCTGGCCGGCAAGCGTTCACCGCTGGCCGCCAACGTCATCGCATTCGGTGCGGCGTTCGCCCTCGAGCCGGCGTGGCTGAATGACCTCACCACAGTGCTGGGAGGGGCCGCCGCCGACATGCGGGACCTGGCCCACCACGAGGAGGCGGCGGCGGTCGCGAGCTACCAGACGGGCGTCGCCGTTTTCGGCTTCGGCGTGCTGCTGGTATTCGCCGCCGGGCTGCTGCTGGCCCGTGCGATCGTTCGCCCGCTAGGCCGGCTGGCGGCCGCTGCCCGGCAGGTCACCGGCGGCGATTTCAGCCCGGCGGCGGTCACCATGACGGGCCCCCGCGAAGTTGCCGACACCATTAGGGCTGTCGATGATATGACCGCGGTGCTAGCCGCTGTCGAGGCGTTCCACGTGACCCTGGCGACCAATCCGACGGCGACGACGCTGGATGTGGCGCTGCCTGGCCGGACCGGGCGGGCGTTGCAGCTGACATCCGACCGGCTTCGCGAGTCGGTGCTGACCGCCGAACGGCGGCGTCAGGAGCTCAGCGAGGTCGCCTCCCATGACGGCCTGACCGGCCTGCTGAACCGGAGCGCCGCGTTCGAGGCGATCGGACGTGAGTTGGCACGCGCAGCGCGGGCGAGCGAGAACGTGACAGCCCTGTTCGTCGACCTCGACGGACTCAAGGCCATCAATGACACCTACGGGCACCAGGCTGGCGACCAGGCGATCCGGCTGACCGCCACGGCGCTACGCTCTGCGGCCCGCGGCTCGGACGTGGTGAGCCGCCTCGGCGGCGATGAGTTCCTCGTCGTCGGCACCGTGCACGACACCAGCGGCCACCTGCAAGGTTTGGCCGACCGGCTGCACTTAGCGGTCACCGGCTGCACCCTGGAGGTGGACGGGCACCTGATCGGGCTACGCTGCTCGGTCGGCGGGGCACTGTCCACACCCGGCGACGACGTCGAAACCCTCGTGCACCGGGCGGACCAGGCGCTCTACAAGGCGAAGGCGCAGGGCGGCGACCAGGTCTGCCTGGCCGGGTCCGTCGGCCAGCCCGAGTCGCCGCTCCCAACTGCGGCCGACACAGCGGCAGCCGCAGCAGAGCCAGCGGTTTCGCCGGCGCAGCATCGGGCACCGCGGCAAAGCATGAGGCGCAGTACCTGACGCGAATCTCAAACGGAGCCAGATGCTCGGCCGCTACCCGGGCCGCCGACAATCACACTAGCGACCAGGCGTGAGGGGAGACCAGCCATGTCCGACGTCGGTGAAGCAGCCGCTGGTGCCCTGGAATGGATGGCAGCCCAAGCGCGTGACACCGGCGATGGCGGCATCGGCTGGCCCGAGTGGCCGACCTCTCCCGCGGTCGAGGACTGCCTCTACGCGGGCACCCCCGGCATCGTGGTCTGCCTCCTGGACGCGCACGCGGCAACGGGGGAGCAGCGTTGCGCCGAGCTGGCCATCCGCGGTGCACGTCATCTCGCCGCCGTCATCGACGCAGTCCCCGATTCGGGGCTCTACGTCGGGCTGACGGGGTACGCGTTCGCGCTGGCTTCGGTGGGCAAGGAGCTTGACGATGCGCCCGCTGCCGAAGCTGCCAGGCGGGCAACGCGCGTCGTTGCAGAACGCTTCGACGGGGAGCGTTGGAACCCGTATACGGAACTCATCAACGGACACGCCGGGGTCGCGCTCGGCGCCCTCGCGTGCGACGACCTCGAACTCGCCACCACGGCGTGCGACGCCCTGAGACGCCTGGCGCGTCACACCGAACAAGGGGTCGATTGGGACGTGGGTCTTGGCGGCCACAGCGTCCATCACATGTCCCACGGAACGATCGGGATCGCGTACGCACTCGCGGCCGTCGGGGCGGCGACCAACCGGCCCGATCTGATCGAGCTGGCGCTGGCCGCGACCCGCCAGGTGTTGTCCCTCGCCGACCGTGCAGACGGCGGGTTTCGGCTTGCCCACTCGGATCCTCCGATGCCGGGGTCGGACCGCTACCCGCTCGGGTGGTGTCACGGTCCGACCGGCGACGCCCAGCTTTTCCGGCTGCTTTCGTCCTTCGATCAGGCCGCGGAGTGGGGCGATCTCGTCGACCGCTGCTGGCACACCGTCACGACCAGCGGCCTGCCGGCTCGACTACGCCCCGGGTTCTGGGACAACAACGGTCGCTGCTGCGGGACCGCCGGCGTCCTGGCTCTGGCCCTCGATCTCCAGGACGACGGACGCACCGACCTGACGTTCGCGACCACCCTCGTGCAGGATCTGCTCGCCCGGGCCACCATCGACGCCGGCGGCGTCCGCTGGTCCAACCTCGAGCATCGCCAGGCGCCTTCGGTGCTGGAGCCCCATACCGGATGGGGTCATGGCAACGCCGGAATCATCCGGGAATTGCTGCGTTACGACGCGGCGAGCGAAGGTCGACCGTCGACGTACCGGGTGCCATGGCCGGATCAGTTTGCGTCGCGCCACCTTCGTACTCAAAGAGAATCTCCATGACGATGACGGCCAGGTTCGCGCCGAGCACCGCGCCCGCGACGGCACCCAGCGTGGCGACCGGCCCGCTGAAGGCGTGCAGTCCCAGCCAGCTACCGACCGCTCCTTCGGCGATGGCTGCGCAGACCAGAACGACGTCATGGTTGGCCGCGCAGCGGCTGGCCATCGGGAACACCATGTTCGTCAGCCCGGGTCCGCCCTGGAAGTAGAAGACCGGGGGGCCGGCGTGCGTGTGGGTGACTCGGACCCTGGTGATCGGCACTGCGATGAGTCGGGAAGCGGAGGCCTGCAAGAAGATCTGCCCGGCATGGGCGCCGCGCGGAACCGTGACGTGCGACGCCTCATCTGGAGATAGAGGGGTAGGCGGCTTCGACCAGCGCGAGGCGCCTGACCGCCGTCGTGATCGTGGTCTCCTGGCCCCACGCGAGGGTGAGGCGGTCGTACTCGATGCCGTCGCCGAAGACGACGAGGTCGTCCGTTTCGGAGATCAGCCGCAAGCTCTCGTCGGAGCCGAGAACCCCTTCTGTGTAACGGAGGCGACGGCCGGATCGGTGATGCGGTAGGCGACGGTCGCCTCGACAGTGACGTTCTGGAAGTCGGCCGTCCGCGCGTGAATCAGCAGCGGCAGCTGGCGTCAGGCGTTGGTGCCGCCGAAAAGTGCCGACAGGTCGAGGGAATGCACGTGGCGACTGCTGGCGAGTGCGACGTACTTGCGTGCCATGGTGTCCTTGCCGTAACCGAGCACGGTGCTGAGCAGCCCGATCGCCTCGGCGAGGTCGATGTGCGGAACCTCGTTGACGATGAGGCGCCAGAGGACCTCCTCGAGCGAGTTGAAGGCCGTCTGCACCTCCGACATGTCGAAGCCGGCGTTGAAGCGTTCGACGGCGATCTGCTCGGAATACGCGCCCACCGCGGCGAGGTCGCGGTCACGGATCGCGGAGACCACGAGATCGAACAGGTCTGCGAGCCGCTGGCGGGTGAAGGACTCCCCAGCGTGTTCGTAATGAACGACGGCCCCGCGACTGAGAGCCGCGTAGGCCTGATCCACGATCTGCGGCCTGGCGTTGAGCAACATGGAATTGAGGTCCATCCGTGCACCTCCAAAGGGCGCCTCGATCGTCCCACGCGCAAGGCCTCCGGTTACGGGGCTATGGTCCCGCCCTGGTGGCAGCCTGGAAACCGTTCGACGGGCCGGCCGCCACCGGCGAGAGTGGATCCATGGCCATCATCGCGTCCGCCGACACCCTCGTTCGCCCGCTGCAGGACGCGGACGTGGCCGTGGTGGACGACCTTTCGTGGCACGCGTTGGCGGAGGTCGGGCGGCAGTTCGGGTTCTCGATGGGAGAGCGGTCCGAGGCGCGTATCGCCTGGGCGCAGGCGCGGATCCGACACATCGCGACCCACGATCCGGAAGGCAGTGTCGTCGCCGAACACGAGGGCGAGGTCGTCGGCGTCGGTCTCGCGACGCGCCGCGGATCGCTGTGGTTCCTGTCCCTGCTGGCCGTTCGTCGCGGGCTGCAGGGTGTAGGAGTCGGAAAGCGCCTGCTGGACGCGACGCTCGAATACGGCAAAGGCTGCGAGGCGGCGATGATCTGCGCCTCGCCCGATCCCAAAGCGCTTCGTCGTTACGGCCGCGCCGGCTTTGCCCTGCACGCCGCGTACGAGGCTGAGGGGTTCGTCGATCGCGAGGAACTTCCTGCCGAGCTTGGCGTGCGTAACGGCGACTGGCAGCGCGACAGGGATCTGCTGGAGGACCTCATCGCCGCCCGTCGCGGAGCGCCGTACGGCCCGGACCTCGACTTCCAGCAGGCAGGTATGCGTCTGCTGATCAGGGATGGCGCCACGCCCGCGGACCGGGCGTTTGCCCTCAGCCGCAATGGCCATATCGCCACCCTGGCCGCCGCGTCGCAGGAGGCGGCCGCGCGCGTGCTCTGGGCGACGCTCGCCGAAGCGGAGGGCGAGGTCACCGTCGGCTACCTGGTCGCCAACCAGCAATGGGCCATAGACATCGCGCTCGCCGCCCGCCTGCCGCTGAAGCTGACCGACACGCTGTGCACCCGCGGCGCCATCAGCCCGCCGGACTGCTACCTGCCGTCGGGCATTTTCGGCTGACAACGCGCAACCCGCCTCACAGGAGATTTCCAGGCTCCTGACACGGGTAGCTTCTGCTTCGTGACGGCGGCGGCGGGGGGCACTCCGCGGCCGCTTCAGTTTCGAGTGATGACGTCGGTAGCACTGGGACTTGCCATCGCTTCCCTTGCCGTGGCGCGTAGCCCGACCTTCGATGTGTGGTCGTGGCTGGTCTGGGGCCGTGAAATCGCCCACGGCGACCTGGTGACGACCTGGGGGCCTCAGTTCAAGCCCCTGCCCGTCGCGGTGGCGACTCTCGCAGCGCCCCTCGGATCGGCCGCTGTGCCGATCTGGATAGTTGTGGCCCGCACGGCGGGCCTGCTGGCAGTCGGCGCGGCGGCCCGGCTCGCCTGGCGGGCCGCCGGACCCGTCGCGGCAGCTATCGCGGCGGTCAGCCTGGTCTCGGTGCATCTGTTCGCGGTGTATTTGATGCCGTTCGGAATGAGCGAGCCGATGCTCGTGGCCTTCGTGTTGTGGGCGGCGGACCGCCACCTCGAGGGGCGTGGCCAGACCGCGTTCGTCCTTCTCGTGGGCGCATCGCTGCTGCGGGTCGAGACCTGGCCGTTCCTGCTTGCGTACGCAATCCTGCTTTACCGGCGGCGTTCAGCCCGGCCCGTAGTGATCGCGGCGCTCCTGCTCCTCGTGCCGGCCGCCTGGTTCCTGCCCGAGTGGTGGGGCTCCGGTCACCCCTTTCGTATCGGCAACGGGCAGGCGGTCCCCGGCGACCCGACGTCCAAGGCGCATCCCGGCCTTGCCGTGCTTTCCAGCTCGTTCGACGACGTGCTCACCTGGGTCTGGGCAGGTGCCCTGCTGGGTCTCGCCTGGGCGATCCGAACCCGTAACCGGTTCCTGCTCGAACTCGCCGGCATCGGCACCGCATGGCTGATCATCGTGGCCGTCATGGCCGAGGCGGGCGTGAGCTCCGGAGTGGCGCGCTACCTCATCGTCAGCCACTCGGTCGCCTGCGTGTTGTGCGGGGTCGGCTGGGTCGCTTTGGCAAGGAAGGCGGCGAGTCTGGTGGGAAGCCGGCTGCCGCGGCGGGCCACCGCTGCCCGGCTGGCTGCGGCGCTGGCGGTCGCTGCTCTGGCCGTGCCATCCGCGCTCACCTTGGACGGTTGGCTGCGCACGGGCGCGAAGGATATTTCTCACCAGCAGGGTGCATACGAGGCGACGGCGAGGGCCATCGAGCAAGCCGGCGGCGGGGCCGTACTGAACCGCTGCGGCACCGTCATTTGGACCCGGACGTATCGCGAGCCGCAAGTCGCCTGGCTGCTGGACCGCCACTTGGCGGACGTCACGACGTTCGCGGTACCGGGGCTGCCCGCAGCGAAATACGCCTCGCCGATGGTGCGGGTCGTCGACCGGCCGGGTGATCCACTGCTGCCGGACCCGTTCAGGTTCGAGCACTACCGCGAGGTCGGCAGCAGCACTTCCCACGGGGTCCCCGCGGTCGTGCTCACTCCGTGTTGAGTACGGCAGCTGGATGACCTGTGCGTTAAGTACCGGCCGCGCCATGCCGCCCTCATCGGTGTCTGAATCAGCGTGAAGTAAGCAGTGCGGCTGCGTGAAATTGGTAGTGCACGCCGCGTGAAGTTGGTACTCGTGCCTGCGTGAACTTGGCATAGGGCTTCGCGTCTCGATGGCTGCGCGGGAGGGGAGCATGGCTCCGGTGGCATACCAGCCTCGGTTGGCCGATCGATACCTAGCGGACCTGATGCTCTCGTTCCCGGCTGTCATGATCACGGGTGCTCGGGCGACCGGGAAGACCACCTCGGCCCGGCAGCGAGTGGCCCAGGTAGCACAGCTGGACGAACCTGGCACGGCGAACGCCTTTCGAGCAGACCCCGATGGGGCGCTGCGCCGCGCGGAGCGGCCGCTGCTGATCGATGAGTGGCAGGAGGTCCCGGAGGTGCTTGCAGCGGTCAAACGGTCGGTCGACGCACGCCCCGAACCCGGCCAGTTCGTGCTTACCGGCAGTGTCCGCGCCGAGCTGACCACTGAACGTGGGCAGGTACCGGCAGGGCGATCGGGATGAGCATGTACGGGCTGACCGAACGCGAGCTCGCCGGGAGCCTGGATCATGCGCGGCCGTCGTTCGTGCAGTCGCTCGCTGCCGGCGGGATCGGCGACCTTCGGATGCCTGCTTCGCCGCCCGCGCTGCACGAGTACATCCAGGCGGCCCAGCGCGGCGGGTTTCCGGACGTGGCCTACCGGCTCACCGCCGACCGAGCCCGCCGACTCTGGCTGGCCAGTTACATCGACGACCTCGTCACCCGGGACGCAGCGACGTTCGGGCATGGCAAGGATCCCGGCAAGCTGCGGAACTACCTCGAGGCATTGGCTCTCAACAATGCCGGCATCCCGACGGAGGCGTCGCTCTATGAGGCCGCGGGTATCAACGCTAGGACCGCAGCCGGCTATGACCGGCTGTTGGCCAACCTGTACGTCCTGGATCTGGTGCCTGCCTGGCCGCTGACCGCCAACCGGCTGAAGGCGCTGGTGAAGGCGCCGAAACGGTACCTGGTGGACACCGGGATGGCAGCGGCCGCGGCCTGTCCACGGACGACATCCTCACCGACCCGGGGCTGCTGGGCCGCTTCTTCGATGCTCACGCCACAGCCCAACTGCGGGCCGAGGTTGCGCTGATGGACACCCCACCGCGAGCCCATCATCTGCGTACGCACGCGGGCCGGCAGGAAATTGACCTGGTCTTCAACATGGGCCGCGGCCGAGCCGTCGCCCTGGAGTTCAAGGCTGGCAGTGCCGTGGCTACCACAGACGCCAGGCACCTTCTCTCCCTTCGCGACGACCTCGGTGAACGCTTCCTAGCCGGCGCCGTCATCTACAGCGGGGTGCAGCTGTACGAGATTGCCGACCGAGTGTTTGCCATCCCGCTGTGCGCCGTCTGGGGCTGATGCCCCAGCGGTGACGGGCGGCCAGCGAGAAGTGGCCAGCTCGTTCGCCGGCCGCCCACTGCCCGAGGGATTTAGGCACACCAGGTCATCCAGCTGCCGTACTCACCCCGTGTTGAGTACGGCTCCTAAGACTGGTTCCTGGGGCTAAATCCCCCGCGCGCTAACCGGCGCTACCGTGCACTCATGACCCACGTTTTCGTCTTCCCCGAGTCATGGCATGACGTTCGAGGTCACGACGCGACCTGCGTTCTTCCGGCCGAGCAAGCGTTACCCCTGAGGTGCCCGGGCGGATATCCGGCCCCCGCCCATCGACTTGGTGGCGCCTGACCTTTGTCATTTGGTACGAGCTCCACGGCGAGTCACGTACCAAGCGTCAAGGGTGGGCTGCCCGCGACGTTCAGCCTTGTCGTTCGGCACACCCGCACGGCGTGCCGCGTACCTGACAGGCAAGGGACGGAGCCGAGTCAGCCGCTGGCCCGCGTCGCGAGGTCGCGCAGGACCCCCTGGTAGTCCCACGCCCCAGGATCGTCGGCGGCCTTCCATCCGGAGACCTGATCGAGCGCCCATCCCGCCCACCGCGCGATGGCCTCCTCCTGCTCAACATGCAGTCGCACTGTCAACGCGCCCAGGTGCAGCCGCTTCGGGAAGGGTGCATCGGCGGCGAGTGCCTGACCGGTCAGGACGGCGAGCTCGGCGAGCCGATCGGTGGCCTCGTGCTGGATTGCGGACAGCGTTGTCACGAGCTGTGCCAGGCTGCCGGCATCCGCGAAGAAGACCTTGAGCATCGCTTCGAACTCCGACGTGCGAGCGGCGGCCGGCTCATCCAGCCAGCGCTTCAGCGCGTGGCGGCCCAGCGGCGTGATCTTGTACACCGTGCGGGGGCGCATCCCGGTGTGTTCCTTTGCTGCGGTGGCGAGGCCGCCGGCAACCAGTCGCTTCGGCTCGTCATACAGCTGGCGCTCCGCGCGTGGCCAGAACCAGTTGAGGCTGCGGCGCACCTGCCGCGCGAGCTCGTAAGTCGTCCACGGGCGCAGTGACAAGAGCCCGAGCAGGGCAAATGCGGTGGCCGACCGGCCGCCTTGGCGGCTCGGCTCCGGCGGGGGGACGGTGGGCATGCCGCATCTTGACATACTGCGGTCTGCAGTATCTACTCCGCTGCATCGGAAATACTGCGGAGTGCAGTATGAGAAGGAGGGGGTACTCATGCACACGATGGAGGCCATGAAGCCCAGCGAGCCGAGCACCCCCACCGCCCGGAGGAGGCCGACGCTCCCGCGTGCAGGTCGTCGTCGCCCACCCGGACGACGAGACGTTCGGCTGCGGTTCGCTGCTGTTGCATGCGGCCGGAGCGGGCGCGGTGACGGCGGTGTGTTGCGCCACTTCCGGGGGCGCCGGCGAAGCCCCCGCCGGCAGCGGTCTCGGACCCGCGGAACTCGCCGTCGTACGCCGCCGTGAGCTCTATGAGGCAGCGGCGCCGAGGGCCTGCCGGCGGATCTGCGCCGCGCGTTCCTGTCGACCGACCATGTGCGCCGGTAGTCGGCGGTGTCCGCCTGGGATCGCGCTCGCGAGGCTTCCGCTAAGCCTCCAGGAGGGGCGAGGCGCGCGACAGATGCCGCGCGGCCGTGACCGCGCGCACCAGCGGCTGCGGATAGGCGTTGATCAGGTCAGCCGCCAGTACGACCCTTCCGCGCAGCGCCGAGACCCGTCCGGCGATCAGCGGGCGAAAGCCGCCGGGCAGGAATTTGATCCCCAATAGGTATGTCCCCATTCGCGAGCTCAGGTGGGAACGTCGTACGAGCTCGACTGAACGGCTTTAGCCGATGAGGGCGCTGTAGACCAGCTGCCGCAGTTGCGGGCGGAGGGGATGGCTGCTCGACGGCAGTAGCTGGGTGAAGAAGTGGGCGGTGATCTCCTCCGCCGGGTCGACCCAGAATGCGGTGCTGGCCGCGCCTCCCCAGTAGAACTCGCCTTTGTTCATCAGGGTTTTGGAGGGCCGGGGATCCTCGACGACCGCGAAACCGAGGCCGAATCCGATGCCGTCGAACGTCGTTTCCGCGAAGCCGCCGGTCGACAGCGCACCGAGATCAGCGCCGCCCGGCAGGTGGTTCTGCGTCATCAGGCGCAGCGTGCGAGGGGCCAGCACGCGGGCGCCGTCGAGCTCGCCACCGCGCAGCAGCATCCGCGTGAAGCGCTCGTAGTCGGCGGCCGTCGACAGCAGGCCCCCGCCGCCGGACAGCATTTCCGGGCGCGCCAGCGAAGCCTTGCCGAAAGCGTCCAACCGGGTTGCCAATCCGGTCGACGGGTTCGGGGTGTACAGCGCGGCGAGCCGGGGCCCGTCCGCGGAATCCGGGTCCACCCACCAGCGGGTGTCGGTCATCGCCAGCGGCCCGGTGATCCGGCTTGCGATCGCCACGTCCAGCGATTGCCCTGACCAGATCTCGACCAGCCTGCCGAGCACATCGGAAGCGACGGAGTAGCCCCACGCCGTGCCGGGTTGAAACAGCAGCGGGAGGGCGGCCCAATGGTCACAGGCCGACGCCAGGTCGGTGCCGCGCGGGGCACCCCACTCGAAGCCGGCCGCCCGGTAGATCGCGTCGACGACGGACGTGTTCAGGAAGCCGTACGTGAGCCCAGCGGTGTGCGACAGCAGGTGCCACACGCGTACCGGCTCAATGGCGGGGACCGTGTACGGCTTGGACGACGAGCCCTTCACGTAGACGCGCATGTCGGCGAAGGCCGGGATCCACCGGCTCACCTCATCGGTGAGTTCGAACGCGCCCTCTTCCCACAGCGTCATGGCGGCAACGGACGTGACCGGCTTGGTCATCGAGTAGATCCGCCAGAGCGTGTCGCTTTCGACCGGGAGTCCGGCTTCGACGTCGCGCTGCCCGTACGTGCTCGAATGCACGATCTGGCCGGCGCGGGTGACCACGATCTGCCAGCCCGCCAGCTCTCCGCGATCGACGTAACCGGCGAAGTGCGTGTCGATGCGCTTGAGCCGCAGCGGGTCGAATCCGGCAGCGTCAGGGTCGATCGTCACCACGGGCACGGCGCCATGGTGCCACGACGGTCGCCGCCAACTGGCTGTTACCCGGCTTGGCGGACCAGGTCCCCCACGCTGCCCCCGATCGGCCGCAGCCCCGAGGTGGAGTAGATCCCGGCGTCGTTGCTGAGCAGGTACACGGTGACTTCGTGGTCCAGGACGTCGTTCGCGATGTAGCCGACCGTCGTGAAGTGGGTGCCGGCGATGCCGTTCGTGAGCTTGAGCTGGCTGTCAAAGGCCTTGTGGCCGGTGGAATTGTCGAAGACGACGGCGACGAGCGCTCCCTTGCCGTTGGCGCCGATCCAGCCGCACGCATGGGTTGCCGACGTGGAATCGTCGGCCGTTCCGTCGGCGACACGGGTGTCGAGAGCAGCCTCGACCTGGCTGGCCGGGACGGCGTCGCAGATGGCCTGGCCCGTGACGCCGGGAGCGGCGGCCGGCGTTGCTGACGCGCTCTGCGACGAGGTGGCTGAGGTCGCTGCTGGCGTCGCTGGCGGCGAATCGGTCTTGGCGCTACCCGAGCTGCCGCAGTCGGCGAGAACGGCGGTGGCTGCTACTGCGATGCTGACTACTGACGCCCGCACATTTCCTCCACATGTTGAGAACACCCGACGAAGGCTAAGGAGCGGGGGCCCTCGCCGGCGCAGATCGTCGGGAAGCGGACAGTTGGCGCGTTGGGCCAAATGTGAACGGCGTTGCAGGTAACGTGCGCCCGCCGTCCCGGTTGCCGTTGTGGTGGCCGTGGCCGGGGATAGAAAGCGGGGCGGGCAATGTCGCTGGGACGCAAGACGTCAACGGTTGCCGTTGTTCTGGCGGCATCCGCGGTCGTGATGGCAGGCTGCTCGGCCAGTACGACCGGGGCGACACCCAGCGGGCCGACCAGCGCACCGGTCGCGCCGCAGGCCGCCATCGACGTCCTCAACGTCCTACCGCCCGGAGCCTCCACCGGCCCGAGCCAGCGGGCCATGTACGACGCCCTCAACACTGTTGACCCGGCTACCCTTACCGACGCGAAGCTCGGGGCGTACTACAAGTCAGCGGCGCTCGATCCCGCGCCCGCTGACGTCGTCAAGACAGAAACTCCTCACACCGGTGTCACCATCAAGCGTGACAAGTACGGGGTGCCGTTTGTCTATGGAAAGACCGACAACGACACGGCTTATGGCGCGGGCTACGCCGGCACCGAAGATCGCATGTTCGTCATGGATGCACTGCGCTACGCGGGGGCCGGTCGGGTCTCGGAACTGCTGGGCGCCACCAAGGACAACCTCGCCGCTGACGCCGACCAGTTGCGGCAGGCGGACTACACGCCGCAGGAGGCCGAAGGCCAACTTGACGCGCTCAGCCGTAGCAGCGCGCAGGGCAAGGCGCTTGTCGGCCGGCTCGACTCCTACGTCGCTGGGGTCAACGCGGCGCGCCAGGCGATGTGCCCGACTGTCACCGCGAAGGCGTGCCCTGCGACTTATGCGCTCTTGAAGGTCACTCCCGCGCCGTACACGCGGGCCGACGTTGTCTACGCCGCCTCGCTCGTCGGCGGCATCTTCGGCCGCGGCGGTGGGCAGGAGGCGCAGAACGGGATCTTCCTGCGCCAGCTGCAACAGCGCTTGGGTGATGCCCAGGGTCGCGCGGTACTGGCGGATTTGCGTGACGCGCAGGACCCGTCGACGCCGGTCACCGACGCAGGCACGCAGCCGTACGGCGCTCCTGGAACGGTGGATCCAGCCGCCGTTGCGCTTCCCGACATTCCTGCGGCAAACGCCAAGCAGAGTCGTGGCCCCTCCTTTGCGGTTCAGATCGCGGACGGTACCGGCGGCATTCCGACATCCGCGCGCCCGGCCGGCTCGGGCCTCGGGAGCGGCACGACGATCGCCGACCTGCTGCACGTGCCGAAGGAGATGAGCAACGCCCTCCTGGTCGCGGGAAGCCACACGACGACCGGGCGGCCGATCGCCGTCATGGGCCCGCAGACCGCATACCAGGCGCCGAACTTCTTCGACGAGATCGCTTTGCACGGCCCGCATTACGACGCTCGTGGGGTCGCCTTCGCCAACCTGCAGTTCGCCGTCCTGATCGGCCACGGGCGTAGCTATGCCTGGTCCGCGACCAGCTCGAGCGGTGACGTCGTCGACACCGTGATGGACAAGCTTTGCAACACCGACGGCAGCAAGGCCACCGTCAACTCCACCAGCTACCGCGACGGCGACAAGTGCGTCGCCATGACGGGCGCGCCGCACGTCTTGCATGACAGTTCAGGCAAGGTCATCGCGACGCTGCCCGACATGCGCACCCGCCACGGCATCGTGCAGTACCGCACCACCGCCGACCGCACTCCCGTCGCGGTCGTCAGCCAACGCTCGACATACGGCCACGAGCCCGACTCGGTGCTCGGCTTCGCGCAGATGAATGACCCGGCCGCCATCAAGAGCGCCCACGACTTCCTCGCCGCGTTCAGCAAGGTGACCTTCACGTTCAACTGGTTCTACGTCGACACCCGCGACATCGCCTCTTTCACTTCTGGCGCGCTGCCGATCCGCGCCAAGGGCGTCGATCCGGACCTGCCGCGCTGGGGCGACCACAAGTGGGACTGGACCGGCTTCCTGCCCGCCGCGGGACACCCGCAGTCCGTCGATCCGCCTTCTGGCTACCTGGTGAGCTGGAACAACAAGCCTTCAGTCGGTACGTACTCGGCGGACGACGACTGGGGCTGGGGACCGGTGCAGCGGGTGCTCGCCCTGCGCGATCGCGTGCAGGCGTCGATCACGAAGGGCAAGCTGACCCGCGCCGACCTGACCGCCGACATGATCGATGCAGCGACCGTCGACGTGCGGGGTGCGTACGTGCTGCCGGACATGCTCGCCCTGGTCGGTGACGATCCGGCGCTCAAGCCGTACACCGATCTGCTGCAGCAGTGGGTGGCGTCCGGGGCGCATCGGGTCGACCGTGCGCGGACCGGCCACTACACGGACCAGCAGGCGATCGCCCTGATGGATGTCTGGTACCCGCTGGTGGCCAAGCAGGTGCTGCGGCCCCGGCTCGGTCCCCTGCTGCGAAGCGTCCCGGTCGGGCTCGACAACGCCCCGAGCACCAACAACCGCGGATCGGCGTGGAACAACGTCGCGTCCTACGAGTGGGTTACCCGCGACCTGCGGTCGCTCCTCGGCCGTCCGGTCCCGGGAGGGATGTCGCAGGGCTACTGCGGCAAGGGTCGGCTGGCCGCGTGCCGCACCGAGATTCGCCAGACGTTGACCGACGCCGTCACCGCCCTGAACACCGCGCAGAACACGAAGAACCTGGCGAAGTGGACGTACGACAAGAGCCTGGACGACATCAAGTTCATGTTCGTCGGCGCCACCGTGGCACCCATCGACTGGCAGAACCGGTCCACGTTTCAGCAGATCGTCGGCTGACCGGCTGTCCGCCGCTGAACAGGGCTGACAGAAATTGGTGTGCACGATGACAGCGCTTGCTGTCACGGTGTGGTCATGTCTTACAGCTCCGCCTATGCCATCGAGGCCGAAGGTCTCGTCAAGAAGTTCGGCTCCACGCTCGCCCTGGCCGGGGTCGACCTTGCGGTGCGCCAGGGCAGCGTCCTCGGCGTTCTTGGACCCAACGGCGCCGGCAAGACGACCGCAGTGCGCATCCTCGCGACGCTGCTGAAGCCCGACGCCGGCAGTGCGCGGGTGCTCGGCCTCGACGTGTTGCGCGAGGGCGTCAAGGTGCGTCGCCAGATCGGGCTCACCGGTCAGTACGCCTCGGTCGACGAGGACCTCACCGGT
>JBBRSE010000078.1:0-15770 GCA_038245655.1 Mycobacteriales bacterium | reverse complement strand
GCCGCTCACTTCCGAACCCGAACGTTCCTGAGGCGACATTCCCAACTGCCGTGCAGCGTCGCGGAAAGGGTCGGCTAGGGCCGAACGGGAAGTGTGGCGTGCAGGATTGTCCCGCCACGCGCGGGGCTGGTGAGTGTCAGAGCGCCTTCGCTGGCATCGACACGGTCGCGCAGTCCGGTCAGGCCGGTTCCGCGAGAAGGGTCGGCGCCGCCCATGCCGTCGTCGCGCACGTCAATCGCCAGCGATTTGTCGTCAAGCCTGATCTGAATGTCGGCGCGGCTGGCCTGCGCGTGCTTGACGACGTTGGTCAGAGCCTCGGCGACGATGAAGTAAGCGGTGGTCTCCATCGCGGCGGGAAGTCGCGGCACACTGACGTCGAGATCGACGGGCAGCACCAAGTCGGCGATGAGCGAGTCAATCCCGGCGCGCAGCCCGCCCCTTGTGAGCGAGGCCGGGAGAACGCCGCGGACGACGTCGCGGAGTTCAGTGTTGGCGCGTTCGGCGTTGTTGAGCGCTTCATCGATCAGCTCGGCAGCCGTGCCTCCATTGGCGATAGCGTCCCGGGCCAGTTTAAGGGCGATGATGGTGTGGACGAGCCTTTGTTGAGCGCCGTCGTGAACGTCTCGCTGAAGACGTCGCCGGGTTTCGTCGGCGGTCGCCACCACGCGCGCCCGGGACGCCGTCAGATTGCGTTTGTTCTCGGCGTTGGCTATTGCGGCGGCCGCGAGTTCGGCGAACTGCCCGAGGCGATGCTCGGTATCGAAAGGCAGCGGAACGCCAGGGGTGCTTGTCGTCAGCGTCCCCCAGACGTGACCCTCCACCGTGACGGGAACGGCGACGCCGGCTCCCACGCCAAGCATTCGGGCCATCTCGGCCTGGAACGGAATCCGTAGCCCCAGCGGCGTAGGGCTATTGCAAACGGCTACCGCCACGGCAACGCGGTCACCGTCGTAGCGCAGCAAGGCCGTTGCGACATCACCCAAGAGCTTAGAAGCTTCGGTCGCAACCGCCGCGAACACCTCGTCTACGGCCGCGCCGCGCGCCACCAACTCGGCCACTCGTCGCAATGCCGCCTGCTCATCAGCCAGCACCCGCAGTTCCTTGCGGGCCTGGGCCGCGGAAATCGCGATGCCGACCAGTTCGGCGAAGCTTGTCAGATGTTTTTCGCTGGTCTTGGGCAGTGGCTCGCGACGCCCGACGGCGACGAGCGCCCCCCACAACCCGCCTTGGATGACGATCGGAACCGCGGCTGACGTCGAGAACCCGAACCCATGGGCGACTTTCGGCCAATGTCCCGACATCTGGGCGAGATTGTCGATCCGCGCCGCGTGACCCGTCCGCCACACTCGTTGGACGGCGCCATCGCCGGTGCCTGGCGCGCGCATACCGACAACGACGCCCTCGGGTGCGCCATCAACGGCGACGATCTCCGTCGAACCGTCAGGCTCGTAACGCAAGAGGGTGGTGAAGTCGACCCCTGTTAAACCCGACGCCTGGACGGTGACGGCATCGAGCACCCCCTCCGCAGTCGCCTCACGGGCCGCGAGCTCTGCCACCCGGCGCAGCGCTGCCTGCTCGTCGGCCAGCGTCTGCAACTGAACGCGGGCGTGGCTGTTGGCAAGAGCAGCCGCGACGAGCTTGGCGAACTGGGCCAGGCGATGTTCGGCGCCGACCGGCAACGGCTGCTCGCCAGACGTGGCGGTGAGCATCCCCCACACCTCGCCCGCAACGGAGATGGGCGCGGAGACCGCTGCCGCCAAACCGAACTCCTTGGCGAGCTCGGCATCGCGTTGCGTGGTGTAGTCGTCGACCCGTACAACAACCCCCAGCTGAACCCAGTCCGGCAGCGTGTCCACCTGAAAGGCGATTCGGGTGCCGACGGGTGCCGGACCTCGGTGGGTAGCCTCGACCAACAGCTCCCGGTCGCCGTCAAACCGGGTCAAAGTCATAGCCTCGCCGTTGAACAGCTTCGCCGCCTCCGCAGCTACCGCGGCGAAGACCTCCTGGGGCGGCCCGGCACGGGCCACCAGCTCCGCCACGCGCAACAATGCGCTCTGCTCTTCGGCGAGGGCGCGCAGTTCCCACCGATCGTCCGTCACCGCCGATGTTCCCGTCGTCGGGTGTAAGTCAAGACGGCTTGCACGCGACGGTGTTCGGTGGTGGCGGGCGGAATGTTGAGTTTGCGGAAGATCGCCGTGATGTGTTTTTCGACGGAGGCTTGGCTGATGACCAGAGCTTGAGCAATGCCGACGTTCGACTTGCCTTCTGCCATGACAGCGAGCACCGCGTACTCCCGAGGGCTGAGGGAAGACAGCGGGCTACCGGGAGCACGGCGCCCGAGCATGCGGCCAACAACCTCTGCGTCGAGCGCGCTGCCTCCGGCCGCGACTCGCACAATCGCGTCGACAAAAGTTGCGACGTCGCCGACCCGCTCCTTGAGCAAGTACCCGACACCCTCGGGACGGTCGCCAATCAGCTCGACGGCGTAAGCGGGTTCGCAGAACTGCGAGAGGATCAGGACACCGGTCTCCGGCAGGCGGCGGCGCAATTCGATCGCCGCTAGCAGCCCGTCGTCCTCGCGGCGCGGCGGCATCTGCACGTCGACAATCGCCACGTCGGGTCGCAGCGCCACAGTCTGCTGCAACAGCGCGTCGGCGTTGCCCGCCTGCGCCACGACATGGAGCCCCGCGCCGCTCAGAATGCGCGAGATGCCCTCCCGAAGCAGGACGTCATCTCACCAATCGACACCCGCAGCTGAGCGGGCGCCGCGGTTGCCATCATTGCGGGGCATCCTGTTCGATGAGCTGCCGAAGCGCCAACCCAGCCAGCTCGTCCTTGGGCAAGAAACCATTAGCGCCGGCGCGAAGGGCGGTGCCGACGTTTGCAGCATCTGCGTCGCAGGAGATCAGGACGACCCGTATCTCCCAGGGCAGCGCGCGCAGCTGCTCAGTTAGGGCAAAGCCGTCACCATCCGGCAGACCGACATCGACCAGTGCCGTGTCCGGGCGCAGCTCGTTGGTCCGCGTGATTGCCTCAGCCACGCTGCCGGCCGCGCCTATCACCACGTGCCCCCAGCCCGTCAGAATCCTGGCCACAAGGGCGCGGAAAGCCTGGTCATCGTCGACGATGAGTACCGAGCAGACCACCCGTGCATGCTCTCAGGTTGACACCGACGGGAGGGTAGGGCTAGCCCGAAACCGTAATCCGGCTTGCCGGTCTAGCGCGCCCCGCTGTTGCGCGAGAACGTCGCACAGGCCAGGCAACCTCTGGGAGGAGACCTACGTGGGCGCCATCACCGTCGGGCACGAGAACTCGACCCCGATCAAGCTCTACTACGAGGATCACGGAAGCGGGCCCGTCGTGCTGCTGCTGCACGGATGGCCGCTCGACAGCCGGTCCTGGGAACCGCAGCTGCTCCCACTGCTTGCGGCGGGGTATCGCGTCATCACCTACGACCGCCGCGGGTTTGGCCGGTCGAGCCGCCCGACTGTCGGCTACGACTTCGACACGCTCGCCGGCGACGTCAACGCCGTGATGACCGAACTCGACCTCAGTGAGGTCAGCCTTGTGGGTTTCTCCTACGGAGCCGGCGAGGCCGCACGCTACATCGGCACCTACGGCACCGACCGGCTGAAAAGTTGCATCGTCATCGAGACTCTCGCGCCGTCCTTCGCCAAGTCTGCAGACAACCCGAGTGGGGTCGACGCGGCCGGGGTCTCCGGCGTCCAGCAGGCCATCGCGGAGGATCGGTTCGCCTGGCTCACCGGTCTCCTTGGGGATCTGCTCAACCTTGACGACTACCTCGGAAAACGGGTAAGCGAAGAGACACTGCGGGCGACCTGGCAGGCCGGGGCCGAGGCGTCCCCGTACGCAACCTGGGCTTCGCCGCCAGGCTGGCTGACCGACTTCGCCAAGGACATCATGCGCATCGACGTGCCGACCCTCATCCTGCACGGCACCGCCGACCGCATCCTGCCCATCGACGGCCAAGGGCGTCGGCTGGCCGCCGCATTGCCGAAGGCGCGTTACGTCGAGATCGACGGCGGGCCGCATCTCATGTGCGTGACCCACGCCGCTGAGGTCAACCGCGAGCTGCTCGCTTTCCTTGACCAGCTCAGCTAGGTCATCAGCCGTCCACGCCCAAAAGGGAACCGTCATGCCCGTTCAGAATCACATCCAGAATCACATCGTCCTCGAGCCCGCACAAGCCCTTGCCGACGCCACGGCCAAAACCCCCGTTCCTCTACGAGCTCGGTCCGGAAGCGGCCCGCAAAGTGCTTGACGACCTGCAAGCTGCACCGATCGACAAGCTGTGAGGCCTACGCCGCCAAGCTGCGGCTGGCCGGTGTGCCGGTCACTACGGTGCGCTACGACGGCACCGTCCACGACTTCATGCTGCTGAACCCGCTGAGCGAAACACGCGCTGCCCGCGCGGCCATCGCCCAAGCGACCAGGTTCCTGCGGGCAGCTCTCCACAACACCTGACCGGCCGCCCAGTGTTCGACGGCTTCGACGAACAGGCGCTGCAAACCGAGCGCGGGAAGATCTACGCCCGCGTCGGCGGGAGTGGCCCTGCACTGCTGCTGCTTCACGGGTACCCGCAGACCCACCTCATGTGGCACGGTGCGGCGGCGGCGCTCGCCGAGGTCTTCAGCGTCGTCGCCGCCGATCTGCCGGGCTACGGAGCATCGTTTCGACCGACGCCGTCGCCCGACCACGTCGCTCACTCCAAGCGGGCGCTGGCGAAAGACCTGGTGCAGGCAATGGTCGCGCTCGGCCATGAGCAATTCGCAGTCGCGGGACACGACCGCGGAGGCCGCGTGGCGTATCGGATGGCCCTCGACCATCCCGAGCGCATCACCGGGGTCGCGGTGCTCGACGTCGTTCCGACCGGTGAGGTGTGGGCGCGCGCCGACGCCCTGCTGGCCTTGACGTACTGGCACTGGGCATTCCTCGCTCAGCCCGCTCCCCTGCCAGAACGTCTCATCGGCGCCGATCCCGACGCGTTCTTCGACCTCCACGTCCGCACGCTCGGCGTCGGCGCCGCCCCTGGCCGGTATCCGCCGGAGGTGGTAGCCGCGTACCGCTCGCTACTCGATGACCCGAGCACCGTCGAAGCGATCTGCGAGGACTACCGCGCCGGTGCGACAGTCGACCGCCGTCACGACGATGAAGACTTCGGGCTGCGGCGGATCGAATGCCCGCTCTTGGCGCTCTGGAGCGCCCGAGGCGCCCTACCGCGGTTCTACGGTGACGTTCTCGACGTCTGGCGGCCGTGGGCCGCGGCGGTGACCGGCCGGGGCTTCGACAGCAGTCACTTCCTTGTCGAAGACCAACCCGTTCAGGCTGCGCAGGATCTGATTGCGTTCTTTGCCAGCACTAGCTCCAAACCCGAACAGGCAGCCCCCATCGGATAGGAAGTGCCACCATGTGCTCCGACGTTATGGCGACAGCGCAGCAGACTGACGACCTCGCGAAGAGTCTGAAACGTACCGAGGTTCAACGCAGCGGATCTTCGATCCCCGGCCGGGACATCGTCCAAGTTCGCACCGAGATCCCGGCCGGGGTCGCATCGGGCTGGCATATCCATCCCGGTGAGGAGGTCGGCTACATCATCGCCGGCACGGTACTGATGGAGATCCAGGACCATCCGACGCTGACCCTGAACGCGGGAGACGGTTTTCTTATCGCGCCCCGCACGGCACACAACGCGCTCGACCTCGGACCTGAAACGGGCGTCATGCTCTCGACGTACATCGTCGACCCAGCCGAGCCACTCGCGACCTTCACCGCTGCACCGGGTCAGCGAAGCTAGCGGTGAGCGACAGCTACGACCACATCGCGTTCACCGAAGACGTTCAGAAGCAGCAAGAGCGCTACGGCAGCAGGCGGTTCTACGCGCGTCATCAGGCTCGACACGGTTCCGCCGAGGGTGCGGATCCGCTCACCGAAGATGTCCGCGACTACCTCGCCGCCCGCGACAGCTTCTACCTGGCAACCGTGAGTGAGACCGGCTGGCCGTACGTGCAGTACCGCGGCGGCCCTCCGGGCTTTCTCAAGGTCCTCACCGACCACAGCATCGGTTGGGCCGATTTCCGCGGCAACCTTCAATACATCAGCACTGGCAACGTCCGAGGCAACGATCGGGTCGCTCTGATCGTCATGAACTACCCCACCCGAGAGCGCCTGAAGATCTACGGACACGCCACCGTCAAGTACGCGAGCGAGGAGCCGGCCGCATTAGCGGGGCTCGTCGATGACCGCTACGACGCCGTGGTCGAGCGGGGCGTCGTCGTCACGGTCGAGGCGTTCGATTGGAATTGCCAGCAGCACATCACCCCGCGCTACACCCTCGCGGAGCTTGAAACGCGGCTGGGTCCCCAGCGTCAGCGCCTTGCGGAACTGGAAGCCGAGAACGCCGAGTTGCGTCGCCTCCGGTCGGACGTGAAATGACCGACATACGACGATCTCCTTGCTGTGGGCCTCACTGCGGCCGATCGACGCAAAGCGGCTGGACCCGTCGGGTAGCCATGATCGGAGCACTTTGCCTCCAGCGACGAGGTCGGGAGCTAGGTTGAGCTGATGGGGAGTTGGACGGATCGGCCTGCCGCCAACGCACCTACGAAAGGGCTAAAGCCTCATATTTTGACGGCCGGATTCATGAGGGCGTCGCGACGGTTCCTGCGGCAAGGTGCGAGACAGCTGTCTCTAAGGTCCTGCAAGCACTCGGCGAAGGTTTCGAACGTGAAGGACGGGTCGAGATCGACGAGTTGCGTCATGCACGGCCCGCCCCGGCACCCTGTCCGCGGGCCCGAGACCGTAGCTATGAACGCGCCTGACCGGCTCGGAGAACTGGCGGCGCAGGCGTGCACCGAGGCCGGCGTGTCCACTTCGCAGGGCCGGTTCAACGAGCCGGTCGGTGCGATCGAGGCCTTCCTTCGGGGTATGGCGGAGGCCTTTGAGGTCGGCGGGCGGCGGTTATCCATCTACGGCATGCCGTTCACGCAAGGTCCGCTGCCGGGCTGGCAAGATCATCAGCAGGCTCACCCACGCAACAGTGACCAGACGTGAGTCAAGGTGGCTGTGTCGAACGAAGTTCGCGGCCGGAAATGAGCCGCACGCGGTTGCCTGCCTAGCGTTGCCATTGGCCTCGTGCGAGTCCAACTGCGCGCGCAGGCGTACTGCCCTGGCCGACTGCCGTGCACTCATGCGGCCATTGCTTTCGGCTGCTCGTTCAGGGTCGGGAGGGCTACAACGGGCACGTTGCCCAGCGGCTTGTTGGGGAGCGAGAGCCGGAAGACCTTCTTCCAGGCTGAGGCCAGCTGCACCGGGAACGATCCATCGGTGTAGGTGAGCCCGTAGCGCTCGAATAGCTCCTGCACGGCGGGTGCGATCTCCTGGTAGCGGTTGCTGGGCAGGTCGGGGAACAGGTGATGCTCGATCTGGAAGGACAGATTGCCGGTCATCAGATGCATGGCCTCGCTGCCGGTGATGTTGGCGGCGCCGAGCATCTGGCGTAGGTACCACTCGCCGCGGGTCTCGCCGTCGATGCTGGTCTTGGTGAACGTCTCGACGCCTTCGGGGAAGTGTCCGCACATGATGACCGAGTGGGTCCACAGGTTGCGGACGAGGTTGGCGGCCGCGTTGGCGGTCAAGGTCGTCGCCGCTGAGGGGCCGGACAGCAGAGGGTGAATGACGTAGTCGCGCAAAGCCTGCTTCTTGACCTTGCCGAGCACCTTCTTGACCTGCGCCCTGAACGCAGGCTTGTCCTTACGGCCCTTGAGGTATTTGCCGATTTCGAGGTCGTAGGCGGCGATGCCGTACTGAAAGAAGCAGGCGTTGAGCGCGTTCCACAGGGGCTGCGCGAGGTAGAGCGGCACCCACTTCTGGTCCTCGTCGACGCGCATGATGCCGTAGCCGAGGTCGTTGTCGCGGCCGAGGACGTTCGTGTAGGTGTGGTGCAGCTCGTTGTGCGAGTGCTTCCACATGTCCGAGGGGGTGGCGTTGTCCCACTCCCACGTCGTGGAGTGGATTTTCGCATCGCGCATCCAGTCCCACTGGCCGTGCATGACGTTGTGCCCGATCTCCATGTTTTCCAGGATTTTGGCGATCGACAGGCCAACGGTGCCGACGACCCAGGCGGGTGGGAAAGGCTGGCGAGCAGCACGGCGCGGCTGCTGAGTTCGAGGCTGCGCTGCACTTTGATGACCTTGCGGATGTAGGTCGCGTCACGCTCGCCGCGGCTGTCGAGCACGGACTGGCGAATGGCGTCCAACTCGCGGCCGAGATTCTCGACGTCGTCGGCAGTCAGGTGCGCGATTGCGTTGTCGGGCTTGTGCTGAAGGGCGGTCATATGCCGGGTCTCCTAGATGTCGAGGTCGCAGCGCCCGGCCGCAGCCGAGATGCAGGTTTGGACGAGCACGCCGTCACCGGGCGCGGCGGTGGTGACCTGGCCGTTGCGCAAGTCGCGGACCGCCCCTTCGCGTAGCGGCAGGACGCAGCCGAAGCAGATGCCCATGCGGCAGCCGCGTCCTCCAGGAGCTTCTCCAGCCTTTGGAACTCGCGGGCCCGTTCCCGCGCGATCGTGGTCCGGGTACGGGTCAGGTCACGCAGCCGGCGGATCGGCCGGAAGCCCTCCGCCACCATGCTGACCTACAGGCTCACGGGCAC
This sequence comes from Mycobacteriales bacterium, assembly GCA_038245655.1. Lineage (GTDB taxonomy): Bacteria > Actinomycetota > Actinomycetes > Frankiales > Frankiaceae > DATAZK01. The sequence goes on along the minus strand of JBBRSE010000078.1, from coordinate 7,100 downwards.
TACAGGGGCCTTTCGGTGTCCGACCGGAAGAACCAAGCCACGGTCGGATCATCGTGCGGAGCTGCGGCGGAGACTGGCGCATCTGCGGGTACGGTCCGGGGCATGGACACGGTGCAGGTCGTCGCAGACATTGATCCGATCTCGATGCGTGATGTCGCATCGCTAGGCTCTGTGGACGGACCGTGCGTCTCGCTGTTCTTGCCGACACATCGGTTCGGACCCGAGACCACGACCCAGGACCCGGTGCGGCTGCGCAACCTTGTCGAGGCGGCCCGATCGGCGTTGTCCGATGCCGGCACCGAGCCCCCGATCATCGACGAGATCCTGGCCCCGGTGTCGGCGCTGGTCGACGACTCCTCGTTCTGGCAGCACCAATCCGGTGGGCTGGCGGTGTTCAGCGGACGAGGTCGGTTCGAACGCTTCCGGGTGCCACTGATGTTGGCCGAGGAGGTTACGGTGGCCGGATCTTTCCGGGTCCGCCCCCTGCTTGCTTCGGTGCCCGGCGATGACCGCTGCTTCGTGTTGGCACTGTCCCAGAACTCCGTGCAGCTCTTCGAAGCGACCGGCAACACGATGAGCCGGCTCGATGCGGAGTCGATCCCCGAGTCGATGGACGCCGCACTCGCATTCGAGGATCCCGAACGTCAGCTCCAGTCGCATTCGGTCGGCGGCGGCGATGTGGCGTTCCACGGACACGGCAGGGGTGGTGAGGTCGAGAGGGACGCGATCGAGCGTTTCCTGCGGGCGGTCGACCGTGGTGTCATCGATGCGTTGGGCGGCGCACGCGACACCTTGGTGCTGGCATGCATCGAGTCCTACTTGCCGATCTACCGCTCGGTGACCAGGTACTCGAACGTTGCCGATGAGGCCATCGCCGGCAACCCCGAGCACCGTTCGTTGGTCGAACTGCATGGTGCCGCGTGGCGGATCGTGCAACCACAGATCGCTGCGACAATCGCCGCGACGATCGACCGGTTCCACAACGCGGCCGGTACCGGTAACACTGCCGACTCCATCTCCGACGTCGTCACTGCTGCACGCGATGCCCGTGTGGCTCAGCTGTTTGTCACCAACAGCCCCCCCGTGTGGGGACGTATCGACGAACACGGCAACGTCTCGGTGACCGACGCTCGCTCGATCAGCGACGGGGACTTGGTCGACCGCGCGGTGTTCGAGACGCTGGCGCACAACGGCGAGGTGGTCGTCACCGACCCGGATACTCTCGGCGTGAGTTCTGCTGCCGCCGCGTTGCTGCGTTATTGAGGACCCTCCGGCCCGCGGCATGCACGACACCACGCAACCGATCCGGTACGACGAAGGGGACATAGCCATGGGAAAGCACGACGATATGGCATCGGTGGAAACGAGCCTTCGGCTCGGCAGCGGGTTCGACGCCCGCGAACGGGACCGCATCGTTGCAGGCTGGAGCAACCTCACCAGTCGCCTGGGGTCATTCCCCCGGGGCACGGTCGAATTGGAGCTCTCGGTCAAGCAGCGCGCGACGCCAAGCCAGCGGACGGTGCTCGAAGCGTGGATCGCGGGGAGCGATCGGCTCGTGGCGACGTCCGAAGAGCCCGACATCGACAAGGCTCTGACCGAAGTGCGCGACGATCTCGTCCGCCAGCTCACCGACGCGAGGAACCGCACCGAGCCCCGCAACCGACGCTCGCTCCGCGAGACGATCCGAGACCACGAGTGACCGAACACCGCCAGGCCTGACCACCCCGAGACTCATCCTCTCGAGGCATGCCTCCATTCGCCGGTTCCGCTCGGCGCAGGAGACCCACACGGGGAGGTGCGCATGGCGTGGCAGGCGAAGAAGTCGTCCGGTCGACCGGCAGATCGTCGAACTCGCCCTGCTGTGCACCATGAGTCTCATGGACCGCTTCTCCGCCATGCTCGGCCTCACGGAGCTCAGCTAGATGTACCAACCTGACTGCGCCCCACCAGCGGATTGAGGCGCCCGGCAATGCGCTGACCCGGCGCGGCATCGGGGATGAACTCCCGCCAGGTTCCGCTGAGAATCGTCAGGTCACTTCGCACTCGGACACCGTCGGCGAGGTAGGTCGTGGCCAGCGCGCGCCGCGGCATCGTCGTCCGGTTCGCACCGGCGGTGTGAAAGCACTGCGCCGCGTGAAAGCTCACGTCGCCGGCGGCGAACGGGCCGTCCTGCACCTCGACCCCGGCGTCACGAAGCCGGCGACTGACCGTCCCGTCGTACGCCGGGTGCGTCTCGTCGAACGCGAGATCAGCGACGTGACGTCGAAGGTTCGCACCGCGCGCGAAGCTCAACGGCCCCATGGCCACCGGGATGTCGGTCAGGGGGATCCATACGGTTGCCGCGGTCGGCGGATGGAACGGAAAGTGCGCAGCGTCGTGATGCCACGGGGTGCGCCCGCAGCCAGGCTCCTTCGACAGCGCGTTGTCGTGGTAGAGCCGGACTGCCTTGACGCCCATCAGCTCGGCTGCGAGGTCTCCCAGCCGTGCAGACAGCGCGACGGCGCGCATCAGCGGGTCACCGAGCCACATCTGCTCGAGGGCGAGGAAGCGGCCGGCGGTGTCGCGTCCGTGCTCCGCGGCCAGCAAACTCTCGAGCCGCTGGTCGAGCAACGTGACAGCAGCCGGGGACAGCACCGCCGGCAGCTTCACGAACGCGTCGCGGCGGAAGGCCTCGACCATGGCTTCGGTCAGCGGGTACGGCTCGGCGAGCTCGCTGGCAACCTGCTGCTCGGTCGCCGCAGGGACGAGGGCGGCGGCCGGACCGGGAAGTAGCTCCCCGCCGGCGTCCGGATTGTCGGCGAGCGTGATGTACCAGTCCCACCACTGCTGATCGTCACCGACCCAATCATCGTCCGTCACGGGTGGATGCTCACTCGAGCCACAGCAGCGCGACTTCGTGGGCGAAGCGGTACGAGCCGTCGGGCTGCCGGCAACCCGCCAGGTACTCCCCCAGAACGGGCGCCTGCTCCAGCTCCTCGAGGCTGTACCGGTCGTCGAAGGCGCACCGCTGAAGGAACCCCTCGGCTACTACCCGGTCCGCGGTCCCCGTCGTGTAGGTGATCCGTTGCTCGCGCACATGCGCTCCAGCAGCGCGCAGCGCGTCCCGCACCTGCTCCGCCGAGGTGTACGGCGTCGCCGGGTTCACGCCGGCCCGGTAGGCGTCGTAGAACGCGAGGTAGTGCGAACGGGCGGTGGCCTGGGCGACGACTCCGAGGCCGCCAGGGCTGAGCGCACCGGCGAAGCGGCGGCCCGCCTCGGACAGCTCGTCCGGCGGCAGTGCGTACAGGGCGTGGGTGGCCCACACCACGTCATAACGCAGGTGGGGGTCCAGCTCCTGAAGCGTGATCGCGAGCTCCCGGCCGGGGACGAAGGGCGGCGCAAGCTGGGCCCTGGCTTCCGCGATCGAGAAGGTGGACGGGTCCAGCAGGTCGTAGCGCAGGGCAGGCAGCGCCCGGAGCATGCCGGTCTTCAGCAGGGCTGACGGGAACTTGCCTGAGCCGCAGGCAACGTCGAGCAGGCTCCACCCGTCACCGGCCCGCGCGCCGAGCAGCGCGGCCCAGTTGGCAGCGCCCGCGAGCTGCCGGTAGTCCTCGGTGGCCAGCGCGTAGAACGCGTCCATCTCGCCGCGGCCGGACTCGCTCCAGTGCTGCAGGCTGCGGGCCGCGGTATCCGGGGCGGGACTGGTGTCGGCTTCGTGCAGCGATGGCGCCATACGACGGCTTCCTCTGTCTCGGGCTTGCCCGCCGAGCACTCGATGTGGCGCTCTGCTTAGCTCGACAGTAGGTCGCGCGCAGCGTTGCCGCGGACGGGAGGTCGGACGATGACCGTCGGCGTCCCCCCGAACCGCTCCTCCGCGCAGACCCGGGTGGCCCTCAACGAGCTCCGCAGCGCCGCCCGGCCGCTGCTCCCGCTACCGGCGATCGACGGCGACACCTACGCGCGCGCTCACGCCGCGTTCGAGGAACGCAGTACCCAGCGACGCCAGCTCACGCACTGGCTGCTCGACACCCTGGCGCCGAGATGCGCGCAAGGCGACCCGGTGTCGATCCTGAGCGTGGGCGCCGGTGACGGCACGGTCGACGGCGTCGTCGCGGCGGCGTTGACGGCCTCCGACCCAGCGCGGCGGGTGACCTACGTCGGGCTGGATCCGCACGCAGCCAGCGGGTCCGCGTTCCGCGAGCGCCTGACCCGATTGGGACGCCCGAGACTGGCGGTGTCGACGATCACCGCGTCGTTCGACGAGCTGACCCCATCGGACCTCTATGACGTCATCATCTTCGCTCATTCGCTTTACTACGTTCCCGACGTCGCCGTCGCCCTGGAGCTGGCCAGGCGAATGCTCGCGCCGGACGGTGAGATCCTCGTCCTGCAGGCGCCACAAGCCGGGCTCAATGAGCTGGCCGCCACGTTGGCGCCGCCCAGCTCGGTGGGACACCAGCAATGGTGGGCCGAGACGACGCACAGTGCGATCGTGACCAGCGGGCTGGCCGCCGGCGAATCCTTCATCGTCGGCGCATTGGATCTGCACATCTGCCTTGACGACGCCGACCCGCTCGGACGTTCGATCCTCGACTTCCTGGTCCAGACACGCCTGCCGGAGGCACTACGACCGCCGACCGTTGCCGTTCTGCGATCGCTCGCGATCGAGCCCGACGGCCTGCTCGTGGATCACCCCCTGCGGGCGTGGAGACTCACCGAATAACGTGCCGGATGCTTGACGGGCTCCCGCCCATGCCAGTTAACGTTTTGCTGACGACGGGAGCGTGGCGTGGCAGCTCAGCAGCCGGGGCATGATCGCGTTGACGACGCACCCAACGGCGACTCCGAGGCTCGCGAAAAGGCCATCACCGAGCGGGAGAACGACTTAGAGACGCGCGAAGCGCGCTCTGACGCCCGCGACGCCGCGCAGGCAGACCGGCAAGTGCAGACGCAAGACATCTTGGCGGGCGCAGCCGAGCGGGACAATCGAGCCGACGCTCGTGACCACGTCGCCGACGTACGCGACAAGCGCGCCAGCCTCGAATCCTTCCTTCACGACAGCCAACCCGAGAACCAAGCGGCGCTGAAAGCACGTCGCGACGCAACCCAAGATCGCATTGACTCCAAAACTGACCGCACCGCGGCGGCGGCAGACCGGGACGGCCTCGCGGAGGCTGACCAGCCGCCCGAGCCGGACGATTAGTCACATCCCTCGGTCAGCGATTCGCTGCCGCCTTGTCGCAGAGGCTGACTCAGCTTGGAAAGCCCCCGCTCAGCGACGCGGAGCCAGCCGCCAGAAACAGTAGGCAGCCGAAGTTCCCGGGACTTTGATCGCCCTCGTTCAACGGGAGATCGCTACCGCCAAAGGAGAACTCCAGCGCCCCCGCCCAGGGCGAAAACGGGTTCAGTGTGACGGCACCCGAGTGCGGCGCCGTGGCGCCCATGGGAGCCTCAGCCCGCGAGGCTGGCAGCTCTTCTACGGCAGCGATAGTCGCCTGACCAGCCGCATTGCGCGTCGGAGGACTGGTCCAACTCCCCCGGGGGCACGGACGAGTCCTGCGACGTTTCTTGCCGGGAGGCTTGGTGTTGGCAGTTGGCGTGGAGTGTGAGGGTGACGTCGACCGCGGTGTCGGCAGGTTGGTAGCCGATTTCGAGTTGCAGGCTGTCGAGGAGTGCAGGCAGCGCCTTGCTCCTGGGTGTTGCGCCGGAGCGGCAGATATCAGCCGGCCCGCGATGCCCGACTACCACTGGCCATGAGCCGGTCCCGCCCGGGAGCGTGGGACGTGTGGCGCAGGGTGTTCGCGCTCAGGTTAGCGAGAGCCATCATGCGCGCGACGGCTTCCACCGCGCGAAGCTCGCCCGCTGTCAGGTAGCGGCGGGCCGAGGCGATGAGCTCGCCGTCCGGGATCCCGCGAAAACGCCCCTCGGCGAGGGCGGTCGCGTAAACGATGGCGGCGCGACTGCGGTCATCCAGTCGGGCCAGATCGCCGAGGCCGAGCGCCTCCAGGTCCGAAACGGGGACGCCGACGCGTAGTGCCCAGCGCTCGTGCACCACCGTGCAGCCGGCGCACGCGTTGACGCGGCTGACCGCGACCATGATTCGCTCGCGGAGTGTCGGATCCAGCACTTCGCGGAGGTACACCGCCGCCAGAGCGGGCGCGCGCAGCCACAATCCGACAATGTCTGCGGCGACCTCGCGCGGCGACGTGAACCTACGAGGTGATCTTCCAAGGGGCACCGTCCTGGGGGTCACCCGTCCATTGTCCTTGATCGCGGCGACGGCGCACAACGACATTCCACCAACCTCAGCCTCCCTGACCCTGTCGAGACGACCCGCCACGCCGAGCCGACGTAGCTAGCCGGGCTTGCTCGCGATCCCGGCGCTGAACCAGCTCCAGGGCTTCGGCCCTTTGGCGTAACGCTCCTCGACGTGCTCGATCGTGAAACCCCCCTCGCGCAGGAGCGCTATCGGCTCGCGCGTGAGATGACAGCCATCGGCCAGGCGCCGTTGCCACGGTTCGAGCCGTCGTTGCCAGGCGGCCACCGCCGGGTCGGGTGCGAGACCGTGCTCGAGGAAGTGGAACTGGGCACCCGGACGCAGCACCCGGCGCAGCTCGGCCAGCGCCTGCGGCGCGTCAGGAATGGTGCACAACGTGAAGGTCGAGAGTGCACTGTCGCAGCTGTCGTCGTCGAGGGGGATGGACTGCCCGTCGAGACCGATGTGTGTGATGGACACCGCTGACCGAGCGACGCGCTTGTCGGACAGCCTGCGGGCCACGGCCGCCGGCTCGACGGCCAGCACCTCTGCAACTTCTGGTGGGTAGAGCTCGACGTTCAGGCCGGAGCCGAACCCAATCTCGACGACCCGTCCCGTCAGTCCCTCTGTCACCTCGGCCCGCCACTCGCGCAAGCCGCTGCTGCCGCAGGCCCGGTCGACCAGGCGGGGCAGGACCTGCTCACGGTAGAAGCCCATCCGCGCACACTAGTGCAGCGCCGCGTAAGTCCTTGACTGGGTTGATTCACTGTTCGATGTTGGCGAGGTAGAGGGTGCAGGCGGTGTCGAGCGCGTCGTTGGGGTGTCCGGTCGGCTGCCCGTTGAGTAGGACGGCGTCGGCGTAGGT
>JBBRSE010000077.1:0-16342 GCA_038245655.1 Mycobacteriales bacterium | reverse complement strand
GCCGTCGCCCATATTCACGACGTCCTCACCCTGACGTCGCACACCAACCACGGCAAGCCACCGGCCGACCCCAGTCCCCGAACCGCAGCAACATCAGCTCACGATGACGCCGTCATCCTCAGGAAGCCTGGCGGTCAACACCAGCTCTCGACGGTATTCGCCAAGCTTCACGTCGCCGACCGGACCCAAGCAGTCCTGCGTGCCCGCGAAGCCGGTCTCCCCGAGTAGCCTCAGCCGACCACCTGCCTGGTGGCGGAGCAGCTGCCTGCCACCGACACCAGCGGTCAGGCGCCCGGCTGGGGCTCGTGAACGGTGTGCCGGATCAGTTCGCCTCAAGGTCAGACATCCGCGCGATGTGTCCAAGTCGGGGTTTGCCGGAGTAGGCGCTGACATCGTTGTCCATGTGGTGGCCGACGACGTCCCATTGTTGAGTCGGCCGGCAAGCGCGGTGCAGTCTTCGAGCTGACGCTCGACGCCCAGCCCAGCACCGTTGCGATCCTGGCTGATCCGGCTGTAGACAAGAGCGGGTCTGGAAGTCACCCCTGAGGTGCGTCAGGGCATTATCCGGGAGCCCGGAGTGAAGGCCGATGAGCAGGTCGTGCGGTTCGGCCTGACGCACCTCGCCGACGATGAGCCGTGACGGGCACATCCACAGTGCCTCCTTCACGAGCTGGCCTCCCGGCGCTGGCCTTCCCTAGCGGTGATCGCTCGCCCGGCCTCCTATGGTGGTCACCGTGTTGTGTGTCCCCGTCGGTCCTCGCCTTCGCTGCCGACAACCCGACGACCGATCCCCGTGCTCCGTGGTGCTGTTTGTCATGCCGCTGGCGCTCGCCGCCAGCGGGAGGTCGTCAGTCGAGCGCAGCCTACGCGGGCCCAACTGCCCGAGGAAGGGGTCCTCGTTGTCGGCGCTGGCGACTCGGGGCGGCGGAGCGTCCGTGCGCTGCCGGCATCTGCTGACTCTTGTTGGGCTCGCGGCGGAGATGCCGTCCCCCCGATGGGGAGGGCTGACCTAGGCCCCAGATCTCTTCGAGCCCGGACGCCCGGGTCGGCGACGCCGATCGGATGGTCGAACGGCGCTCCTGGAACGGCGTGAGCGCTGGGGCTTGACCTAGTCCACGTGTTGGGAGGAGGACATCGACGTGTTGGCTCCATTGGTGGACAGGCTCGCGGGGGCATGACCGAGCGAGTGTGACGATCGGGGCCCCTTTGAGGGGGTCGGCGTCAGCCGTGGAGGCCCTCTCGTGCTGAGAGGTCGGCGAGCAGTTCGCGGTGGCGCCTTTCATCGTCGGGGCGTCCGAGTGTGGCCGCGAGGTCCGCCAGGTACCGGTCGACTGGTCCTGCATGGAATGAGCCGGTGGCAGCAATCATCCCAGATGCCGGCAGCAACAATTCGTACGTCGACCGGATGGCGTCCTGGTCGCCAACCGCGAGGGCTGCCTGCGCGTGGATGCATCCTGCCGCCATCCACGTCCAGTCGCGCTGGGCGGTGGCGCGAGGCGCCGCGAGGGTCGAGCCCATTCCGAGCGATGCGAGCGTCGCGGCGTCGGCGGCGATGCCCGGATGGACAAGGTCGGCGGCCTCGAGCAACGGGCCGACGTCGGAGAAGGCGCCTGCGTGCAGCAGCAGGGTCAGCCGCGTCGTTGCGAGCATCGCTTCGCGGCCCCACCACGGCCAGTCGAGCTCGTCTAGCTCATCAAGCGCGCGCAACGCGGCGGGCACGTCGCCGTCGAGGGCCCTCCGGGAGCAGTCCCAGAGCCGCTGCTGCAGGGCAGGCAACGGCAACCGCAGCTCGGCCGCCATCCGCCGTGCGTGACGGGCATGCTCGTCGGCGCTGCCTACCTCGAAGAGCTGGAGGCGGAGCCGGCACGCCAGCTGATGGCCTGCGAGCTGCACGCTGGGCAGCGCCGCGGTGCGTCCGAGTTCCACGAGCTGGTCGGCGCCCTGCGCTCGCTCCCGCTCGCGCCCGGGAAAGGCGGTGGCGACCACGCGGGCGTTGGCCGCGAATGCCATGTTCCTCGCGTCACCGATGTCTTCCGCGAGCCGCACCGCTTCCGCGGTGAGCTGGTCGCAACGGACTTCCTGTCCCGGCGCGTAGAGTTCGATCGCCAGCGTGGCCAGCAGCATGATCCGCATTTCAGGGTCCGGTGCCGTGGTCAGGGCCTGCTCGAGGTGCTGCACCATCTCCTCGTTGACGTGGCCCATCGGCCGCGGCAGCCAGACCAGCGGCCGATCCAGCGACGTCAACGCCCGCGCGATCAGGGCCGGGTCGCCGATTTCGGCCGCAGCGCGCACGGCCTCGGTACGAGTGCCTATGGCACCGACTTCGTCACCCGCGTCGAGCTGGGCGCGTACCAGCCCGAGCAGGACCTCCATCCGCCGCGCGGGATCGCCGCCTACGGCGGACCCGTCCGCCGCGTAGGCCGCCAGCCACCACTGCAGCGCCGAGTCGGGGGCCCGGCGTGCGGCGGCCTCGCGGGCTGCGGCCATCGACCAATGCACCGTCTCGTGCGCGTGGGCCGGCCCGGCGTGGCGTGCGTGCGATGCGAGCAGAGCCGGGTTGAGGCCACCGGCTGCGGCGAGCCGCGTCAGGGCCCGAGCATGCAGGCGGGAGCGGCGAACCGCGCCGAGCCGCGCGTAGGCCGTCTCCCGGACGAGGTCGTGTCGGAAGCGGATGACACCGTCGCGTCCCATACTCAGCAGTTCCGCCTCCAGCGCCGCTTCCAGCCCGGTCTCGACCTGGTCGGATTCGAGGTCGGCCAGGGCGGCGATCGAGTCGGCGTCGGCGACCGAGCCCATCACGGAGGCCGCCATGAGCACGTCCTCGCCGGGAGTCGCGAGCCGGGCCATGCGGGCGCCCAGGACATCGGCCACCGAGGCGGGCACGACATCCAGCGGCGATGCGCCGGTCTCGGCCGCGAAGGCGACGGTTTCCTGCAGGAGGAACGGGTTCCCGCTTGTGCGCTCCCGCAGGGCCCGCGCGTCGACCTCGAGTCCGGCGCCGGCCGCCAGGGCTTGCACGTCGGCCTCGGTGAGTCCCTCGAGCGCTAGCCGGATCGCTCCCGAGCGGGCCAAGCGGGCGAATGTGGCGGTCAGGTCGGGGGCGCGTGCTGGGCGGCTGTGACGAGCACCAGCAGGCGGCCTTCGTCCGCGTGGACGGTGAGCTCCGCGAGCAGCGCCTGGGACGCGGCGTCGGTCCAGTGCAGGTCGTCGATCACCACCAGCAACGGGCTGTGCTGGGCCGCCTCCCGCAGTAGCTTACCGATCCGTCGGGTCTGCCGCCAGCGCTCGGCGGCCGCATCGCGCGGTGAGACCATGGCACCCGCACCTTCGGTCAGGGCTTCGAGCTCGCGCCCCATCGGGACCAGCAGGCCGACCTGGCGCACGAGCGAGAGCCACGGCCACAGGGCTGGTGCGCCGTCGTCCTCGGTGCCGCTAGACCACACCGACCGCCAGCCGCGAGAGTCGAGGTCGTCGACGATGGCGTGCGCGAACCGGGTCTTGCCGATGCCGGCCTCCCCGACCAGGAGCACCGTCGTGAGCCTTCCTGCGTGGGCGGCCTCTGCCGCGGCCGCGAGGACTGCTCGCGGATGTCCGCGTCCGACCATGGAGGGCCTCGGGACAGCGCCGCGGGGTACCACTGCCCTGGGGTTCGTCTGGGCCTGGACCGGTGCAGCGTAGGGGTCGGGCTGCTGGGCCAGGATGAGGTGCTCGATGGACTGCACCTGAGGCCCCGGGTCGAGCCCGGAGCGGTCGCGCAAGTGCTCACGGGTCGAGCGGAGCACCGACAGCGCGTCGTCTTGGCGCTGCTGACGGTAGAGCGCTACGGCGAGGAGCACAGCCAGCCGTTCGTGGGTCGGATGCCGCGAGACGAGCCCGGTCAGATCGAGCACGATCTCGCCCGCGTCTTTGCCCAGACGCAGGCTGGTCTCGGCGTACAGCTCGGCGACGTAGACGCGCAGCTCATCGCAGCGTCGGCGTTCGTGGACCAGCCACGCGTGCTCGCCGATCTCCTCGTAGGGCTCACCGCGCCAGGTCGTCTGCACTCCGACCAGAGCGTCGTGCGCGCCGAGCAGGTCACCCGCGCGGAGCAGGCTCGCCGCCCGTCGGGCCCGGTCCTCAACCTCGTCTGCGTCGGAGCCGACGGCCAGCGCGTAGCCGCCCGTCGTGCTGACCAGCGGCGAGGACCCCCGGGCGTGGCGGCCCGGGTCGATCGAACGCCGCAGCTTGGAGACACTGACGTGCAACGACGCCGCTGCGGAGTCCCCAGACACGGCACCCCAGACGTCCGCGAGCAACGCCTGTGCCGTGACGGGCTGCCCACCCGCGACGGCGAGCCGCGCCAGGACCTCCCGCTGCCGCGCACCCCCGACGTCGACCTCCTGCCCGCCCCGCTCGAGCCGCAGGGGTCCGAGCCGCAAAACCAGGTCGGAGCCCATGAGCGCAGTATGCACCGGGCGCGCGTTTAGACGCCGGAAAGATCCACCCCCCGAACAGCAACAGTGCGGAAAGCCGACCCGCGCAGGGTAGAGGCAGAACCCTTCCGAAGGAGCCACCCATGCCAGAGACCACTGACCGCGCCGACCTGATCGGCTTCACCCTCACCCACGCCCTGCTGCGCAACGAGCTTCCCCGCCTGGCCGCCGCGTTCGCCGGCTCGAGAATGACACCGGAGCAGGAGGTGATCGTCGAGGAGCAGCTGCGGCTGGTCACCGATCACCTGCTGCGCCACCACCGGGAGGAGGACGAGTTCCACTGGCCGCTCCTGGCGGCGCGTGCCCCGGGCGCCGCCCGGCTGCTCGCGCTGTTGGAGGCCGAGCACGCGCAGATGGACCCGCTCGTCGACCGGGTCCGTGACCACGCCCTGTCCCCTCCCGAGCGGTCCCTCGCCTTATCGCGGCTGAGCGAGGTGGTGCTGGCCCACCTCGAGGAGGAGGACCGTTCGGTGGTGCCGCTGCTCGCCGTGCACATCACTGCCGAGGAGCAGGCGGGCAGCATGGCGCGCAGCCGCGCGAAGATCCCGCCGGCCGACGAGCTGCGTGTGCTGGCGATGATGCTCGCCGCCGCTGACGAGGGCGAGCAGGCCCGCATGCTCGCACCGCTGCCCGACTTCGTCGTCTCGGCCTGGTCCGAGCGCGAGGCGCCGGCCCTGCGCCGCGTGCACCGGGTCCTCGCGGGCGTCGCCGGACACCACCCCAGCGGTAACGACTCCCTCTCCCGCCAGAGCAAGGAGTAGCCATGCCCGGCATCGACCTGCGGGGACTGACCACGAAGTACGGCGCGCTCAGCGCCCTCCTCGGCTGGGCGCTCACGCTCTGCGCCCTCGCGGCGCGCACCCGCGGGCGGAGGGAAGTCCGATGAGGCATTACGCCGTCCAGCGCCCGATCACCGCGCTCTGTGTGCTCGCCGTCGGGCTCAGCGTTCCCCTCCAGATGGGGCTCCTCGTCGCCGGGCTGGACCTGTTCCCCGGCAAGGTGGCCGAACTCGTCTTCCTCACCGGCACAGCAGCCCTGATCACGTCCTGGATCGGTGGTCGGGTCGCCGTACGCCGACTCTTGCGTGGGATCACCAGGTGGCGCATCGGAGTCGGGCGCTGGGCCACGATCCTGCTGGCAATGCCGGTGCTCACCGTCGGCGTCGCTGCCGCCACCGGCACCTTGCACCTCCGGGATCACGGCTGGGTCGAGGAAGGGCTCACCCACCTCATGCTCTTCGTGCTCATCCTCCTGACGGCCAGTCTGTGGGAGGAAACCGCATGGTCCGGGTTCGTCCAACAGCGGCTGATGGACCGCCACGGGTTGCTCGTCGGTTCACTGTTGACGGCGATCCCGTTCGGGCTGATCCACCTGCCGCTCGCCTTCGAGGGCAACGGCTGGGCGGGGACGAGCTGGACTGAGGCCTTGGTCAACTGGGCCTTCCTGCTGGGCGCGCTGCCATTCCTGCGCTATCTGATCGGTGTGCTCCTCGTGGACACCCGAGGAAGTGTGCTCGCCGCCGCGGCGCTGCACTCGTCGTTCAACGCCTCGGGCGCCCTGTCCGTCACACCGGGCGGGTGGCAGTACGTCCCCGCGCTCATCGTCCTCACCGCACTGGTCGTCGTCCACCGCCGCCTTCACCGAGCGGGGCCCAGCCAGGGCGCCGTCGAGGGTCCCAGGTCCGTCCCCGTCGGCAACAAGAGCGTGGCACCAGAGCTGCGGCCGTGAAGACGACCACCGCGGTCGCGCCCCTGGACGCATGGGCCGAGGCCGCTGTTCGATCCTCGCCTCGGCTGCGGCCAGGGTGCCCGTCCCCGGAACCCGCCCGCGCGCAGGCTCGACGCCGAGCCTCGCGCTGCTCATTCCGATTCCCCCCGCCGCGCCCAGCGCCGCCGCCGCACCACTGTCCGAGGCATCCGCCCGGCGGTTCACCCAAAGGCCCGAACGGGCCGACAACAGATGGGAAACGACATGAAGCTCAACGTCTCCACCTCCGCCAGCACACCCCCAACCGCCGAACCGCACCGACAGTCTCCCATCTTCGATGACGCCGTCACCGGCTCGGCGCTACCGCGCATCGGTGCCGCCGCCGGCATCACCGGGGTACTCCTGCAGGTCGCCATGGACCAGCTGCACCCAGCGCACGCTGACCCGAACGACTCCCAAGCCGCCTTCACCGAGTACTCCCACTACGGGCCGTGGACGGTCGTCCACATGGGTCAGTTCCTCGGCACGCTGCTCCTCGTGATCGCTCTGCTGGCACTCGCTCGAGGTTTGTCCCGTCAACGCGGGCTCGCCGGCGCCCTCGCCGTGATCGGCGCCGTCACGGCCCTCATCGTCGCAGCGGTCTTCACGGTGCAGATGGCCGTTGACGGAGTCGCTCTGCGCTCCGCCATCGACACCTGGACGAGCGCCGCGCCCGGACCGGAAAAGACCTCCGCCTTCCAGGTCGCCGACGGCCTGCGCGGCCTCGAGAAGGGTCTCAGCGGGTTCTTCCACCTCAACAACGGACTCACCCTGATCGCCCTTGGGCTGTCCATCGCGATCGGCGGGCTCTACCGACGATGGCTGGGAGCGACAGCAATCCTAGCCGGCCTCGCGTTCCTCATCGGGGGCGTCGTGACCGCCCACACCGGATTCTCCTCCGACGCAGGCCGCGACCTGACCCCCGCGCTGTTGCTGCTGGCCGTCTTCATCACCGGCATCTGCATCTCGATGTGGCGTGGAAGCGACCGTAAAGTGCAGTCCTGAGGCCGAACCTGGCAGGAGCACACGGAGGAGAGGATGCGTGATGAACCGGATCTGGAACGGGTTGCTTGACGCGCTCGGCGCCGCCGGGTCCATGACCTGGCAGGTCACGTGGTCTCTGATACTCGGCTTCACGCTCTCAGCCATCGTGCAGTCACTGGTGAAGAAATCGACCATCGCCCGGCTCCTGACCGATGACAGCCCCAAGAGCCTGTCCACGGCCACATGGCTCGGGGCGGCCTCCTCCTCCTGCTCCTACGCCGCCGTGGCGTTGGCGCGGGCGCTGTTTCGCAAGGGCGCCCACTTCACCGCGGCGATGGCCTTCGAGATCGCGTCCACGAACCTGGTCATCGAGCTCGGTCTGATCCTGGCGCTGCTGCTCGGCTGGCAGTTCACCCTCGCCGAGTTCGTCGGCGGCCCGCTGATGATCGTGTTCATCGCGCTGCTGTTCCGCCGCTTCCTGACCACCAAGCTGGTCGAGGCCGCGCGCGAACAGGCCGACCATGCCGTGCCGGGCTCCATGGAAGGCCACGCCGCGATGGACTTGTCCGCCACGGGTAGCGGCAGCTTCTGGGCCCGGCTGGCAAGCCCTGACGGGTTCACCGCCGTCGCGCATACCTTCGTCATGGAGTGGGCCGCCGTCATCCGCGACATCGTCATCGGCTTGCTCATTGCCGGGGCCGCGGCGGCATGGATACCCGACAGCTTCTGGCAGCAGGTGTTTCTCAGCGACCACCCCCTCGCCGCGAAACTGTGGGGCCCGCTGATCGGCCCGCTGGTCGCCATCGCGAGCTTCGTCTGCAGCATCGGCAACGCCCCCTTGGCGGCGGTGCTCTGGGCCGGCGGCATCAGCTTCGGCGGCGTCGTGTCCTTCATGTTCGCCGACCTGCTGATCATCCCCATCCTGGTCATCTACAGCCGCTACTACGGCCGCAGAATGGCATGGTTCATCTTCGGGACCTTCTACGCCAGCATGGTCGCCGCCGGTTACATCATCGAGTTCGCGTTCCAGCCCCTCGGACTGGTCCCCACCACCCGGCACACCAACATCGGGCAAACCACCCCCACCTGGAACTACACCACCTGGCTCAACATCATCTTCCTGCTGCTCACCGCCACGCTCACCTGGCGTTTCTTCACCACCGGTGGCCGAGCGATGCTGGCGATGATGGGCGGCGGCCCCGACGACATGGCCCCCATCAAGCACTTGCCGGGCTTCGCCCCATCCCCTGGCGCATGCGGCGATGGTGGCCTTGGCGTGGACTCCGGTTGGCGGGATCTAGACCGGATGTACCTGAACCTCTGGGATCCCGGCTCGGCTACGGCGCGGGGGTGGTGTCCGGCTTCTTCGTTGGTCACCGCCGGAACGGGCACGTCTCGACGGCGTTGATGGAGCCGATGGCCAAGGCCTTCGTGCGACATCCATGACTCGATCGTTGCGCGGGGTGTGGACCTGGTCCGTTCGCCAATGGGCAAGAAGTAAGGGACGAGGTCACCCAGCTGAGCGGCGGCGCGGGGTTGGACACAAGGGTCGGGCACGGCGGTGGCAGCTAGCCTCTTTGCACGGCAGCCGGCGGGCGCCTGCCGGGTTGCCGCGCGGAGAGGTCTTTGGGTGGACGGAATAGTGCTCCTTCGGGACATTGAGCGCCTGGAGCCGTTCGCTGACGCTCTCGTAGACGTGTAGCAGCGCGGGCGGCCAGGGCGTCGGCGGCGTCCTTGGGGGACAGGGGCCCGGTGGTGGCGTCGGTGAAGAGCCCCTCCGCGTAGGAGCGGGTCGAGCTGAGGACGGCGGGCAGGGTGGGCAGGCCGGCCACGATCAGGAAAGAACGGCAGCTCAGGCTGGTTGGCCATGTGCTGGGCCGAGACCAGCGCGCTGATCAGCTCGACGTCGAGGTCCTGCAGCTCGTCGATGAACACGGCCAGGGCAGAGCGCTCCCGCTTCAAAACGGTGCACACGTCCTCAACCAGTTCGGGCAGGTCGATCTCGAGGGTGCGGGTGTGCCGGTGGCGCCCCGGTCCAGCCGGCCCAGTTCCGCCTGAGCCTGCCGCTCGGGTTGGTCGGGGGAGCGTCAGGGCTGATCGAAACCGGCCCATCAAGGGTATTTACGAAGTAAACGAAAGCGGGTATGTTAGTTTCGAATCGAAGGAGTGAGGCCCGTGACCACCCAGCCGCTGGAACAGCAGACATACCTACCCGAGCCCGCCGGTGACGTGGCCGAGGTGCTCAGCTTCATCAGGGCGCACGAAGACGTGGGGGGTGCCCTGCCGGAGCCGCGATACTTTTTGGCCGGGGCAGGCGAGCACGATCACGTCGAGATCCCCGCGGCGGTCCACCAGGTGCTGCTGCAGGTGCTCGAGGCCATGAAGGCCGGCAAGGCCGTGACGGTTACGCCGCAAAGCAAGCTCCTCACCACGCAGCAGGCAGCGGATCTGCTGGGAGTCAGCCGCCCCACCGTGGTGAAGCTGATCGACGAGGGGGTGCTTCCGGGTGACACTCCCGGCAAGCGACGACGCATGGTGAAGCTGGACGACCTTCTGGAGTACCGCGGTCGTCGGCGTGACGCGCAGTATCGGGCGCTGCTGGAGTCGTCGGTGGACTACGACGAGGGCCCGGAGGACGCTGGGATCGCCGAGGAACGATTCCGCCGCGTGCGCGCGGAGGTCGCGGCCGAGCGTCGGGCTCGCACCGCCAAGGTCCAGTAGCGGCGGGCCTCAACTGAGAGGATGGCGGAATGTTTGCCGCCGTCCTCGACACCTGTGTGCTGTGGCCGAGCCTGCAACGCGACTTCCTGCTGTCGATGGCTGTGGAGGGGTTGTATCGGCCGCTGTGGAGCGAGGCAATTCTCGAAGAGTTGCATCGCCATGAGCAACGAAAGCTCATCGACCGGGGGAGCGAGGAGACGGCGGCGCTTGCCGAGGCCAACCTGCTCCTGAGAAACCTGCGCGGAAACTTCGACGATGCCTTGGTGACCGGTTGGGAGCCGCTCGATGGGTCGTTCGGGCTACCCGACATCGACGACGAGCACGTGGTCGCCACCGCGGTCGTGGGCGGCGCCGGCGCGATTGTGACTGACAACCTCAAAGACTTCCCGCCCGCCCTGGTACCCAGGCACATCCACATACTCTCCGGGCGGGAGTTCGCGTCAAACACTGCCGACGTTGACCCGGAACGGGCGGCACGCGCACTTTGCGAGATGTCACGTCGTCGCTGGAAGACGAGGCAGACACCCCATGAGCTCGTGAGTCTCTTGGTGAAGCGCTACGGCATGGCCGACGTCGCCGAGCTCGTGCTGCCCATCCTCGACGAGGTGGCTGCGGGATACGAATAGCCCAAGGTCGGTGCCCCAAGTCGGTGCCCCGAGCCGGTGTCAGACCGGCGACGGAGCGGGTCTCGGGCCGGGCAGAGTTGCTTTGTCTCGGTGCACCTCTCACGATCAAGCGATGACGCCCGCTCAAAAACGTGGGACCACACCCTCTCACCGGGGGCCGTTTGACACCTCCGAGAGATCAGCTGCCGACGAACAGAACCGGAGGGCGACCCGGGCCCACGGCCGATAGACGGCCGTGGTGGAAGAGGATCGGCCGCGACGGACGTCGTAGTGCCCGTCACGGTTGGCGTGTGCAGACACCATCACTTGGGGGGATCCATGGCTCGGGGCTTCTTCGCCGAATTGAACTACCAGTCTCAGCAGGCCGAGAAGCGGCGCCGGCAGCAACAGGTAGCCACGTTCCGGGCGCAGACTGCCGCCGAACGGCGAGCCGAGGCGTCGCGGCGGGCTGCGGACCGGGCCCGGGCTGCCGCAGCACGTGCCTCTGTCGCCGACCTGAAGTCAGCCCAGAGGGAGGCGGCCCGTCTTCAGGTGGAAGCCCAACTGGCCGAGTCGCCTCGCGCAACAGCGACCTGGCCAGTGATTACGAAGAGATCGACGAGTACTGACCAGAACCCTTGAGGTCGATGACTACATCGACCTGGGATCCCTCAAGGTCACCTCCGTCGAGCACCCGCCGTTCGCACCCGGCGGCCTCGCGCATGCCCGTCCGCGCCCACCCGAGCCGATCCAGCCCCTTCAGCCGGCCTTCCTGGCCCCGAAACCCGTTAGGCGCTCTGGCCGCCAAGAAGAAGAGACAGGCCGCTCTCGAGCACGCTCAGGCCACCCACCAGCACGTGCTTAACCGGTGGCATCAGCACTGCCAAGGCATGTACTCGGACTTCGTGGCCGAACAGGACAGGTGGCAGCGAGACGATGCCGAGCGGGTCGCAAGGCTCGCGGCCGCCCGAGCCGTCTACGACCAGGAGTGCCAGCAGCGGGAAGCCGAGGCCGAAGGGCGCAACCAGGAGCTGGCCGACCTGATCAACGGCTTGGCCTTCCATGTCCAGGACGCTATCGAGGAATACGTCGGGATCGTGCTGTCGAACTCAACCTACCCTGACTGTTTCCTCGTCACCCACGTCCACACGTTCGACCTGCCCAGCCGTGAGCTGACCCTGCAGGTCCGCGTCCCCGGAGCCCTCCACCGTCTCGTCGGTCAAGGAGTACAAGTACGTGAAGGCCAAGGACGAGATCGCCGCGACAGCGTTGCCGGTCAAAACGGGGAAGGACCGGTATGCCGGCGCCGTCTGGAGTGTCGAGGTCCGCACCCTGCACGAGGTCTTCGAGGCCGACCGCGCCGGCAAGATCCACTCCGTCACACTTACCGTCGGCGTCGACCGGGACGCCCCCGCCACCGAGAACCATCACCAGCTCTGTGCGACATGGTCGAGAGCCAGATCGTCGTCCCGCCGGCCGCCGGGCAAACCCCAGCGAGCTCACACTGACGATCATGGCCCATCGGGAACGCAGGCGACGCCTGTAACGGCACCGGCGCCGAGGCTGATGGCGATCCCGGACCGGGCTTGTGCTGGGGTGACGGGTCCTCGCGGTGCCCCATCAGTCGGCGAGGAGACCAGCCGAGCGGCACGGCGACGGCGGCGGCGGCGGCGATGCGCCCACCTCGCCGCACCAGCGGAGCCACTTCAGACGCGTCATCGCGGACGCCGCTAAGCCAGCGACGCGCTAACTACCAAACCGGTCACGCCACCCAGGTACCGACGGGTGGACCCCGCAACGTCGACTCCGCCCGCGCGGGTGACATCTGAAGACAAGAAGGGAAGGCGATCCGCGTGCGGTCGGCGTTGTTTGACGCGGTCCCGCCGGTGCGGAAGGTCCCCGAGCGGGCGGCGCCGGTGCTGGGCCCGTACGAGGAGGTCGTGTGGGGCTGGTTGACCGAGGATCTGACGCGCCGCCCAAGCAGCGTCACACGGGCCCGGAGCGTGGGGCAGCGGCTGCTCGAGGAACAGGGCGCGACTGTGGCGGAGTCGAGCGTGCGGGCGATGGTCGCGGCCTTGGAGGTCGAGGTCGGGCTGACCCGCCGGGAGGTGATGGTGCCTCAGACTCATCCGCCGGCGGAGGAGGCGTTATGCGGAACTCCGCATAACGCCTCCGCGCCGGACTCGTGCACCGGCGTGAGGAAGACGTCCCTCGTCACGACTCCGAGCTCGACCCGGCGGCGTATCGCGAGACCGTCACCTCCGCCACGACCGGCCGTGCTCGGCGACGAGCCGCTGCCACACCCGCCTGGCGGTGTGCCGCTGCTTACGTGGCGCACCCTAGTCCGCGACCAACCAGGCGTCGATGATCTCTCGCCACGGGTCGATCGCCGGCTGGCGCCGGTTCGGGTACTCCCGCCTCGGCGGCGGCACGGGCGACACCAACGCCTGACCCTCCGCCCTTCGGTGCACCCCGTACCGGCGGGCGAGCTCACGCACCGACATGCTCGGATGAGTCCGGGCCTCGCGCCGGATCTCCTCGAAGACTTCCACCCTGGACCGTCGCCTCACTGGAACTTCCCCGTCGACAAGCGTTTTGACGTGAAGACCCTGACCGCGGGCGGGCCCAACATTCGCGACGACCCACCCACCCGAGGACCGAGCCATCGTGGCCACCGGGGTGGGGCCGAAATCCGTGACGATCAGACACCTACCCGGGGCCAGAGAACGTGACCACACACTTGGATGCGCTCGATGGACTTTCCACACCTGCGACAGCCGGGCCCCGAAGAGCATCCCGCAGACCATCCGCCGGCCGGTCTCGGCCCTGCAGCCCAAGCGGGCAGAACACCGCGAACGTGGGGCCGTGAAGCACGCCCGGAACGCACTCAGCAGTTCCGCCAGCGACGCCGGCGCCGTCATATTCGGCCCCGGGGGCGTTGGCGCGCCCGATCGGGGGAAGACACCCGCCGGCCATCAGGCGCAAAGGAAATTCGTCGACGGTCACTGGGGCCTCAGCTGGCCGCCGGAGCACGGCGCAGCGACCCAGGTCGTGGGAGCAGCCACGTGGC
Organism: Mycobacteriales bacterium; assembly: GCA_038245655.1. Taxonomy (GTDB): domain Bacteria; phylum Actinomycetota; class Actinomycetes; order Frankiales; family Frankiaceae; genus DATAZK01. Next base: position 2,744 of record JBBRSE010000077.1, on the reverse strand, counting down.
GTCTCGCCGAGCGCAGCCGCTCGTTCTCCACGGTCAGGGCCGGTTCCCGCGATCCCGGACTCCCACCGCCCGAGCCGGTCCCGACGCTCGGTGTGCCGCCCAGCCAGCCTTTGCTGGGACGGGCGCCACTTGCCGATGTGCGAGTCGAACAGGCCCTCCCGGCGCAGCAACGCACCCTGTCCGCCGCGCTCGGTTGCCGCGTCGTACTCGGCCACCATCCGGGCCTTGTACGCCGACGTGTCCCAGTCCTCGTTCGTGGGCGCGTACCGCGACAATCCGCAAGGACTCGGTCGCCACGCTCATCGTCGTCACCGCACGCGGCTTCCTGACCCCGGTGCGGCTCCTTCGGGGGAGACGTTAACCGGCAACATGTGCCCTGACGCCGGCGCTCACGGCATACCCTTGCCGTGAACACCAGCCTCCCACAACGGTTTCGGGCAATCCCCCACCCTGCCCTGACGACCGTGGCAGGATGCCGGCGGCGGAGGGGCGCTGGTTCGGGGCGTACTGACCGGCGAATGGCTGATGTCCCAGTCACAGCACCGCGAACCAGGGCAGGAAGAGCAACGGCGAGGGCGATGGACCTGCCGACTGCACGTCTGGCACCGTGCGCGGGCCCACCGGTACCCGAAGAGCGAGGCCCGATATCAAGAATGTATCGACTGCGGCAAGCAACGGGACGTGCCAATCGGCGTCGGCTTGGTCTGACCTCAGCAGCAGGCCGCGAGCATGGCCGCGAGGGCATGCCGCATGACCACCACCGCATCGTGCAGGTGGGCAGAACGATCGCTCCCTCCCAGCGGGGCTAGAAGGCACTCATCTGCTCTCCGGCCGTCCGTACTCCCGGCCAGAGAGAGGCGCCGAACGCATAGCGGAGCACCAGAGCCCGGCGGAGTGGGCGGGTCACGGGTGGCCGGAGGCCATCGCGCAGCGACGCGACAGCGCCCTTGACGTGGCCCGTAGCCGGGCGGATGCTCCTGCGGCGGGTCGGCGGCTCAGGTGACATGACCTTGGTGCTCAACCACGAGCTGCTTCTCGTCCAGGTCGGCCGTGCCCGGACGGCGAGAGGTGGGGGTGCGCGCGGCGCGCCAGCGCCGGAGCGCGGGGGTCCCTGCCGTGAGCCGGGAGGGCGGAGGGACACGGAGGGCGGCCAGGCGCGGCGCAGCCGCGCCCTTGATCCCATAGAGGTCAATGGAGCAACGTCGGAGGCCGCCCGGCAAGCGACGCCCCCGTTGATGTGGCGCGATATTCGCCGAGCGTGAATCGAGGGCCAGCTTGGCGATGCCTTGCGAGCTCGTGGCTCAGCGGGCCCTTCCTGTCCCCGCTCGTGTTCGACGGCCCGTCGGATCCCCAGAACTGCCGCCGTGCTGCACCTTGGACTGTCTCGGTCATCTCGACCCGCATTCCCCGGGTGACGTGTGGGCTCTGCTCGGTCAGGCGGTCGTCTTGCTGGTCGAGGCTGGCGAAGTGCCCCTGAGGACCCCGAGGATTCCCCAAGCAGCGCAAACCACCATTGGCGAAGGCGAGCGGCCTTAACAAGACCTCATCGTGGAGATTGGCGTGCGAAACCATGACTGACACAGACATGACCCCCGGCAGGACAAGGACTACTTCTATGGGCCGGGTCGCGATAGCCAGGATGTGGGGCGACGGCGTGCAGATCTTCGGCAACCTGTTGCGACCGGCCCGTCTGGGGCGGGCCGTGGCCGTCGTCGTCGGCGGGCTGGTGGCCGCGGTCGCGCTGGCGCCGGTGTCGGCAAGCTCGTGGGGCGGCGGGTCGACCGGCTGCGGGAACAGCGGCTGTACGACGCCGTTTGCTGTGCCGCTGCCGATCCCGCAGACCCTGTCACCGACGAGCCAGGACGCGACGACGGACTACTACACGGTCACCGAGAAGCCGGCGAACCTGTCCGTGATTCCAGGCAAGACCACCCCGATGTGGACCTACAACGGCACCGCCGGCGAGGACATATTGAACCGAGCCGAGGCCCCGCCGCAGGTCCGCCGGCGGGGCCCTCGGTGCTCATGATTCCAGGAGGGTCCGACCGGACAAAGGGGTGTCATCTAGTCGTAGCTGGAGCCTGGTCTTCCTGAGCCCTGATCCACCGATTGCCTGGTGGATCCGGCGGGTCGTGACGCGCGGATGCCCCTGTGGGGCGGCAGGATTGGACTTGCGACAGTTCGATCCAACGCGCTCCGAGGGGGCATCCGACAGATGCAAGCATCGCATAAGGTCACCGCGGTTTTCCGGCTCCGAGAGAAACTGCGGCGGGGTGAAAACCGCACGAGACTTCCACCGCCGGCTATCACGGCGATGACTAGGCAGTAAGACGCGCGGCATAGCCCATAGTGACTATGCAAATCGGACATCAGGCGCTCGGAAGGACCACGAATTCTGTTTGCTAGCACACCGATCCACTTGCAGTTGCCATTTGATACGTGTTTCCGACCCCCAATCTTCGGGGCTGCTGAACCCCCTTGCTGGGAGATCCGCCTAACCCTCGGTGACGCCACCATGGAGAAAGAATTCGGGGAGGCATCATGAACACACATTCAGCAGTATGGGTCGACGGCGGGACGTCGGCACTGACCGCAACGGCAGTGACCTTGGGTCGCACGTGCGGGGCACTCTCACCCAACGGCCACATCAGCTGCCACCGGGCACCACACGCCGGTGCCGGTCACGTGTGGGTCGGCGAGTGGTGCGCGGACCGGCGCGAGCGGGAGGTGGCGGCATGACCGTC
>JBBRSE010000076.1:0-16349 GCA_038245655.1 Mycobacteriales bacterium | reverse complement strand
TCTGCCACCTGCCGCCCGGCACGTCCAAATGGAACAAGATCGAACATCGGCTGTTTTCGCATATCTCCATGAACTGGCGCGGCCGGCCGCTGACCAGCCACGAAGTCATCATCGAACCATCGCCGCCACCACCACCCGAAGCGGGCTGAAGGTCCACGCCGAACTCGACACCACGGCCTACCCCACCGGCGTCAAGATCCCCGACAAACAGATGAAAAGCCTCGAAACACAAGGGATCCTGATCCGTCACACCTTCCACGGAGAGTGGAACTACACGCTCAACCCCGCACCCAACGACACGCCCGAGCCAGCCGACGTTAAATAATCGCGGGCCCTAAGGCGGCGACTGCCGATGCCACCATCGACATCGGCCAGATCGACGTGACCTCCGGCGGTGCGGGATACGACTCGGCTCCGACGGTCGCCATCAACGACACGGTCGGCACAGCCGACAAGGGTGCCAGCGCGACCGCGACGGTCGCTGCCAAGGGCGCTGTCACGGCCGTCACCGTCACCACCCCGGGATCGGGCTACCTGACGCCGGGCCTCAAGAAGTTCGTCGACACGCTGCCCGGTAGCGGGCCCTCGGAGGCGAACAAGCTCGGCCAGTACATTCCGGTCGCAGTGCCGGACACCACCACCTATCCCGGCAGCGACTACTACGAGATCGCCGTGGTGCAGTACCGGCAGAAGTTCAGCTCTGCGCTGCCGGCCACCCTGGTGCGTGGCTACGTCCAGCTGTCCACCAGCGTCGTCCCCGGCAAGCAGACGCCGCTGAGCAATGCGAACCTCAACCTGACGCTGCCAGACAGCCCCGTCGCGGGCGGCTACACCGGCGTGGACAGCCCGCACTACCTCGGCCCGACGATCGTCGCCACCAAGGACAAGCCGACGCGGATCCTGTTCCGTAACCTGCTGCCCATCGGTGTCGCCGGCGACCTGTTCCTGCCGGTCGACACCTCGGTCATGGGCTCCGGCCCGGGACCGGACATGATGACGCTGGGCGCGGGCGGCGTGCCGAACGACATGGCACCGGATCAGGGAACCGTGACTGACGGGGTGCGCAACCCGATGTGCGGCGAGACCCCCAAGCCCGCCGGTTGCTACACGGAGAACCGGGCCACCCTGCACCTGCACGGCGGCGTCACCCCGTGGATCAGTGACGGCACCCCGCACCAGTGGACCACCCCCGTTGGGGAGAACACCGCCTACCCGAAGGGCGTCAGCGTCAGCAACGTGCCCGACATGCCCAACCCGGGCCCCGGCGCGGAGACGTTCTTCTACACCAACCAGCAGAGCGCGCGGCTGATGTTCTACCACGACCACGCGTGGGGGATCACCCGGCTGAACGTGTACGCCGGTGAGGCTGCCGGCTACCTGCTGACCGACCCGATGGAGAAGAGCCTGGAGGCTAAGGGCGGCGCACTGGCCGGACTCGGTGATGGCACTCCGCTGCTCATCCAGGACAAGACGTTCGTGCCGAGCGCGGCGCAGATGGCCAAGGTCGACCCGACCTGGAATGCCGCCAAGTGGGGCGGCGAGGGCAGTCTGTGGACCCCGCACGTCTACATGCCCGCGCAGAACCCGGGCTCTGCGAGCGGCTCGAGCCCGTTCGGCCGCTGGATGTACGGCCCGTGGTTCTGGCCGCCGGCGAAGGACGTCCGAACCGATGTGGGGCCGGTCGAGCAGGCCGCCGTCGCCCACGCGCAGTTCGAGATCATCCACCCGTTCGCCGACGGCAACGGCCGGATCGGGCGGGTGCTGGTGTACTGGTTGCTCACCCGCCGGCTGCGCCTGCTCACCCCGCCGCCGGTCAGTGTCCGTCTCGCCGCAGATGTCGGCGGGTACACCGCTGGGCTGACGCGGTATCGGATCGGCCAGACTAGCGCCTGGGTCGCCTGGTTCGCCGACGCCGTCTGCGGCGCCGGCCGGGAGCAGCAGCAGCTGATAGCCGCGGTCGAGCAGTTCCGCCGCGACTGGCAGGACAGGCTCGCTGCGCACCGCGGCGTCAGGTCGGTGCGCAGCGACGCCTCCGCCTGGCGGGTGCTGGCCCTACTACCCCGCCACCTCGTGCTCACCGCACGCCTCGTCGCCGACGAGCTCACGCTGACGCGAAAGGCTGCCGGTGACGCCCTGCACACGCTGCGGGCCTGCTCAGCATGTACACCGCCGCGCCGAGGACGGTCCGCGGCCGGCCCGCACAGCTCTACTTCAGCGAGGACCTGCTCGGACTGGTCGGCGCGAGCCCGTTGCGGCGCTGACGCTGTCCACCCCGCCAGTTCGCGTCTTCTTGTGCTTGCGCGGCCGGGAATGTTCGTCCCGGTGCACATGAGCTGATGTCGTGAGCCGCCTTGGTTACGGCGGCTACGAAGGGCTAGACTAAGTCGTAATAGCTGCAGGGGAGGCATGATGGCGGACGCCGCAGCCAGCACCCTGGAGGCGATCGAGCGGTACGCGCCCGACATCGACGTGCCGCCGCCGGCGGTACTGGATCAGGCCCGCCGCAACCTTGAGCTGCGGGTCGCGATGCTGCGCGAGTTCGGCGCGATCGGCGCCGCGGAGCTCGCCGAACTGGTCGGCAGCCAGGCTCGCCGACCGGGCACGACCGTGGACAACTGGCGCCGGGCGCATCGCATCGTCGCGGTCCGCTGGCACGACAAGACCGTGGTGCCCGGGTTCGTGCTGCTGGAGGGCGGGCAGCCCGACCCGGCGGCCCGGGCCGCGCTGGCGGTGCTCGACGAGCAGGGTTTCGGCGACTGGCAGCAGGCGCTGTGGTGGACGGCGCCCGCCCCGGCGCTGGACGGGGTCCGGCCGGTCGACGTGCTGCTGGCCGCGCGTCGGCGTGGACACGCCGGGGCACCCGCCGCGGGCGGGGACGTAAGCGAGCAGCTGGCCGCGGCGGCCAGCCGCCGCCGCGACTGGTTCTGAGCACCGCGGCCCCGGCCGGGGTGCGGCTGGCGACCGGGACCGTCGCTGCCGGAACGGCCCTGACCCGGGTGGCGATCGACAACCTAGGCACCACCGAGCCGTCCATCTCGGCCGCGCCGCGCCGCTTCAGCCCGGTGAACGACGCCGCCGGTGCACCGGTGCCGGTGCTGTACGCCGGCGACAGCCTCGAGTGCGCGCTGGGGGAGTCGGTCTTTCACGATCTGCCCGACGATGTGTCCGCCCCGGCGGCAGTCTTCCGCGCGGACCTGCTTACGCTGCGGGCCGGGGTGTTTACCCTCGCCCGCGACCTCGAGCTTGCCGACCTGACCGACGCGGCGCTGACCGCGCTCGGCGTGGACCGCGAGGATGTGATCGCCGCCCCGGCGGCGGACTACCCGGTAACCGTCAGCTGGGCGCAGGCCGCCTGGGACCGGACCGACGCTGCCGGTCTGGTCTGGAACAGCCGCCGCAGCCGCGACCGGCTGGCGTACCTGCTGTTCGTCGACCCGCCGCGTCCAGCCGATCGGCCGCGGTCGGCCCGCCGGCGCACCGACCTGGTCGTCTCCGTCCCGCCCCTGCCGCTGTATGACGGCACCGGCCTCGGGCAAGTGCAGACCGCGGCCAGCGCCCGCAACGTCACCGTGGTGATGTGACCGGCTGCGCCGAAACGGTTAACGTAACCGCCGTTGTGTTTGGAGTGGCGGTCAAGTCGCCGGTCGGGGGAGTTATGCACCTTTCTGCTGTGCCGTTACCCAGCCGCAAGAGGATCCAATTCTCAATCGGTACCCCCGGCGGTTTACCTGTATTGGCCAATCTTTCGGCCGTTGCCGCTGTTTTCTTCACGGCCTGCGGTCAAAGCGGAAATACTTCCGACCACCCACCTTCGCCGACACCCGCTCCCATTCGCACGGTTTTAAGCGGCCACGTGACCTGGCCCGACGGCACACCTGCGGCCAAGGTGCCGCTGACGGTTGCGTCGAACGGCTTGCACAGCGGCGCCCCGGCGGAATTCGACAACACCGACAGTTCCGGCCACTACTCCTCGCAGGTGTGCACCGTCTCCACGTGCAGCGACCTGCAGGCCAATGTCTCCGTGCTCCCGGACTCGAAGTTTCCCGCCGGGTGCGAGCTGCAAATGACGGCGGACCGCAAAGCCGGCGGCGTCGTCAATTGGCAGATCCAAAGTGACAGCTGCCAAGTACGAGGTGGCGGTGTCGCGGGCGGACCCAGTTGGGATGAGGCGCGTACCCTGCTGCAGCACGACCCGTCAGCGTTGGGTTGACGACTGCGCGGATCCGCGTAAGGGCGGCCAGCGGCACGAACGACCCCGCGCTTTGCCACACTCCCGCCGGACGATGGCTGCTGGTGATTTCGCGTTACCAAACGGGTACGGGCAGCTGCTGGCTGAGCTGAAGGCGCAGGTCCGGGACGCGCGGGGGCAGGCGGTCCGGCTCGTCAACACCGAGCAGCTGCGCCTGTACTGGACGATCGGACGGCCATCCTGAACCGTCAAGCCGGGCAGGGCTGGGGCGCCAAGGTCATCGACCGGCTCGCCGCTGACCTGCGCGCCGAGTTCCCTGAGATGAGGGGCTTGTCCCGCAGCAACCTGAAGTACATGCGGCGATTCGCGGCCGCCTACCCTGGGGGCCCTGGGGCCACATCACTGTCCTGCTGGACAAGGTTTCCGACCTGAAAGCTCGCGACTGGTACGCCGCCTCGTGCGCCGAACACGGCTGGTCGCGCAACGTGCTGCTGAACCAGATCAAAAGCTCCGCCCATCTTCGAGTCGGCGCCGCCCCGTCGAACTTCGGCGCCCGGCTCCCGGCGACGGATTCCGAACTTGCCCAGCAACTGGCGAAGGACCCCTACGTGTTCGGCTCCCTCGGCCTGTCCGGTCAGGTCGCCGAGCGTGAACTCGAGCAGTCCCTCATGGACCGGCTGCAGCGCACCGTTCTCGAGCTCGGCGGCGGGTTCAGCTTCGTGGCCCGCCAGCGTCACTTCGAGGTCGACGGCGACGACTACTACGTCGACCTGCTGTTCTTTCACGTCGAGCAGCTGCTACGTCGTCGTCGAGCTCAAAATCGGAAAGTTCGATCCGGCGTACACCGGCCAGCTGGGCTTCTACGTCAGTCTCGTCGACGACTGGCTGCGCCGCCCGTTCCACAACCCGACCGTCGGGCTCCTCTTGTGCGCCGACCGCAATGAGCGCGTGGTGCGTTACGCGCTCGGCGCCGCCGCACAGCCGATGGCAGTGTTCACGTACACCTATGGACACGCTGCCCGCCGACGAGCGGCGTGCGCTGCCCGCCGCCGATGACGTGGCCGCCGCGTTCGACGTCCCGCTCAGCTATCACGGGCAGCAGCGGACCTTCGCTGAGTACCTCGAACGCGTCACACGGGATGAGCCGGACCGAGACGGCGCGCCGTGACACCTTTCCCGGGACTGCCGGCGCACCCTGGACGCGCATCTCGCGCTGCTGCACCGCCGCGGCGGCTGGTATGCCGCCCGCTGACTCGGCTCCGGGTCCCCGGACCAGCCGGACACCTTCCTCGGCGTGGTCTGGCTGCGCGTCCACGGTGCGCTGCGTCCGACGACTTCGGCGACACGCCGGAATAGCGTTACCAAATGACGAACTGGGGGCTTCGCCACGCCCGAGCCGGGTTCTGCATCACACGCCCAAGCCGACCGGCATAAGTGCCGTTCTGGCGCACATCCGTTCCCTACCCACCACCGAACCCACCACCGACCACCACTTCCTGCCGAGGTCACCGCGGGCGGATCTCGGCAGGAAGTGTTGGTGGACGGTGGCTAAATAGCGCGATTCGAGCGGGCCCGTTCGCCGGTCCGCGGCTCACGGTCCCAGAAGAGCGAGCGGGACGACCGCGATACCGTCGGCGCGACGGTAGGCCCGTTGGCCTGTCGTGAGCACCACCGCGTCCAGCAGCCGGTCGCCGATCCGCTCGCGCAGCCATCGCAGGTGCTCGACGTCGCGGTCGTGGACGACCGCGGAAAGCTTCACCTCGAATGCGGCGACGCCGCCGTCATCTCGGGAGACAATCAGGTCGACCTCGTGACGCCCGTCGGCCACGCGCAGATGCGAGACGGCGGCCTCGTGCGCCTGGGCGAACACGCGCACCGACAGCGCACACAGCGACTCGAACAGCGCACCGAGGAACGTGCCGTCCCGCGGCATCTCGACCGCTCCGGCCCGGCCGGTGAGCAGGTCTGCCCGGGACACCCCGACGAGCCGCGCCGCGAGCGCCGGGTCGAGCAGGTGGTGCTTGGGCGCCTGACTGAGCCGGCGCAGGTGGTTGAGGCCAGGCGCCCAAGCCTCCACGCTGTCGAGTACCCGCAGCCGGGTCAGCACATCGACGTAGGGCAGCACCGTGGTCTTGGCAGGTTTGCTGCCCGTTCCCGGAGTCGCCGCGTCGCGGATCTTCTCCCAGGTCGTGCTGGTGGCGGTCGCGGCGGCGTAGGCGCGCATCCAGGCGCGCAGCGTCGCCGGCCGGCGCACCCGCCGGCCGGCCTCCTCCATGTCCACGTCGACGATCCGGTCGAGGTAGCCGTCCAGCTGCCCGCGTAGCGCCCGTCCGGTCAGCCGCTGGAAGGCGGGGAACCCCGAGCGCAGGATCTCGTCGGTGTAGTCGGCCAGACCCAGCTCCGCGGCGCCGGTGATCGGTGCGGGGGCGTCGCCGAGCAGGTCTACCAACGCCACCGTCGGCGAGGACGCGCCCCGTTCGGGCAGGGTGAGCGGGCGCATCCGCACCGCCTTGATCCGACCGGCGCCCGAGTGCGTCCCGGAGGCGGCCGACCCGGTCAGCAGGTACTGGCCGGCCGTGCCGCGGGCGTCGATCGCCGCTTTCACCGCGTCCCAGACGTCCGGAACGCGCTGCCACTCGTCCAGCAAGACCGGGGCATCGCCGGCCAGGGCGAGCTCGATGTCGGCAGCGATGATCTGACGCTCCTGCGCTCGGTCCAGGCGGCGCACCGTCGCCGCGCGCTGCAAGGCCGTCTCGGTCTTGCCGACGGCCTTCGCCCCGTCGATCCACACAGCGGGCAGTTGCGTGAGCAGCTCGTCGAGTTCGGCATCGACGACCCGGCGCACGTACGCCCCACCGAACTCCGGCCGAGGCTCCATCGCTCACCCCCGCAAGCCCGCCAACACTACCGCCAGCACGCACCATACGCTACCTTTCACGCAGCCTCTACGCTACCTCGTGCACAGTAGCTCCGCTACGGGCGCACCTCTCACCCGCGGCGGAGGTGCCAGATCTTGTGGACTGCAGGCCGCAATCGGGCGGCGGGGGCAGCACTAGCCCGTAGCCGACATCCGGGAACGGCAAGTTCGAGGTGTTCTCGGCGTGGCCAATGAGGTCTCGGCGTCCGAAATCAGCGCAGCTGGGGTGTTGATATGACGCCGGCGAGTGCGGCGAGACGGTCGGGCACCGCCCGGTAGTAGGCCCAGGTTCCGCGTCGGCTTCGCGTCACCAATCCGGCATCCAGCAGCACCTTCAGATGGTGGCTGATCGTCGGCTGGGTGAGGCCGACTGGCGCAGTCAGGTCGCAGACACAGGCTTCGCCGCCTTCGTGTGCCTGGATCAGTGACAGCAGCCGGAGTCGGGTCGGGTCGGCGATGGCTTTCAAGGTGCCGGCAAGCTCCACCGCCGCGTCAGCGGACAACGGTTCGTGCGCGAGCGCCGAGCAGCACTCCAGAGGTTCGGCGCTGGCCATCGGAAGCGTCTGCAGCATGGCTCAGTGTCCCGCAAAAATAGATGGCTGTCTATGTTGACAGCCATCGATGCAAGGCGGAGGCTCAGTGCATCGACATTGTTCGATGTAAGCCGGAACCCGCTCCCGATGGAGGAATCCCGTGTCCCGTGTCCAACTCGCGCTCAACGTTGCCGACATCGACGCCGCGGTCGACTTCTACTCGAAGCTGTTCGGCGCTGAGCCGGCGAAGCGCCGCCCGGGATACGCGAACTTCGCCGTAGCGAACCCGCCCCTCAAGCTGGTTCTCATCGAAGATCCTGACGCTCGTGGCAGCGGGGTCGCAGGTGCCCTGAATCACCTTGGGGTCGAGGTCGACGACTCGGGCGAGGTCGGGGCGGCGACCCGGCGGCTCGCAGGCGAGGGTCTCGAGACCGTCACCCAGGACGCCACGACGTGTTGCTATGCCGTGCAGGACAAGGTCTGGGTGCACGATCCCGACGGTGCCCCGTGGGAGGTCTACACCGTGCTTGCCGACGCCCCCGGTGGCGACGTCACTGGCGGCACGGGCTGCACGACGGTCGATGGGGCATGCGTTCCCAACGCCGCGACCACGGCCGACGTCGAGTTCTCCACCCACGGCGTCCCCGTCGCCGCGACGACAGGCTCGGGCTGCTGTCCGTGAGCGATCTGCTTACCGAAAAGCCGCGCTCCGGCGATCCGGATGCGCCGGTGCTGCAGCGGCTGGCGACGCTCGACCGGTTCCTTCCGGTGTGGATCGTGGTGGCGATGGCTGTCGGCATCGGGCTGGGGCGAGCGTTCTCCGGTCTGAACGGCACGCTTGACGCCGTCAAGATCGGTTCGGTCAGCTTGCCGATCGCGTCGGGTCTGCTGCTGATGATGTATCCGGTGCTGGCGAAGGTCCGCTACGGCGAGCTCGGCCGGGTTACCGGCGATCGGCGGCTGCTGGTCTCGTCGCTGGTACTCAACTGGCTGATCGGGCCGGCGCTGATGTTCACGCTGGCTTGGCTGCTGCTGCCGGATCTCCCGGCGTACCGGACCGGTCTGATCATCGTCGGGCTGGCCCGTTGCATCGCCATGGTCCTGATCTGGAACGACCTTTCGGGCGGCGACCGGGAGGCCGCAGCGGTGCTGGTGGCGATCAACTCGCTGTTCCAGATTGTCGCCTTCGCCGGCCTCGGCTACTTCTACTTGAAGGTGCTGCCGGGTTGGCTCGGACTGTCGCAATCGGACCTTCACGTTTCGGTCTGGGCCATTGCCAGGTCCGTCCTGGTGTTCCTCGGCATCCCGCTGGCCGCGGGCTACCTCACCCGGCGCATCGGTGAAGCCCGGCGCGGGCGCGTTTGGTATGAGGGGACGTTCCTGCCCAGGATCGGCCCCGTCGCCCTCTACGGGCTGCTGTTCACGATCGTGGTGCTGTTCGCGCTACAGGGCCACACCATCACCAGCCGGCCCGGCGACGTCGCGCGCATCGCCCTCCCGTTGCTCGCCTACTTCGCCCTGATGTTCGGCGGTTCGTTCCTGCTCGGCATGCGCTTGAAGCTCGGCTACGCCAAGACCGCCACCCTCGCGTTCACCGCGGCAGGCAACAACTTCGAACTGGCCATCGCGGTCGCCATCGGGGTTTTCGGCGTCACCTCAGGTCAGGCGCTCGCGGGCGTCGTCGGCCCACTCATCGAAGTGCCGGTACTGGTCGGGCTCGTCTACGTCGCCCTGTGGGCCCGGCGGCGCTACTTCCCCGACGCTTCCACTACGGACCTTGCGGCCTGACCGCCCTCTGACAGGAGCCACGCCATGACCCACCCCGATGCCCGGCCCGAGATCACCCTCGACCAGAAGCTCGCTCTGAAGGCGGCAGCGGTTCATCTAGCCAGGATCGAAGCCCACACCCACGACGGCAAACCCGTCGTGCTGTTCCTCTGCGCCCACAACGCGGGCCGATCGCAGATGGCGCTGGGCTTCTTCCAGCACTACGCCCGCGATGCGGCGATCGCCTGGTCCGGCGGATCTGAACCTGGGGACGCGATCAACCCAGCAGCCGTCGAAGCCATGCGCGAACGGGGCATCGACATCTCCGGCGAGTACCCCAAACCGTGGACCGACGAAGTCGTGCGCGCGTCTGACGTCGTCATCACCATGGGCTGCGGCGACGCCTGCCCCGTCTTCCCCGGCAAACGCTACGAGGAATGGGTGCTGACCGACCCCGCAGGGCTTGACGTTGCCGCCGTCCGCCCCGTCCGCGACGACATCGAAAAGCGCATCCTCGCCTTGCTTTCCCAGCTCGACGTGCCCGTCAGTAGCTCTCCTCGGTAACCACCAGCCGGGCGCGTTCCGCCGAGTTCAGGTCGTGCGGAACAATGACGTCGCCAGCAACAGCGGTCAGATCCGGGTCGCCAGCGCCTCCGAAAGCCACAGTCCGGCTAGCTAGTCAGCACACGCTGATACGACAGCGTTACGTTTCGCCTGTCAAACGAACAACGTGTGAACTGTGCCCGGACCTAGCGCACAGGCCGACGCGGCGGATACTTCTCGTCACCGACCAGCCGACGCAGAGGGAGAATGATCGCGATGACGGTGCGTACGGCAGTCGTGGACGAGCACTCGCCCGACCCGTCGCAGTGCTGGTGCTGCGGCACGATCGAGGATCCAGGCACGCTGGTACACCTGGGCAATCACCCCGAGGTCGCGGTCTGCGTACGCTGCGCGCACTCGCTGAGCAAATGGGCCCGCGAGGTCGAGGACGAAGCCCGCACCGGGCTCGCCGTTCGCGCCCGCGACAGCTTCCGCCGGTTGCGCAAGACCGTCGTGCGCCGCGGCTGGCACCACAACAAGATCGTGGGTCGCGGGCTGCGCTGGATCGGCCGGTTCACACCCTAAGCAGCGCGTCCCGCAGACTTTCGACCTCCGGCACACCCGCCAGACCCCTCGCTGTCGCATACACCCGGCACGTCACCCCGGTCGGCTCAGCGGGAACCGCAAACGGATCGACACCATCGATCAAGAACGTCGGCGACCCAACGAACCCACGCCGGCGCGCTTCCTCCGCCGAGTCGATCACCCTGACCGTGACAGGGCGCGCGTCCACACCAGCCAGCGCCGCCGCCACCCGCAGCACTGCCAGCGCTGGACCCTCGTTCGGGCAATCCGCCACCACCAGCAACTCGATCACCACATCCCAACTATGCAGTACCTGCTCCGGTGTCGGCGGCAGTTCGCCGTGGATACCGTTCCGTTCCCCGGCGCGCGCCACAGTTGGGACTTTCGTCTCTGCCAGAGCCGGCTGAACCGGGCGACACTTCAAGCATGGTTGATGCAACGGCAGCTGAAGTGACGTCGGCGACCAGCCTGGCAGGCCAACCGGCCGACGCGATGGCGATGCTGTCCACCGCCGCAGATCCGGTCCGCTGGGCCGTGCTGCGCCGACTCGCCAGCGGTCAGGCCTGCGTTTGCGAGCTTCAGGAGACGATCCCGGTCGCCGGGAATCTGCTCAGCTACCACCTGCGCGTGCTTCGCGAAGCCGGGATGATCACCGCCAGCCGGCGCGGTCGGTGGATCGACTACCGGCTCGCACCCGGAGCACACGCGCTGCTGACCTCCGCGTTGCCCACCGCCCCGGTGGAGCGGGTGCCATGAGCGTCATCGAGCGGATCCCGACGAGCCACCGGGGGCAGGTCGCCAAGCTCGCCGCGGCCGCGGTGCTGTGGGTCGGGGCCTACGAGCTGAACGGTCATCTGTGGAACTGGCTGCTCTACGACGGGTTCGGCATGAACCCGGCTGCCCGGCTCACCGGGACACTGCACTTCTTCCTCTACGACTCGATCAAAATCGCACTGCTGCTGGTCGGCATCATCTTCGTCGTCACCGTTCTGCGTTCTTTCATGAGTGTTGAACGCACCCGGGCACTGCTCGGCGGCCGCCGCGAAGGTGCCGGCAACGTGATGGCCGCCGGGCTCGGTGTCGTGACCCCGTTCTGCTCGTGCAGCGCGGTGCCGGCGTTCATCGGATTCGTCGCCGCCGGCGTCCCCATCGGGGTGACGCTCAGCTTCCTGATCTCCAGCCCGATGGTCAACGAGGTCGCCATCGGCATGCTGCTCACGATGTTCGGCTGGCAGATAACGGCGACATACATCGGGGCAGGCCTCACGATCGCCGTTGTAGGCGGCTGGATTCTGGGGCGCCTCGGGGTGCAGCGCTGGGTCGAGCCGTTCGTTTTCGAGACCCGCCTCGGCGGCCAGCTCGTAGACCCTTCCGCCGGCCTGACCTTCGAGCAGCGGATCCAGATGGGCACCGAGGAAGTCGCGTCCATCCTGCGCAAGATATGGCCCTACCTGCTCATCGGCATCGGGCTCGGAGCGGTCATCCACGGCTGGGTCCCCACCTCGTTCTTCACCAGCTACGCCGGCGCCGGCAGCGCGTTCGGGGTCCTCGTTGCCGTTGCCATCGGAGTGCCGCTGTACTCCAACGCGGCAGGGATCATGCCGCTGGTGCTCGCCCTGCACGAAAAAGGCCTGCCGATGGGCACCTTGCTGGCCTTCATGATGGCCGTCGTCGCCCTGTCGCTGCCGGAAATGATTCTGCTACGACGCGTCCTCAAACCCCAGCTGCTGGCCACCTACATCGGGATCGTCGCGACCGGGATCGTCGCGGTCGGCTATTTGTTCAACGCACTCCTCGCCTGACCCCCGTCCCGACCCGAAAGGAAACGCCCATGATCATCAAAGTGCTGGGCCCCGGCTGCAGCAACTGCAAGAAACTCGAGCGCGTCACCCGCGACGCCGTCGCCACCCTCGGACTTGACGCCACCATCGAAAAGGTCGAGGACTACGCCGCTATCGCCGGCTACGGCGTCATGTCCACCCCGGCACTCGTCGTCGACGAAAAGCTCCTGCTGGCCGGGCGGGTCCCCACCCCCGCGCAGGTCCGCGAACTGTTGGAGTCACTGACCTCCTGATGGACCCCAGCAGCCGCTGCTCACCAGGCCGAGCTGGTGCGAAACTGGTATCTGGCTCGCCAGGGCCTGCCGCACGAGCCGATCGCCCCGACCATGCAGGAGGACTGATGGACCACCCGACTGTCAGTGTCACCGCCGTCCAACCGCTGGGCGGTCATCGTGTGCGTCTCAGCTTCGACGATGGGGCCACCGTCGATCGTGACCTGTTCCCGCTGCTGTGGGGACCGGTCTTCGACAAGATCCGAAACGATCCGGCAGAGTTCGCCGCCGTGGCCGTCGACCCCGAACTGGGGGTTGTCTGCTGGTCGAACGGCGCCGACATCGACGCTGAACTGCTTCGGTACGACGACCTGTGGAATGCGGCTCTGCCCGTCGCCCATCCCGCCTGACCGAGTGTAGGAGCGGCCGCCCAGCTATCTGCTGGGCGGCCGTTTTACGTGCCGGCGGTTCACGTGGAGTCGAACGAGGCCGAGCAGGGCGTTCACCTTGCCAGGTTTCGGAACGTCCACGCCCGCCGGTTGAGCAGCTGGCGGACGACGGCGATCTGCGGGTCCAGTGCGCCGGTCTGACCAACGTGACCCTCGAACTCGAAGAGAGCCCGACGGTCGTCGAGCCCAACCCAAATCCCGCCCGCAACTGACTGGGATGCAACCGTTCAGCCGGTGCGCGCGAACCTCAGCGGCCGGCTGCGTTTCGGGGTGACCGGGTGATGCCGCGGCTTCGGACCGGTTTGCCGTCCTCGTCGAGGATGGTTTAGTGAGGCTGTGAAGGCGGGCTTGGCGGCCCGCGATCAGGTCATCAGCCAGGGTGTCGCTCAACACCAAGCTGGGCTGGTCGAGCCGGCCCGGGCGGCGATGGTGGTAGCGCAGATCTGGCCGGCTGCGGTGAGGTCGGCGGTCCAAGAGGAGCGCTGACCTGCTGATTGATGGTGGGCAGGGGCGGGATCGAACCGCCGACCCTCCGCTTTTCAGGCGGATGCTCGTACCGACTGAGCTACCTGCCCGGGTAGCGCGCTCACGACGATCCTTCGCTGCCGAGGCAGCGTCGCACCGAGCGTGAGAAGCGGTCTCGACGGGATTCGAACCCGCGACCTCCGCCTTGACAGGGCGGCGTGAACTCCAGACTTCACCACGAGACCTAGCTTTGCGATCTTCAGTTGTGACGAACACTTACCGCACTACGTGCCCCCAACGGGATTCGAACCCGTGCCGTCGCCTTGAAAGGGCGATGTCCTGGACCGCTAGACGATGGGGACGAGGGCAATGCCGCGGTCGCGGCAGATACGCCAACATCCGCAGCGTCCGTCGCCGGGAGCAGTCCAGAGCATACGGGAGCGCGAGCGGGCGCGACAACCGAATCAGCGCCCGAGGTCAGCGGACCTCGCGCTGGACTGCAAGCAGCGGCCCGAAGACTTCGGCGACGCTCACGCCCCCGTCCAGCTGGTGGCGAAGGCCGCCAGAAAGGTCGACCTGGTAGCGATTGCGCCGGCCGTCTTTGAAGCGCCGCAAATAGCCGGAGTGAACGAGCTCGGAGACCAGGGTCGCGGTCGCCCGCTCCGTGATTCCGACGACGCCGGCGATATCTCGAAGCCGCAAAGTTGGATCACGGGCAAGGCTTAACAGAACGTGCGCATGGTGAGTAAAGAAGGTCCACGGCCGACCAGTCAGTTCCTCCACGGAAGTAAGTTATACGGATAGCGCAAGCGATGGATGATATTGCATCGAGCACGTGAACGGCGATGAAAGCAATCGCGAAGGTTTACGCCGGTGGCTTACCCCGGCGGCATGCGGCGTTGCGCGGCGGGCAGACTGACCGCTAGCCACGTGCCGTCAGGGGAGGTCCAGCTCGTGCCAGCTGCCACGAACGATCACGCCACCACCATCACCGACAGTCCCGAGTGGTCGGCGCTCGCCGAGCACTACCGCTCGCTGGCAGACACCCAGCTGCGTGAACTGTTCGACGCGGACCCAGATCGGGGTACCCGCCTCACGCTCGAGGTTGAGGGCCTGTTCCTCGATTTCGCCAAGCACCGGATCACCGACGAGACGGTCAGCTTGCTGGTTGCGCTGGCCAAACGGGCGGGACTGCGCGAGCGTATCGACGCCATGTTCGGCGGTGAACACATCAACGTCACTGAGGATCGGGCGGTCCTGCACGTGGCCCTGCGCGCTCCACGGGAAGAGCAGATCTTCACGGACGGCCACGATGTCGTCCCCGATGTCCATGAGGTGCTCGACCGGATGTCCGCCTTCGCGGACAAGGTGCGCTCCGGTCAGTGGGCGGGAGCGACCGGCGAGCAGATCAGCACGGTCGTCAACATCGGGATCGGTGGGAGCGACCTCGGCCCGGCGATGGCCTACCAAGCGCTCGCCGACTTCCGCAAGGCGGGCCTTACGTGCCGATTCATCAGCAATGTCGACGGCGATGACGCGTACGAGGCATTACGGGGGCTCTCGCCGGGAAAGACCCTGTTTGTGATCAGCAGCAAGACATTCACGACTGTGGAAACCCTGACAAACGCCCACACGTGTCGACGCTGGTTGGTGGACGCGCTCGGCGAAGGCGCGGTCGAGAAGCACTGCGTCGCGGTGTCCACCAATGCTGAGGCGGTGCGTGCTTTCGGCATGGACACCGAAAATATGTTCGGCTTCTGGGATTGGGTGGGTGGGCGCTATTCGTTCGATTCGGCGATTGGGCTATCGCTGATGATTGCTATCGGCCCGGCCAACTTTCGCGAGATGCTCGCCGGCTTTCACGTGATTGACCAGCATTTTCGTAACGCTCCGTTCGAACGCAACCTGCCGGTACTCATGGGCCTGCTCGGGGTCTGGTATATCGACTTCTTCGGCGCGCAGACCGCTGCCGTACTGCCCTACAGCGCCTACCTGACCACCCTGACGAATTACCTGCAGCAGTTGGACATGGAGTCCAACGGCAAATCCGTCGATCTGAACGGGCAGCGCGTCGGCTACGACACCGGCCCGGTGGTTTGGGGCACGCCCGGAACCAACGGCCAACACGCGTACTACCAGCTGATCCACCAGGGAACCCGGCTCATCCCCGCCGACTTCATCGGCTTCGTGGAGCCGCGCCACGAGCTGGCGGGCCATCACGACCTGCTCATGGCCAACCTCTTCGCGCAGACCGAAGCCCTCGCTTTCGGCAAGTCGCGCGAGCAGGTCGAGAGCGAAGGGGTGCCAGCGACGCAGGTGCCGCACCGCGTCTTCGAGGGCAACCACCCCACAAGCACCATCCTGGCGGCGCGACTGACCCCGTACGTGCTCGGCGAGCTGATCGCGACCTACGAGCACAAGGTGCTCACCCAGGGCGTCATCTGGAACATCAACTCCTTCGACCAGTGGGGGGTCGAGCTCGGCAAGGTGCTGGCCAAACGCATCGAACCCGAGCTCAGCGCGGAGCACGCACCCGAGCTGCACCACGACAGCAGCACCAACGCGCTCATCGAGCGCTACCGGGCCGCCCGCGGCCGCGCCGTCTAAGGCGACGCAGATGGCAGCCAGCGACAGCGAAAAGGGCGAGGTCTGGCTCGTACGCCATGGGCCGACGGAGTGGAGCAAGGCGGGCCGGCACACCGGGCGTACCGACATTCCGCTGACGGCCGACGGTGAAGCGCATGCCGCCGCGCTGCGTCCGGTGCTGAAAGGGCGCAGCTTCGCTCTCGCGCTCTCCAGCCCGCTGAAACGGGCCTGGGAGACCGCCCAGCTCGCCGGCATTCACCCG
>JBBRSE010000075.1:0-16392 GCA_038245655.1 Mycobacteriales bacterium | reverse complement strand
CTGGAGGCGACCGTGACTCGGGCGAGCGCAGCGAGTTCGAGCGCGGGTCGTCGACCATCAGTCTGGAGGCGACCGTGACTCGGGCGAGCGCAGCGAGTTCGAGCGCGGGTCGTCGACCATCAGTCTGGAGGCGACCGTGACCCTTCAAGATCTCGCTAGGAGAGACGCGTGACCACCCTCTGGGACACCACCGGCTCCGATGTCGTACGCGCGCTTGAGGCGGAGCGCCGCTCTGCCGGAGCCCTCGCCTTCGGACTCGCGCTCACCCTGGTCGTCGTCACCGATCAGAACAGCGTCGCCGAGGCCGAGGCAGCCGCCAAGGCGGCGGCGTCGGCTCACCCGTGCCGCATCCTCATGGTCATCCGTCGCCACCTCGAGGCTCCCGATCCGCGCCTTGACGCAGAGGTGTTGATCGGCGGCCGACTAGGCCCAGGAGAAGCGGTCCTCATGCGGATGTACGGGCGTCTCGGGCTCCACGCCGAGTCGGTCGTGCTCCCGCTGCTCGCCCCCGACGCCCCCGTCGTCACCTGGTTTCACGAGGCGATGCCCGACAAGATCGCCTACGACCCCCTGGGCGTCTTCGCCGACCGGCGGGTCACCGAGAGCATCCACGGGCTCGACCCGATAGCGGCTCTCCGCCAGCGGGCCGTCGACTACGCGCCGGGCGACACCGACCTGTCCTGGGCTCGCACGACAGGCTGGCGAGCTCTCGTCGCCGCCGCATTCGACTCGCTGCCTGGCACCCCGAAATCGGCGGTCGTCAAGGGCTCCGAGACGCCCCCGACCGCGCTGCTGGTCGGCTGGCTGCGCAGCAAGCTCGGCATCAAGGTCGACCTGGAGAAGTCCGGCCGTGACATCGAGGAAGTGAGCGTCACGCTCGCGAACGGGCGGGGCAGTTCGGAGCTCCTGATCCGGCGCCGCGACGACCGTACGGCCCTCATCACCCGCGACGACCAGGCCGAGCGAATCATGCCGCTCGCCCCCCGTGACCTCGGTGATCTGCTGGCCGAAGACGTGCGCCGGCTGGACGCCGACGAGGTGTACGGCGAGGCCCTCTCAGCGTGGAGCGGGTTGAAGAACCTGGGCGAGCGAACCTCGAAGCGCGAACACATCTGGCACGACCCGACGAAGCGCGATAAGCCAACCGCAGAAGCGGGCGAGAAGCCGACTCGGGCGAAGCCGACCAAGGCCAGCAACGCCCCCACGAAAGCCACCAAAGCAACGTCGCGGGCTGCTGCGAAGGACGCGCCGGCTTCGGCGCCGAAGAAGTGAGCGCCCCCCCGGAAGTCATCGTTCACCGCGATGCTGCGTTGCTCGCGAAGGCCGTCGCGGCGCGGGTCATCACCAGACTCGTCGATGCCCAAGCGTCGAAGGGCAGCGCCAGCCTGGTGCTGACCGGAGGCGGCATCGGGGTCGCCGCCCTACGCGCGGTCCGCGAAAGCCCGGCCGTCGAGGCCGTCGACTGGCACCGGCTGGACATCTGGTGGGGCGACGACCGCTTCGTCGACCGGGGCAGCGACGACCGTAACGAGAAGGCCGCCCGGGAGGCCCTGCTCGACCATGTCGATGTCGATCCCGCGCGGGTGTTCCCGATGGGTTGGAGCGACGGCGAGGACGGCGCTGACGCCGACGCTGCGGCCGCCCGCTACGCCGACACCCTCGCCTCGCGTACCCGTCATGAAGATCACGGACCCGTGCCGCAGTTCGACCTGTTGCTGCTGGGGCTCGGCCCGGAGGGTCACGTCGCCTCGATCTTTCCCGAGTCGCCGGCCGCCCATGACGACCGTCCCGTCGTCGCCGTCCACGGTTGCCCCAAGCCGCCGCCCACCCGCATCTCGCTGACGCAGGTCGCGATCCGTTCAGCTTCCGAGGTGTGGATCGTCGCGGCCGGCGGCGAGAAGTCCGACGCCGCCCGCATGGCGCTGTCCGGTGCCGGGCCGCTCCAGGTGCCCGCCGCAGGCGCCGTAGGGCGGAGCCGAACGCTCTGGCTGCTCGACCGGTCGGCTGCGGCCGCCCTGCCGCCGGGGCTGAGCGTCAGGCCCGGCGGCTCCTGAAAGGTCACCGCGGTTGAGGAAGGTGCCGCACGGAAAACGACATCTTCCTCAACTATTCGGCGAGCTCGGAGTCTGCGACGAGTTCCACCTCGTAGCCGTCGCCGTCTTCCAGGTAGCCGGCGTAATGATCGGGGCCGCCGGCGTAGGGGTGGCGATCGCCGAACAGGAGCGACCAGCCGTACCCCGGCGCAGCCGCGACGAGGGCGTCGAGATCGGCCCGCGACCCCGCCCAGAAAGCCAGATGATTCAGCCCCGGCCGGCGCCGCTCGTGACGGTCGGAGCTGGCCGCCTCGGACTGCTCGACCACGACGTAGGGGCCGCTCGTCGCCGCTCCCCCGTGACGCCAGCTGCGGCCGCGCTCCCAACTCTGGAAGGGCACGTAGCCCAACTCGCCGAGCAACCATCCCCAGCTGAGCACGGCGCGATCCAGATCGGGGACCCAGAGCTCGATGTGGTGAACGCCACCGGGGACGAGCGGCGCCGGCGCGCTCAGCGCTCGCGCAGCTTGGCGAGGGCCTCCTGCAGGATGGCCTCGCCGTCGGCGTCATTGCGACGCTCGCGAACGTATGCCAGGTGGGTCTTGTACGGCTCGTTGCGCGGCGGCGGCGGGGCGTTCAGCCGATCCGTGCCCGCGGGATAGCCGCAGCGCGGGCAATCCCAGGTCTCGGGGACGGGCGCGTCCTCAGCGAAGGACGGGCGCGTTTCATGGCCGTTGGCGCAGTAGAACGCGATGCGAATCCGCGGAGCCCGCTCGCCCCGCTCAGATTCCCCCATGGGCCCAGCGCCTACCCGGCTTCCCCGAATGGCGTTGCCTCCCGCGCCTCCAGCCACTGGCACCTCCCTCAATCCGGACGACCCGCGGCCCGTCAGGGCCAGCGTGATCGGCGCTATATAAGACACCTCTGGGCTCCGCACTGGCACTGTCGCAAGCGACCGCCGGTGAGGCGCCTAGGCGATGCTACGGCGTCGGGGTGGCGCTTCGGGCAGGTTCCCCAGCACGGGTGGATCCGAGTGACACGTTGGTCGGATCCGCATTGCTGAATGTCGCCACCGTCGGTGCGTGGGCAACGTTCATGCCGCGCGGGTAGACGCCGTCCAGCTGAGCCAGGGGCACCAGCTCAGCGGCTTGTTCGAGCCCCGTACGCAGGGCCTCCCAAGCCGCGATGGACGCTGTTGAATCACGCGCGGCTACGGCGGTGATCATCTGCGCGGCGAGCAACGGTGAGCGCAGCACCGCCGGGCCGCCGTCGCCGGGCCACGTCGCATCCAGCAGCGGCGCGAGCAGCGCGCGGGGGGCGGGGTAAAGCAGCGCCGGCACCGCCAGCAGCAGATCCCACCCACCCCGATGGGCGAGTGTCACGTACTCGCGGGAGCCGACGAACCGGGGGGTGACGTGGACCCCCGCCGCCGCGAGCCGGGACGCGATGACGGCCGCCGCGGCGCGCAGCGGCTTGGAATCCGGCGCCAGCAACGACATCGTCGCGCCGGCCACCCCGATCGTCGGCGCACAACGCGCCGGTGGGAGCGCCGACGCGGAGGGCGAGACGGTGGCCGGCGCGTTCGAGCTGCCGGAGGGCGTGGCCGATGCGGCGCCCGCGGCGGGAGAGGCCGACCCGGACGACGGCGCGGCGGTCTCACTCGGGCCCGCCGACGGTGTCGGCTTCGCCACCGGCGCCGGCTGGCCGGGCGGCACCAGCGACAGCCCGGCCAGCAACTCGGCGGACGGCGCGGCGACTCCGGCCCCGAGCGCGACGGCCACCCGGCCGCGCGTCGTCGTATCCAGACAGGCGGCGAGCACGCGGCGCACCCCCACCACCGCCAACCGGCGGGCGGCCACGCCGCGAGTACCGACCTCGAGCAGGACGGTCGACTGCGCCGGGGTGCGGATCACCGAGTTCGCGGCGCCGCCGGCAACGAGGCTCGGCGTTGCAGGCACATCAAGGGACAGATCGGCGCCACCCGAGGCGACCAGCTGCTGCACGCGGGCCGGCGTGAGCCCGCCGCGGATGGAGATGTGATCGACATAGGCATGGCGCAGCGGATCGCCGCCCGGGTCCCACGAGGGGCTGCGTGAGAGCGCGTACGTCTCGCCGCTCTTCGTGTCGATGAAGTGATACGGACCATCACCCACGAAGCGCTGCGGATCGTCGGTGACCGCAAACCCGGTGAACGACTCGACGGGCAGCGGCGACGTCTGCGGCAGCGCGAGGATGGCGGTGAGGTCGTCCGTCGGCTGGATCAGGTGAAACACGAGGGTGGTGTCGCCCTCGATCGTCAGACCCGGCACGTCGACGGCGTCGAGGTCGGCAAGAGTCGCCGGCGGCCGGACGCTGAGCGCCCGGCAGGCGGCCGCG
The DNA here is from genome assembly GCA_038245655.1 of Mycobacteriales bacterium. Lineage (GTDB taxonomy): Bacteria > Actinomycetota > Actinomycetes > Frankiales > Frankiaceae > DATAZK01. The sequence continues at coordinate 11,984 of JBBRSE010000075.1, read as the reverse complement.
TACCCGACAACGGACTCGGCGAGGTAACCGCGCACCGGCGAGCTGACCGTCGGCAGGCACAGCCGTTTCAGGGCCCGCAGCTCATCCGTGGCCGTCACCCGCCTGCCGCTCGCCACATCCCACCGCGCGGTTCGCAGTGTGATTGTCGCCGTACGGCCGCCATCGGTCAGCTTGGGCGAGCCCTCGGCCAGGTCGGGCCCGGGTCCGGTGTTGACCACCACGCTCTTTGCCGGCTCGTCGGAGACGTCCGGATCGACCGGCGCGTAGCCGTAGAGCTGGCGCAGCAGGAGTCGTCCGACAAGCCGGTTGCCGTCGGATGAGGAGGCGGCTGGTACTGCCGGGCTCGGCGACAGGCCAGCATCAGGGGCCGGCTCCGCGGCCTGGGCGGCTGGATCGAGCGTGACCTTACGGGCGACGCCCGCGATGCGCAGGGTGCCGCCAGGCTTGGGATCATTGCTCGGCGTCGGGGTGGCGCTGCTCGGCACCGGGCGGGGGGCAGCGCTCGGCGTACTGCATGCGGTCGTCGCCCCCACCGATGCCACCAGGAACAGGCTCAGCAGTCCGAGCGGGATTCTGCGGCTCAGCCGGTGCCTCTGGCTCCGGCCAGCCACCGGTTCAGCTCTTGTCCAGCAAGCCGAGGCTGATGATCGAGGCGACCCAGATGAGACCGACACCAATGGTGAACCGGTCGAGGTTCTTCTCCACGACCGAGGACCCGCCGAGCGATGAGGAGACGCCGCCGCCGAAAAGGTTCGACAGACCGCCGCCCTTGCCGCGGTGCAGCAAGATCAGCGCCATCAGGATCAGGCTCGTCAGAATAAGAATTACAGCCAAGGTCAGCTTCACGTCACACCACCACCCGGGCCTCAGCGTAGTGGCAAGCAACCGGATGACCCTGCCCACGGTCGATCAGCAGCGGCTGCTCGTTGATGCAGCGCTCCCGCTCATCCTCAGACAGCTCGCCGGCGAAGACCTGGCAGCGCGTACGGAAGCGACAGCCGCTGGGCGGGTTGGCGGGGCTCGGCACGTCACCGGTGATGAGGATCCGCTCCCGGCTGCGCTCCTTCTGCGGGTCCGGGATGGGCACCGCACTGATGAGCGCCTGGGTGTAGGGGTGTGACGGACGCTCGAAGAGGGTGTCCCGGTCGGCCAGCTCGACGATCGTTCCGAGGTACATCACCGCGACGTTGGTCGCGATGTGGCGCACGACGGACAGGTCGTGAGCGATGAACAGGTACGTGAGTCCGAGATCCTTCTGCAGGTCTTCCAGCAGGTTGATGACCTGCGCCTGGATCGAGACGTCCAGCGCGGAGACCGGCTCGTCACAGACCACGAGCTTCGGGTTCAGGCTGATGGCGCGGGCGATGCCGACACGCTGGCGCTGGCCACCGGAGAACTCGTGTGGGTAGCGGCCCGCGTGTTCAGGAGCCAGCCCGACCCGCTCGAGCAGGTCGTCCACAACGCCCTTTTCCGGCAACCCGTGGATACGGAACGGCTCGCGCAGGGTCGCCCGCACCGTCATGCGCGGATTCAGGCTCGCGTACGGGTCCTGGAACACGATCTGCATCTCGCGGCGCAGCCGGCGAAGCCCGCGCGGAGAGACCGTGGTGATGTCCTGGCCGTCGAAAAAGATCTTCCCCGCCGTCGGCTCCAGCAACCGCAGCACGGTGCGGGCGGTGGTGCTCTTGCCGCAACCGGACTCGCCGACCAGCGCGAGGGTCTCGCCCTTCTTGACGCTGAACGAGACGCCGTCGACCGCCTGGACCGCGCCGATCTGGCGCTGGAAGACGATTCCCGAACGGATCGGAAAGTGCTTTTTCAGGTCTGTGACCTGTAGCAACGGCGCTTCGTCCGGTACGGTCGCGGTCGGCTTCTCCAGGCTCGGCGCGCTCACGATGTGCTCTCCTCATCGGCCGCCGCGTGGGGGACCGGGTCTGCAGCCGGTTCGAGCGGTGTGGGCGGCGGCGCGGCGGCTGCCAGGGCCGCCATCGGAAGACCTTCGGCGGTCGAACGCTCGGCGGCCGCCTTTACCGCTTCCGCGACCTCAGGGCCCTCGGCCTTGGCGGCCACCAGGTCGCTGTGATGGCACGACGCCAGATGACCGGTCAGATCCTGCTCGACGAGGGCCGGGATAACCGTGCGACAAACCTGGGTCGCGAACGCACACCGCGGATGGAACGGGCAACCCGGCGGCACCCGGATCAGGCTCGGAGGCGAACCGGGGATGGGTTCGAGGCGGTCGGCGCGACGCTGGTCGAGCCGGGCGAGGCTGCTCAACAGGCCGAGCGTGTAGGCGTGGCGTGGTTGGTAGTAGATCTCGTCGGTGGTGGCGTACTCGGCTACCCGGCCGGCGTACATGACCATGACCCGGTCAGCATGGCTGGCGACCAGCCCAAGATCGTGAGTGATCAACACGATGGCTGTGCCGCGCTGCTCCTGCAACTCCTCGAGCAGATCCATGATCTGCGCCTGCACCGTCACGTCCAGCGCGGTGGTCGGCTCATCCGCCAGCAGCAGCGCCGGGTCCAGCGCGAGCGCCATGGCGATCATCGCCCGCTGGCGCATGCCGCCCGAGAACTGGTGTGGATACTCACGCGCCCGGCCCCGGGGGTTGGGAATGCCGACCTCGGCGAGCAGTTCGACGGCCCGCTCCTTGGCCTTGGAACGCGAGACCGATTCGTGGACCCGGATGACCTCCGCGATCTGGCTCCCGATCTTGAACACGGGGTTCAGGGCGGTCAGCGGGTCCTGAAAAATCATGGACACCTCTTTGCCGCGCAGGGTGCGCAGGCGGGCGTTCGAAGCGGTGAGCAGATCCTCGCCGCGGAACATGATCCGGCCGGACGGAAAGCGAGCGGGCGGGGCCGGGACGAGGCCCATGATCGCCATCGCCGAGACGGATTTGCCCGAGCCCGACTCTCCGACGATGCCAAGCGTTTCGCCCGGACGCACCGACCAACTCACGCCGTCGACGGCGCGCACGATGCCGTTGTCGGTGTGGAAGTGAACCCGCAGGTCCTCCACGGACAGCAGCGCCTCAGGATCGGTGGTGAACGCCGGCTGATCGGCGCTGGTCTTGACCAGATTCGGGCCGGCGAGGTCAGGACCGACCAGATCATTACCGGCTGCGGGCTGCTTGGCCCACGGGTCGTGCGCGGGGTGTGCGCTCACGGGCGCTACTTGAGCTTCGGGTCGAGAGCGTCGCGCAGGCCATCGCCGACGAAAACGAAAGCCAGCACTGTGAAGACGACTGCTGCTCCCGGAAGCAGTGAAAGCCAGGGCGAACTGTCGAACTTGCCCTGCCCGGCTGCGATCATGTTTCCCCACTCCGGGACGTCCGGCTTCACACCGACCCCCAGATAGGACAACGCCGCTTCCGCGATGACCGCCGTACCCACGCTGAAGGTCGCGTAGATCAGCACCGGCGCGAAGCTGTTGGGCAGGATGTGGCGCGTCACGATCCGCCATCGGCTGGCGCCCAGCGAGCGTGCCGCCTCAACGTATTCGGACTCTCTGACCGAAAGGATCGACCCGCGTAACAACCGCGCGACAGTGGCCCAGCCGAAGACAGCCAGGGCGATGATCACCGGGGTGACGCCCTGTCCCACGACCGTGATGATCACGATCGCGCCGACTAGCAGCGGGAAGGCGAAGAAGATGTCGCAGATCCGCATGATGAGCGCGTCCCAGAAGCGACCGAAGTAGCCCGCGATCGATCCGAGTAACACGCCGATCGTCGAGGCCAGGAAGATCGACGAAAGCCCGACGATCAGGGCGATCCGAGCGCCGTAAAGCACCCGGCTGAACTGGTCGCGGCCCACCTCATCAGTGCCGAACCAATGCTTCGCGCTCGGCGGCGACTCGGTGTTGAAGAGGTCCTGATGCCGGGGGCCGTAAGGGGCGATGAGCGACGCGAAAAGCGCCACGAAGATCACGATGAGCACCATGATCAGACCGATGACCGCGAGCTTGTTGCGGACGAACCGGCGCCGGATGTCGCGCCACTGGCCCTGTGCGTTGGCGGTGCCGAAGGCGGCCGCGGCCGCGGTCGCTCCGCTCGTCTCGAGGTCGGCGGAATCGGGTCCAGTAAGGCTCTGACCGGGCTCCTCGACACCGTCGTCCAGGACCAGCTCGGTATCGAGGTTGGAGACGAAATCCTCGTGATCAGGGTCCGGCGCGACGACTGTGGGCTTACTCATGGCACCTCACTCCAGCCTCACTCTGGGGTCCAGTACGGCATACAGCAGGTCAACAAGCAGGTTCACCACGACGAACACCAGGACGCCGTACGTGACGACGCCCATGATGATCGGGTTGTCATTCGCGCGAATAGCGGTGACCAGTGCATTGCCGATGCCGTCGAGCTGGAAGACGTTTTCGGTGATCAGGGCACCGCCGAGCAGGGATCCGAACGAGATACCCAGGTACGTGACCACCGGGATGATCGAATTACGGAGGACGTGCTTGAAGATCACGACTCTCCTGCTCAGGCCCTTCGCCGTCGCCGTACGCACATAGTCGGCACGCATCACCTCGAGCATGGTCCCGCGCGTGAGCCGTGCGACGAGCGCGGCATCGATCGACGCCAGCGCGATCGCCGGAAGAATGTAGGACTTGAAGCCGTCGTTGAGCCCGAAGTAGGGCAACCAATGCAGCTGCAGGGCAAAGACCTCCTGCAAGAGCAGGCCGATGACGAAGACGGGCACCCCGATCGTCACGGTCGTCAGGATCGTCACGATGATATCGATGAACGAATATCGGAAAACCGCGGAGATGACTCCGGCGGCGACCCCGATGATGATCTCGATGATGATCGCGAAAAGCGCGAGCTTCGCGGTATTGGCCAGCTTCTCCGGCAGGATCTTGCTGACCTGGCGGTTGGCCTGGCGGTAGGACGTTCCGAGGTCCTGCCGAACGATCAAGCCCTCGACGTACTTGTAGTACTGAACGTAGACCGGCTTATCCAGGCCGTATTTCTTCTGGAGCTCATGGACCACGCTCTGGGGGCGGGAGTGACCGCTACCGGTGAGGTTGTTGACCGGGTTACCGAACAGGAAGAGCGCGCTGAACAGAATGATTGTCGCGCCGAAGAACACGAGCACCATCTGGAGCATCCGGCGAACGACGAACTTCAGCACCCTTCGCCCACCTCCTTCTGCTGCCCCGTGTCAGTCAAAAGCTTGCCCTGCCAGGGGCGTGCTCACGCTACGCCGCAACCGCTGGTGTACGGAATCGGCCGGGTCGCCCTCAAGGACGACCCGGCCGATTTCGTGCTTGGCCTACTTGAGCCCGATGGTCCGCAAGGTCGGGTTCTCGAAGAAGTCCAGGTTCACGCCGACAAACTTCTTGCTGTCGAACGCGCGGAACTGGGTGCGGTACCACAGCGGGATGAGAGCGAGATCGTCGCCGATCGCGACCTTCTCGGCCTGCTTGTAGTCGTCCGCACGCTTGGCAGCGTCCGGCTCCGCCTGGCCCTTGGCCAGCAGGTCGTCGAACGTCTTGTTGCTGTAGCGACCGCGGTTGTCACCAGGGTTGTCGGCCGGCTGGGTGCCGAGCAGCGGGTAGAGGAAGTTCCACGAGGTCGGGTAGTCAGCACTCCACGCCGCCCGGAACAGACCGGAAGCCTTAGGGTCGGACTCGCCCTTGAGGAGCTCCTTGAACGGGCCGGGCTTGATGTCGACCTTCCAGCCGAGCACGTCACCGAGCTCGCCTGCCACGGCCTGGACCCAGCCCTCGTGGCCACCACCGGTGTTGAAGGCGATGCTCACCTTGCTGCCCGGGGGCAGGCCCGCGTCCTTGGCCAGCTGCTTCGCCTTGGTCGGGTCCTGCTTGACGCACGACGCGCAGATGCCTGGCTGGTAGGTGCCCTGCCCAGCGAACGGCGGCGAGACCAGGGAAGTCGCCTTCGTCTGCGAGTCCTTCAGAACGCCGTGGATGATCGCGTCTCGGTCGATGGCGTACGAAACCGCCTCGCGCGCCTTCACGTTGTTCAACGGCGGGTTCTTGACGTTGACCAGCAGGTAGTTGATACCGAACGACTGGAACTTGATGAACGCGTTCGTGTCCTTGCTGTCAGTGTGGTACTTCTGCGCCGTCGCCTTCAGGTCGTCCGGGTTGACCCGGGCGTAGTCGAAGTCGCCGTTCTGGAAGCCCTTGAGCTCGAAGTTGGTGGAGCTACCGTCGTTGATGGTCAGGTCGATCTTGGCCAGCAGCGGCTTCGGGCCGTCGGTGTAGGCGTCGTTGCGTACGAGCGTGATGCTCTTGTCGTGCCGCCACGGCTGAGCCAGCTTGAACGGGCCGTTACCGATCGGCATGTCGTTGTAGGTCGTGTTGCTGGCGGCACCTGCTGCCGCCGGAACCGGACTGAACACTGGCTGGGCCGTCTTCAGATCGAACTCGCAGTCCGGCTTGGTCAGCGCGACCATGAGGGTGTCACCGGTGGCGGTGACGCCGCTGAAGTCCGTCGCCGTGTTGGCCTGCAGGGCGTCGAAGCCCTTGACGTTGGACATGTGGTACGCCACGTCGGACGCCGCTTTGCCGATCGCCGTGCGGGTCATGCCGCGCTTGATCGCCGCAGCGTCGACGGTGTCGCCGTTGGAGAACTTCTGGCCGGACTTCAGATTGAAGGTCCAGTTGGAGCAGCTCGCGTCGGAGCTGTAGGTCTTCGCCAGCTGCTTTTCGATCTTGCCGTCGACACCAACAGTGGTCAGGGTGTCGAAGATGTTCTTGGTGACGAGAATGCCCTCCGACTCCTGGGAGTTGTAAGGGTCAATAGCGGTCGGTTCGACGATGGAGAGCCGGAACGTGCCACCAGTCTTGCCGACCCGATTGTCGACCGGGGTCGTGGCGAGCTTCTGGAGATCGACGCCCCCGCTGTTGGTGGAACCACCCGTCGAGCCACCGCCGCCGCCGCTGGAGCTGCTGCCACACGCTGCTGCGGTGGCCATGACGCTCGCCAATGCAAGGGCGACCGCCGGCTTCTTTCCTTGGAGCATCCTCATCCTTCCGTCTGCCAGCACGCGCGAGATCACGGGAAACGCCCCACGTGGGCACTCCAAGAGCTGCACAGCAACAGTGAAGTTGAACACGTATCGGTGCGGTATGGCACGGGGCGCGCCGCAGATGTTGTGAAGTCGTGACCGAAGCGGAACACGGTGGCAACCGCTAGTCGGCGGAAACTTTCGCGTCTTGAGCACCCCATCGGGTGAATCCTTGCGTCACCGGCGCGCTGCATCACTGCCAGCCCAACGCAAGCTCCAAGAACACAGTGCGCTCGTCGGCGCCCACCTCGGTGAATCCGTGATGGCGCAGGACGGACTGGCTGACCGCATTTCCGTGATCCGTTTCCGCGGTCAATGCGCGTACCCCAAGGCCTATTGCGTGCTGGATGAGCTGGCCCAAGGCCTGGGTCGCAAAGCCGGCCCCTTGCCGGGACGGGACGATGCCGTAGCCGATCTCCACCCGCCCCCGCTCGTCCAAGCCCCCGTGGAAGCCGATTCCCCCAATGACGACGGCATCGTCACGTGAGGGATCGCCGGCCGCGGACGCGCACACCAGGAACGCCCCGAAAGGCCGCGGATCGGCGCCCGCGCCGCAGCGTTCCAGGAAAAGGCCCGCCGCGATGCGATCACCCTCGGCGGGATAGTCCGGCGCGCAATCGAAACCGTCGGGGCAACGCCCGGCAACGATCGCCCCCGCCACAGCCGGGTCAATCAGCCGCAGCGTGACGGTCACCTGCCGGCGCGGCCCGGCGGAGCAGCCTCTACAGCACCGCGGACGATCCCGCAGAAGTCTTCCGCCACCAGGCTGGCCCCGCCGACGAGAGCCCCGTCGACGTCAGGCTCGCCGAGCAGCTCGGCAGCATTGGAGGCCTTCACCGAGCCGCCGTACAAGATCCGGGTCCGCTCGGCGGCTCCCGGGCTCACCAGTTCGGCGAGCTTGCGGCGCAGCGCGGCGCACATCTCCTGAGCGTCGGCGGCGGTCGCGGTCTTCCCGGTGCCGATGGCCCATACCGGCTCGTACGCAATCACGAGATGCCCGTTGGGCTCCTCGATGTTTTCGGGGGCGACGCCCGCCAGCGAACCTTCCAGCGAGCCGAGGCAATGCTCCACATGGCGCGCAGCGTCACGCACCGCCTCCGGCTCACCGACACAGAGGATCGGGGTCACGCCGGCCGCGTACGCCGCCTTCACCTTGGCCGCCACCAGGGCATCGTCCTCGTCGTGATACTGGCGACGCTCGCTGTGGCCGATGACGACGTAGCTGCAGCCGAGCTTCGCCAGCATCGAGCCGGCGATCTCACCCGTGTAGGCCCCGCTGCTGTGCGCCGACACGTCCTGCGCACCAAAGACCAGCGGGAGCTTGTCGCCCTCGATGAGCGTCTGAACGCTGCGGATAGCCGTGAACGGCGGCAGAACAGCCACCTCGACCGCCTCGGCCTCACGCTCACGCAGCCCGAACGCCACCTTCTGCACGACCGCAATCGCCTCGAGGTGGGTCAGGTTCATCTTCCAGTTTCCCGCGATCAGTGGCTTGCGCCCTGCTCCGGTAGCCATCAGCTCGCCCCTCCTGTAGCGCCGCCGGGCGCACTTGGCGCACCGTCGGCGAGTGCCGCGAGCCCTGGCAGCACCTTGCCCTCGAGATATTCGAGGCTGGCACCACCGCCCGTAGAGATGTGTCCGAAGCGCGCCTCGTCGATACCGAGCGCGCGTACGGCGGCAGCGCTGTCCCCGCCGCCCACCACCGTCAGCGCGTTGGGCAACGCCGCAACCGCTTCGGCGACGACCCTGGTGCCTTCCGCGAACGGAGCCAGCTCGAAGACGCCCATCGGCCCGTTCCAGAACACGGTGGCCGCACCCTGCAACGCGGACGCGAAGAGCGCGGCGCTTTGCGGGCCGATGTCGAGGCCTTTCTGCCCGGCCGCAATCGCGTCGGCCGCAACGACCGACGTTTGCGCCTGCGCCGAGACTTCAGCCGCCACCACCACATCGGTGGGAAGGACCAACCGATCCCCCGCCTTCGCGAGCAACTGCGCGCAGGTCTCGATCATGCTTTCTTCGAGCAGCGAGCCGCCCACCTCGTGGCCCTGCGCGGCCAGGAACGTGAAGCACATGCCGCCGCCTATGAGCAGGCGGTCGACCTTCGGCAGCAGCGCCTCAATGACGCCGAGCTTGTCGCTGACCTTGCTGCCGCCGAGGATCACGACATAGGGGGCCTGCGCGGAGTCGCTGAGCCGCGCCAGCACCTCCACCTCGCGAAGGACGAGACCACCGGCGTAGTGCGGGAGCCGCGCAGCGAGCTCGACCACGGAGGCGTGGGCCCGGTGAAGGGCACCGAAAGCATCGTCCACATAAGCCCCGGGGCCGCCGCCGAGCGCGGCCAACCCCGCGAGCCGGTCGCCGAAAGCCGCGCGGGCCACCGGGTCCTTGCTGGTCTCTCCGGAGTCGAAGCGCAGGTTTTCCAGCAGTACGACGTCGCTGTCGTCGATCCCGGCCACCAGCGTCTGCGCGGGGGCGCCCGCGACACCCAGCTCAGGATCGACGTCGGCGAGCGGCACTGGCCAGCCGAGCAGCGCACTCATTCGCTCGGCGACCGGCGCGAGCGAGTAACGCGCCTCGAACGCCCCCTTCGGACGCCCGAGGTGGCTGCAGACGACCACCCGGGCGCCGGCGTCAGCCAGCGCCTGGATGGTCGGCAGGCTCGCCCGGATACGCCCGTCGTCGGTGACGTGCGTTCCATCGAGCGGGACATTCAGGTCGGACCTCACGATGACCACGCGACCGCGGACCCCCGCGGCCAGCAGGTCGGTCAGCGACTGCACCGTCCTAAAGCCGCGAACCGACGAGCCCGACCAGGTCGACCAACCGGCTCGAGTAACCCCACTCGTTGTCGTACCAACCGATGATCTTCACCATCGGGCCGCTGACCATGGTCATGGTCGAGTCGAACGTGCAGGACTGCGGGGTGCCCACGATGTCGCTGGAGACGATCGGGTCCTCGGTGTAGACGATGATGCCCTTGAGCGGGCCGTCGGCCGCGGCCTTGAACGCGGCGTTGACCTCGGCGACCGACGCTTCCCGCTCCAAGGTGACGACGAGGTCGGTCACCGAACCGTCGGGAACCGGCACGCGCATCGCCATCCCGTCGAGCTTGCCCTTCAGCTGCGGCAGCACGAGAGCGGTGGCCTTCGCGGCGCCGGTCGTCGTCGGGATGATGTTTTGCGCTGCGGCCCGCGCGCGACGCAGGTCAGAGTGTGGGAAGTCCAGGATGACCTGGTCATTGGTGTAGGCGTGGATCGTTGTCATCAATCCGCGCACGATGCCGAAACTCTCGTCGAGCACCTTTGCCATCGGCGCGACGCAGTTCGTCGTGCACGAGGCGTTGGACAGGATGTGGTGAACCGCCGGGTCATAGGCGCTGTCGTTCACGCCCAGCACCACCGTGAGGTCCTCGCCCTTGGCGGGTGCGGAGATGATGACCTTCTTCGCGCCGGCGGCGAGATGCTTGCCCGCCGACTCAGCAGTCGTGAAATGACCGGTCGACTCCAGCACGACGTCGCAGCCCAGCTCTCCCCACGGGAGGGCTGATGGCTCACGCTCGGAAAGCACCTTGATATCGGTGCCGTCGACGGTGATCACGCCGTCGCCGGAGCTGACCACACCGCCGAACGTTCCGAGGACGGTGTCGTACTTGAGCAGGTGAGCGAGGGTGCGCGTGTCCGTCAGATCGTTGACGGCCACCACCTCGATGTCGGATCCGGGGGATGCTGCAACGCCCCGAAAAAAGTTGCGGCCGATCCGGCCGAAGCCGTTTACGCCTACTCGAATGGTCACGATTCCTCCGCCTGCGTCAGTGTCTGCGCGCAGCCTATCGCCCGTAGAACGGCTTGATCCCGGGCCTTTAGTCAGGCGCCTTCGAGAAGCTCGGGACTTACCGCAGCCTCGGTGGTGGGCAAGCCCAAGGCGATAGCACGCTTGTCGGCGAGCGCGAGCAGGCGGCGTATCCGGCCGGCTACCGCGTCCTTGGTCATCGGCGGATCGGCGAGCGCTCCCAACTCTTCCAGCGAGGCCTGCGGATGTTTGAGCCGCAGTTCGCCGGCGGCGAGCAGGTGTTCCGGGGCGGCCTCGGTCGTCGCCCCGTTGACACCTTCGGGTGGGCCCCCGTTCAGGCCGGTGCCGCTGAGGATGTCCATGGCCGCCGAGACACGCACTCCGGCCGCGACCGCTGCGCGAGCGGAGCGCCGCAGGTTGGCGTCGTCGAAATTGGCGAGCCGGTTCGCCGTGGCCCGCACCTCGCGACGCATCCGCCGCTCTTCCCAGGCAAGCACCGAATCGTGTGCCCCCATGTGCGTCAGCATTGCGCCGATCGCCTCGGCGTCACGGATGACGACCCGGTCGACGCCACGGACCTGCTTGCTCTTGGCCTGGATGCCCAAACGGCGGGCGGCTCCGACCAGCGCGAGGGCTGCTTCCGGACCCGGCGAGGTGATCTCGAGCGACGACGAGCGTCCCGGCTCGGTGAGGGAACCGTGGGCCAGGAACGCCCCGCGCCAGGCGGCTGCCGCATCGCACAAGCCGCCGGTCACGATCATGGGCGGAAGTCCGCGAACAGGACGGCCGCGCTGATCGATCAGACCGGTGGCGCGGGCCAGGGCCTCGCCGCCGCGATCGACGCGAATGAGCCAGCGCGCGCTTCTGCGCAGGCCGCCGGCGGCCAGCATGGCGATCTCGGACGGATGACCGAATACCTCGGCGATCTCCTGGCGGAGCCGGCGCGCGACAGACCCGGTGTCGAGCTCCGCCTCGACGACCACCCGCCCGTTGGCGAGGTGCAACCCCCCGGCGAACCGCAGGATCACCGCCATCTCAGCCCGACGACAGCACGCTTTTCCCGTTGGCAGTCGACTGAGCTCGTCTTTGACGGTCGGTGTCATTGCAGCCACACACGGTCTCCTTCTCTGCCCGATGACGCACGATATTGCAGAT
>JBBRSE010000074.1:0-16940 GCA_038245655.1 Mycobacteriales bacterium | reverse complement strand
TTCCGAGCGGAGGTCGACGCGAGTCAAGCTGTCGGCGAACTCGGCGACCGCCGCAACGTAAGAGCGGACCCCTTCGAGGAACCACGCCTGCTTCTGCCGGTGATGGCGCAGTTTCGCTGCGAATGCCAGCTGCGCTCGCATTCGGCGCATCCTGCGCGCAAAGATGCTGACCATCTCGGCCAACGGCGTGCCGTCCAGGTCGCGCACCACCGCCTGCCGGTACGTCACCTCTTGCACGGTCGACAGCGGTGCGTAGAACAGCGGCGCCAGGTCGTACTCCTCCAACCCGGCGGTTACCGCTGCGACCACCTGGTCTAGGGCAAGGTCTGGAAAGCATGCCGGTTCGGCCGATCGTCCAGCCTCGCGGCTTTTGGTGTCGGCGGGAAACAGAATGCTGAGAAACGGCATCGGGTACTGAACTCCTTCCGCTCAGCCGGTTGGATGCCGGTGTTCCCGGCGGTACTGGACGGAATGAACGTTCTGCCTGAACGCGATCGTGTCGGGCAGGACGGCTTCGATGATGGCGAGGAGTTTGGTGATGCGCTCTTCGGTATCGACGAAGATCACCATCAGCGGAGTCTCGTCGGCCCGATGCCACAGCGTCGGCTCGTGTGCGACCCGGCGGCCGAAACCCTGGTATGCGGCGAGCACGGTGCCGCCGGCCGCGCCGATCTTCACAGCTTCCCGCAGCACTTGGTCCACTTTCGACTTGCGGTTACCCACGTGCGGCTCGGCAACGTAGAGCGTCAGATGCACGTTGTCGCTCTCCACTCGCACGCGCTTCTCGGGCTGGTTCGGCACCATGACACCTCCTGCTAGGCAAACGCGACGACGACGGCGAGCAGCGCCAGCAGCGTGATCAGCAGATAGCTGACGTAGGCGTCGAGCCGCCCGGACTGCAGCCGCTTCGCCGTGAAGACGAGCCATTGCAGCGGGCGCAGCGCCGGCCGGTAGAGGAACGTTTCGACCAGCGCAACAACGTCGGTCGTGTAGACCGCGTGGTGGGTCAAGTCGCTGCCGTCCGCGACCGGTCTGACCGCGACGTCAGTGGCCCGACGGTTTGCATGCATGCCGTCAGGGGCTGGGGCCTGTTCGCCGGGCGGCATGTCTGGGCCGGTGGCGGTCATCACGCCGGCTTCCTCGTCGCGGGCTGCGCGTTCCAGTTCGACGTGGGTGGCGCGGGTCATCAGCAGGTTGCCGAGGACGTGCCGGGTGGGATTGGCGAACGCGAACGGGGTGTAGCGGGCGTCACCGTCGACGCCGCCAGTCGCCGAGCGCCATGCCGGCACGCGGCGGACGGTGAACATCGACCCGCGGCTTGCGAGCGCCGCGACGCCGAGCGTCAGGGCGAACAGCACGGGCAGCTCGATCGCAAGCCAGGCAAGTCGGCGCGAAACCCGGCAACCGCAACGACAATAGCGCCGGCGGCCAGCACCAAATACGCGGGCCGAGCGGCGACCGCGAGGCGGCCTCGGTCCACGAAGCTGGCGAGGGCCGCGGCGGCGAAGCAGCACAGCCCGGCCAGCAGCAGGCCCGCCGTGGTCATGTGTGCGCTCCGCTTCCGTTACCGGCCGCTGGAAGGCGGCCGAGGGCGAGCAAGATGGCGTGCAGGATCGCGAACGGCGGCGGCGGCGCCCCGGGGACCATCACGTCGACAGGCAGCGCATCGAGCACCCCGCCAGCGGTTGCGTACGTGGATCCGATCAGCCCGCCGCTGATCGCGTCCGTGCCGACGGCGATGACGACGACGGGGTTGGGCATCGCGAGCCTCGTACGCTGCAGCGGGGCGAGCATGCCGTGGGCGCCGGCGCCGGTGACCATCAGGATGTCGGCGTGTCGGGGGCTCGCCGTGAAGAAGATGCCGAGGCGATGCACGTCGTAGGTGGGTTTGGTCAGCGCGTGGATCTCCCATTCCTCGGTTCCGTCGGAGCCGGCGTCAACGTGGCGGATGTGGACCGACCGGCGCAGCCGGCGAACCCGCTGCGCGAGTGCGTCTCGGAGTTGTTGGAGCCCTCGGTCGGTCTCGGTGATGTCCTCGGGGACGATGAGCGCCCCACGGGCCAGCGCCGCGGTCTCGCTGCCCGCCTCCCAGCCGAAGGTGCCGGGAAACGCCTGCACGCACGCCCCGCACAGGATGCAGCGTCCGCGGTCGAGCCTCACCTCGGTGCTGTCGACGGTGATGGCGCCAGTCGGGCAGACGGCTGGCACATCCGGCCCGAGATCTCGCGCGGAAGGGTGCACAGCGACCGCTCCGCGAAAGCCTTCCGCGTAGGCGTCGGCTCGTCTCGGGTAATTCGACGTGACAATCCCGTTGCGCAGGCCCCGCAGTACCCATGGCATCAGCCGGCCACCCCCGCAATCGACAGCCCGAAGCTGGCCTCGACGAAGGGGAAGTCGGTGAAGATGTCACCGGCGAAGACCGTGTGAAACAGCGGCAAGTTGTGAAATGAGGCGGACCGGGCGGCGACTCTACGCAGGCGTCCAGCATCGACTTCCACCACGTAAAGAACTTCCCCCTGCGGGGCCTCCGCCCATCCGACGCCGCGGCCGTCGCCCACCTCGCCCTCGGCCTGCTGCAGATCGGCTGACCCGTTGTCGTCACCAAGCGCCTGGAGGGCGGCGCGCAGGAGGCGGAACGATTCGTGCAGTTCGACCCAGCGAACCCGGAGCCGCTCCTGCACGTCCCCCGCGGCTCCTTCGACGACTTGGACACCGAGCTGCGGATACGCGTCATACGGCCGGCTGACGCGGACGTCCTCACCGGCACCGGAGGCACGGCCGATGGGGCCCAGGGCGCCGTGGCGTGCCGCGATGTCGGCGGGAAGCGGACCGGTGCCCCGTAGCCGGTCGAGGAACGACGCGGTGAGCATCGCGGCCCGCTCGTCGCCGGAGATGTCCCGTTCGAGCTCGCCTCCGGCGATCCGGGTCTCCTCGACCGGCCGCAGCAAAGGTCCGTTCACGCCCCCGACCGTCACGACTGAGCGCCCGAACCGGCTGCCGCACAGTTCACCCCGCAAACGCAGCACCCGGTCCTTGTGCCAGCTAAAGCGCGCGGTCGCGACCGCCAGGGCTGCCGCGTCAGCCAGGCGCATCGCGACATCGAGATGATTAGCGACGCGTTCCAGTTCCGCGTGGATGACCCGGATCAGCGCGGCGCGCGGCGGCACGTCAACGCCGGCGAGGTCCTCAACCGCATGGGCGTAGGAGAGGGCATGCGCGACCGAGGCGATGCCTTCGACGCGCTCGGCGAGCAGGATGCCGGCGTCGACCGGCAGCTGTTCGAAGCGTTTCGCGAGCCCGCGATGCTTGTGATGAGGCCGGAACCGCAGGTGCGGAATGTCCTCGCCGGGGGTCTCGATCAGGTACTCGACCGACTCCACCGCCCCGGAGCGCACCGGGCCGTGCGGGAGGGTGAAGATTCCGGTGCCGAGCAGGTGCGCGGCAAGAGGCTGCTCATGCGGGGTCAGTGCAGGTGGCTGTTCGGGTGCACCCGGTCGAGGTCGCGGCTGGCCGTCGGTCAGAGGGAGAACGAGCGGGTCCAACCGCGGATGGCCCGCCGGAACGATCCCGGTCAGGTCATGGATCGCACGCTCATACCAAAAGGCCCCCGGGACCGCCGGGGTAAGTGCCCGGTAGCGGCGGGTGCGTGGCCCGAGGCTGACGTCGAGCAGGTTGACCCTTCCGGCGTCAGCGACGGCTGCGGTCAGCCGCACACCCGGCCCGTCAACGCTCGCATAGACACCGGCGAAGCGGCCGCCGGCCGCCACGCGTGCCAGGAGCTGCGAACGCCACTCTTTGACGTCCGTGACTTCACGGATGGCGGCGGTCGTCATGCCACCGCCCCCAGCTGGACAGCGGCGCGGGTGAGCAGATGCGACAGGGAGGCCGGAACATAAACGCCCAGCAGGACCAGCGCGGCGACACCGGCGACGACAGGCACGACCATCCAGATGCTGGGTTCGCCCGGCGTATCCGAGGCCTTTGCCGCGCCGGGACCCGCTGGAGCTGCCGGTTCGAACAGTGAACGGGTTGCCGCCCACGTCAGCCCGACGAATGCAACGGTGACGAGCGCCACGAGCAGCGCGGCCGCCCAGTCGCCGCCGTCGGCGAACCCGCCCGCGACGATCGCGAACTCGCTGCGAAAGATGCCGAACGGCGGGCTCGCCGACAGGGCGAGCACGGACGCCAGTAGGAGCGGTCCCGACCATGGCAGCAGCGTCAGGCCGCCGCGGACGTCGTTGAGCTCCTTGGTCCGAAACTTTCGGACGATGACCCCGGCGCCCATGAACGCGTTGCTCTTCGCCAGGGCGTGCACGATGACGTGCAGGAGCATGCCTACCGCGGCGAGCTGGCTGCTGAAGCTGGCAGCGATAGCCAGGATTCCCATGTGCTCGATCGACGAGTACGCAAAGAGCCGCTTGATGTCGTGCTGATCGAGCAGGTACAGCGCGGCGAGCAGCAGCGACACTATGCCGAACACGAGCAGGACGTGGCGTGGGAACGCGTCCCTCAGCGCGCCCCGGGCGATCTCGAAATAGCGCAGCACTGCGTAGAAACTGGTCGCGAGCAGCGCCCCGGACAGCAACGCCGACACCGGTGTGGGCGCCTCGGCATGCGCGTCCGGCAGCCATGTATGCATTGGCACGAGCCCGACCTTCGTGCCGAACCCAAGAACAGCGAGTACGAACGCCAACCGGACCGGCGTCGGAGCGAGTCGATGCCCCGCCTGAATGAGCGGCGGGAACGACACGTCGAAGGACGTGCCGAACACCTGAGAACCGGCGTAGTACATGAACACCGTCGCCAGCAGCGCAACACCGAGCCCTACTGAGGCGATCAGCAGGTACTTCCACGCCGCCTCGGTGGCCTGGTCAGAAATGTCGATCGCGACGAGCAGCGCTGTGATGACCGTCGTGACCTCGATGGCGATCCACAGCAGTGCCAGCCCGTTGACCAGTGGAGCCGCTAGCATCGATCCGGCGAACAGGTTCAGCCCCACGTAGAACCGCCGCTGGTATTGATGCACATGACGACCCCCGTGCTCGCCCGCGACATACCCCATCGTGTATACGGCGACGGTCGCGTACAGCAACCCCGTCGCGAGCAGGAACACGACCGACAAGGCGTCGACCCGCAGGTAGGAACTGGCCGTGACATCACGCCGGGAGACGGTCTGGACCAGCGCGCACGCCAATATGGCGCCGGTGATGCCAGCGCCGACGGTGACGATCTGCATGACGACTGGAGGCACGACGAGGCAGATCAGCGCGGCGCCGAACCCGACGACCAGCAATGCGATGACCACGGCGCCCACGTCATCAGCCCCGCAGCGATGTCATCGACGTGGTCAGGAAGGATCCGGATCGGCCGTGCGTCGC
This sequence comes from Mycobacteriales bacterium, assembly GCA_038245655.1. Taxonomy (GTDB): domain Bacteria; phylum Actinomycetota; class Actinomycetes; order Frankiales; family Frankiaceae; genus DATAZK01. The sequence goes on along the minus strand of JBBRSE010000074.1, from coordinate 11,562 downwards.
CCGGGCAAGAATGCCGAAGATGACGACGGCGACGAGCAGGTCGAACAGGAAAGCCACCTCCAGGATGAGCGGCAGGCCCGCGGCGACGACAAGGCTCGCCAGCGACACCCCGTTCTCCAGGCTGAAGAAACCGACGGCCTGGGACACCAGATCGCGCCGGGCGATGATCAGCACGAATGCGACGAGCACGACCGCGACGGAGATCGCCAGCGCCGTCTTCGGCAGCACGTTGCTAGAGATGTTCAGCGCGCCCATGGCGAAGAACCCGAACGCGGCGACGATGATCGCCAGGAGCACCTCGCTCGCGACGCCGAGCGCACCGGACCCGCGATCTCCGCGGACGTGTCGCGCAGCAGCCGGCTCACGACCAGTGGGACCATGATCACCTTCAGCAGGAACGAGAGTCCGGCGAGCACGTAGAGGTCCGGGAGTCCCCGGCTGGCCGCGGCGATGACCGCTAGCGCCGACAGCAGGAGGGATTGCGCGGCATACAGCCGCAACTGCGCGCGCAGCAGGGCAGCGCGCAGCATCGCGAACTCGGTGAGCAGCACGAGAACCGCGATCGTGTTCGACCCGCCGGCGAAGACCCCCGGGACTGGATGCACTAGCCGCCCCCGAGAGACAGGGTGAAGATGGCGAGAACGGCGAGCAGGAACGCCGCCGCGAGGAATTCGGTGATCTTGTACAGCCGCAGCTTTGCCCACGTGTCGTCAATGGCGGCGATCACGACCCCCAGGCCGGCACACTTGCCGAGCAGAATGACGATCGCCAGCAAAAGCGGACCCAGGCCGCGGCTACCGGCCAGCCCCCACGGCGCCGTGAACACGTCAAGGAAGATGATGAACAGCACCATCTGTTTGATGTGCGAGCCCCACGTCAACATGGCGTAGTACGGGCCGGAATGCTCGAACGGCTTGCCTTCGTCGATGAACCCGAGTTCGCCCGTTGAATGGTGCGCCTCGACCGGAATGCGGCCGGTCTCGGCGAGGATGACGCAGAACAGCGCGGCCGCGGCGAGCAGGTGTCCGGGACGCACGATCTGCGCCGCCGACCCGTGAATGGTCTTCGCCAGGGCGTACGGCAGGTCGGTCGCGGTGATGGTGGCGACGCCAACGAACACCAGCAGCAGCGTCGGCTCAGCGAGTGCCGAGAAGGTCTTCGCGCGGGACGCTCCGAGTTGCGCATACGGCGACCCGGTTTCCGCAGCCGCGGTCGCCGTGAAGAAACTTCCCAAGGCGAGGATCAAGCCGCCTCCCAGGATGTCGCCCATGTAACCAAGTGGCAGCGCGTAGTTCGTCAGCACCGGTATCAGTAGCGGCACCGTCAGGTACGCCGTGAACGCGATCAGCGGGGTCACCAGAAACACCGAGCTCGCCCCCTCGGGAGCGAGCGACTCCTTCGAAAAAAGCTTCGCCAGGTCGTAGTACGGCTGCAGCACCCGGGTTCCGCGCCTGCCCTGCAAACGGGCTTCGACCCGGCCGATGACGCCCGACACCCACGGAGCGCCGACGGCGACGGCGTCAACTTGCGCTGCTTGCGCCGCGACGGCGGGAACGCCTAGCCCCATGCGCGCCCTCCCCGTCGACAGGCCAGGCGGGGCGAGCGGCGGAAGGAGCCGGAGAAACGACGCAGGTCATCAGCTACCTCGGGCATCCGACCTCCTCCACCGTCATGGCGCCAGGTAGCGCTGGTCACGCCGGTAGAGGCCATCAGCGGACACGTCCGCGGTTAAGGCGAGCCCCATCGCCTGTGACTTGGATGATGCCGTCGGCCTCGCTGTCATGCAAGGCACCCTTGCCGGGTCCGTTAATCTTGACGTCAGCTACTACGGCGGTGGGGCCCGCCAGACAACTGTCGCGCCGGCGACCAACGGTCCCTACTCGAAGCGAGTAGGAGGCGTGATTTGCTGGGCCACGAAATCGCATGCGGAAGCCAGGTCACTTGCCGGCGCATTCGGTGATGAGCGTCGGGGCGGGGAGGGGATCTGCCCGTGGCAGAGCCCGCCGGTGACAACTGGCCTCCCGAGGCCGAGCCCGCTGACAACGATGAGTTGCGGCAGCTGCCTCTTGACCCGGACATCGACACGTCGGAGGACCGGCACCACCACGCTGAGGCCCGCTTCGCCCATCCGGCCCGAAGCCGCTGGCCGCGCATCCACTGGGCGACTGTCGCCGTCGTCGCCTTCGGAGGTTTCTTCGGCGGCCTCGTCCGGTACGGCATCGGGCTCGCGTGGCCCTCGCCCTCCGGCACCTTCCCCACGGCAATCTGGGCGGTCAACACGGCCGGCGCTTTCATCCTGGGCCCCCTCGTGGTGGTTCTGGAGGTGCTGCCGCCGACCAGGTACGTGCGCGCGCTCGTCGGCACCGGTTTTTGTGGGGCGCTGACGACTTTCAGCTCGGTTGCGACCGGTGTTGACCAGCTGGCCGCGCACGGCCATGTAGCCCTAGCGTTGGGCTACATCGCGGCGAGTGTCGCGGCGGGACTTGCCGCGGCGTCCTGCGGCATCTTGTTCGGTCGATCCATCGCCGCATACCGCGAGAAAGGACGGGAGTAGCCATGGTTTTTCCTGGACCGGCAAAAAGGCTCACGGTGTTCGTCGGTGAGTCCGACCGCTACCACCACAAGCCGCTGTACGCCGAGATCGTGCACCGCGCCCGTAGTGCTGGTCTGGCGGGCGCGACCGTGCTGCGTGGAATCGAAGGATTCGGCGCGTCGCAGCACGTGCACACCACCCGGCTGCTCTCGCTCTCAGAAGACCTCCCAGTCGTGATCATGATGCTCGACGAAGGGGAGCGCATCGAACGGTTCGCGTTGCAGTTGGACGAGCTCATCACCGAAGGCCTGGTCGTCATCGACGACGTGCAGATCGTCCGCTACGTCGGTCGGGAGTCGCCGCCCGGAAAGACTCAGGAGCCGGCGTGATCCTTGCACTCGTCGTTGGTCTCGCCGCAGCCGTCGGCGCGGCCTGCCGATACCTGCTCGATCAGGTCGTCCAGCATCAGCATGACCAGACTCTTCCCTGGGGGACATTCGTCATCAATGTCAGCGGTTCGCTGCTGCTCGGGCTGATCACCGGCCTGTCGATCCACCATGGGCTACCGAAGGTGCCGACGACGGTCATCGCCGTCGGCTTCGCGGGCGGCTACACGACCTGGTCGACCTACATCTGGGAGTCGTTCGCGCTGGCCGAGACCGGTGCGCTGCTCGAAGCCACCGCAAACATCGTCGGCAGCCTCGTTATCGGACTCTCGGCAGCCGCCGCCGGTTTCGGGCTTGCCCTGCTGTGAGTCTCGGCATTCGGCTGGGCCGCCGGTCCGCGCCAACGGCGCGTGACGCTCCGTTGGGGCAGGCGCGAACCAGCGGCGGCTCCCGACCACGAGGTGAGTCTGCGTCTGCGCATGGCAGCTCCTCACCTTCCGGTAGGAGCCATCAGCCGGTGGGCGGTTGCGGGGAGACACCGCGGCAGCTCGGCTGGGGCGCGAGATCCCGAACGCTCGCAGGTGCAACTTTCGCGGTCACGGCAGTGGCCCCGCGGCTCGCCTGGTGGCGTGCGGTAAGGCAGGCCGACGAAATGATCCTCGCAGCAGCGGTCTCGCGCAAGCCTGGCGCCGCCCGCAGTATCCGCCGCCGTCACGACCGAGCTCGCAGCGCCGCGAGTGGTGCTTCCCGTCATTGCTGGCTCGGCAGCTTGGGCTCTGGGCCGAGGCGCAAGGCACGGTGCTGCAGCGCACATCGTGCTTCGTACTGCCGCCGGGGTGGCGACTCGGCGTGTCCTCGCTGACGGACTCCGTCGGCCGCGACCTCCGCAAGACTGGTGGTGGTGGTCACAGCCTTCCGGTGTCAGCTACCCGTCACGGCACGTCACATGGTCCGCGCTGGGGTTCGGCGCGGCAGCGGACCTGCTCGCCGAAACCGGTACGGCACGCTTAGGTGCGGTGGTGCGTCACGCACCGACGGCTGTGGTTGAGGCGACCAGGGTAATCCTTGGCGTGCATTGGCCGAACGACGTGGCAGCCGCGTTGTGCTACTCGCTCGCCTGGCGAAAGATCTTCATGCGGCCCGCGTGCGACTAGAAAGCGCTCGGAGCCGGTAGTATATTCCCGGCGCTCGGCCCATCGAACTCGATGAGGTGAGAGAGTCTTGGGTGTCGCGACGATGCGCGTGCTGGACCTGTCGCAGGACTTCAGCATGCATACGCCGGGTTTCGTCAACTATGGCGGGCCCACGATCCGCTGGATCAAGCGATTGGCGTTCGAGACCGTCGGCGGGCAGCAGATCACCTCCACGCTGCACGTCGGTACTCATCTCGCCCGCACCAGCGCACTTCTTCTCCGGCGGCAAGTTCATCGGCGACCTGCCTCTGGCCTGGCTCATCGGCCAGGCCTGCGTCGTCGACCTGGAACGCATGGGGGTCGGCGACTACGAGCTGTACGGGCCAGAACATTTCGAACGGTGGGAACGCGACACCGGGCTGAGCATTGACCGCGGTGACATCGTGATCGTCCGCACCGGCTACAACCGCTATTACCAGGAGAACTGGGTGGACCGCAGCCAGATGGACGAGGAGAAGTACTTCCTGCGCCATCCCGGCCCGACCCGGGAGTTCGCTGAGTGGGTCCTCGACCGTGGCGTGCGCTGGCTCGCGATCGACGCCGGCAGCCAGGACCACCCGATGAATACGATCATCCGCAAGGTGCGCACCGACGAGGCCGAGTATGCCGAGGAGAAGCTCGGTCGCCCCCTGGACGAGATCTGGCCGAAGCGGGACTACCAGGTGATGCACAAGCTGCTATTCCCGCACGATGTCATCCACATCGAGAACCTCGGCGGCGAGATCGACCAGGTCCTCGACCAGAAGGTCACTTTCGGGTGCTTCCCGTGGCGGTTCCAGGGCGGCGAGGCGGCGTTCTGCCGCGCGGTGGTATTCCTCGACGAGTAGCAAGACGTCATGGGCCAGTCCAGGTGCCGTGCAGGCGAATCTGGTCTGGTCGCGCCGCCACTGTCCGTCGTGGTGGTACAGCAGCGGGACACCGGTGGGGATGAGCAGGCTGGGGACTTCAGCGTGCGGTATCCACTCCAGGTGCGCCACCAAAGCTCGAAGCGCGTTACCGTGCCCGACGAGCAGCACGCGTGCGCCGTCAAGCACGGCAGCCGCGACCTCGCCGGTGAAGCACGGCAGCTGCCGAGCCAGACATGCGGCGAGCGACTCGGAGCTGGGAAGCAGCCCGAGCGGGACGTGCGAATACCGCGGGTCGTGCGCGGGATGCCGCGGGTCGCTGACATCGAGTTCGGGTGGTGTGGCGCTCCACGAGCGGCGCCAGGTCTCGACCGCGTCCGCGCCATAACGTTCGCGGGCGGCGTCGTGCTTCAGACCCTGGAGCGCACCGTAATGGCGCTCGTTCAGCCGCCAGTCGCAGATAGCCGGTGGCGTGGCAGCCCGCACCCGTAGTTCGCCTGTCACGGCTGCAACTGTCTGCTCGGCACGCGTCAAAACCGAGGTGAAGATTAGGTCGGGAGAGAGCTGCGCGGTCAGTAACGCGTCCCCGGCTTCCTGCCCCTCAACGTGGCCACGCTCGCTCAACGAGGGGTCCCTCCATCCGGTGAACCGCCGCTGCGCATTCCAGGTGCTCTCGCCGTGACGCAGCAGGACCAGCCACCCCCGCTCGGTCACGACGGGCGTTCCACGGATGTGGCTGTCAGCGTTGACTGGAGTTCGTCGACGAGTTCCTGCGCTGCATCCCGGTGTCGCCGCGCATCAGAGCGCAGCTTTTCGACGGTGACGGTAGCCGCGCGTCGCTGCTGTGCAGCTCGGTTCACAGCTTCGGCGATTCTGCCGGCACCTGCGTCGAATCGATCGTCGAGGGTCCGCAGAGTCTGACGCTGCGTTTCGCGGAGCCGTTCGATGAAGTCGGCTCTGGCTCGACCGGCTTGCCGGTCGAGCAGTTCGTAGGTGCGGTCCGTGACGTACTGAGCGACCCGGTGGCGACCGAGCTGGCCGGGAAGATGGGTCCTTACGGCGGCGGCGAGGGCCTCAACCTGGCCGATGTCTGAGCCGAACGCGTAACTGAATCTGCCGCTCTCGACGAGAGTTTGGGCCGGTGGAAGCGCGACCAGGTCGAGGTCGAAGGCAGCTGCCGCTGCGTCCCGAACCCGCTGAACGTGCTCGTCGACCCGAGTGCGAAGGTCCTCATCCAGAGCTGCGAGCTGATCGGCGAGCCACGTCGCGTGAACGGCACGCCATTCATCGACGACGCCACGGATCTGCTCAGCGGCCAAGCGCAGCGCAGCGTCCTCGACGTCCCGCAGCGCCCCGTCGAGTCGCTCGAAGCGGTCGGCAACCTGCGATTGCACGACAGGTCCAGCCGTTGACACGAGGGCTTGCCCTTGCTCGGCTGTCTCCCGGAGCAGCCGTTCGAAGGTCGCCTTGGCGACGGAGGCCCCTTCAAACCGGCTGGACTCGACCTTGCGTAGCTCGAGGGTGAAGCTGGCCAGCCGGGCATCGAGTTGCTCCTCGGCCAGGGCGAGGGTGGCCAGGGTCGCCGACTGCTGCTCGACGGTGCCGGCAGCGAGTCGGGCCGCGCGGCTGGTGACCGATGTGGCCAAATCCGAACCCCCGCCGCCGGCGAGGTAGCGGTTGAACGTGGCGCAGAACGATCGCCAATTCCGGTCGGCGGCATCGGGGTCGCCTTCAGCCGCAAGTGCCGTGCGGGCTGAAACCGGGAAGACCTCGACGGCTTTGCCGAGTTCTTCGCTCACCACGTTGCGGGTGAACTCCACAGCTTCAGCGAGCTCGTCGCGGGTCAGGTAATCGGCCTTGTTCAGCACGCAAAAGACACGGACTGCCTGCTTGCTCACCTTGCGTAGCCAGGCCCGCTCGCCGGCGGAAATCGGCGGGTCGGCGGAGACCACAAACACGGCGGCATCCATCGACCTCAAGGCGCCCGCTGCCTCGTCGGTGTTGTGCTCATGGATGCTCCCGGTACCGGGGGTGTCCACGAGCTCGACGCCGCCCGCCAACAGCGGAGCAGCGACGCGGCACATTACGCTGGCGACGCCGCGCCGGTTATGTGGATTTCCGCGTTCGGTAACGAGGTCCTCGAGTGAGGTCAGCGGCAGGGTTTCGTGGCGACCGTCAGTGAAGGTCGCTTCGAGGTGCTCGTTGTCACCGAACGCAACAGTCGTCGCCACGGAGGTCAGCGGGATAACGCCGGTCGGCAACAGCGGGCGTCCCAGCAGAGCGTTGATGAGGGTGCTCTTCCCACGCTTGGCTGCGCCCACCACCAGGAGGCGCAGGTGTTGCTTGCGGAGGCGTTCGGAGAGTTCGATAACGGCGCTGCGGTCCCGCCCGTCAACGAGTGTCGCAAGCTGATCGAGGATGTGCGTCAGGGCACCGTCCGGGCGCGTCACGGCAACCTCCGCTTCGGAGACCATCCGTAGGGACTGTTGGCCGTGGCTACGACATTGAACGGCGAGCCCCACCGCCGTGACGCGTGTTGCAGTCTACGGGCACCGTAGGCGTGCTTGCCACGCTTACTCGAGCAGGCTTTCCCGAGGGCTGTCAGGGGCCACGGATGCACGTCCGAAGACTCGCTCGCGTTCGGCCTCACTGACCGGAACGCACGACAGCGAAAGCCAGTCGCAGCCCGGTTCGATAGTCCATTCCCGCACAACGCGGATGCTCGCAGTCGGGGCAATCAGCTCATCGAGGCTGACTGGGCTGAGCTGACGAGCGCGGCGGACGGCGTTCGTCGCGTCGACGAGCAACCGCTGCAAAGCGGCGTCCCTTGCCTGCATGGACAGTTGCGCGTCCGCGACGGCGCGGATTGCGGCACGCACCGGAGCGGACAGACGCCGTGCCTGGGCTCGTGCACGAGCCGCGCGCCAGCGATGACTCGACGGGACGCTTGCGCTGAGCGCCGTGGCGGAATCCAAGCCCGCGAGCAGGGCCGCTCGGGCTTCCGAACCGGCGACGGGTAGGCCGGCTTGCAGACAGACGAGTGCGGCTGCAGCAGACGCCCGGGGGTCGTTCCCCGAAGTGGCCGCGAGATACGGGGCAAGCGGGACAAGCTGCCGCCGGTGTCCTTCACTGATCAGGTCATTCACCATCCGCCCGATCGTCGCCAAGATCGGGTCAACGCACAGCGGGTAGTCACCCCAAGGTTCGTGCGCATAGACAGTGACGAGTTCCATCAGGCACGCACCCTGCCAGGGTTTGACGTGTTGGCCGGATGCGAGCAGCGGCACGTCGATCGGCTCTACTCCGGAGCGGGTCACAGCCGCCCAAGCTCGGCGAGCCGAGAGCATCGACGTTACCGCCCTTCGCATAACCGATCAGGAGGGCACCTGTCAAGGGTAAGCCGCCGGGCGGTGCGGTCAAGGGCCCGCTCTCGGCGAGGCAGTTCGACGTCATCTACGCCCGGCCGCTGCTCGTGCATCTCCCGCAGCGTGAAGAACTTCTTTGTTAGCAGTGAACGCAACTTTGCGTGGCCACGAGGCTGAAGACCGAGGCCGCCGCGTAACCCGAGAGATGACTCCTGAGCGAGTCTGTCACGAGCACCGATGTTGTTTGGTGGCTCGTCCGGTAGCTGCATCAGGACGGTTGTGCGCACCACCCCTCTTGACCCACGTAGAGCAAAGAAGAAAAATCCTCTACGTGAGTAGTCCAACGACGGTTTCGGCTCGGTGGCCGGCGCATCTTGGGGCGCACACGTGTCTCGTCAAAGGATGCCCCTCGGGTGTCGGCGTGTGTATGCAGGCTGCGTTCGCCTCGCCGGGGTCTGGGCGCGTCTGGGCCGTCCGAGACCTATGAAGGTGCTGCACTGGGCTGCGGGCGGCATGGTTCTCTTCCACCACCGTCGTCCTGCTCGTTGTGGTGATAGTCGGTGGTCAGGGTGCGCTGCTGCAGCAGGCGGCGGCGAGTTGCGCGGCAGCGGGTCCGGTCCCGCCCGGGGGCCGGCCAGTCGCCGGAGTGATGGCGATCGTGGACGTGGCCCGCGCCGCGTTCACCGCTGGTTGGCGGGGACAGGACCTGGTCACGGGTATCGCGGTCGCGCAGGCCGAAAGTGGCCTGCGACCCAGCGCGGTGAACTCGATTGGCGCGAGTGGCATATGGCAGGTGCTACCTGCCGCCCATCCTGAGTTCGCCTAGCAGTGGGCCGACGGCAGCTGGGCGAACCCAGTGACCAACGCACGGATGGCCTACCGCATATGGGTCGCAGCGGGGGGCAGCTGGCAGCCCTGGGAGACGTACACCCGCCGGGGAGCACCTGCCCTTTCTCGATGAAGCCCAGCAGGCGGTAAGGGCGCTTAGATTGGACAGCTCCGGCGCCGTCTCTGGCGATTAGCCGGCCCAGTGCGGCCCGTCGGCTGCATCCGGCGGCGGACCGAACGGTGTCGTCTACCCGTTCCAGATCCCCGGGCAGGCGGCTGGTCCCACCGGCTGGACCCAAGATCAGGGGGTCGACATCGCCGCCGCCTGCGGTACGACCCTGGTCGCCATGGCCCCAGGTCAGATCATCGTCCAGGGCATCTTCGGCTTTGGCCCGTTCGCACCGGAGCTGCTGGTGACCGCCGGGCCGCTGGCCGGCCGCACCATTTATTACGGCCACGTACAAGCGGACCTGGCGCCGCTTGGCACCCAGGTCGCCGCCGGACAACCGATCGCTCAAATCGGTGACCTGGGCATCAGCTTCGGCTGCCACCTGGAGATCGGCATCTCCCCGCCTGGCGCCCCACCGGGCACGATCCCCGCCGACCGTCAGACGTCGCAGGAGATGTGGGACCTGCTGAAGATCAGCTTGTCCCCGCAGGCCATTGGCTCATGACACGGGCAGTGGCTGCTGCGCCACCTTCGGCTGCCGGTGACTCGGCGCCTGATCACGGTCGGCTCGTCAAGTCGACTCGGACCCTTCGTCAGCGTCGGCGAGATTTCGGCGGTCATCGTTGCGGAATCTCGGGTAGAGATCGATCTCGGCACCCCCGAATGCGACGGGGGCGTCGATGGCGTCCCCCACTCCATCGCCGTCCAGCAGCGCGTCACAGACCTGTCTAAGCGCTGCCATCGGTGTCATGCCCACTGCCACCGACCGGATTTCTAGGACAGGCCGGTCCGCTCACGGCACAACAACAGGCGTACGGGCGTCACGACTGCTCAAGGAATGCGCAACGCTCAGGCGCAGCGCGCCCGGCGAACTCGCGGCAACGTGAGCAGCAGGAATTGACCCGGTGACCAGACATTGCAACGGTGAAAGCTCCATTTACCAGGATGTCGAACGCCGGCACCGATACTTCTTATGAAGCGCGCCAACGGTGAGGGGTCGGTCTACCGGCGGACAGACGGCCGCTGGGTAGCCGAGCTGTCCTATCAGGATGCTGACGGCCGGGCGAAGCGCCGCACCGTCTACGGACGGACGCAGGCCGAGGCACGGGCCAAGCTCCGCGACGCACGGCAGCGCGTCGAAACGGGGGCGCCGATCCGGGACGCGACCGTCACCCTGGCGGTCTGGCTCGAGGAGTGGTGCGCAAAGGCACTCGAGGCCAGCGACCGCAAGCGGGCCACCAAAGACCTGTACACGACCATGGTCCGCGCCCATTTGTCGCCGACGATTGGGCACCTGCCGCTTGGCCGGCTCCGCCCGTCTGACGTCGAGGCCCTGATCGTTGCGAAGCGGGGCGCCGGACTGTCGGCATCGACCGTCCGCACGATCTGCTCAGTCCTGCGGGCGGCCCTCGCGGTGGCGTACGGGACGGGCTGGTCAGGACCAATGTCGCGGCGGCCGTGAGGCGACCCGTCGCCGAACGGACAGAAGCGGGATACCTGACTGCCGCGCAGGCGCGGCGCCTGCTGACGGCGGTGGCCGGCGACCGGCTCGAGGGTCTATACCGGCTCATGCTCGCCACCGGCCTCCGCCGAGGGGAGGCGCTCGCACTCGACTGGGCCGATGTCGATCTCGAGGGCGGGATCGTTCGGGTACGGCGCACTCTCGCGAGGACGTCGAAAGGCCTCGAGTTCAGCGAGCCGAAGACGGAGCGGTCGCGCCGCGCCGTCCCGCTCCCGCGGGCGGCAGTGGAGGCGCTGAAGGCGCACCGGAGCAGGCAGGCAGCGGAGCGACATGCGGCCGGGGCGGCGTGGCAGGGGATGGGGCTCGTCTTCGCGACCGAGGTCGGGACGCCGCTCGAACCGCGGAACGTGCTGCGCCGTTTCGACGTCCTGGCCCGCGGGGCGGGCCTTGAGGGCGTTCACCTTCACACGCTGCGACACTCGACGGCGAGCTTTCTGCTGGCGGCCGGGACCCATACCAAGGTTGTGCAGGAGCACCTGGGGCACTCGTCGTACGCGATCACGGCCGACATTTACAGTCACGTCGCCCCGGTGCAGGCCCGTGAGGCGGCCGACCGGCTGGACGAGGCGCTGCAATGGTGAACTGTTGTCAAATCGGCGTTGCTGTCACCGTTGCTGTCAACGCGCCAGATCGGTTGTGTCGGACTGTAATTACCCGACTCTGAGCTGCAGCTTCTCTGTCGGGACGACAGGATTTGAACCTGCGACCCCTTGACCCCCAG
>JBBRSE010000073.1:0-16981 GCA_038245655.1 Mycobacteriales bacterium | reverse complement strand
GGTGACAACGGCAGCGCGGCCAACCTCGCCGGGAAAGACGGGTCCGGAAGCGGTTTCTGGTCCCCGGCCGGTAGCAAGACGGTTGCTCCCACCAACTGGCCCAGCATCAACACTGAAAGCACCAGCTTCAACATGGTGCTGGACATCGGCACCAACAGCACGACTCGCTGACGACGGGCGTGTCTGCGCCCAGACAGTGGCACCGAAGCTCCGGACGGTCGGTAACCCCGTCAGCGGCGGCCGTACGGGCCTCCCTGTCGTTGCCTGCTACGTTGTCGCCAATCCGATCCGCGTGACCAAGCCCCCCGCCAGTCTTCAAATGTCACACACATGAACAATTCGAGATGCTCTGTCTCCCGGCCGTGTCTTGCTCACAAACCGTGGAGTTGCTCGTGTCTGACGCGGATGATCGAGCAGCAGACGTCAGCGTCGTCGTGCCGACTTGCCAGCAGCGTCTATTCCTCGCGGAAGCGCTGCAGAGCGTCGTAGCCCAGACCCATGCCGCCAGCGAAATCGTCGTCGTCGACGACGGTTCGGAGGAACCGGTGGACGACATCGTCGCCGAGTTCCCCGGGGTCGTGCTGCACCGGCAGGAAAACCAGGGCGCGAGCGCAGCGCGCAATACCGGCTACGCCCTGACGCACTCCCCCTACGTCGTCTTCCTGGACGGCGACGACCGGCTGCTCCCGGCGGCGCTGGAATCGGGCTTCGCGAGCCTGCTCGCGCATCCGCTCGCACCTTTCTCGTCCGGCCGGAGCCGGCTCATCGACACTGACGGACAGGTGCTGTCGGACAACTGGTTGCCGCAGCCGCGCAAGACGCTCGATCTCTACGCGGAGATGATGCGACGGCCCTACGTCTGCCCCCCGGGAACGGTCATGTTCCGCAGAACGGCGCTCGAGGAGTACGGCGGCTGGAAGGTGGGTCCGGACATGTGGGGGGTGGAGGACTGGGAGATCTATTTGCGGATGGCGCGCGAAGTTGCGCCGGCGTACCACCCTGACGTCGTCTGCGAATATCGCATCCACCCCGGGCAGACGTCACGTAACGCTTCACGCATGAGGCAGAACTGCCTGAAGCTCCTGGCGGATCACGCCTTGCCGGACGTCCAGGACCGAGATCGGCTTCGCGCCTGCCGGGCGGGCGACCGCTGGGTGCGGGCGCACTTCGGGTTGCAGGAGGCGCGGGAAAGCCTGGCCGCGTCCACATCGCCGCGCAGCGTCCTGCGAGCCGCCGGAGCATTCGCTCGCTACAGCCCGATCCGGGTGGGCGACGCCATCGCGCGGCGAACCGCCAGGGCGTGAAGGGTCACCGCGAGGATGACTGGCCGACCAGCGCCCTCCCCAGGTTCGCCCGGCTCGCCGGTTCCGTACGCTCAGGAGCGGCCTGCTGCCTCCTGGCGGCACCCAAACCGAACCGCAGGAAGTGCAGGCACAGCAGCCCGAGGACCAACCCCACCGCTAGCGGCACGGCGCTGGACCGATTCTGCGGCTGCGAGCTACCGAGAGACGCGTTGCTGAGAGTGGCAACACCGGATTGGCTCGGGTCCAGAGCCCCCGAGCCGGTCGCCGAACCCCGGGCGCTATGCATCGGATGACCGCTCAGGATGTCGACAGCTGACCCGGCGCCTCCCGCGAGAGCCGTCCGGGGGCCCGCCACCCCTGCCCCGGCAGGGCCAAGATACGGGGGCTTTCCGGTGCCCGACAGCTGGCTGATCGCGGACGCGCCGTGAGTCGGGATGGCATCCGTACCGGTCGTACCCGTACCGGTCGTACCCGTACCGGTCGTACCCGTACCGGTCGTACCCGCGCCGGTCGCGCCGGCAGGCTGAGGATCGGTGCCCGGCGTGCCGGCCCCGGTGCCACCGGGCGCAGTGCCGGTGCTGGCTGCCGGAGCTGCGGCCGGCGGAGCCTTGGTCGCCGGTGCCGCAGCTGGGGCGCTGGCACTGTTCGTACCGGCCGCGTAGCCGCCGCCACTCAAGCCGCCGTTGCCCTGCTCCCAGGCGGCGAAGTAGCGGGTCTGCATCTTCATCGTGGTGCCCGGGTTACCGGTGATCGCCTGGTTGATGATGATGTAGTAGTCGTAGTTCAGGATCTTTGATAGCACGTGGGAGTCGGTCATCGACCCGATCTTGTTGCCGTCGACGTAGAAGAAGGCGCCGCCGGGGCCGATCGTCGCCGTGTACTTGTGGTAGCCGGTCGCCCATTGCGGCGAGCGCGAGCCGAAGTAGGGCAGCTGGTTGTCCGAGCCGCCGACGGTCTCTGACCAATGGATGTGGGCTTCGGGGATGCCCTGGTCCGAGGCTCCGGTGAGGAACTCCAGGATGTCAACCTCCGGCGGCCAGGTGTAGCCGGTCGGGACGAACCAGAATGCGGGCCATGCATTGCCGTAGTTGCCGTCCACCTTGATGCTGGCCTCGAGGGTGAAGGTGGCCTTGCTGGGGTTGAAGGTAAAACCCTTCTTTGCCGTCCAGTCGACGTTGCCCGGGTCCGGCGGGCGGGAGTTGATAGCTCCCGAAAGATAGGAGTGGTCGCGCCCGTCGACGGTGTGCGACTGCGGGCTGGCGGTGAGGGTCAGCCCGTCGATGGCCGAGACGTTCTCGCCGGTGTTCGCGTAGACCTGAGATTCCCAGGAGTTGTTGCCCGCACCGTAGTGCGTTCCGTTGCCTGACAGTGTGCTGCCGTAGCCCCACAAATTGCGGTCGATGCGGCCGCCGTTGGTCGTGAAGGTGTCGGCGGCAACCGGTGAGCCCCAGTAGCCGGAGGGCCCGCTCGGGCGAGAAGGCAGGTAGCTGTTGGACGATGCGAGTTTCATGCCGAAGCCACTGTCCGGCGAGTGTGTGCCATGCACCGTCATCAGCAGAACAGACCCTGCCGCCAGCGTTGCCGCAGCTAGCGCGCTCGGTCGCAAAGTACGTGAGGACATGAGAGCCTCCGGGACGCAGCGGGGTGCGCCGTTCGCAGTACGCAGTACGCATAAAGACGGTCGGCAACGCAGTCCTTTGCCGTAAAGGCGCGGGTCGAGGGACGCGACGCCGGTTAGGCGAGCGCCTGGAGCAAGGACCTTGGGGTCGAGGGGTCCCACTGATCGAAGAAGGTGAGAGCTCAGGGGTGGAGGGCTCAGCCTCGAAGCGGCGGTCGCAGAAGTCGTGGAAGGCAGCGGCCAGCCGAGCGGTCTCGGCACCGGGAGCGCGGCCGGGAGCGTGGCGGTGCGCCTTTGGGTAGCGGGCGTCCGGACGAGCGCCACCCGGGCTGCGGCGGTGCGCAGTGAGGGATTGGTAGTACGTGATGCATTGCGTGACTCCGGTCAGCTGGGGTTGACGTGGAGGACTGAATCCGTACTGCGCAACGACGCTACGCCGATCGGAGTAACGGTCTATCGCGAAGTCATTCCGCTGGGCACTACTGAACAGGGGGTATCCCGGTCTTCGGGGTCGCAAACGCGGGAGGGCCGGTACCTGGGCAGTTGACCGTTACTGACGGCCACCCGGCTCTACGACTGTCGTAGCTTGGAGTCGATCAGGTCCAGCAGCTCCATTGACCGGCTGGTGGAGAACTTGCGGGCGAAGATCTTTCGACCGCGATCCATATTCAACACGTCAGCCTGCCGCGCATCACCGGGCAGTTGCGCCGTGGCCTCAGCCGCCGCGATGACGGCCGGAGCCGAATCCATCGTCAGCCAGCCCGGGTGATCGGCTCCCTCTTCCCACTCGAGATACCACGGTTGATCGTTATGCACGCGCTCCGCAACATCTCCGACGACTGCGGGGCTGGCCAGCATCGAGGCGACGGCCGACTCGTCCGGCACGAACGTTGTCCGCCAGAATTTCACCAGATCCGGCCGATCGGCGAACGCCTTCAGCAGCGCCTGAACGTGCGGCCTCGCGAGCATTTTCCATTGCGACGAAGCATGCAGCTGCAAGTCCGACGGGATGGCGCGGGGAATCGGCCAACGAATGTTGACCCCCCTGATGCGCAGGACCTGTCCGCCCAAGTGCAAGTGGCGGTAGCGAAACCGGCTGAGCCCGCCGTCCTGTCGGCGCCGGGTATTCCAGTACCAGACCGGCACCGGCACCTTGACGAGGCGGGAATGGCCGCGCCAGGGCGCGAGCTCGTCGCCGAGTTGGTCCATCGAAACCAGCGGATAGCAGCTACCCGACATCACGAACACGTGCTCGGCGGACGAGGCCTCCATGGCGCGAGACAGCCCGGCGAGTTCGGCAGCCACCAGCGACCAGCTCGACAGAGCGGTGCGAACCCGCGGAAGGACTTCGGCGCCGGACGGCAGGCCCGCGACCATCTGCTCGAAAAGCGCATCCGGAGTGTTGCGGTCGATGTGTACGAAGATTGGCAGCCCCTCAAGCGACCTCACCAGACGATGCAGGTGATCCGGGTCGGCGTGAGCGAGGATGACGGCCGCTGCAGGGGCAGCTCTGGCGGTCACGCGGCACCTGGCAGATGAGGCGGCACTGTTCCTCTAACGGCGATCATCGACGGCGGCGCGCTGGAGTCCGGAGCGCCCGGGAGCGCCCCTTACCGGCGGCTTGCAGCTCGAACACCATCCCGCATAGGCAAAGCACTCCCGCCACCAACCGGATCGCCAACGCCACCGGGCTGGTCGGCGCGAATGCCGAACCCACCGCGGCCCCGCAGACGGTGAGCGTCAGGACAGTCAGCCGCAGCGGAGGGCCGGGCACCCGCATCAGCCGCTGGGCCGCGAACTCGGTCGCCGCAGCAAGCACGACGAAGCTGATCAGCGTGGCGAGCGCCGAGCCCATCAGCCCCGATACGGGAACTAGCAGCAGGTTGAGCACCAGGTTGACCGCGGCCGCGAGCAGCACGGCCCAGGCGAGCGCCCAAGTGCGACCCGCCGCAAGCAGCACCCGCTGGCTCGACATCGAGTGGGCGTAAGGAGCCGCCGACACGACGACCACCGCCACGACCGGAAGCAATCGGTCGGACCGGTAGCTGCCCGGAGTCCACAGCCGCAGGATGACGGGGGCGGCGACGGCGAGGCCGAGCAGCACCGGCACCATCACCCGCTGCACGGCATCGCGGCTCGCGGCGAGCACGGCGGTACGCGTCCCTTCGTCCCGCAGGGCGAAGACGCGCGGCATCCACACCGTGTTCAACACACCCAGCAGGATGATCGGCATCGAGCCCACGTTGTAGGCCGCCTGATAGCGCCCGGTCTGCACCGGTCCCAGGTAGCGCTGGACGACGAGCCGGTCAGCAGCGTTGAGGACGAACGCCGCCAGGGCACCGGGCACCAGCGCGCTCGAGTAGCGCATGGCGGCGCGGGCCATCGCCACGTGATGCCGCCGGATCAGCTGCGGCCTGGTGACCGCAAGTGCCACCGCGAGCGCAGCAAGCTGGCAGATGAGCTGCCCCGAGAGGAAAGCCCGGGACGACCGCTCGAGCCCGAGCACCAGAGCCAAGCTCACGCCTTCGGCAGCGACCGACTGCAATAGGCTGACTGTCGCGAAAGGCAGCAGTTGATCACGACTGCGCAGCAGGCCAAGGGCCGCGTCGGTCACCGCCGTGGCCGCAGCCCAACTAACCGCGATACGCAGCCCGTCGGTAAAGCCGGAGAAGCCGAGCGCCGTGCTCCACCATTGGCCGGTCAGCGTGACCACGCCCCAGGTCACCAGCGAGAGCACGATCGAGAGGCCAACCAGCCGCCGCGCCGCAGCCTCCCCGTCAGGTTCGGCGTACTGGCGCTGCACCGCGGCCTGCAGGCTGAGCCCGCCGGCCGCCACGAGGATCTGCATGACAGCGATGGAGGCAGCCACCTCACCGAACGGACCGGCACCCAGGACCCGGGTGGTCACCGGTGTGAACAGCGCCGCCGCACCGATTTGCACGGCCCACAGGCCCAGGTACAGGCCGTCACGCCCGAACATGCCCCGCAGGCTGCTGGCTACGGCGGCGTCCCGCTCCGGCTGCGGCACCTGCAACTCCTCGCTAGCCGCAGCCATCAGGAGCTCCTCGCCACGAGTGCAGCCGAGTCGGAATCCAGGCGGAAGAGGTACGTGCCGTCCTTGTGCAGCACCAGGGTCCAGTAGCCCGAGGACACCAACGCGTCCCGGATCTTGTCGGACTCGGCCGGCGTACGGATTCCGTACTCCCAGTCGTAGTAGTACGAGACCGGAGACCAGACGGCATATAAGGATGTTGGCCTGATGTCCGGGAAGTAGGCGACCAGAGCCTTCGTGATCGCGATGACGTCGGCCTGCGCATTGAACGCGCCGGCCGGCAGCGCAGGGGTGATCTGCTCCAGGCCGGCACCTTCATAGAAGCGATATCGGGCAGTCAGCCGCCCGGGCAAGTCTCCCCCGCCCATGGAAAGCAACCGGGCGCCCACCGGAGCGCTCGTCTCGAAGTAGGCCTGCGCATCCAGGTCGCCGGTCCGAATGACGTTCGAGGCATCGAGGCCGAACATCGAGAGCAGGAAGCACGGCAGCATCACGGCGCAGGCAGCGCCCAGCAGCCCGGTGCGCGATCGGATCACCGCACGCACCGGCGGAGCGACGAGCCGCGAGGCCACGATCGCGAGCCACGGGATAGCGAACAGGATGGCCCGGAAGACGCCCTCGTTGCCGTACGGGTTGACGGCCACGAAGATCAGCCCACAGCCCGCGCACGAGCAGAAGGCCCAGATCGCACGCTGACGACGCTCTCGGAAGAGGGCGATCATGGCGCCGAGGGCGACGATCCCGAACGACACAAGCAACGCCAATACCGTCTCGCGCACGATCGGCAACCGCTGCAGTCCGGGAGTGCCGATGGTGACCGGAGGCCGGAAGTTCTCGACGCTGCCGATGCTGGAAAGGTCCAAAAAGCCCTTCAGCGACGACCAGTGCAGCAGCGCCCAGCCGAAGGCCGGGCCGAGCACAAGCAAGGGCGTGTACCACGGCCGGATCACCTGAAAGACGACGAGGATGGCCAGCACGCCGCCGGCGATGTAGGGGCTGAGTTGGTGCGTCGGCGCCAGCGCGAGGCCGGCCACCAGCATCACCCCGAGGCGCAGGAAGCGATAACCGCGCTGCTCGTCGCGCGTGCTGGACAGGGCGATGGCGTAGACACCGAGCGAGAGCACCAGCCCGACCGACTGCGGCGAGAAGTAGTCGGCGCCGATGCTGTCGGCGAGCAGTACCAGAGCCATCGCCGCCCAGCAGCTGCGCGCGGAAGTCGTAACCCGGCCGACCATGAAGCGCAGCTCGGCAAGCCTGCAGAGGCCAATGATCGGCGGCCACGCCGTCGCCAGCCGCATCGGATCGTGGATTCCCGTCACGTCACACAACCAGGCCGCGCCGCCGAAGAAGCCACCCCAGGCGTTGTAAATGTCCAGCGACGGCAGCAGCTTGTGGTCGATCCGGATCTGCTGGACGAGGCCGACGTGCTTGGCGGCCGAGGCAGAGCGGGGCCAATCGTAGATGAGAGAAGGAGTGACCGTCATGGCCAGCATGAGGAAAAGGACGGCGATCAGCATGTCGCGCTCGCGGTCGTGACGGCCGATGAGCAGGCCGACGACTGTCAGGACCAGCCCGAGGTACCAGTACGCCGGCATGACTTTGAGAAGGCCGTAGAGCCCGGGCTGCACGTGCCGGTGCGTGAGCGCAGCGGGAAGCCACAGCGCTACCCCGAGCAGGCTGCTGGCGATGCTCGGGGAGATGGTGGCCCGCAGGTGTGACCAGCTCAGATACTTGCGCAGCTGCGGCCTTCGCAGGGGTATGCCGACACCCAGAGAAACCAAGGCCTGCAGATGCAGCAACGCGGCGAGGGGGGCGAGGATGGTGAACGCCAACCGGGGATGCCACCAGCCGGTGAACGCCATCGCGGACCCGACGATCAGCACGGTGCTGAGACTGAGCAGCACCGAGAGTCCGAGTCGGGCCGCGGGATCGAGCCGAAACACCCTCTGAAGCGGCGCGCTGCCGAGCCCCAGCAGCAACAACACCAGCCAGGCCAGCCTGAGGGGCTCGACCCGGCCAGCCTCGCCCACTAGCCCGACAATCAGCGCGGCCAAGCTCACCAGCGCCAGCAGGCGACGGGCGCGCACGTCGGACGCACCTGAAGCCGCGTCCAAGACGGTGGCGTGAGTCGGCGGCTGCGCTGCACTAACCTCGGTGTTCACCGCTGCCGAAGGAGACTGTGGTTGCTCGACGGCCACGGGAACGCCCGTCTCCCGTATTCGGCTCACTGAAATACTCGGACCCTGTCAACGAGCATCATCGCCGGTGAGGGGGTCGTGTCGTCCGCGCGATCGTTACCGGCGCCGCGCACCGCCAGGTTGAGCAGCAGGTAGAAGGGCTTGTTCATCACCCACGTAGTGGTAGCGGGGTAGTCGGCCGGCACGGCCCAGCAGTACGGGTCGCCGTTGACGCTGATCTGGATACCGATCGGGGTCCACAGCGCCGAGTAGTCGGCGTACCCGCCCGAAGAAGTCTTGACCGAGGTCTTGCACTGGAATTGCGCCTGCTTGGTAGCGGAGTCCGGTGAATGCACGGTGCCGACAGCCAGAGCCGGATCGCCGTAGCTCTCCATCACGTCCAACTCGCCGCTGGCGGGCCAGCCGACGGAAGGCTCATCAGCGCCGATCGCCCAGAAGGCGGGCCACAGTCCCGTACCCGTCGGGACCCTGATCCGAGCCGTCACCGTGCCATAACGGAACTGGAAGCGGCCCTGCGTCGAGATTCGCGCCGAGGTCCAGTCTTCGGTGTTGCCGTCCGACCCGGTGTAGTGCCCGCGCACGGCGGCGATCACCAGATGGCCCTGACCGTCGAGGTAGGAGTTCTTCGTGTCGGCCGTGTAGGACTGGGCCTCCTGGTTGCCCCAGCCGCCTCCGCCGGTCTCGTGCGTCCACTTCTTGTCGTTCACAGCCGAACCGACGGCCCCGTTGAAATCGTCGGACCAGGCGAGCTTGTCGGTCAGGGCGGCCCGCTGGTATTCGACCTGGATCGCCGAGATCACCGGTTCCCCCTGCTCGGCGGCAAAGTCCAGGGTCAGCTTGCTACCCGACACGGGAACGAGCGCGATGACATGCATTGCCTGCTGCAAGCCGGCTTGCCCGTAAGGGTCCACGCGCGAGGCGATAGCGCGACCGTTCGCCTTGACGGAAAATACGCGCCTCCCTGACTTCTGTTCTGTCGGCTCGACGATGAACAGGTCGACCGCGTAGGTGCCGGCGCTCGGAACGGACTCCGACCAGCGCTGCACGCCCAGGCGGACGTCGCGGTAAAGCGCCGGAGACGAGGTGCCCTTCACCTGCTGCGGGAGGCGGATCACGTCTCCACCGGTGAAGCCCGTTGCGGACTTCCACCGCTGCCGGTGCGCATCCACGACGTCGCCGGGACCCACAACAGTGCGGGAACTCCACTGGCCCGGACTCATGGTGGTACCTGGCGAGCTGGATGTGAAGCTCGGGATCACCCAGACGGCAATGGCGCCGGCAAGTAGCGCTACAACCAGGCCCAGGGCCACCCACGCCGCAGCCCCGGACGGCCAGCGATGGCGTCGCCAAGTTGACTCGACCTCTAGCACCTGCTGGATCGCCCGCTTCGGTGCGCGCAGCGGGACGTTCAAGACGCCGCGGCCGCCGGCCGACCGGCACTCATGCGTCGGCCTCGGAGCGGCTCCGCGCGTTGGCAACGAGGATCCCCGGCGCTTCCACCGCAGACCGGACCACGTTCTTCGCCAAGCCCGGCCAGTTGTTACGCAAGTAGACCCGCACCGCGAACAGGCAGCGGCGACG
Organism: Mycobacteriales bacterium; assembly: GCA_038245655.1. Lineage (GTDB taxonomy): Bacteria > Actinomycetota > Actinomycetes > Frankiales > Frankiaceae > DATAZK01. The sequence continues at coordinate 7,228 of JBBRSE010000073.1, read as the reverse complement.
GTCTTCCGCGCTCAACGGAGCCCGCTGGATGGCGCCGACCAGCTCGCGCGCGGCGCGCCAGTACGGGAAGCTCAGCTGCCCTGCGCGGCTCGGGTCGAACCACGCGACCCGCTCCCGCTGGTCGGTGAAATACACCATCGACCGGAAGGAGTGCTGGCGCCGGAAGAAGCAGACCGCGTCGTCGTGCACGAAGCGTCCCCGTAGTGCGATTTCGGTGATCAGCACATTGTCGGAGTCGGCATAGGCCCCGAGCCCGTGAGTTTCCCGGACGATTTCGGTGCGGATCAGGCCGAAGGCCGTGAAGCATTCGTGGCGCATGGTGACCAGGCCCGCCACCCGTTCGGCGACGTCCGGCGAGGCCCAATCCTCGACCGGCTGGGTCCAGGTCTTCAACACGAACCCGTCCGGGTCGATGTCGGCGGAACCGGTGTGAGCGAGCGAGACGGTCGGGTCGTCGTCGAGGATCGCCACGGTGCGGGTCAGGTAGTCGGGGGCTCGCTCGTCGTCAGCGGCCGCCCAGGTGAAGTAACGCGCCGAGGGGTGTGCCATCTCGAGCACGCGGTTGAAGTTCCACGCCGCACCACGGTTTTCGGGCTGCACCTCGAATCGCAGCCTCGAGTCCTGATCAGCGTACTTGTTCAGCAGCTCGACCGTACCGTCGGTCGACCCGTTGTCGGACACAACAATCTCGAGGTCACCGAAGTCCTGCCCGAGCAAAGTGTCGAGGGCCCGGCCGAGGAAATGCTCGCCGTTGTAGACCGGCAGGCCGATGCTCACATACGGAGGCGTCATTTCGTCCCTTTGCTCCGTCACCAAAATCTGTCTCCGGTGCCGTTCATCCGCTGAGGAACGGCGGCGAAAATCTCCCAATACGCGTGCTCCGACGCCAGGCCTGCCGCCACCGCTACACAGAGCTTACACGCTGTGACGCGCAGGTCAGTTGTCGCTGGCGACCTGTTGATCATGGTCTCCCCGAGCGACCATCTGTTACTGTCGGCAGGCGCAATCACGAGCTGAATCATCGGGATGCTCGGATGCAATCTTCGCACAGATGCCCCGTCCCTGTGCCGTGAGTTCACGGATCCGCGCGCATAATGCTGTCGCGATGGCGACAGCTCCTGAGGCCAGCACCCAATGCCGGCACTCGAGGACAACGCTTGAGACCAGCTGAGCGATCCGGAAGCCGGGCCAACCGGTGGCCCGAGACACCTTCGCCGCGCTGGAAGGAATGAGCGGCCGGGCCGCGAAAGCCCTAGTTAGCACGCCGACACATCATCGCCACAACCACGGCGCGTGACTGCCACACGAGGGAGATGTGCAGAAGCGGCCGGACTCCTCATTACGCTCGGTAACGCGCGGGTGGCCTCTGCGAAGGCAACCTAGTTGGTGGGAGCCCGGGCTGAAATGCCCGCGAACCATGCTATAGCCGCGAGAGTAGTCCCGGTAAACATGCAGCCAGCGGCAGCCATCTTGCGTGTTTCGGCAGGTCGTCGTAGCTCGGAAGAGTGGTATTCATCCGAATATGGCCAAAGCGCTTGACGGACTCAGCCGAGCCGTCAAGTCTGGACATTGAACACACGCTGTGATGGGTTGCGGTCCCGGAGAGGCGCGACCCCGATCATCACTCAGCGTTAGCCTGAAAGGCGGAGAGCGTGAAGCTAGAGTCAACGCCGCAGGGCAGTGAAGACCCGACCAGCGGCTCCGATTCTTGGCCGCGGGTGTCGGTGGTTATGCCGACCCTCAATGAGGCCCACAACCTTCAGTACGTGCTCCCGCGCATGCCCGCGGACGTTTTTGAGGTTGTGCTGGTGGACGGTGGGTCAACCGACGACACGATCCGTAACGCGCGGCAGTTGCGATCCGATATCCGCATCGTGCAGCAGACCCGGCGTGGCAAGGGAAACGCGATTTCCTGTGGCTTCGCCGCTGCCCGGGGCGACATCGTGGTGATGCTCGACGCCGACGGTTCGGCCAACCCGGCCGAGATCAGAGACTTCGTGCAGACCCTGCTCGAGGGAGCTCACTTCGCCAAGGGCACCCGGTGCGCGAAGGGCGGGGGAAGCGACGACATCACCCGGCTTCGGGCCTGGGGAAACCGGTGGCTCAACCGGCTCGTCAACATGCGCTACGACACGTCGTACACCGACCTGTGCTACGGCTACAACGCCATGTGGCGCGAGATCGTGCCTTGGCTCATCGATGAGGAAGCCGTCCGCGAGATCAGCGGACTCGAGCTTCGCAAGGACCGTCCGATCATGCCCTCGCGGTGGGGCGATGGCTTCGAGATCGAGACCCTGCTCAATGTTCGCGTGTCCATGCTCGGCTTCGTGGTGCGCGAGGTGGGCAGCGTCGAGGCCTGCCGCGTTCACGGCCGCAGCAATCTCAATGCGTTCCGCGACGGGATGCGCGTGCTGCGCACCATAGCCGCAGAGCGGCGCCGCTTTGCCTCGGCCGCTTCCAACCCGCCCCAGCTGGCGCCATGGAACGACGACGACCGCGTGATCGATCTGACTCGCGCCCTGGACGCTCGCACCGCCGACACCATCGTGCTGCCCGATGCAGAGGATTCCCGACACGTCCCTGACGTGGCCGCGACTATTGCGTGATGCGAGCGGAAGACCTTGCTCCCCGTCAGCTCGTCGACGTAGAGCTCGCCGGCGCGTTACCGGCCGTGCTCCCGAAGCAGGACCCTAGCGGCGCGCCGTACACCGCGGCAGACGTGCTCGTCCGACTGCACCATGCGCCGCTGGGCGTGCTGCGCATACCGGTGCCGGCGCAGGGCATCTCCGCTTCCGAGCTCGGTCGTGCTATCGGGGAGAGCTTCGACGGCCCGATCACCGAGCATCTCGCGGAAAGCGACCTGCCTCCCGTGACGGCGGTGCCGGAGGAAGGGCTCGGCGCGCTCTGCCGGCATCCGGAGCCTGCGGACTCGCCGCCGCCCGTGACTGTCAGCGTCGTGATCCCCACCCGGGGGCGTCCGCACCTGGTCGGGCGTTGCGTCGACGCCATCCTGGCGGGCGCCCACCCTCCCCTCGAAGTCCTCGTGGTGGACAACGCACCCGTCGATGACGCGCTCGAGAGGGTGATCGCCGAGCGCTACGCGGACCGGCCCGAAGTGCGCTACCTCGTCGAGCCCGTGCCCGGCACCTCCCGGGCGCGCAACGCCGGCTCCGCCGCTGCCCGCGGAGATCTGGTCGCGTTCATCGACGACGATGCCATCGCCGACGAGTGGTGGCTCCGCGCGCTCGCCGCGGAAGCGGCTGATCCCACGGTGGATTGCGTCACCGGGCTCGTGCTGCCGCTGGCGCTCGACAGCGAGGCCGAGCTGATGTTCGAGGAGGCCGCCGGCTTCGGGCGCGGCTTCCGGCGGCGGGTCTTCACCGCCGACCAGAAACCGGCGCCGACGTTGCTCTTCCCTTACACGGCCGGCGTCTGCGGGTCGAGCAACAACCTCGCGGTGCGCACCTCATTGCTGGGAAGCCTGGGCGGTTTCGACGTGCGGCTCGGCGGAGGCACCCGGCCGGGCGGTGGCGAGGACCTGGACCTGCTCATCCGCATCCTGCTCGCCGGACACGAGATCATCTACCAGCCGGCAGCGATGGTCCGCCACGAACACCGGTCGGATTCGGCCGCCGTGCGCCGCCAGCTCTTCACGTACGGCAGCGGTGCCACCGCGGTGCTCGGCAAGTGGGCGGTGAGCGACCGGGAGCTACGCCGGCGGCTCGTCAAGACCGCCGGATACGTGGCCCGAGAGCTGGTCAAGCGCAGCGACCCGCGCAGCATGAGCGTCACCGAGGTCGGTCCCGCGCCGGCCGAAGGCGAGGGCGGCCGGGAGAAGCCGCCCGGGCGCCGGACGTCCGCGCGGGTGCTCGCCGGGTACGTCTGCGGCCCCTGGCTGTACTGGCGGGAAACGGTAGCCCGCAAGTGACCAGGGCCCCCGACGACCGCGTACCGATCCTGCTCTACCACTCGGTGAGCACGGAGGCAGAGCCGCTCGACGTCCCGTTCACGCTCTCCCCCACACTGTTTCGCGAGCACCTGGAGCTACTGCGATCCTGGGGCGTCAACACGCTGACGGTGAGCAAGTTCGTCGAGCACATCCGGCTCGAGCGGCCACTTCCCAAACGCAGCGTCGTGATCACGTTCGACGACGCGTACGTCGACACCGTCGACGTAGCGCTGCCCATCCTGCTCGACCTCGGCATGACCGCCACCGTCTACGTCACCACCGGCTTCGTCGACCAGACCGTCCGCGGCAAGCAGATGATCAGCTGGCGCGGCGTGCGCAGTCTGCACGAGTGCGGCTTCGAGGTGGGGGCCCACAGCACGAACCACTTGGAGCTGGACACCGTGCCCCACGCGCAAGCGCTGGCCGAGGTGCGCGGGCCGAAGCAACGGCTCGAAGAAGAGCTCTCCGCGCCGATACGTTCCTATGCCTACCCGCACGGTTACTACACGCCGGCGTTGCAGCGACTCGTCGCCACCAGCGCGTACACCTCGGCCTGCGCGGTACGCAATGCCGTCTCACACCCGGCCGATGACGTCTACGCGCTGTCCCGGCTGATGATGTACACGACCACAGCACCCAGTGACCTGCACCGGATGATCGTGCAGGGCAAGGCCCCGCTCTCGCGGCCGGGGCGTTCAATGGCAACTAGAGGATGGCGCGTGTACCGGTGCGTCCGCCACCAGCTGTCAGCAGCGCAAGGAAGGCACCAGTGACGATTCCTACCCAGAGTTCTGGCTCCCGGACCGCGGGCCGCAAGCCCGCATTCGAGCCGCTCCCGATACGCGTATCCGAGCTGGAGCTGTCCGAGCCGGCCACCGCCATCGCGGCGGGGGTGGGACGTGACGGCAAGCCGTACGGGCGCGCCCGGGTCCTGGTCCGCCTCCACGGCGAGCCGCTCGGCTCGATCGACGTCCCGCTGAACGGCGGCGACGTTCCACCCGAGGATGTGCTGGCCCGCGTGGTCGCCGAGCTGCCCGAGTCGCTCGACCAGCACCTGGCCAAAGACGAGATCGCGCGGCTGCAGACCCTCCCGGTGTCAGGGCTGCCGGCGACGGAGTGTCGTGGCGGCGTGCAACTGCCGGCGCAGCCGTCGCTCGTCACGGTCGTGGTGACCACCACCGGACGCGTCGATTCGCTGGCGCGCTGCCTGGATTCGTTGCTCGCCGGCGACCACCCGAACTTCGAGGTGCTGGTGGTCGATACCCACCCCCAGCTGGCGGTCGTCGAGCCCTTGCTCAAGCAGCGGTACGACGACGATGCACGCGTCCGGCTCATCCAGGAGCCCCGCCCCGAAGTGTCGCGGGCGCGCAATACCGGGCTGCTGTTCGCCCGGGGCGACGTCATCGCGTTCACCGACGAGACCGTCGCGGTCGACCCGGCCTGGTTGCGCACGCTCGCCGCCGAGTTCGAGGCCGACCCCACCGTCGCCTGCGTGACGGGAATGCTGCTGGCCGCGGAGCTCGAGACCGGCGCGCAGATCTTCTTCGACACCCACAGCGGGTTCAACGAGGCCTTCGGCCGCCGCGTCTTCTCCATCTCCGAGCCCGAACAGTCACCACTACTGCCCTCGGAATTGGGGCTGCCCGGCAACGGCGCCAACATGGCACTGCGCCGCAGCCTGCTCGGTGACCTCTGGGGCTTCGACGTGGCGCTCGGGCAGGGCAGCCTCTCCCGGGCCGGCGAGGACATCGACAGCTACCTTGACCTGCTCTTCGCCGGCCACCGGATCGTCTACCAGCCGCAGGCGCTGGCGTGGCACTGGCACCAGGACAGCTACGGGGACCTGCTACGCGAGATGCGCGCATATGGGGTCGGGCTCGGCGCGGTGATGACCAAGCGACTGCTGACATCGCGCCGCCACCGGCTGCAGCTGCTACGCCAGGTTCCGCAGGGAGTCCGGCAGTCCGCGGGCTTCGATTGCCGCCCGGGGCCGTGGGCCGCGGAGGGGTACCCGAAGGAGCTGGCCAGGCAAGAGCTCATCGGGCTGGTCAACGGGCCCTTCGCGTACATCCATAGCCGATTGCACCTGGCCTGGCTGTCGGCGTGAGCACCCTGGCATCACCCGCGCTTCCCAGCGCGACCGTCGTCGTCTGCGCCTACACCGTCAAGCGCTGGGACGACGTCCGCGCCTGCCTGGACTCGCTGCTGGCCCAGACGGTCGCGCCGAGCGAGGTGCTGCTTGTCGTCGACCACTGCCCCGAGCTGGTCGAGCTGGCACGCACGGCGAACTTCCCGGCACGGATCCTGACCAACGCCGGACCGCAGGGGCTGTCCGGCGGCCGCAACACGGGCGTCGCCGCCGCTACAGGTGACGTGGTCGTCTTCCTGGACGACGACGCCTGGGCCGAGCCGGACTGGCTCGAGCAGCTGCTCACCCCGTATCAGGACCCAGCTGTCGTCGGAGTCGGTGGCCGCATCCTGGCCGCGTTCAGCTCGCCCGTGCCGGCCTGGTGGCCGCCGGAGTTCAACTGGGTCATCGGCTGCAGTTACCGCGGGCTGCCGGAGCGGGCGGCACCGGTGCGCAACATGATCGGCGCGAGCATGTCGTTCCGCCGTTCGGCGCTCAGTGAGGTCGGCGGATTCGTTGATGGGCTGGGGCGAGTCGGCACGGTGCCGCTCGGCTGCGAGGAGACAGAGCTGTGCATCCGGATCCGCCAGCAGATCGACGGTTCGGTGGTGCTGTACGAGCCGGCTTCGCTGGCCCATCACCGGGTGCCCGCAGCCCGCACGACCTGGTCGTACTTTCGAGCCCGCTGCCGCGCCGAGGGTCGGTCCAAGGCTGCCGTGGCCCGGCTGGTCGGCTCGTCGGATGCCCTCGAGAGCGAGCGCACGTACGTACGCCAGGCCCTGCCGCGAGGAGTGCGGGATGCGCTTCGCGGCGAGGGACAGATCCCGGCGTCAGCACGCGTGAAGCGGGCGGGGGCCATCGTGGCCGGCCTGACGCTCACCACCGCGGGGTACGCAGCCGGCAGGCTGACGCGCCGCAGCCGGCTGGTGGCGGAAACGGTCCCCCAGGCGTCGCCCTCGACGGTCGAGCCCTCGCCGACGGCGCCGCCCGTGGTGAGCCTGAGCCGTCACGACTAGATGAGTAATTCCAAGGGGTGGGTCACGGCGCGTTGCCACTGAAGATCAAAGAAGGGTGTCCAGGATCGGCGTTGCTTACCCAACGTCGAACCTGGAGGCTCACGTGGACGCCGACCTGGACACCCTTGCGACGGC
>JBBRSE010000072.1:0-17240 GCA_038245655.1 Mycobacteriales bacterium | reverse complement strand
GCGTTGCCGAACACGTAGCCGGCGCCAGGCTGGTGGCCCAATGAGCCGACTGTCGCGTTACCCAGGCTGACGAGCGAGGGGCTCGGTGTGGTGGTCGGCGTGGGCGTTGCGGTCGGCGTCGGGGTGACCGTCGGCGTCGGCGTCGGCGTCGGGGTCGGGGTGCTGGTCGGCGTCGGGGTCGGGGTCGCGGTGACGGTCGGCGTCGGCGTCGGCGTCGGGGTTGCGGTCGGGGTCGGGGTCGGGGTCGAGGCCGGTGCACCCAGGTCGAGCAGCACGTTGAAGCTGGAGCTCTCGCTGTTCACGCTCGGCCAGTAACCAGGAGCCGTCGTGGTGCTTCCGGCGGGGGACCAGTAGGAGGTCCCGGTGCCGTCAGCCGCGCCGACGCCGGCAGAGCTGCCGTTGTCACCGGAGAGCAGGCCGACGAGGTAGCTCTGACCGGACGTGAGGTTGAGGTGGATGTCGCTCTTGACCCAGCCGGCTGCTTGCCCGGTAGCCACGGTCACCGGGGCTCCGGCGGCGAGCAGGTCGGAAGGCTTGCCATTGGTCATGGCGTAGACGACCGGGGTGAAGGTCTGCGGTGCGCCGCCACCTGACGTGTAGAAGCGGACGGCCTGTGCGGTGCCCGAGGTCGTTGCGGTGACCGGCGAGCCGAATACGTAACCGGGACCCGCCTGATGATTCATGGTGCCGACCGTGCTGTTTCCAAGGGTCAGGTTGCCGGTGTCACTCGGGGGGACCGAGGTGGCGCTTGAAGTCGGAGTTGGCGTAGCGGTCGGGGTGGCCGTGGCGGTCGGAGTGGCGGTCGGAGTGGCGGTCGGCGTCGGTGTCGCGGTGGCGGTCGGCGTCGGGGTGGGGGTCGGGGTGATCCCGCTGGGGGTGCCGTTGGCGTATCCGCCGCCCAACGTGGCGCCGTTGCCCTGCTCCCAGGCGGCGAAGTAACGGGTCTGCATCTTCATCGTGGTGCCCGGGTTACCGGTGATCGCCTGGTTGAGGATGATGTAGTAGTCGTAGTTCAGGATCTTTGACAGCACATGCGAGTCGGTCATCGACCCGATCTTGTTGCCGTCGACATAGAAGAAGACGCCGCCGGGGCCGATGGTCGCGGTGTACTTGTGGAAGCCGGTCGCCCATTGCGGCGAGCGCGAGCCGAAGTAGGGCAGCTGGTTGTCCGAGCCGCCGACGGACTCTGACCAGTGGATGTGGGCTTCGGGGATGCCCTGGTCCGAGGCTCCGGTGAGGAACTCCAGGATGTCAACCTCGGGCGGCCAGGTGTAGCCGGTCGGGACGAACCAGAATGCGGGCCAGGCATTGGCGTAGTTGCCGTCAACCTTGATGCTGGCTTCGAGGGTGAAGGTGGCCTTGCTGGGGTTGAAGGTGAAGCCCTTCTTTGCCGTCCAGTTGACGTTACTGGGATCGGCCGGCCGTGAGTTCACCGCGGCGGACAGATAGCTGTGGTTGAGCCCGTTCACGTAGTGCGATTGCGGGCTGGCGGTGAGGGTCAGTCCATCGCTGGACGACACGTTCTCACCGGTGTTCGAGTAAACCTGAGACTCCCAGGAGTTGTTGCCGGCACCGTAAATTGTGCCGTTGCCCGGCAGCGTGCTGCCGTAGCCCCACAGGTTGCGGTCGATGGTCCCGTCAGGGGTCGTGAACTGGTCGGCTGCGACTGGGGTTCCCCAGCTTCCGGAGGGGCCAGCAGGTGCCGCCGGCACGTAGCTAGTTGACGCCGCCAGCTTTATGTCCGACACTGTGGCTGTAGATTGTGAAGCCTGGGGAATTGACAGGAACACCGATCCCGCAAGAATGGTGGCAGCAGCAAACGCGCCTGATCGCAAAGTTCGGGGATACACAAGAAACCTCCGGCAGCGCATTTGAAGGCGAATGGGCCATTCGCCTTACGCACTTAGACCGTCGGCAGGAGCCGAGTTGGGCCTTGAGGCTGTGCCGGGCGTTCACCCATTTGGCGCAGCGTGCCGTTCTTACTTTCCTGCGGACCCATCCGGGCCGGATGATCTAGGGGATCGGCGCCATCGGCCGGTTGGCCCAACGCCGAGGTCCCGGCATCGTGCAGGTCAGGACGCCGCCACGGCCCTCACGGGATCCGGAGCGCGCGCGCCCAGTGGGGTTGGCTTCTAGCCCGGTCCCGCGCTGGCGGCCTTGATCCGGGCCAGATCTGTTGTGCGAGTCACAGCACCCAGGTCCGGGATTTCGTGGCTGGCGGCCAGCAAGCGGTTAGCGGCTGGTGAGCGACCGGCCCGGGTTGTCCGAGCGCACGGCCGCCTCGTGGCGCCGCGCCTTGAGGTAGGCGAGCGGCCCCCGTGCCAGCCCCTGCAGCTCGGCTCGTCGCAGGAAGCGCATGTCGTCCGTGCCGTTGTCATCCTGCTGCCACGGGCGGTTGAGTACTCCGCGCATGTGGCGTACCGCAATAGGAAGGCGCACCAGCATGTCTGCGGCCGACTCCTTCACCAGCAGGTGCTTGGTGAGGTATGCCCCGAGCCCCATCCCGTACGCGAACATCTGGTCTTCCAGCTGGCTCACGTCCGTGCGGTGGGTGTGCCACACCAGCGCGAAGGGCTCGTACGCGATCGCTTCGTCGGCGAGCAACGCCCGCACGAAGATGTCGAGGTCCTCGCCGCCCTTGGTATAGGAACCGGCACCGAGGCACTCGTCGAAACCACCAAGTTCGCGCAGTACCTTGGTGCGGAAAGCGAAATTGGCGCCGGTGCCGAACTGCCCGGCGGCCCAGGGGTGTAGCGGGCCGGCCGTCGGGTCCTTGCGGCGGTAGACGCGGGGCGTGCAGCTGGAGGCCCAGGTGACCCGTGAGTCGAAGAACGCTTCGGCCGGGCCCTCGATCGAGGCGGTGGCGACCATCCCGGTCACGCAGCCGATCTCCTCGCCGCGCCGGAAACCGCGGAGCAGCCCGAGGATCCACATGCTGTCGACGGTGACGTCATCGTCTGTGAAGGCCACGACATCGCCCGTGGCGTGGGCCAGCCCGGTATTGCGAGCCCGGGACAGCCCCGGTAGCGGCTCCCGTACGTAGCGGAAGCGGTCGTCATCGCCGACGGTCTCGTCGAACACCTTTTGCGTGTCGTCGCTGGAGGGGGCGTTGTCGACGACAACGAAATCGAGGCTCTTGTGCTCGAGCTTCGCGAGGTTCTGCAGGCAGCCGCGCACCAGCTGAGCGCGATCGCGGGTGCAGAGCACCACGGTGACCGAGGTCGTGTCCTGGTCATCCCGGCCGCAATGCGGAGCACCGATGGCGTCGCGCACCGTCGAGGGAGACGATTGGACGTCTTCGGCGAGGTGCTCCTGGACCCGCCGCCCCACCTCTGCTTCCAGCAACGGAAGGAGCTGCTCGTCGCGGATCGGGCCCGGGGGAAGCTCCAGGTAACCAAGCGGTTCGCCGTGGAGGCGGACCAGCAGCTTCAGGGCCTGATGCTTATCGGGCAAGTGAGTGGGTAGCAACCCGTCGGACAGCTCGAGGTCGGTGCACAGGACGCGTATCACGCCGTTGCTCGCAGGCTGCGGAGAAGCAAGCTCAGCCTTGGGGCCGCCACGGAGCCGGACCCGGGCGCGCGCGGCCGCAGCCATGGGTCGCATCAGCGCAACCTATTCGTGTGAGCTGTGTATGCGCCATGGGGGGACTGCAAGAAAACCGCGGCGGCGACGATTTGTAACGGCAGCGGTATCCCAGCGCGCAACCCTCCGTAACGAGAGGGTGAGGAGGCGCGATCGTTCTTGCTATCAGCCCCACAGACCTGCTGCGTGATAAGGCGTGAAGGACCGCAGCCTGCGGCCGGCCTTCTCCCGGTGGCAGCTACGTCGGCAAGAGCGGCGAGCGGTTGGACACTACTCATCCGCGAGTGCCGTCTTGCCTGGGCACGATGTCTCGCGTGGGGACGCTATTGCTGGTTTGGGACGTGAGCTTCGCCAGGCGGCGCCGGCTGCGCCAGTAGGCGAAAGGGCCTACCGCGAGCCCGCAGTATTCGGTGAGGTTCAGCCGCCGCGGGTACTCGTGGGTCTTCGCGCGGTTCTTGTCGCTGGACGAGCTGAGCAGGTATCGCAGGGCGGCCGGTCCGCGCCGGAGCATTTCCTTGCGCTCCCGCGGCCGGGTGGCGATGCGCTTGCTCAGCATGGCGCCGAGCCCCAGCCCGTAATTGAAGATCTGGTGGGTCAGGTCGTCCATGCCCTGACGGTGGTTGTGCCAGAGCACGGCCGATGGCTGGTAATTGATCACGCCGCCGCGGGCTAGCACTTCGAGGTAAAGGTCGAGGTCCTCGCCGCCGCGCGCCGGGGTGCCGGTGCCGAGGGCCTGATCGAAGCCGCCCATCGCGCGCAGGAAGTCAGCCCTGATCGCGGTGTTGGCGCCGCTGCCGAACCTGCCGGGAATGAAGGGATAGAGCGGGTGGCTGTCGACCGCGTCCGTCAGGTTGAAGCGCTTCTTCTCGAAGCCCTTACTGAAGCCGCCGAACTCCTCGAGGAGTTGCTGGGCCGGGGCCGTCAGATCAAGCGGGAGGATGAGGCCCGTGACGCAGGCAATGTCGTCATGGTCAAAACCCTCCAGCAGCTGCTGCAGCCAGCGCGGGTCGAGCACGACGTCGTCGTCGGTGAACACCACGACATCGCCGGTGGCGTGCGCCGCACCGGCGTTACGTGCCGCCGAGAGGCCCTGCTGCGCTTCCGCGACGTACATGTAGTCACACGGCGCGTGGTCCTGCAGGAACTCGAGGAGCCCGCTGGTGGTAGGCCGGTTGTCCACGACGATGATCTCGACGGGCTTGACGGTCTGCTCGCTGCAGCCGCTCAGCACCCGGAGCAGATCATCGGTGGGTTTGATAGCCGTGACGACAATGGTGGCGCTCAAACTCTTGGGGGCGGGCTCGGCGGCCGGCGTATTCGAGATTTCGAGATCCTGCGGCGACAGGGCCAGCTCGGGAAAGCCCGCCTCGAGGTAGCTCGCTAATTTGTCGCCGGCCACCGGGGTGTCGGACAGCTCCAATTTGAGCACGCCCAAGGGCTGGCCCTGGCGGCGAACGAGGACGAGAGCCACCCCATGACCAACGAGGTCAGGGAAGGGTTCGGATAAGTCAAGCTGGTACGGCGGCGCTTCCAGCAGTTTGTTGGTCACTGCTAGCCCGCCGCCGTTGAAATTGAGCGCTGCGCCCACAAATACTCGGTGCTGTCGAGCGCCCGGGCATCGTTATCGACCACGAAGGCCTGATACGTCATGCATCTCCTTGCCCGTGTCACGTGGGATGTCCCACACGCTAGTTGACGAACGGAGCATTCGCAGATTCGGCGAAAGGACTTCGTGCATCGGCAACTTCGGGCTGCCGCTAAAGCTGCGGGCGGTTATGCCTGCGCGATCCACTCGATGGTGCGGGCCAATCCGGCCTCCAGGGTGGTCGCCGGGGTCCATCCCAGCGACTCCCGGGCGGCCGTGGCGTCGAGGGAGCTGGCCCGCAGCTCGCCGGCGCGGGCGTCGGCGTAGGTGGGTTTGCGGTCGGACTTCAGCTGCGACGCGATCTCCGCGTACAGCTCGGCGACGGACGTCTGCTGCCCGGTCCCGATGTTGAAGCGCCGCCCGTCATGGGCGCCGTTGGTGACCGCGAGGGCGAAGGCATCGGCGACGTCACCGACGTAGACGAAATCGCGGGTGGCCTGGCCGTCGCCGAAGATCATGGCCGTCTTGCTCTCGAGCAGGGCAGAAGCGAAGATCGCGACGACGCCGGCCTCCCCGTGGGGGTCCTGCCGGGGTCCGTAGACGTTGCTGAGGGCGAGTGACGTCCATCGCAGGCCGTAGAGCGCGGCGAAGGTGCCGAGGAAGAGCTCGCAGGCCGCCTTGCTGGCGGCATAGGGGGACTCCGGAGCCAGGGGGGCCGTCTCGTTTACCGGGAGCGACGCCGGATTGCCGTAGATCGCTCCTCCGGAAGAGGTGAAGACGACCTTGCCGCAACCGGATTTGCGCGCCGCATCGAGCAGATTGACGGTGCCCACCACATTCTGCTGAACGTCGAACACGGGGTCCGTCACGCTGACCCGGACGTCAATTTGCGCCGCGAGATGGCAGACCACCTCAGGATTGATACGGCCGACAACCGCGGCCAGCTCCGGCGCGGTGACATCCATTTGCTCGAACTGAAAGCGGCCGGTGGCCTGCGCATTGCGCAGGTTTTCCAGGTTTCCGCGAGAGAGGTTGTCCAAGCCGATGACCTCGTGCCCGGCGGCAAGCAGCCGGTCACTGACGTGGGAACCGATGAATCCGGCGGCTCCCGTCACAAGGATTCTCATGCGTTTTCACCCTAGTGCATGTGTTGGGCCTATTCGGCACGAGACACGAAACGCCCATCACGTGCACAGCGCCCGGGCACCCCCGGTGATTCGGCCCGGAACTCCTTGCTGCATATGGCCGCTCGTGGCCTGGCTCACGGGGTGCCGGGCGTGGTCAGCGCGCTGGTCCGGGCGCTGGACATGGCGCTCCGTCACCGGGTCGCGACGCCGAGTGGCCTAACGATGTGACCCTTTCGAGTGGTTGCTGCGCTGATCCGTCACGTCCGGCGGGCAGGTGCCGTTAACCTTGAAGAGCCGCGGCCTTCGCCGGCTCATTCAGCTCAAGGGGGGAGAGGCGTGGCGATGTCATTCCGTTCCTGGTGACCTGCCAGGTGACCGCGGCTGTCTACCCGCTAGTTATTTAGCCCGCCTGGTGCGCCCGGGGTCAGGGCGTGACACGGATGCAGTGTTGCATTCCGGGCAGGCTGTGCGACTCCAGCCTGTGATCACTGTACGTAATCACAAACTGGGGTCAAGCGCAGGCAAGGGATCTGGCGATCTGTGCCTCCGCTGTACGCCATCTGCTGGCCTGGGCAGTTCATGTCGGCTGCGCGACTTCTCTCAAACTTCTGACATATCCCTATGCGTCACTTACAGTAAGTAATGCGCCGAACACTCAGCTAGACGGAGGACTCCGGATGAAGGTAGCGATCCTTGCAGGCGGCCTTGGCAGCCGACTGTCCGAGGAGACGGTGGAGCGACCGAAGCCCATGGTCGAGGTGGGCGGCAGGCCGATTCTGTGGCACATCATCAAGATGTACGCCCACTACGGTTTCGACGATTTCGTCGTGGCGCTGGGCTACAAAGGTGAGTACATCAAGCGTTGGATGGCGGACTACGCCTCCCTGACCAGCGACGTCACGATCGACATGCGCACCGGCGGCATCGGCCACCACGCTGGCGACCGCGACGAGTGGCGCGTGTCGCTCATCGAGACCGGGGCCAAGACGGGCACCGGCGGCCGCATCAAGCGCCTCGGCCCTCACCTCGGCAAGGGCACCTTCGCTCTGACCTGGGGTGATGGCGTATCCGATCTCGACATCCCCAAGCTGATCGACTTCCACCGCAAGCACGGCAAGCTCTGCACGCTGACCGCGGTTCGGCCCCCGGCCCGTTTCGGTCACCTCGAGCTCGACGGCGATCAGATCGTCGAGTTTTCCGAGAAGCCGCAGACCGGTGAGGGCTGGATCAACGGCGCATTCTTCGTCTGCGAGCCCGGGGTTCTCGACTACATCGACGACGACAGCATGATGTTTGAGAAAGAGCCTTTGGAGCGGCTGGCAAAAGACGGCGAGCTGATGGCTTACCAGCACCACGGTTTTTGGCAGTGCATGGACACGATTCGTGACCGGAACATGCTAGAGCGACTTTGGGAGTCCGAGCAGGCCCCCTGGAAGGTATGGAGCTGACAACGTGAAGGTTCTCGTTACCGGGCATGACGGCTACATCGGTCATGCGCTGGTTCCCCTTTTCCAGGAGGCCGGCCACGAGGTGGTCGGGCTCGACAGCGGCCTGTTCGACACGTGTGACTTCGGAAAGCCGGCGCTGACCTGCGAGCAGATCTCCCGCGACGTGCGCGATGTCGGCGTCGACGAGCTCCGCGGCTTCGACGCGATCGTTCACCTGGCCGGCATCAGCAACGACCCGCTGGGCGACCTCAACCCGGACGTCACGTACGACATCAACTGGCGCGCGTCCGTCCACCTGGCAAAGGTCGCCAAGGCGGCCGGCGTCGAGCGTTACCTGTACTCCAGCTCCTGCAGCCTGTACGGCGCCGCCGGTAACGCCCCGCTCGACGAGACGGCGGCGTTCAACCCGGTGACCCCGTACGGGGAGTCGAAGCTCTTCAGCGAGCGCGACATCACCGCGCTGGCCGACGACGACTTCTCCCCGACGTACCTGCGCAACGCGACGGCGTACGGGCTGTCCACCCGGCTGCGCGGCGACCTGGTTGTCAACAACCTGACGGGCTACGCCTTCACCACCGGCGAGGTCCGGATGAAGAGCGACGGCATGCCGTGGCGACCGCTGGTCCACATCGAGGACATCTCGCGGGCCTTCCTGGCGATCGCCGAGGCTCCGCGGGAACTCGTCCACGACAAGGCGTTCAACGTCGGCCGCACGAGCGAGAACTACCGCATTCGTGAGGTCGCGCAGATCGTCGAGGAGGTCGTCACCGGAAGCCACGTGGGCTTCGCTGACGGCGCGAGTCCCGACCTGCGTAACTACCGCGTCGACTGCGACCTCATCGCCAAGACCTTGCCGGCCTTCCAGCCGACGTGGACCGTGCGCGCCGGGGTCGAGCAGCTTTACGAGGCCTACCAGCGGCTCGGGCTCACCATCGAAGACCTGACCGGCCCCCGCCTGATCCGCCTCGCGCGCATCAAGGAGCGGATCGGCAGCGGCAGCCTCGACGACAGCCTGCGCGTCCTGGGGGAGTCGGTCGGTGTCTGACCTCGCGCATCGCGCCTGCCGCTCCTGCGGCAGCGACGGGCTGGTCCAGGTCCTTGACCTGGGCTCCACCCCGCTGGCCGACGCCCTGGTGCCGGGCGATCGGTTGGACAAGCCGGAGAAGCGCTTCCCGCTCGTCGTCGGCTTCTGCCCGAGCTGCACGCTCGTGCAACACGTCGAGGACCTGGCGGAGGGCGAGCTCTTCGACGCCGATTACCCCTACTACTCCTCGTTCTCGCCGTACCTGCTGCGCCACAGCCGTGAACATGCGCTGGGCCTGATCGAGAAGCGCGGCCTCGGGCCGGACAGCCTCGTCGTCGAGCTGGCCAGCAACGACGGCTACCTGCTGCGCAACTTCGTCGAAGCCGGGGCGCCGGTGCTCGGCATCGAGCCCACGCCGGGGCCGGCGAAGGCCGCCCAGGAGGCGGGGGTGCCCACCCTCGTGGAGTTCTTCGGCATCGCACTTGCCGAGAAGCTGCGCGCCGAGGGCAAGGTCGCCGATGTCATCGTCGCCAACAACGTGATGGCTCACGTGCCGGACCTCAACGGGTTCGTCGCGGGAATGGCACACCTGCTGGCTGACGATGGGGTCATCACCGTCGAGAACCCGTACGTGCGCGACCTGATCGACCACTGCGAGTTCGACACGATCTACCACGAGCACTTCTGCTACTACTCGTGCACCGCGGTGTCGGCCCTGGCCAACCGCCACGGGCTATACCTGAATGACGTGGACTACTTCCCGGACCTGCATGGCGGCACGCTGCGCTGGCACCTGGGCAAGCAGGACCAGCCGACCGAGACGGTCAAGAAGTACCTCACGGACGAGCAGGCCAGCGGGCTGACCTCGCTCGGTTACTACGAAGACTTCGCCGAGCGCGTCGTCAAGGTGAAGCACGACCTGCTGGAGCTGCTGGGTGGGCTTCGCGCGCAGGGAAAGACCATCGCGGCGTACGGGGCAGCGGCCAAGGGAGCCACGCTGGTCAACTACGTCGGCATCGGCACCGATCTCGTCGAGTTCGTCGTCGATCGCAACGTCCACAAGCAGGGCCGGTTCATGCCCGGCACGCACCAGGAAGTGCTCGACCCGGAGGCGCTGATCGAGCGCCAGCCTGATTACACGCTGCTGCTGGCCTGGAATTTCGCTACCGAGATTGCCGAACAGCAGGCTGAATACCGCGCCCGCGGCGGGAAGTTCATCGTCCCCGTTCCCACTCCGAAAGTTCTGACGTGAGCGCTGACACGCACCCTGCTGAGTCCCGTGACCTGACCGCCTGCCCGGCCTGTGACTCGACCGCATTGCGGGCGTTTCACGGCCAGGACAACATCCCGGTCAACTCCTGCCTGCTCGTCGGCAGTCACCAGCAGGCGATCGACTTCCCGCGGGGCGACCTGCGGCTGGCCTTCTGCACCGCCTGCGGATTTGTCTTCAACACCCGGTTTGACGCGGCGAAGTCGACGTACTCCGAGGACTACGAGGAGACCCAGGGGTTCTCGCCGCGCTTCCGCGAGTTCGCCACCGAGCTGGCGCAGAAGTGGATCGACCGGCACGACATCCACGGCAAGGACATCGTCGAGATCGGCTGCGGCAAGGGCGAGTTCCTGGCGCTGATGTGCGAGCTCGGGGGTAACCGCGGGGTCGGCATCGACCCCAGCGCCCACCCGGAGCGGCTGCAGACCACCGCAGACGTCCGGCTTATCCCGGACTTCTACACCGAGCAGTACGCCGACCTGCCGGCCGACGTCGTCATCTGCCGCCACACGCTGGAGCACATCGCTCCCGTCGGCGACTTCATGCGGCGGGTGCGCGCGGTCATCGGTGACCGTACCGACACGGTCGTGCTGTTCGAGCTTCCCGACGTCCTGCGCGTGCTGCAGGAAGTGGGCTTCTGGGACGTCTACTACGAGCACTGCTCGTACTTCTCGCTCGGCTCGCTGGCGCGGCTGTTCCGCAGCACCGGCTTCGAGGTCGTGCGCCTGGAGATGGACTACGACGACCAGTACCTGCTCATCGAGGCGCGCCCGGCACCCGTAACTCCTGCGGTGCAGGACCCGCTGGCCGAAGAGGACGACATGGGCGCGCTCACCGCGGCCGTCGACCACTTCGAGACCGAGTTCGCGGCCATGTTGCAGCGGTGGCGGGCTGACCTGGTGGCGTCAGCCGAGGCCGGCAGCCGGGCGGTCATCTGGGGCGGCGGGTCGAAGGGCGTGGCTTACCTCACCACCCTCGGGGTGGAGAAGGAGGTCGAGTACGCCGTCGACATCAACCCGTACAAGCAGGGCAAGTTCCTGGCCGGTACCGGACAGCAGGTCGTCGCCCCCGCGTTCCTCAAGGACTATCAGCCGGGGGTCGTCATCGCGATGAACCCGGTGTACTGCCAGGAAATCCAGCAGGACCTCGATGCTCTTGAGGTATCGGCCGAACTGAAGGCCGTCTAGGAAAAGGGTTGAAACCGTGACCACGATCTACTTCGACGCGACGTTGAGCGACGACGAGCGGCGCGAAAAGCTTTACGCCGGCGATCTCTTCGTCTACAGCCCGCGGCCGTCGCTGCAGGCCCTGGTGGACTTCGCCCGGGAAATGCTCGAAGCCGCGTTTGCACCGCACGACCCCCTGACCGTTCAGTACGACCTGCCGGTCGAGCGTTTTGTGGAGATCTTCGGTCCCGTGAAGCCGCGCTTCATCCACCACCCGAAGACCAAGCAGCTCATCGCCGCGGTCATGGAAGAGTTCGGGTGCGACCTGGAGCAGACCTACCTGGACGTGCCGCGCTTTCGCGGGGTCAGCAGCGACGGCTACCTCACCGCCGGGGTCGGGTACGCCCACCATCCCCACCGTGACACCTGGTGGTCTGCGCCGATGTGCCAGCTGAACTGGTGGTTGCCCATCTATCCGTATGCCTCGGAGAGTTCGATGGCCTACCACCAGAACTACTTCACCACCGGCATCGAGAACGGCTCAGACGAGTTCAACTACTACCGGTGGAACGAGGTGGGCCGCGCCGAGGCCGCCAAGCACATCCACTCCGACACCCGCAAACAGCCGAAGCCGCTGACCGAGCTCGACCTCGATCCGCAGATCCGGCTGGTGACCCCGCCGGCGGGCCTGCAGGTGTTCTCGCCTGCGCATCTGCACTCGACGATCGCCAACACCACCGGCGTTGCCCGGTACAGCCTCGACTTCCGCACGGTCAACGCTCACGACGTCATCGAGCACCGCGGAGCGCCCAACGTCGACTCGCGCCCTACGGGCACCTCGCTGCGTGACTTTCTGCGCGGCAGTGACCAGGCACCCTTCGACGAGGGCATCGTGGCGAGCTACGACGTGGGCGTCGACGAAAGGTCGGCAGGGGTAAAGGTCTTCCGACCTAGCTGAGCTAGCTGCAGCGGTCAGCTGTGACTTGAAACCCATTCGTTCTAATGGTCATTATCCGCCAATCCGTAACCTCGGCATAGGCTGAGTTTTTCAACCTGAATCGAGTCGACCACGAAACGTATCGAGTCGCTGCCCGACGACGGGCTTGACCATGAGTTCTGCTGGTCTTGCGGCGCGGAGACCGTAGACCACGTGGACGATGGGAAGACAGTCCAGTTCTACTGCAGGACATGCGAAGCTCTCGAGGCGCGATCGCTCTATGTGCCGGCATCGTATGTCCGGTGGTTTGACGAGGAGCACCGTTACTGGCATGAAAGCGCCGGAGTATTCGTGGCGAGAGACGACGGCCGTTTCTTGTTCTTTAAAAGACGTATATATCCGATTGTGCTAACTATTCCGGCCGGTCATGTTGAGATAGGCGAAACCCCGGCCGGTGCGGCAGCTAGGGAGCTGTTTGAGGAGACGGGGCTGACCGACCCGCAACTCCTGCATGTAGCGGACCTTGATATTGCCCATGATCCCTGTAGCGCTGGCGCCGAGGGCCACCGTTGGCATGCTTTCCAGACGCGGATCAGCCAAACGACTCGGCTGCGCCTCTCGCACGAAGGCAGCGCATTTGTGTGGTTGACCCTGGAAGACGCCCTGCAGGAGACTCTCATTCCACCTGTCCGCGCCACGATTGTGGAGTTTTCCGCGGTGCTTTGAGCAGTGGGCAAATTTCAGCCAGTAATGTCTGGGTCCCTGCGGGGGGACTGGGGGCCCTGACCGAGATCCGCAGCGACTGGATAATCATGATGGGTTCAGGTGGGCTCGCAGCCGGGCGAGTCGAGCTGCCAGGCGAGCTCACGCAGCCCCTCGCGTCCGAGCACAACAGCTGGAGTTTCTGCTGCAGACCGGGCAACTGGACAATTCGCTGTTTCTGGGTGCCACCGGCCACCTGAGAGAATGGCGCCTGCGTCGACCCAACGGTCCCGCAGGATGCGTCGCACCAGCTACGCCGGGAAGGCACACCATGAGTTCGCGAGGAAGCGTCGCCGATGTCGTCGTCGTCGGAGGCGGCATCGTCGGTCTGGCGTCGGCGCACGCGATTCTGCAGCAGCGCCCCGATTGTCGGGTGATCCTGCTGGAGAAGGAATCCAAGCTCGCCACACACCAGACCGGCCGCAATAGCGGTGTGATCCATAGCGGCGTCTATTACGCTCCGGGCAGTGCCAAAGCGACGTACGCCAAGGCGGGTTCGGAGGCCATGTTCGCGTTTGCCCGCAAGCATGGCATTGCCGTGGAGCAGTGCGGCAAGGCCATAGTCGCGACGTCTGAGCAGGAGCTGGGACCGCTCGCCAAGCTCGAGCGCCGCGCCGCCGACAATGGGCTGGAGGCTCATCGGCTCACGCCTGCCGAGCTTCGTGAGCGCGAGCCGCATGTGGCCGGCATTGCCGCACTTTGGCTGCCGAGCACCGGCATCATCGATTACGTCGCGGTGTGCGAGACCTTGCGCGAGCTGGCGATCGACGCGGGCGCCGAGATCCGCCCTCGCGCGAAGGTGGTCGGGATCAACGAGTCGGCCAGCGAGGTCGTGGTCGCGTGCGCCGACGGGGCCGAAGTGCGTGGTCGCGTGCTGGTGAACTGTGCTGGCCTCTACAGCGACCGCGTGGCGCGGCTGGCCGGGCTCGCGCCCGACGTGCAGATCTTGCCGTTCCGGGGTGAGTATTTCGAGCTGGCGCGCAGCCGCCGTCACCTGGTCCGGGGCTTGGTGTACCCGGTGCCCGACCCGGCGTATCCCTTCCTCGGCGTGCATCTGACCCGCGGGGTGCACGGCGATGTCCACGCCGGTCCCAACGCTGTCTTGGCGTGGGCTCGGGAGGGCTACCGCCTATTTGACGTCAACACTCGGGAGCTGGGCCAGACGCTGTCGTATCCAGGATTCTGGCGCTTTGCCCGTCAGCATTGGCGGATGGGCGCGACCGAATACCGGCGTTCGTTCTCGCGCCGCGCCTTCGTTACGGCGTTGCAACGGCTGGTTCCCGAAGTGGAGTTGGCTGATCTTGAGGCCGCACCAGCTGGCGTGCGGGCGCAGGCGGTGCGCCGAAACGGTCAGCTGGTCGACGATTTTCTCTTCGTGGATTCGCCCCGGTCGGTGCACGTGCTCAACGCGCCGTCACCGGCAGCCACTGCCTCGCTGCCGATCGGACGGGAGATCGCAGGCCGGGTGCTGGCCAGGCTCTGAGGGCGATCGAGGTGTCGAGCGTAGAACAGAACGACGGGGGTCAGTAGGCTCCGCGGCCGGCGGCGACGGCTCCGACGGTGCGGGCGATGATCATGAGGTCGAGGGCGAAGGACCAGTTCTCGACGTAGTAGAGGTCGAGGCGCACGCTCTCTTCCCAGGACAGGTCGGAGCGTCCGCTGACTTGCCAGAGGCCGGTGAGTCCGGGTTTGACGAGGAGGCGGCGCCGGGCGTCTTTGGTGTAGAGCTCGACCTCGCATGGCAGCGGTGGGCGGGGTCCGACGATGGACATGTGCCCGGTGAGGACGTTCCACAGCTGGGGCAGCTCATCGAGCGAGAGCCGGCGTAGCAGGCGGCCGACTCCGGTGACGCGGGGGTCACGGCGGATCTTGAACAGGACGCCGCCGGTTTCGTTCTTGTCGGTCAGGTCGATCAGCAGGTCTTCGGCGGCGGGGACCATGCTGCGGAACTTCACGAGGGAGAACGGGGCGCCGCCGACGCCGCTGCGGGTCTGGCGGAAGAACACCGGCCCGCGGCTGTCGAGCTTGATCAGGATGGCGATGGCGAACAGGACGGGCGTCAGGACCAGCAGCGCCAGCCCGGCGATGACCCGGTCGAAGGCGCCTTTCAGGATCCGGCTCGCTCCGCTGAACTTCGGTTCGGAGACCTGCAGCAGCGACAGCGCACCGAGCGGGCGGACGTTGATCCGGGGGCCGGCGACGTCGGTGAGCTCGGGGGTGAGCAGCAGGCTGGTGTCGCTGCCTTCGAGCTGCCAGGCGAGCTGACGCAGCCCCTCGCGTCCCAGGACACCGGAGCTGGTGACTGCCACCGTGTCGGCGCCCACCTCGGCAGCGGCGCGGCGGGCGTCGGACGGGATCCCGAGCACCGGCACGCCCTCGGCCACCTGACCCGCGGCGGTAGCGGTGCAGGCGCCGACGACCTGCAGCCCATGGTGCTTCTTGCGGCGGAGCTGCTCGAGCAGGTGCTCAATGTCGGCGACGTTGCCGACGGCGAGCACCCGGTGCAGGCAGCGCCCGTGCCGGCGCGCCCGGTGCAGCAGCGTCTGGGCCGCCAGCCGGCCGCCGACCAGCGCCAGGAAACCGCCGGGAAGCGCGAGCAGAAAGAAGCCGCGGGAGATCTCGGTCTTGGTGAGATACGCCAGGAAGGCGACCAGCGCCGCCATCCGCACGCTACTTTCGAACAGGGCCTTGACCTGCTCATTGCCGGTCCGTACCCGTTCGCGTTCGTAGGCGCCGCCGATAGCCAGCAGCCCGATCCACGTCGGTGCAAGCAGGAACGCCGCCGCCCCCGTGACGAACGTGACGTGTGCGGGCTCGCCGAACCGCAGGTAGACCCCGCCGCCCACCGCGACGGAGACAAGCACAACGTCAAGTAGCAACAAGCACAGGACGTATCGCCGCTCCCACCGAGCAGCGGACGCCAGCGGCCCCGGCGCGGCCGCCAACGCGCCGAACATCCTTCGGCTGCGGTGGCTTCCTCCCGCACCCGGCCCCGGTCGAAGCTCGGTCTGCTCGCCTGTCGACATGGCAGTCACAATCAGTCACCCCCCGATGACCGTTCGCGGCGACTCAACGTCGCGGACAGTGCATCTACTGTTACCGAAGTCCGTCGTAATATCGGGACTTTGCTAAAGAAACTGGCAAGCCGTGGCAATCGTCACGGTTCGGCCGAGTGGAAGTGATCACAGTCCATCGCCACGCTGCGTGGTGTCCGCAGTCGAGGTGGGGGTGGCAAAACCCTGGTCGCCGACGGGGTGTCAACGTCGTTGGCGCGACGGACGGGCTGGCCAGTCCGGGATCCCGCCTTGTAGGGCTCGGCCTGCGCGTGTGAAGCTTGTCCTGTGTCGCGAGTGTTGGCCAGGGGGGCGGCGATACTTGGCATCGCCGTTCTCGTCCTGGTGAACGCGGTCCTGTGGTCGCGGCTGCCCAAGCGGGCGTCGGAGAAGCCCGTTTTTGCTTCACAACCGATCGTGGACGGAAGCGCCCGCACGTTCCACGGGACGACGTCCAAGTCGGGCGCGGCATCCACACCGGACGCCTCCACGCCGTCAACCTCTGGATCTCCGGCTGCCCCGCTGGCGCTGCCCGATGTCAGGGGACGCCCCATGGATGTCTCCATCGTCGGCGATTCGCTGGCATCGGGTCGCTACGCAAGCAGTCCTGACGTGCGCTATCGGGCGCTCGTGCTCGCGGCTCTGGCCGCCCGCGGCGCCACAACGCCGGTGGAGGCCGTGAAGACCGAGGCTTCCTCGCTGTCGACCGCGGTCACGCTTCCCGCTGGCTTGGACTTCGTCGTGTTGGAGCTGGGGACGGACGACATGTTGCGGACGGACGTTGCAGGTTTCGCGGCGTCGTATTCGGATTTGGTGAAGTCAGTGCGGACGTCGTCGCCGGACGCCGCACTCGTGTGCGCTGGGACGTGGAGTGCGATCGGGGCGGAGTTCGACGCCGTTATCGAACGGGCCTGCACCCAAGCGGGAGGCCGATTCGTCTCCCTGCGATCGCAATACGCCGTCGAGGCGAACCGGGGTCCAGCAGGCCAACAGGGCTATTACGGACTCTCCGACGACATTGCCCCTAACGACGCCGGCCATCGGGCCATCGCCGAGGCGTTGCTTCACGCGGTCGGACTTAGCTTGAGCTGACGCTCACGAGGTTGTTCAGCCGCGGGCGGCGAGAGCAGGAAGAGAAACGTGTCCGCTTCCGGCACCAGCTTTTCCTGCGGCTATTCCCCCATCAGCTCTTCGGGATGATCGAGGTTGTCGGGGTCGACGCTGGGTTCCGGCCCAGTCCGCTGCGTCCCTCCTGCCAGCTCGTCTGCTTGCTCGTCGGGAACTGC
>JBBRSE010000071.1:0-17285 GCA_038245655.1 Mycobacteriales bacterium | reverse complement strand
GTCACCCGGCTGATCCAGCTCTACATCATTGGCGTCTTCGTCTCGTTCGTCACCAGCCAGAGCGGGATGGTGCGCCACTGGAACCGGCTGCTGCGCTCCGAGCGTGATCCCCAGACTCGCCGGCGGATGCGCCGGAGCCAGTCGATCAACATGACCGGGGCGATCCTGACCGGTTCGGTGCTGGTCATCGTGTTGCTGACCAAGTTCACTCGCGGCGCCTGGATCGTCTGCGTGGCAATGCCGATCATCTTCATGACCATGAAGGCCATCCGGCGCCACTACGACCGGGTGGCCCGTGAGCTGGTGCCCGAGCCCGGACCGCCGACGCTGCCCAGCCGGGTCTATGCGGTCGTGCTCGTCAGCAAGCTGCACCGGCCCACGCTGCGGGCGCTCGCGTTCGCCAAGGCCAGCCGCCCTCACGTGCTGGAAGCGATCACGGTGAAGATCGACGACAAGGACACCGAGGCGCTGCAGGAGGAGTGGTCCAAGCGCGGGATCGGCATCGATCTGGTGGTCATCGACTCTCCATTCCGGGAGATCACCCGGCCCGTCATCAAGTACGTCCGCCGCATCCGCCGCGAGTCGCCGCGCGACGTGGTCTGCGTCTACGTCCCGGAGTACGTCGTCGGCCACTGGTGGGAGAACCTGCTGCACAACCAAAGCGCCCTGCGCCTGAAGAGCCGGCTGCTCTTTGAGCCCGGCGTGATGGTCACGAGCGTCCCGTACCAGCTGGATTCCGCCGAGCGGCGCACCGCCTTCCCCGAAGCCCGGTCCCGGCCGGGTGACGTGCGGCGTGGCCATTCCGCGACCCCGCGCACCGTGGCGGTGAAACCGCCCGAGAAGGGCGCTGACCCGAGCGGCGCACCCGAACCCCGAGAGCCGGTCTCGTGACCCCTCGCCCCCCAGCGGCCGGCAGGGATCGCGCGGGCCGTGCCGATCATGCTGACCGCGCTGGCCGTGACGGCGGCAACGTTCGCCGTGGTTCCCGGGCGGTGGCCGGCCACGAGCCGCTTGAGCTGACGATCGAACGCGCCGCCCCGGGAGGCGATTGCGTCGCCCATGCGCCCGACGGGCGGGTGGTTTTCGTGCGCGGCGCGCTGCCGGGGGAGCGGGTACGCGCTCGGGTCGTCGACGCCAACCGGCGCTTCCTGCGCGCCGACACGACCGACGTGTTGGCCACCTCGCCCGATCGCGTCGAGCCGCCGTGCCCGCTGGCCGTTCCGGGGCGGTGCGGGGGTTGCGACTGGCAACACGTCTCGCTGCCCGCCCAGCGCGTACTCAAGGGCGAGGTGCTTCGCGAGCAGCTGACCCGCCTCGGCGGCGTCGACCCGGGCCCGATCGACGTGCAGGCGCCCGAGGGTTCGCCGGACGGCCTCGGCTGGCGGACCCGCATCCAGGTGTCGGTCGGCCACGACGGGTCACGAGGGCTGCTGCGCCACCGCTCCCACGCCGTGGAACGGGTGCGCCACTGCCCGATCGCCCACCCGCTGATCGAGGCCGCGGGAGCGTGGGACCCGCATGGTCCGAGCGCGCACCGGGTGGCTCATCAGGCGCGCCCGCGCGTATCCTTCGCGGCGTCGCCGACCAGCGGCGAAGTCCTCGATGACGGCGACGGGGTCACGGGCACGCTCACCCACGCGGCGCTTGGCCACGAGTTTGCGGTCAGCGAGGGCGGCTTCTGGCAGGTGCATCCGGACGCGCCGGAGTTGCTGGCCGGTGCGGTGCTCGCCGCCCTCGATCCGCAGCCGGGCGAGCGGGCGCTCGATCTCTACGCCGGAGCCGGTCTGTTCTCGTACGCGCTGGGACGGCGCGGCGTGACGGTCACGGCGGTGGAAGCGTTGGACACGGCTGCCGCCGACGCGCAGGCCAACTGCGCGGGGCTCGACGTCATCGCCGTCGCCGCCGACGTCGCGGAGGCGTTGCCGACCATCAGCGCCGCGGCCGAGGTCATCGATCTCGTCGTACTCGACCCGCCGCGTACCGGTGCCGGTCCTGCGGTCATGAGGCAACTCGCCGACCTGCGGCCGCGGGCCATCGCCTACGTCTCGTGCGACGGTGCCACGCTGGCGCGTGACCTTCGGGCGGCCGCCGACGCCGGGTACCAGCTGGCCTCGCTCTGCGCGTTCGACCTCTTCCCGATGACAGCCCACCTGGAGTGCCTGGCGCTGCTGGTCCCGGCCGGCGATCCGGCGGCATGAGCGGGGCCATCCCGCCGGGCTGGCCAACCGAGGTCCCCCCGCCCGGCGCTGCCGGCTGGGAGCGCCGCGCGATCGCCTGGCTGTATGACCTCTGCCCGCCGGATCATCGCGCCTACCGGGTCCTGCAGCGCTGGCCCGTCCTGCTCGCCCGGATCGCCCACGAACATGTCGCGGCCTCGGCCGACGCCTGCCGGCGCGGAGCGCAGACGGCCCGCGCCGACCTTCGCGAGCTCGGGGTGGACTTTCCGCCCGAGGCGGTCGACGCCTTGCTGGCGATGTACGAGCGTGAAGGGCTGCGGCTCGACACCGCAGCCCGGGGGGTCGCACTCGTCGAGCGAGCGCTAGCCGGGCAGCGGTTCATCGCGAAGCTCTGAATCCGCGCCGCGACACACCCTGACGGCCGATGGGCAGCCCGGCCGAACCGGCCTACCTTCAGGGCGTGCAGCGTCATCATGCGACCGTCCGCGCCAGTATCTTCGCCTTGGCGATCGCCCTCAGCGCGGTCGTCGCTGCCGGTTGTGGCTCGTCGAGCAAGAGCACGACGTCGCCGCCCGCGACACCGACCGCCTCCAGCCCGACGCCCACAGCCTCGCCAAGCCCGACCAACTCGGCATCCGTCACCCCGAGCGCCACCGAGAACCCGGCGACCCGCGCGCTCGCGAGCGGCCGGAAGAGCGCGACGTGTGTCAACGGCTGGATCCAGCCGGCCCCGGGCGCCGACTTCTTCAAGCAGGCGACCCGGGCCCTCGAGCAGAGCCAGGGCGCCGCCGGATACGTGGTGAAGGCCGTTCGCTACTTCGCCGGACCGCTCACCGGGGGCGGGATCGGCGCGGTCTACTACCTCGACGTGGCCGATCCCCGGTTGTCGGCCCGCGTCGTCCTGGTGTCCGGCGCCGGTCCTTCGCAGGCGGCGGTTGCCAAGTCCGCCACCACCGGGTGGAAGCAGGGCGACTGGACCGGATTCGCCGGCAGCCAGCCGGCCGCTGCCCACCCGCCGCTGCCCGGGAAGTGGGCAGGCCCGGAGTTCGACCCGGTCGGCGGCGCGACCCCGCTGCTCTCCTCAGGGGTCGCCGGCTGCCTCGCGGGGACGTGAGCCGCCCGCCCGAGGGGCGCTGCCGAACGGTGATGACAGCATTTCCAACCGCGACGCTCCCGTGTGACCCGGCCCGGCGCACTGCGCGGCGGACCTCCGCCTTCTCTACACTGGGTATGCGCGAAGGGCCCTGCCTGGCTGGGCCGCCAAAGACTGGGGCTTAGACGCCCGGACACCGTGGTGCGTGGGGAGGGTTTGTGACGGCGCTGGCAGACATTCGTGGCCCTGGCGACCTTCGGAAACTTACGTTGGACCAGCTCGACGAGCTGGCAGCTGACATCCGCACCCAGCTGGTCGATGCGGTGTGCCGCACGGGCGGGCACCTCGGACCCAATCTCGGCGTCGTCGAGCTCACCATCGCGCTGCACCGGATCTTCGACTCCCCGCGCGACACCTTGCTCTGGGACACCGGCCACCAGTCATACGTCCACAAGATGCTGACCGGCCGCGCCGGCCAGTTCGAGACGCTGCGGCAGGCGGGTGGCCTGTCCGGCTACCCGAGCCGCGCGGAGTCCGAACACGACCTGGTCGAGAACTCTCACGCTTCCACCGCGCTCTCCTACGCCGACGGCCTGGCGAAGGCGTACTCGCTGCGCGGCGAGCGGCGCCATGTCGTCGCGGTCGTCGGCGACGGTGCGTTGACCGGCGGGATGAGCTGGGAGGCGCTGAACAACATCGCCGCGGGTTCGGATCGTCCGGTTGTCATCGTCGTGAATGACAACGGCCGTTCCTACGCCGAGACCCTCGGCGGCCTCGCGCAACACCTCGCGGGGCTGCGCCTGACCCCGCAGTACGAGCAGTTGCTCGATGTCGTTCGCGGCGTGCTGGCGCGCACCCCGCTCGTGGGTCCGCCGCTTTACGACGCGCTGCACGGCATCAAGCGCGGCATCAAGGATCTGGTTCAGCCACAGGCGATGTTCGAGGACCTTGGCCTTAAATACGTGGGTCCGGTCGACGGTCACGACATCGGTGCGATCGAGTCGGCGCTGCGTAAGGCCAAAGGCTTTGGCGCGCCCGTCATCGTGCACTGTGTCACCACGAAGGGCGCTGGCTACCAGCCCGCTGAGGACCACGTCACCGACCGCATGCACAGCGTCGGTATCAGCGACCCGGAAACCGGTCAGCCGGTCTCGATCGCCGTCGGCCGCAGTTGGACGTCGGCTTTTGCCGAGCAGATGCTTCGCCTCGGTGAGGCCCGCAGCGACGTGGTCGCCATTACCGCTTCGATGCTCGATCCGGTGGGCCTGGCGCCGTTTGCCGAGCGCTGGCCTGAGCGCGTGTTCGACGTGGGTATTGCCGAGCAACATGCCGTGACGTCGGCGGCCGGCCTGGCGATGGGTGGTATGCGGCCGATCGTGGCGGTCTACGCAACCTTCCTCAACCGCGCCTTCGACCAGGTGCTGATGGACGTAGCGCTGCATAAGCTGCCCGTCGTCTTCGTGATGGACCGCGCGGGCGTGACGGGCGATGACGGGGCTTCGCACAACGGGATGTGGGACCTGTCCTGGCTGCCGATCGTTCCGGGGCTGGATCTGGCGGCGCCGCGCGACGAGCCGCGGCTGCAAGAGGCTTTAGAGGCAGCGCTGGAGCGCACGGATGGTCCGACCGCCGTGCGCTTCCCCAAGGGACTGCTGCCGGACGATCTTCCCGCCGTCCGACGGCAGGGAAGCCTCGACATCATGCGCGAGCCGGCTGCGTCGGCGTTCCACCGCTCCGACGTCGTGCTGCTCGTCGCGTACGGCGCCATGGTGCCGATGGCTCTCGAGGTGGCTGAGCGCGTCGCCGACCATGGCATCGAGCTGCTCGTCGTCGACCCGCGTTACGTCATGCCGGTGTCCGATGAGCTTGTGGAGCTGGCCCGCGGGGTCCGGCTCGTCGTGACCCTGGAAGACAACGGTCGCCAGGGCGGGGCGGGGAGCACGCTGGCCGGCGCGCTGCGGGCCGCCGACGTCGACACCCCGCTGCGCGACATCGGACTGCCGCGCGCGTTTCTCGATCAGGGGAAGCGGGCCATGGTGATGGCCGACGCGGGCCTCTCGGCCCAGGCGATCTCCCGCAAGGTGGCCGAAGCCGTCGCCCGGCTCGAGCCGACCTTGGATCCCGAAGCGGCCGAAGCCTAGTCAGCGCAGCTTCCGCGAGTGCTCAGCCAGTCTCGTAGTCCGCGCGCAGCCCCCGCATCGGGTCGCCGCCCGCGCGTACCTCGGTGAGTTCCTCGGCGGTGACGAGCAGCGGTCGTTCGAAGCCGCGCTCTTGCAGCGGCATGGCGGCCGCCAGGGCGGGTCCGTATGCCGGATCGCTGACCCGGCTGGCCCGCCACCCGCGCGTACGTAAAGGGACGATCAGCGCGGCGAGTCCGTCGCCTTCGCCGGAGGCCAACTCGCTGCGAAGGGTGCGCGCTCCGAGGAGCGTGACGACGTCGGCGCTGCCCCACGGCAGAATCGCTCCGTCGATGTGGCGCCGGTCGCGCCGGGCGGCGAGCTCGCCGAGCTCCTCCAGCGCCGTGCGGGCCGACCGCCAAGCGCCGGCGAGGTGGATTCCGGCGTGTTCGAGCACCCCGGCGGGGACCGATGTGACGCTGCCCTCGGCGGTGACGTAGCCGAAGCCGAGTGACAGCGCGCCGCCCGGGATCCGCTCGCGTATCCACGCCCGGCCCGGATGATCGGGGTGGCGCAGCGGCGCGCCGAAAACGACCAGCTGGGCCTTCGCCGCGACCGCGCGGCGGGCTCGCAACCAGTGCGCCAAGCCGTCGAGTTGGTGGCGTTCGGAGGTGTCTGTGACGCTGCGTGTGGCGTCCAACACCTCGGCAACGCTCTTCCAATCGATCATGACCTCGGGCGGCCCTGTCAGGACGAGGCCGCGCTCCACCGGGTAGAGGTCGACGTCATACAAAACCGCGACGGCGAGCGCCATCCGGCGCAGCGCCGGGGGCGCTGCAGTCACAGAACCTCCGGTGAATGAATCTTCCAAAATGGGGTGCGGCAATAGCAGTCGTGACTTCTGTTCTGGTCAATCCTTCGGCACCGCAAGGTCTGGGCATGAGCGTCTGGCCTAGAAGCCGAGCGCGCGCCCCACGATCTCTTTCATGATCTCGTTGGTGCCGCCGTAGATGCGGGTGACCCGGGCGTCGCGCCAGAGCCGGCTGACCTCGTACTCGTCCATGTAGCCGTACCCGCCGTGCAGCTGGACTGCGGCGTCGGTCACTTCGGCCAGCACGTCGGTCGTCCAGTACTTGACGCCGGCCGCCTCGTCGGCGGTCAGCTCGCCGGCGTTCAGGGCGACGATGCACTGATCGACATAGCTACGGGCGGCGCGGGTCTTGGTCACCATCTCGGCCAAGGTGAACCGGCTGGCCTGAAACGAGCCGATCGACTTGCCGAACGCGCTGCGAGCGCGGGCATATGCCGTGGTGAGCTCGATCGCGCGCTCCATACCCGCGACGGCGGCGACGGCGATTGACAGCCGCTCCTGCGGCAGGTTCTGCATCAGGTAGAGGAAGCCCATGCCCTCTTCGCCCAGCAGGTTGGCGCGGGGCACCTTCACGTCGGCGAAGAAGAGCTCGGCGGTGTCCTGGGCGTGCATCCCTGCCTTGGCGAGGTTGCGGCCGCGTTCGAAGCCCGCCATCCCGCGTTCGACCACCAGCAGGCTCATTCCGCGGTGGCGCGCGTCGGGGTCGGTCTTGGCGGCGACGATGACGAGGTCGGCGTGAATGCCGTTGGTGATGAAGGTCTTTGAGCCGTCGAGCACCCAGCCTTCGCCGTCGTCGGCGGGGATGGCCGAGGTGCGTATCGACTGCAGGTCGGATCCGGTGGACGGCTCGGTCATCGCGATGGCTGTGATGATTTCGCCGGTCACGAAGCCCGGCAGCCAGCGGGCCTTTTGCTCGTCGTTGGCGAGCGCCAGCAGGTAGGGCGCGGTGATGTCGTTGTGCAGGGTGAATCCGACGCCGACGCTGCCGGTGGCCGCGATCTCCTCGGCGAGGATGGCGTTGTAGCGAAAGTCGCGAATCCCGGCTCCGCCGAATTCCTCTGGCACCTCGAAGCCGAGCAGCCCGTTTTCGCCTGCCTGGGTCCAGATCTGGCGGTCGACGATCCCGGCGGCCTCCCAATCGGCCGTGTGGGGCGCGGCTTCCGTGGACAGGAAGTCGTGGCACAACCGGCGGAAGGCATCATGTTCATCGTCGAAAATCGCACGTTTCACACCCGTAAGGGTGCCAGATACCTACCGGCGAGTACGCACGCAGTTGGCAAGGGCAAGATGTCCAGCGTGACTGATGCCAAGACCGACGCCGGTTCCGCCGTCGACCCTGAAGCCCATCCCGTCCTGACTGAGCGCCGCGGCCGCGTGCTGATCGTGACCATCAACCGTCCCCACGCGCGCAACGCGATCACCAAGGCCGTGGCGGAGGGCATCGCTGCGGCGATGGACACCCTCGACGGGGATCCGGAGCTCAGCGTCGGGATCCTGACCGGCGCGCAGGACACGTTCTGTGCGGGCATGGACCTGAAGGCGTTCGTACGCGGGGAGAATCCGCACGTCCCCGGCCGCGGCTTCGCGGGCCTCGCCT
Organism: Mycobacteriales bacterium; assembly: GCA_038245655.1. Taxonomy (GTDB): domain Bacteria; phylum Actinomycetota; class Actinomycetes; order Frankiales; family Frankiaceae; genus DATAZK01. Next base: position 9,430 of record JBBRSE010000071.1, on the reverse strand, counting down.
TCGCACCCCCGCGCAAGCCGCTGATCGCTGCAGTCGAAGGTTGGGCGCTGGCCGGCGGCTGCGAGATCGTGCTCTCGTGTGACCTGATCGTCGCCGCTGACACCGCGAAGTTCGGCATTCCGGAAGTCAAGCGCGGGCTGGCCGCCGCCGCCGGAGGGCTCTTCCGGCTTCCGGTACGCATCCCGTATCACGTGGCGATGGAGCTGATCCTGACCGGTGACCATGTGGAGGCCCCCCGGGCGTACGAGCTGGGCCTGGTCAACAAGCTCACCCAGTCCGGCGGCTCGCTCGACGCTGCGCTCGAGTACGCCAACAAGATCGCAGCGAACGGACCGCTCGCCGTCATCGCCAGCAAGAACATCGTTCGCCATGCCGGCGGCTGGTCGGATGAGGAGGCGCAGCAGGCGCAGATGGACGTCCTGCGCCCGGTCATGACCAGTGAAGACGCGATCGAGGGTTCGAAGGCCTTCGCCGAGAAGCGGCCGCCCGTGTGGCGCAGCCGCTGAGCGTTACGGCGGTGCCGTTCGCCGCGGCACGAGCCCTCATCGAGGAACTGGACGCCGATCTCGGGGTGCGCTACGAGGCCGGCGGTGACCCGGTGCGCGCGCCGGCGACCGAGTTCGACGGTCCTGGCGGCCGGATGCTGCTCGCGACTCTCGACGGGGAGCCGGTCGGCTGCGCCGGGCTGCGCCCCGTCGATGCCCGCACCGCAGAGCTGAAGCGGATGTACGTACGTCCGGGTCTGCGGCGCCGCGGAGTGGCCCGCGCCCTGCTGGCCGCCTGCGAGCAGGCGGCGCTGGAGCTCGGCTACGCGCAGCTCTGGTTGGAGACGGGGACCCTGCAGCCAGAGGCGGTCGCGCTGTACGAATCCGCGGGGTACACGCCGGTTGCCGCCTTCGGTCAATATGCGGGGCAGAGCCTGTCCGTGCACCTCGGACGCGCGCTGCGGAAGAATCCCGGCGAATAGCGCCAAAGCGGGGACGCCGCGAGGTGCGGTAGCCGGCAGGAGGAGTCACACTAGGACTGTGACCCACCCACCGCTACGCCGCGATCCGCCGGGAAAGCGGCGGAATCCGGTGTTGATCACCAGCCTCGCCACCTCGCGCACCGCCGAGATCCGCGAGCGCGAGCGGCGCTACATCTTCGTGATGATGTTGCGGGTCGTCTGCTTCGTGGCCGCCACCGTGCTTTTTCACGGCGTCGCGCGCTGGGTGGCCGTCGCCATCGCAGTGGTCCTGCCGTGGATCGCCGTCATGCTGGCCAACCAGCCGGTGGTCCGGGTGTCACGCCATGCCGCTTACGTGCCGCCGGCCCCCCGCGAAACCCTGGGCTTGCAGCCCGGCCGCGAGGTCCAGATCATCGACCCGGACTGAGCGGCAACCTCGCGGGAAAGCTCAGGTGCGACTGCCCGCGTCGATACGCAGCCGGCCGATTAGTGCATTGGCGATCATCTGGGATCCCCGGGTGGACAAGTGGATGCCGTCGGGCTGGTGAGCGATCGGCGTGCCGGCGTTAGCCCCGAGGAGGATGTCGGCGTCGTAGACCGTCACTCCGTTGCGCCCCTTCGCTGCGGCGTGGATCGCCTGTCCCATGGCCCTGACCGCGGGATTCATCCCTGGCCGGGTGGTCGTAGGCATGGTCAGCCAGTAGACCTGCTTGACTCCGCCCGCTCGCAGGGCCGTCATCACGAGTCCGGCGCGGCGGGCGTATTCGGTGTCCCATTGAGGGCTGGCGGGCGTCGAGTAGCCGCCGCCGGCCAGTTTGATGGCCTGCACGTCGTTTCCGCCCATCAGGAGGATGACGGTCGTGGGGTGTTCGGCGGCGATCCGGCGAGCGGCAGCCGGCCAGTCGTAGAAGTCGTTACGCACCAGTCCGGTGCTCGGGTGCGACTCGGTATGGCCGACGAAATGAGGTCCCGCGAGCGCGAAGGTCACCATCGGACCCAGATCCTCGGGGATCGAGTCACCGGTGATGATCACGCGCTGGGCGGCCGGCGCCGACACCGGGCGGGCGACCGGTGAGGGCGGCGGGGTGCGCGCGGGTACGGACGTCGGGATGGCGCTCGGGGTCGCCGTGACACCTGCCGGCGTTGGCGACGGAGGGCTCGTGAAGCGAAGCTCGGCCTGGTGTTGAGCATGAGGCGAGGGGGTGGTCTGGGAAAGATTCTTCGGCAGGGTGGGGGCGGCGCAGCCCGCAATCGCGATCAAGGCGCACGCAGGCAGAAGCCGTCTCACCGGACTCAGCTTAAGGTCGCGTGGGCCGAAGTCGCAGATTGAAACGCCGTGAGCGTCGCCGCCGTCTTGGGGGTTCGGCAGGCAGTATGAGCCGCGTGCTTGTACTGACTTCACCCAGTCCTTCCCAACGGCGCCGCCGCGTCGCATCCCGAGGGCTGGCAGGCGCTGTGGCCATCGCTGCGCTGATCGCCGGTTGCTCGAGCGGAGGCAAAACGCCTACCGGGGCCGCCGCCGTCCCCAACAAGAGCGCGTCCGCCTCGCCGAGCGCCTCACCGACGCCCCCGCCGCCGCCGAAACCGATCACTGTCGCGTTCACCGGCGACATCCTGGCCCATTCGCCGGTGTTCAACCAGGCTGCAACCGACGGCCGCGCGACGGGCCTCGCCTATGACTTCAGGCCCATGTTCGCCAAGGTCAAGCCGCAGTTGTCGGCCGTGGATCTGGCGATCTGCCATCAGGAGACGGCGCTGTCCGCCGACGATGTCGGGCTCTCGGGCTATCCGGTGTTCAACTCCCCGCATGAGATCGCTAACGCGGTCGCCGACGCCGGCTACGACGGCTGCTCGACGGCGTCCAACCACAGCTATGACCATGGCGCGGCCGGGGTTGCCGCCACCATCGCTGCGTTCGACCGGGTGCACGTCGAGCACGCCGGTACGGCCACCAGCGCGGCGTCGGTGCAGCCCGAGGTTCATACGGTCCGCGGGGTGCAGATCGCGCTCCTGGACTACACGTACGGCCTGAACGGTTACGTGCTCCCGGCCAGCCAGCCGTACCTGGTCAATCTCATCGACGTGCCACGCATCCTGCGCGATGCCCATGCCGCGCGGCTCGCCGGCGCCAAGATCGTCATCGTGCAGATGCACTGGGGCGAGGAGTACCAGGCCACCCCGTCCCCCGTGCAACGCCAGCAGGCCACCCAGATTCTGGCCTCGCCTGATGTGGATGCCCTCGTCGGCGGCCACGTCCACGTCATCCAGCCGGTAGAGAAAATCGGCGCCAAGTACGTCGTCTACGGCGTCGGCAACTTCCTGTCGAACCAGTCGGGCGAGTGTTGTCCGACGCAATCGCAGGACGGGATCATCGTCACGCTGCACCTCACGCAGTCGGCGGGGAAGTGGGGTGTCAGCACCATCACGTACACGCCGACCTACGTCGATCGCTTCGGCGGCTACGTGATCCAACCAGATGCATCGGCCTACCAGGATCCGTCCACCAGCGCAGCGTTGAAGCAGCAGCTGGCTGCCTCCTTCCAGCGCACGGTGCAGATCATGTCCGCCTTGCGGGCGCCAGGCGTCACCCCGGACGCGACGCCGCCGGGTTTGTGAGCCTTGCCGCGAGGCGCCGGCGTTGGTGAACGTGGCCGTACAGATCGATTCGGCGGACGACCCGCGCGTCGTTGACTACCGCTCGCTCACCGATGTGGCGCTGCGCCGCAAGCTGGAGCCGGCCCACGGCCTGTTTATCGCCGAGGGAGAGAAAGTCGTGCGGCGCGCTGTCGCGGCCGGCTACGAGGTGCGTTCGCTGCTGGTTTCGGCCGTGCGCGCGCCGGACCTGGCGGACCTGCCGGCCGTTCACTACGTCGCCGACTTCGACATTTTGGAAGCGATCACCGGGTTTCACGTCCACCGCGGGGTGCTAGCTGCCATGGCCCGCCGGCCGCTCCCGACCGTGGACGAGGTGCAGCGCAGTGCCCGCCGACTCTTGGTGCTGGAAGAGCTGTCCAGCACGACCAATCTCGGCGCCGTCTTTCGCAGCGCCGCCGCCCTCGGCATGGACGGCATCGTGCTGGCTCCGACGTGTGGCGATCCCCTCTACCGGCGCGCGGTTCGGGTCTCGATGGGCCAGGTCTTCGCGATCCCGTACGCCCGCTGCGAGCTTTGGCCGCAGCCGTTGACGCAGCTGCGAGCCGCGGGATGGCGACTCCTCGCGCTGACCCCGGACCCAGGCGCCGCGGCCATCGACGACCTGGTCATCGCCCCGCACGATCGGCTCGCGCTGTTGCTGGGAGCGGAGGGTCCGGGCCTTTCAGCGGCCGCCCTCGCCGCGGCCACCGAGCGCGTACGCATCCCGATGGCCCACCGAGTCGACTCGCTCAATGTGGCCGCGGCGGCAGCGGTCGCCGCGTATGCGCTTCGTCCCTGACGGTTCACGCTCGACACGCGCCGCTCGTGATTAGTACAAGACGCAACTAAGGGGTTGTACAGTATGGCGTGTGGACGTGGCTGTCAGTGTGTTGCGAGCTGAGCTCTCGAGCTGGATCGAACGGGCTCGGGCCGGCGAGGAGGTCGTAGTGACCGACAGGGGTACGCCTGTGGCGCGCCTGCTCCCAGTCGGCACTGCGCCGCTGCTGGAGGATCTCGTTGCGCGTGGAGTGTTGAGTCGGCCCCGCAGCGCCGAGCGTCCCGCAGCCCGCAGCACCGTCAGGGCTCGCGCGAGCGGTCCGGTGGCTGACCTGGTTGGCGAACAACGCCGCTAACCGTCGTGACCATCGTCTATTTCGACAGCAGCGCCTTCGTCAAGCTCGTTGTCGACGAGGACGGAAGCGAGTTGGCCGCAGCGCTTTGGGACGGCTGCGATGCCGCAGTGTCCAGCCGGTTGGCCTACCCGGAGGTGCGCGCCGCGCTTGCCGCGGCTGGGCGGGCCGGTCGCTTGGATCCAGCGGAGCTGTCGCGTGCCCAACGCACATGGGAAGACTTTTGGGCGGCGACACGACCGGTCGAGTTGACGGCCGCCGTTGCCACACACGCCGGTGATCTCGCGGCAGAGCATGCACTGCGCGGAGCCGACTCCGTCCATTTGGCCAGTCTGCTTGCCATCGGAACCACCCAGAGTTTGTTCGCGGTATGGGACCAGCGACTGCGAACCGGTGCACTGGCTGTCGGCGCGCAATTGGCTCCCGGCGCCTAACCGTCCGGCCGCTCTCGCGGCGGCGGCGGCCAGTCCGGCGTCAGAAACCCCGAGTTGGTCGCTCTGGCGCCGGTTTGGCGACCAACTCGGGGTTTCTGACCGCTACGGACTCGGGGGAGCGGCGGCAGTTCCTCAACCAGTACGGCAACAGGTGGGTAGGGATGGCGTACAAGTAGGGCGGGGCTTCCGCGGGACTGCGGGGCCACAGGGCTTTGTAGGCGCAGCGTGGCTGACCAATGTTCCGCGTTGTGCCGGCTGCTCAGCTGCTGAGGTCGGCGGGCAGGATCAGGTGCTTTCCGGTGCGTTCGGCGTCGGAGGCGTCGATGAGCGCATTCGTGCGTTCCATCTCGAGCTGGGCTGATGCGACTGTCGAGAAGTCGACCTGTGCCGACCAGCGCCAGGCGTTTGCAAGCACCCGGACGAGCAGCCCGGGGTCTGCCTCGCGGGACAGCCGGCGCAGCCCGGCCAGGTAGTCGTCTCGCGCGATCAGCGGGATGAGGATGCGGTGCTGTGCAGCGGCGCTGAGCTCCGCATTCATGGCGAGGCGGGCAAGGCGGCCGTTGCCGTCGTCGAACGGGTGGATCTCGGCGACCAGGAACATCATGAACACCGCCCGGTTGAACGGCAGCGCCAGCTGGTCACGGAAGGCAAACCCCCGCTCGAGCGTTCCCACCACGAGTTCCGGCGCGACGAACTCATACGACCCGACACGGTTCGCAGCAACCTTGAACTGCCCGGGTCGCTTGTCCGGCCGGGCCGCCATCAGCCGCGCGTGCCGCCGGGCGAGCTGGTCGACAAGCTGCGCCCCGGACATCGGGACGGCAGCGGCCTCCTCAGGGTCACTGATCAGCTGGTAGGTGCTGGTGACATCGTGGGCGTCGGCAGGACGCGCGCGCGGAACCGTGTGGTCGTACACGATCGCGACCGCCTCGTCGAGGGTGAACTCGGTGCCCTCGATGAAGTTCGACAGGTAGGCCTCGAAGAAAGGCTGCTCGCGTACCAGCGTGCGCAGCAGGACCGGGAGCGAGCCCGGCTCTGGGTTGAGTTCGCCGCCGGCGAGCCGGTCGGCTAAGTCTGCGAACCGTCCCAGCCGCACGGTGTCCCAGCCACGCTTATTACCCAATGCCCCCAGCAGGCCTGCGCGGGGGGTGGCCGACGTTCCCAAAGCGGTGGAAAACATCTCGTCCAGCATCGGGAAGCGGTCGGCGATCCCCAGTTCGTCGGCAATCTCGCGGGACCGGTCCCGGAACCGGTTGAGCCTTTGCGCCGGATGCTGCTGGATGAGCAGCTCTACCCAGTCGGCGAGCTCGTCGTCGGACAGGGTGCGCGCCGGACCGCCGCGGCCGCGCGACGGCATGAGATTTTCCACCAAGGCCCGCGGGATCGACGAGCGCCGCAGCCCTCCCAACCACTGCGGGTCGTCCGGCAACGGCGGATGACCCGAGCGCACGGCCACCCGCAGCCCGGGCAGCATCAGGTCCCGGGCCCGCACGCCGGAGGCGATGAACAGGGTTTCGCCGTCAAACAACGACGGCCCGGCGGAGCGGTCGACGACGAGAGCATCGGGAATGACGCCCGCCACGATTTCCCAGACGTGAGTGCGTACATGCCGTTCCAGCGGCGTCGTGACATCGGTCGTGTAGACGCCGCGGATAATCTGCCGCGCGCGGCCGGCTGCGATCGCACGGCTGGGCCGCTCGCCCAAAGTGGCCGCGTCAAACGCGATCAGGGGCTGAGACGCAGACAGGCCGGGCATGGCTTCAACTGTGCCGGTAGGGTCTGCCCCTGGCAATAGCTGTCATATAAGAACCGCAAACTGGCCGCCGGCGTTACTTAATTGTCCGTGGTTCGCTGCGTCCGCCATTTGCCGTCAGCGCATGGAGCGCCACCACCAACCCGCCTCACAAGTTGTACACCAGTCCTACCCACCTGTTGCCGTACTGGTTCCTCAAGGGGGGGGCTGAACCAGCCGATCACGTCCGAGGGTCGCCTTGAGCCCGCCTTGGAGGGATCGTGGAGCAGCGCTGGAACGAAAACTCACCCGAGAGCGCCGGCGGCGTGCCTGCGCGCGCGAACGGTGCGGGCGGATTCGACAACCCCGATGCAGTTCCGCCTCCCTCGGGAGCACCCGTGCAGCCGGCCGCCTTCGCGGCCCCGAGCGGCGGCTACCAGCCCGCACCTGCGGCTCAGCCGGCTCCGCTTGCCGGGGGCGGGGGCGACTTCTTCGCCGCCGCCCCGAAGGGATTCGAGACGCGCCCGGCAGGCCCGCGGACGATGCAGTTCGCACCGCTTGCGCAGGCACCCGCCCCGCGCCAGACGGAGTCCGGCGCCCCGCAGCAGGCGTTTGCGACGACCCGCGGCACCGAAGCGGGCACCGACGTTCGCGGCTTTGACCTCAACGGCCTGCTCATCCAGGTGTTGGATCGCAAGTGCTCCGATCTGCACCTCACGACGGGCGCGCCGCCGACCGTCCGGCTGAATGGCGAGCTCGTACCGCTCGAGGGCTACGCCACGCTGACCGCGGCTGTGCTCCAGAAACTGCTCTACGCGATCATCACCCAGAAGCAGCGGGAGCGCTTCGAGGAAGAGCTCGAGCTCGACTTCGCGTACTCGGTACCGGGTCGGGCCCGATTCCGGGTCAACCTCTACCGCCAGCGGGAGGCCATCGGCGCGGCCTTCCGCCTGATCCCCTACGAGATCAAGCCGCTCGAAGAGCTGGGCGTGGCCGCGAGCATCGCCAATTTCGCGTCACTCCCACGCGGATTCGTGCTCGTCACCGGACCGACCGGCTCCGGTAAGTCGACCACCCTCGCCAGCCTGGTCGATCTGGCCAACCGCACCCGTCGCGACCACATCATGACGGTCGAGGACCCGATCGAGTTCCTGCATGAGCACCGGTCATGCCTGGTCAATCAGCGCGAGGTGGGGGAGGACACCCACTCCTTCGGCGCCGCCCTCAAGCATGTCCTGCGCCAGGACCCCGACATCATCCTGGTCGGCGAAATGCGGGACCTGGAGACGATCTCGGTGGCGCTCACCGCCGCCGAGACCGGCCACCTGGTCTTCGCGACTCTGCACACCCAGGATGCGGCGCAGACCATCGACCGCATCATCGATGTTTTCCCACCCCACCAGCAGCAGCAGGTGCGGGTCCAGCTGGCCGGCACGTTGCAAGGCATCGTCTGCCAGACGCTTTGCCGCACCACGGACGGCCGCGGGCGTGTCGTGGCGACTGAGGTGCTGGTGGTCACACCGGCCATCCGCAACCTCATTCGTGAGGGCAAGACCCACCAGATCTATTCCGCGCTGCAGGCCGGCGCCAAGTTCGGCATGCAGACGCTCGACCAGAACCTGTCCGACCTCGTGAAGCGCGGCGCGATCACCTACGAGACCGGCATGGAGAAGGCTCATCACGCGGATGACTTCGCGCGGATGTGCGGAAGAACGTTCTAACGCCATTCGGCTCAAGCCGACTACTCCATCGGTCGAACTTCCAACTAGGCCTTCCCACGCCGGCGTTCTCAGCGGGATGAGCCGGGCCGACTTTCTACGAGAGGCAGACACGGCGCAGTGGCGACTTCCTACGCATACGCGGTGCGCGACAGCGCCGGCAAGAAGATCAGCGGCACGCTCGAAGCGGAGTCGCCTGAGCTGGTCGCCGCGAAGCTGAAGACGATGGGTTACGCGCCCATCAGCATCGTGCAGGCGAAAGCCAACATGAAGACCGAGATCAAGATCCCGGGCTTCGGCACGAAGGTCAAACTCAAGGATCTGGCGGTGATGTCACGCCAGTTCGCCACCATGATCAACAGTGGACTCTCACTGCTGCGGGCGTTGAACATTCTCGCGGAGCAGACCTCCAACCCAGTACTGGCCCGGATTCTGGGCGAGGTCCGCCTCGACGTCGAGACCGGTAACTCCTTGTCGGCGGCGATGGCCAGGCACTCGCCAGGAGTCTTCCCACCGCTGATGGTCAACATGACCAAGGCCGGCGAGGTCGGCGGATTCCTGGATTCTGTGCTCTTGCAGGTGGCGGAGAACTACGAGTCCGAGGTCAAGCTACGCAGCAAGGTCAAGTCCGCAATGACCTACCCGGCCGTCGTCTTCGTGATCGCGATCTGCGCGGTGATCGGCATGATGCTCTTCATCGTTCCGGTGTTCTCCGGCCTGTTCAAGACGCTCGGCGGCAAGCTGCCGCTGCCCACGCAGATCCTGGTCGATATCTCGACGAATCTGAAGGCGATCTTCCCGATCCTCATCGTCGCGTTCATAGCGTTCGTTATTAC
>JBBRSE010000070.1:0-17360 GCA_038245655.1 Mycobacteriales bacterium | reverse complement strand
AGCCAAGTTATCGTCGCCACCGGCTCGAGGATGAGCGACGAGACCGCGAGCAGGTGGGACACGTAAGGGATGTCCGTTCCCTTTCGACCTGGTGGCGGTGCAGTTCGGCGGCGTAGGCGAGCGCTTCGTTGTGTCGCTCAGTCAGGCGCATTCATTCCCCCTAGTGTCGCGTGTCGGAAATGACTTTGGGGTACGAGTCGGTGACAATGACTTATGTCTTTTGCCGCAACGGCTCGTGCTGCGTCCGGGTGATGAACCGAATCTGACTGCCCTGGTGCGGTCTTCGACCGTGGCGGCTGGGGCTGCGCAGCGGGCCCGGATCGTGTTGTTGGCGGCGGAAGGACTGCCGAACGCGGAAATCGCCCGTCGCCTCGGGATATCCCGTCCAACGGTGATCCAGTGGCGCAACCGCTATGCCGCCGGCGGGATGCCTGCGCTGGGTGATCTGGAGCGGTCGGGCCGGCCGCCGGTGATCGACGATGCAGCAGTAGTCATCGCGACGTTGCAGCCCCCACCGCCATCGCTGGCAGTGACGCACTGGTCAGCCCGGCTGTTGGCCTCCCAGTTGGGGATCTCGTTCGCGTCGGTAGCCCGTATCTGGCGGGACTGGAACCTGCAGCCGTGGCGGCGGGAGACGTTCAAGTTTTCCACCGACCCGGAACTGGACGCGAAGGTCCGCGACGTCGTCGGCCTGTATCTGAACCCACCAGACAAGGCTGTCGTCGTCTGTGTCGACGAAAAGACCCAGGTACAGGCACTGGACCGGACCGCCCCGATCCTGCCGATCCGTCCCGGGCTCCCGGAGAAGGCCACCCACGATTACGAGCGGCATGGCACCACCAGCCTGTTCGCCGCACTCGAGGTCGCCACCGGGAAAGTCACCGACGCCTGCTACCAGCGACACACCCACGCCGAGTTCCTGGACTTCCTCAAGCTCGTCGCCAAGGCCTACCCCAGGGTCAAGCTGCACGTGGTCGCCGACAACTACGCCAACCACAAACACCCCGCCGTGAAGGCCTGGCTGGCAAAAAACCCGCGGATCACCATGCACTTCACCCCGACGTCCGGGTCGTGGCTGAACCTGGTCGAAATCTTCTTCGGGATCATCACCCGGCAAGCCATCCGCCGCGGCACCTTCACGTCGGTCAAGGACCTCATCGCCGCCATCAGCAATTTCATCGACGGCTGGAACGACCGCTGCCAACCATTCGTCTGGACCAAAACCGCCGACGAAATCCTCACCAAAGCCAACCGTAAGAAGACTTCAGCCACGCGACACTAGACCCGGAAACGGGTCGTCGATGTCCTATGTGTGGTCGACCAGTGATTCCTGTTTCTTGCGTACCCACTCGAAGCCGCCGTCGCGCGTGACGCGAGCTAGGTCAACCGGCCCGCCAACGGACGTGTCCCCACGCACCACCTGACGCAACGCCGCCAATCCCACGAGCGCATCGGCGAGGCGCACCATCTCGGCCATCGGGAGCGTCTCGACGACGTCAAGCATGGGCTTCAAGAAGTCGTCCCACTCGACGTCTCAAAAGCGCTGTCCAATTGCTCGTGTGCGTCAGAGGCCGCCTTCGCGATTTGCTCAGCATCCACTCCGGCCGCCATGACCGCCCCGTGGAACGCCTCGAGGTTGTCGTGAGCGGCGTTCCGGTACTGCGGGCTCAGGCCACGCAAGAAACTGTGGATCGCGTCGGTGAGGCCGAGCGGGGTGATCGTGACCAGGTTGTCAGCGGAGATGGTGGTCCGTGACTCGTCGAAGCGGCGGATAACGCCGGCAACGCTCCCTGAAAACGTCACACAATAGAGCGAGGGAAAGAAGTCTTTCTCGCCGTACCCCGCAAACAGATCTTGCAGGCTCTGATCGAGCGCTAGCTTTGCCAGCAGGTAGGCCGGTACGACGCTAACTCCGCCCGCCATGGACCTGGAGACTTCCGCGCGGCTGACTTGCGTGGGCGCGATGGCGAAGTAGGCCTTGACGACCGTGTCGTCGCGACCGGTCCAGACGTAGGGGCGCGCTGTACCGGAGGACTGGGCTCGCAACGCCTGCGTCAGGAGCCAGGCGTCGAGACTGTCGTGACCGCAGCGGAACGACGCCGTTTCGTGCTCAGTTCGTAGCGGAGAGGACAGCCAGGCTGTCACTCGCGCCGGAACCGGCGGCGTTGGGCAGCGACTCGGCTCAAGGTCAGGGCGGAGTCGGCCGTATCGAGTGAGCCGATGAGGGCATCGAACCGCTCCGCCGGCATCGTCGTCGGGTCGGTGCGCGCTAGGACCCGATCGGCCTCGAGCCGCGCCGCACGAACCACAAAGCCCGACGCCGACTCGTGGGTCAGTCTCGCGGCTTGCGCGATCGGATCGTCCGTTTCCGGATCAACGCGGGTTTCCATACGGCGGCTTTTGGCTGCCATTGCGTCACCCCCGACAGAGATGTACGGCGTTTGTACGGATCGTACGTCGGGGGGGCCTACGGACGCACGATCGACGGCTTGCATAGCCAGGCCGGCCCCGAGGCCACCAAGCGGAGACTGCTCGACTGAAACATAGGTAATCCCGCACCGATACCTAGGCAGTTACCCCGATGCCCCGAACATGCCTCGTCTCCTACGTTTTTCGACATCAGCCGCGAGACAAAGGAGAAGAAGAATGCCGCGGTACATCGTAGAGCGCTCGTTCCCCGACGGCCTCATCATCCCCACCGACGCGGTCGGCGCGAAGGCGACACTGGACGTCGTCGACAACAACGCCGATCTGGGCGTGACCTGGGTCCACTCGTACGTCAGCGAGGACAAGTCCAAGTCCTTCTGCGTGTACGACGCGCCCACCCCTGAAGCCATCCGGCAGACGGCGAAGGACAACGGGTTGCCGGCGGAGGTCATCGCCCAGGTTCGGGTGCTCGACCCCTACTTCTACTCTGAAAGGTGGAGACCATGCGACGCAACAAGCTCGTCATGATGCTGGTCGCCGTGCTCGCGGTGATCGGGGTCGCGGCGGCGTGCTCCCCGACGGTCGACCTCGCCCGTGCCAAGCTCAAGAACGAGAAGTTCAAGAGCCACCACGACACGTTGGTGGCGCTTGAGTACGTCGTCTTCCAGGCCGCCTGGGACGCCAAGCATCACTCGCCGCCGCGCCTTTTCGGGCGGGAGTTCGAGCTGACGCCGGCTGGCAATCGCTACGGCTGGCCGGCGTTCTACGAGCTGCACGCCTGGGTCTACCAGGCGAACCCGCTCGGAATGTTCAACGACTGGAACCCGCGGGTTACCTGCCCGGTTATGTAAGTCCAGCAGAAGCCGTGGGTGAGGGTCAACAGCGCCCCTCACCCACGGCTGCTGCCGGCCCGGTGCTGCCGCCCTCGTCGTTGACGGATACCCGGTTTCAGTGCGCCGGTGCTACAGTTAATAACCGTCACGGCGGTCCCCCATATCGGAGTTACGCTCATGTTGTTCAAAGTCCCGGAGCTACGTCGGGACGACGAGCGCGTTCTGGAATTGATCAGGGACCTGCATCAGAGCTCGCGTCACGCGGTCGCGGAGCGTCGCCGCTGGGTCGGCATCCTTCGTCGAGTCGCGCTGGCTCGCGCCATCCGCGGGAGTAACAGCATCGAAGGTTTCGACGTCAGCCTCGATGAGGCCTTTGCGGCGGCAGGCGGTGACGACGACGCCCCGTTGGGCGCCGACCAAGCCGCCTGGGAGGCCGTCATTGGCTACCGCAACGCCATGACTTACGTGTTGCAGCTTGCGGCCGACGAGGACTGGGACTACGACGAATCCCTGCTTCGCAGCGTGCACTTCATGATGCAAAGCTATGACCTGTCCAAACGTCCGGGCCGCTGGCGGAAAGGCGAAATCTTCGTCTACAGCGAAGCTACGGAACAGACTGTGTATACCGGGCCGGACCCGGATGACGTCCCAGGGCTCATGAGGGAACTCGTCGACTATCTGCGAGATTCGCGGGGCGCCGAGACGTTGAGTACCGCTGCCATGGCCCACCTCAACCTCACGATGATCCACCCATTCAAGGACGGCAACGGTCGTATGGCGCGCTGTGTTCAGTCGCTCGTTCTCGTCTCCGCTGACGTCGCGGCCGCTCCCGAATTCTGTTCGATCGAGGAGTATCTCGGTGCAAATGAGCAGGCGTACTACGAGGTGCTGAGCCACGTCGGTCAGGGCAGCTACCACCCTCCGAACGACGCGAGGCCGTGGCTCGAGTTCTGTCTGACCGCGCAGTTCCGACAGGCCAAGACCGTGCTCCGCCGGGCCCGCAGTGCCGAGCGATTCTGGGAAGTCGCAGAACTTGAGCTGGCCAATTCCGGGCTGCCGGATCGGTGTCTCGAGCCCTTCTTTCACTGCCTGTCGGGGTTTCGGCTGGACAATCAAACGTATCGAAGCATGGCCAACGTCTCGGAACAGGTGGCCAGCAGAGACCTGAAAGCGTTGGTCGAGTCCAACAAGCTTGAGGCTCGTGGGGAAAAGCGCGGCCGGTCGTATTTGCCTAGCGAGCGGCTGCGAAAAGCTCACGCCGAGATCCGCGCCACGGTCCGCGACCAGGTGCGGGTGAACGAAGATCCGTACCAGACGGTCAGAACTAAGTAGTCGGGTCGGACAATGCTGCCTGTCCGAGGCTGAGCCCGCCATCGTTGGTCGGGACGGACGAGTGCGTCAGCACCCTGAAGTCATCGGCTTCGAGCAGGTCGATACAGCGGGTGAGCAAGAGGGCGTTCTGGAAGACGCCACCGGAGAGCGCAACGGTCTTGAGGCCACGTTCGGCACCCAGCCCGCTGCAAACCTTCGCGATCATCGCCGCCAGCGAAGTATGAAAGCGACTCGCGACGACGGGCATAGGAACCCCGTGCAGCAGCTCGTCGGCCACATCACGCACGAGGGACGAGACCAGGAGTGGGTTCTGGACGACCGGGACCGCGTACCAACCGCAGTCGCCTGGATCGGCGGCATATTCGAGTTCGATTGCCGCTTGCCCCTCGTACGTTACGGCGTCACGAATCCCCAGGATGGCGGCGACGGCGTCGAACAGGCGGCCTGCGCTCGACGTCAAGGGCGAGTTAACGCCTGAGCGCGCTAACGAACGAACTTGCTCCCAACGTTCATGGTTGCGCTGCACGACGTCCAGCTCACCCGGAATCGCACCCTCGTACGCGCGTTCCAGCCAGGCCAGCGCCATCCGCCAGGGTTCGCGCGTCGCAGCGTCCCCTCCCGGCATCGGGGCCCGCTCGAGGTGGGCGGCGCGATCGAAGCCCCGCGCGTAATCACCAACGAAGAACTCGCCGCCCCAGGCGTGACCATCAGTCCCGAGGCCGAACCCGTCGAACGCGACGCCGATGACGGGCTCAGTGATGCCGTTGTCCACCATGCAGGAGGCGATGTGGGCATGGTGGTGTTGGACCCCGACCAGCCGAGCCCCGTAGCGGTCAGCCAGCTCGGCCGCATGCGTCGTCGACAGGAACTCGGGGTGCAAATCATGAGCAATCACAGTGGGTTGCACGTCGAGCAGCTTGCAGAGGTGTTCGATGCCGTCGGCGTAGGACTCGAAGGTGGCGTAGTTGTCGAGGTCGCCGATGTGGTGGGACATGAAGGCCTGCCGGCCACGTACGAGGCAAAACGTGTTCTTCAGCCCCGCGCCCATCCCCAGCACGACCTCCGCCGTCTCCACCGGCAGCACGATCGGCGTCGGTACGTACCCACGCGACCGCCGCAGCGGCATCACCCGCCCGCGTACGACCTTCATCACCGAGTCGTCCACCCGCGTCCGAATCGCCCGGTCGTGCACCAGGAACGCATCCGCGATCCCCCCGAGCCGAGCCAATGCGTCGGAGTCGTCGAACGCGATCGGCTCATCCGACGCATTCCCCGACGTCATCACCAGCGGCCCGCCGAACGCCTCCAGCAGCAGCGCGTGCACCGGCGTGTACGCGAGCATCATCCCCAGCGTCGGCGCGCCCGGCGCCACCGACGGCGCGACCACGGCCCCATCGCGCCGCGGAAGAATCACGATCGGACGCGCGGCCGAAGTCAGCAGCGTGAGTTCTTCGGGAGAGATCGAGCACAACGCCCGCGCGCCCTCCACCGATGCAACCATCACCGCGAACGGCCGATCCTCCCGATGCTTGCGCGACCGCAGCAAAGCGACCGCAGCTTCCGACGAGGCGTCGACCGCCAGGTGATACCCACCCAACCCCTTCACCGCGACGACAGCC
Organism: Mycobacteriales bacterium; assembly: GCA_038245655.1. Lineage (GTDB taxonomy): Bacteria > Actinomycetota > Actinomycetes > Frankiales > Frankiaceae > DATAZK01. The sequence continues at coordinate 11,149 of JBBRSE010000070.1, read as the reverse complement.
CCACCCCGCAGCAGGTCGACCGCAGCCGCAACCGCCGGCCCCGCCAGCGCACGCCCGAGCTGATCCACCAACGAGAGCTGCGGCCCGCAATTCGGGCAGCACACCGGCTCCGCATGAAAGCGCCGGTTGGACGGATCCTCGTATTCAGCCTGGCACCTCCGACACATCGGAAAGGCGGCCATTGTCGTACGCGATCGGTCATAGGGGACCGATCGAACGATCGTGTATCTGGGACCGCACGACGTGCAGTTGATGAATGCATGCTGATACCGCCGGTCCGACGGATCATGAAACTCGCGCCAACAATCCGCACATGTCGCGGTATCGGGGGAGATCAGCGCGACCCTCGCGCCGCCCATCTCCGAGCCACGGATCTCGAACGAGACGTCCCCGGCCGGCTCCAGCGGTTCGCTGAACACGTCGTCCACCCGCGCGAGCGGCGGCGGCACTTGCAGGGCTGTGAGCAGTCCAGACACGTCCGAAGACGAACCTTCAAGCTCCATGACGACTCCGGCCGGGTCGTTACCCACCCAGCCTCGCAAACCGCGTGCGGTTGCTTCCCGCCATACAAAAGGTCGAAACCCGACCCCCTGCACCAAGCCGGACACCCGCACTCTCACGCGTACGGCGCCGGCGGGACTCATGGGCAGAAGAAGACCATTCCTTGGCCAATTCGGGAAGACATGGCCGCGAAGTTCATGCCGGTTTACGGCCTTTGCTTGACACTGCGTCGCCAACTGGTCTAGACCACTCTTTGCGTCGCACACACCGGCATCGTCGGCCGTCGACGGCGTGGTGGGGCTCCGGAGCCGCGGCCCCAAATGTGGGAGGCGCCCCAATGCTCTCCGCCGAGGCAGTAGCTGCCGAGGAAACCCTCGTCCACGTGCTCTGGATCAATGCAGGTCTGAGCTGCGACGGCGACTCGGTCGCCCTCACCGCAGCCACCCAGCCGAGCATTGAAGAGATCGCACTCGGCGCCCTTCCGGGGCTCCCCAAAGTGGCCGTTCACTGGCCGCTCATCGACTTCGAGTGCGGCCCGGCCGGCGGTAAGGACGACTTCCTCGAGTGGTTCTGGAAGGCCGACCGCGGCGAGCTCGACCCCTTCGTCCTCGTCGTCGAAGGCTCGATCCCGAACGAGGCGCTAGCCGGCGACGGCTACTGGTCCGGGTTCGGCAACAACCCGCTGACCGGCCAGCCGGTGACGACCAGCGAATGGCTCGACCGCCTTGCCCCGAAGGCGCTCGCCATCCTCGCGGCCGGCACCTGCGCGACGTACGGCGGCATCCACGCCATGGCCGGCAACCCGACCGGCGCCATGGGCGTCCCCGATTACCTCGGCTGGGACTGGAAGAGCAAGGCCGGGCTCCCCATCGTGTGCGTCCCCGGATGCCCCGTTCAGGGCGACAACCTGTCGGAGACGATCACCTACCTGCTTTACCAGGCCACCGGCCAGGCCCCGATGATCCCGCTCGACGATCAGCTACGCCCGCAGTGGCTTTTCGGCATGACGGTGCACGAAGGTTGCGACCGCGCCGGCTACTACGAGCAGGGCGATTTCGACACTGAGTACGGCGGCCCGAAGTGCATCGTCAAGCTCGGCTGCTGGGGTCCTGTCGTCAAGTGCAACGTCCCCAAACGCGGCTGGATCAACGGCGTCGGCGGCTGCCCCAATGTCGGCGGGATCTGCATCGGCTGCACGATGCCGGGCTTCCCGGACAAGTTCATGCCGTTCATGGACGAGCCACCGGGTGGCAAGTTCTCCACGACAGCCGTCGGGGTCTACGGGCGCACGATCCGTGCGCTGCGAGCCCAGACCACCGCAACCCTGAACAAGGAACCCAAGTGGCGTAAGCCCGGCAGGCAGTTGCTGTCCGGGGCGAAGCGCACCTGGTAGACGGTGGCCGGGCCCCGTTGGCGGGGGACCCGGCGCTGGCATTGCTGCGGGCCGCATTCCGCCGTCCGCGGACCTCCCAAAACTTCACGTAAGGGACGGACCAACCAAATGACGTCGACCATGCCGAAAGCGGGCAAGACGAGCGACAAAGACCGGGAACTCGTCGAGATGGCGTGGGACCCGATCACTCGGATCGTCGGCAGTCTCGGCATCTACACGAAGATCGACTTCGCCAACAACACGGTGGCGGAATGTCACAGCACGTCGTCGATCTTCCGTGGCTACAGCCTTTTCATGAAGGGCAAAGACCCCCGCGACGCCCACTTCATCACCAGCCGCATCTGCGGGATCTGCGGCGACAACCACGCCACCTGCTCGTGCTACGCGCAGAACATGGCATACGGGGTCAAGCCGCCGAACCTCGGTGAGTGGATCGTCAACCTCGGCGAGGCCGCCGAGTACATGTTCGACCACAACATCTTCCAGGAGAACCTGGTCGGCGTTGACTACTGCGAGCGCATGGTCAAGGAGACCAACCCGGGCGTGCTAGCGAAGGCCGAAAACACCCGCTGCCCCGGCGAAGCCGCCCACGGGTACAAGACGATCGCCGACATCATGCGGGCGCTCAACCCGTTCACCGGCGAGTTCTACCGCGAGGCGCTGCAGGTCAGCCGCTCCACGCGCGAGATGTTCTGCCTGATGGAAGGGCGCCACGTCCACCCCTCGACGCTCTACCCCGGCGGCGTCGGCACGGTTGCGACCATCCAGCTCATGACCGACTACCTGACCCGGCTCATGCGCTACGTCGAATTCATGAAGCGCGTCGTGCCCATGCACGACGACCTCTTCGACTTCTTCTACGAAGCCCTCCCCGGCTACGAGCAGGTCGGCCTGCGCCGCACGCTGCTCGGCTGCTGGGGCTCCTTCCAGGACCCCGAGTACTGCAACTTCTCCTACCGCGACATGGAGGAGTGGGGCCGCAAGATGTTCGTGACCCCAGGCATTGTCGTCGACAACAAGCTCGTCACGACCAGCCTGGTCGACATCAACCTCGGCATCCGCATCCTGCTGGGCAGCTCGTACTACGACGACTGGGAAGACCAGGAGATGTTCGTCCGCAACGATCCGCTGGGCAACCCGGTCGACCGTCGCCACCCCTGGAACCAGCACACGAACCCCAAGCCGCAGAAGCGCGACCTGGACGACAAGTACAGCTGGGTCATGTCGCCGCGCTGGTACGACGGCAAGGACCACCTCGCGCTCGACACCGGCGGTGGCCCGCTGGCCCGGCTCTGGTCGACCGCCCTCGCCGGTCTCGTCGACATCGGCTACGTGAAGTCCACCGGCAACAGCGTGCAGATCAACCTGCCGAAGACGGCGACCAAGGGTCCGGTGTCGTTCGAGTGGAAGATCCCGCAGTGGAGCAACACCATCGAGCGTAACCGAGCGCGTACCTACTTCCAGGCCTACGCGGCCGCCTGCGCCCTGCACTTCGCGGAGCAGGCGCTCATCGAGATACGTGCAGGACGCACCAAAACGTGGGAGAGCTTCGAGGTGCCGGACGAGGGCATCGGGTGCGGCTTCACCGAGGCCGTACGCGGAGTCCTGTCCCACCACATGGTCATTCGCGACGGAAAGATCGCGAACTATCACCCGTATCCACCCACGCCGTGGAACGCCAACCCCCGGGACGTTTACGGCACACCCGGCCCTTACGAGGACGCGGTTCAGGACCAGCCGCTCTTCGAGGAGAACTCGCGGGAGAACTTCAAGGGCATCGACATCATGCGCACCGTCCGCAGCTTCGACCCGTGCCTTCCGTGCGGCGTGCACATGTATCTGGGAGAGGGGAAGACGCTGAAGAAGGTCCACTCACCAACCGCCGCAGTCTCAGGAGAGGAGTGAGTACAGGAGTCGAAGGGCTGGCCCCTGACCCGGCCGCCTGCGGCGAGCGCATCGAGCTTCTGCTGGAAGCGAGTTCCGCCAACGGCCCGGTAGCCCGCGAGCGCGCGGAAGAGCTCGTGCGGCTGGTCGTCGAGCTGTACGGCGCGGGGCTTGCCCGCGTCATGGAGCTTGCCTATGACGCGGGCAAGCTTGATGATGAGCTTCTCGAGGCGCTCGCTGGCGACCCCCTCACATCGAGCCTGCTGCTGGTCCATGGCCTGCACCCGTTCGGTCTCGAGGAGCGGATCGAACGTGCGCTGGAGGAGGTGCGCCCGCAGATCGCCACTCACGGCGGCGATGTGCGGATGATCGATGTGAGCGACGAGGGAGTGGTTCGCCTGCAACTGCTGGGAAGTTGCGAGGGTTGCGGCTCGGCCGCGATCACCGAGGCGGCCGTGGATGGTGCCATCCGGGCCGCCGCGCCCGAGATCGTCCGCATCGAACTGGAGGAGGCTCCGCAGGAGGCTGGTGCGGTCATTTCGATCGAGCAGCTGAGCAGCCGGCTGCGCGATTGCCCGTTGGATGAGAAGACGTCGGCATGAGTACGCCGGCCAGCCCGCTCGCCGTCCTCTCGCGCATCAGGGCCGGCCGGCCGGATCCCCTTCCGTACGAACGCTGCGAGATGTGCGGCGCGCCCGTCGCCAGCGAGCACCAACACGTCGTCAACGTCACCAGTCGCTCGCTGCTGTGTACGTGCCGGCCCTGCTACCTGCTGTTCGCCCATGACGATGCCGAGCTTGCCTATCGCGCGGTGCCCGACCGTTACCTGGCCTTTCCCACGCCGTCCGCCCCGGTGTGGGACGCGCTGGAGCTTCCGGTGGGCACCGCGTTCCTCTTCGTCAACTCCGCGCTCAGCCGGGTCGTCGCGTTCTATCCCGGTCCCGCGGGCGCGACCGAATCGGAGCTCAGCCTGCAGGCGTGGGAACAGGTGAGGGCAGCCGTCCCCGGGCTGGACACGCTCAAGCCAGACGTCGAAGCGTTCCTGGTCCACTCGTCGGAGCAGCGCGGCGGCCAGCCGTCCGAAGCCTTCCTGGTGCCGATCGACATCTGCTACGAGCTCGTCGGTCATCTGCGCCAGCTGTGGCGCGGCTTCGACGGAGGGCAGGACGTACGCAAGCGGCTCGACGAGTTCTTTGCTCACCTACGCGCTAAGAGCCGTCCGGCGGTGCCATCGTGACGCTGCTGGCCTTCGAAGTGCTCGACGTCAAGCCGCAGGAGTACGCGGCCGCCCCCGCCCTGCTCTTCCGGATCCGTGTCACGGAGTCCAGCGACCAGATCGTCCACGCCATCGCCCTGCGCTGCCAGCTACGCATCGAGCCGCAACGCCGGCCGTACAGCGCCGACGAGCACGAGGGGCTGACCGACCTCTTCGGTACCCCGGACCGCTACGGCGCCACACTGAAGCCCTTTCTCTGGACCCACGCGACCGCGATGGTGCAGGGCTTCGAGGGGTCGGCAGAGTTCGACCTTCCGGTGGCGTGCACGTACGACTTCGAGGTGTCGGCAACCAAGTACATTCACGCCCTCCGCGGTGGCAGCATCCCGCTCGTGCTTCTGTTCAGCGGCACCGTATTCACTCGTGGTACGAGCGGTTTTGCGGTCGAACAACTTTCCTGGTCGCTGGAGGCGCCCTGCCGGCTCCCCGTAGACGTCTGGCACCGGCTGATGGATCTTTACTTCCCGGGCAGCGGCTGGATCCGGCTCGATCGAGACACGATCGCGACGCTGGCACGCCAGAAGGCCGAGCGGGGGCTGACCACGTGGGACGAGACACTGGGTGAGCTGCTACCGGGGATCGAGGATCGGGTGGCGGTGACATGACCACCACCCATCCGGTCCCACTGACGAGGGCGCGGCAAGTCGCCGACGCCGTGCTGTATGAGGGCTACCTGCTGTATCCGTACCGGGCGTCGTCCTCGAAGAACCAGGTGCGCTGGCAGTTCGGCATTCTCGGCCCGGAAGGTGCCGCGGAAGCCGGGGTCGGCGAACCGCGAAGCATGTCGGCGCAGGTCGCTCTCGAACGCCAAATCGGCGCCACCCTCGACGTTTTCGTGCGGTTCCTGCAAGTCCAGTCACGGGTCGTCGAACGCTGGACCGGCGACGGCTGGACGCCCGTGGACGAACTGCTGGTCGGCGGGACGCGCTGGATCCCGTTCCACGAAGCGGTGTCGCGCGAGGTGCCGCTGCTCGGACTCCCGCTCGACGGGTCGGGAGCCGGTCGGCAGCTGGCCATCAGCGTGCCGTCGGGCGAGGAGATCGAGCTGCTGCACGAAGCCGGCGAACTCGTCGGCCGTTTGGTACGCACCCGCTGGGCCCTGCACGCAACGGTGACGCTCACGACCCGGCAAGGCGCCGACGAGCGACTTCTCGCGCTGGCGGTCAGCGTCGACAACGACACCTGGTGGTCACCCGCCGACGCCCCCGGCTGGACTCGACGAGACGTCGCCGCACGCCACTCCTTCGTCGGCACCCACCTCCTGCTCACCGCAGCCGGCACGCGTTTCCTGTCCCTGCTCGACGGCCCCGATTGGGCGGAGGCGGACGTCAAGACCTTCGTCCAGACTCGCTGCTGGCCCGTGCTGATCGCCGACGACCTGGGCAACGACGCGGTCCTGATTGCCCCGATCATCCTGGGCGACCATCCGACGATCGCGCCGGAGAGCGCCGGAGATCTGTTCGACGCGACCGAGATCGACGAGATCCTCACCCTTCGCGTCATGACGATGACCGAGGACGAGAAGGCCGAAGCCCGCGGCACCGACCCTCGCGCAGCCGCCATTCTCGACCGCTGCGACAGCATGAGCGACAACGCGCTGGGCCAGCTCCACGGAGCCCGGCGCCCCACGCCGAACCTGGACGACGTCCCGGTCTACGGGGACGAGACTCCCGATGAAACCCCTTGGTGGGACGAGGGTCAGGACGCCCGCGCCGAGCCCACCAAGGATGCCGTGAACGTCAATGGAGTTGCGGTTTCCCGCGGCAGCCGGGTCTTGCTGCGGCCCTCCCGACGGGCCGACGCGCAGGACCTGTTCCTCGCCGGCATGGTGGCCGTCGTCGCGCGCGTCTACTTCGACGTCGACGGCAACACCCACGTCGCTGTCGTCCTCGAAGACGACCCCGGCCTCGACCTCTACGACACCACCGGCCGCTTCTACTACTTCGGCCCCGAAGAGATCGAGCCGTTGTCAGGGGCGCTCTCATGAGCGAAGGAACCGTCCTCGTTGCCGGCATCGGCAACCTCTTCCTGACCGACGACGGCTTCGGCAGCGAAGTCGCCCGTCGCCTTGCGGCGCAGCCGATTCCGGACGGCGTCAAGGTCGTCGACTACGGCATCCGGGGCATGCATCTGGCGTACGACCTGCTCGATGGTTACGCCGGGCTCGTCGTCATCGACGCGCTTCCCGGCAAGGGCGAGCCGGGTCAGCTGTCGGTCATGGAAGTCGGACCCGACGATCTCGGCGAAGGCGAGCTCGACGCCCACGGCATGGCGCCCGTCGCCGTCCTTGCGAGCCTCGGCCGGCTCGGCGGAACGTTGCCGCCCACCTACGTCGTCGGCTGCCAACCCGCGGACGTCGGCGAGGGGATCGGCCTCACCCCCTCCGTGGCCGCTGCCGTCGACCAAGCCATGCAGCTCGTCTACGAAGTGCTCGACGAGCAACTGGGCCGCACTTACCCGTCCAACCGAAAGGACCCGTCATGAGAACGCTCGGACGCCTAGTGACCCTGGTCGGGCTTCTCGCCATCGCGGCCGGTGCCGTGATCGGCGTGAAATCCGCGCCGGATGTTCAGCGCTACCGGCGTATGAGGGCCATGTAGGCGAAGCCACAATAGGAACGAGTGCCGCATGCATGAGATGAGCTACTGCGAGGGCGTCCTGGAGGCGGTCCAGCGCCGCGCCAAGGGCCGTCCGGTGGCCCGGGTGGGCGTGCGTATCGGCGCTGTGCACCGGGTGGTGGCGGACGCCTTCCAGCAGTCCTTCGAGATGGTTGCCGCCGGCGGTCCGGCGGCCGGCGCCGAGACGGAGGTCGTGGTCGTGCCGGTGCGCGGCCACTGCATGGATTGCCGAGCGGATTTCGACTCCTCGGATCCGTCGCCGGCCTGCCCTTCCTGCGGGTCCCTGGACGTCGCCGTCTCCGGAGGAGACGAGGTCATCCTCGAGTGGCTCCAGTATCGGGAGACAGATGAGTTAACCGCCGCAGCCGAACTGGTGCCGGCTCATACCCACGAAGGGAGTGCGTGACCGTGTGCCTCGCCATCCCGGGCCGGATCGTCGAGTTCCTGCCCGGCAACGCAGACCAGTTGGCGCTCGTCGATGTCGTCGGCGTCAAGCGCAAGATCAACATCGGCCTCATGGAGGAGGAGGACCTGCAGGTCGGCGACTACATCCTGATCCACGTCGGTTTCGCGATGTCCAAGGTGAACGAGCGGGAGGCCGCAGAAGCCCTGTCGATGCTGGAAATGATGGGCCAGGCGTTCGACGAAGAGCTCGCCGCCGTTGCTGAGTCGAGCATCGAATGACCGCCACCGAGGGTTCGGTCTGCAACCCCGAAGAAGGCTGCATCACCTGCGGCGACATCGCGGTCGTCCTGACCGTGACCTCCGTCGCCGGGTCAGACGCACATTGCATCGATCTGCAGGGCCGACAGGAGTGGGTGGCTGTGGAACTGGTGGGCGCGGTGGAGCCCGGAGAGCGACTGCTGGTTCATGCGCGGGTCGCCCTCGAACTACTGGGCCCAGTAACAGAAGGGTGACGACGATGCGTTTCGCCGATGAGTACCGCGACTCCGAGCTCGCCGAGATGCTCGGCCGCCAGATCACATCCCTCTGCGAGCCCGGCCGTCACTACAAGATCATGGAGGTCTGCGGCGGCCATACTCACACGATTTACCGCTACGGGGTGCAGGACCACCTGCCGGAGGCCATCGAACTCGTGCACGGCCCGGGCTGCCCGGTATGCGTGATCCCGATGGGACGGGTCGACGACGGCATCGCGATCGCGGAGCGCGACGGGGTGATCCTCACCTGCTTCGGCGACATGATGCGCGTGCCCGGTGGGCGTGGCTCCTTCCTGGAGGCCAACGCCCGCGGTGCCGACATCCGCATGGTCTACTCGCCGCTCGACGCGCTGCGGATCGCCCGCCAGAACCCGGACCGGCAGGTGGTTTTCTTCGCGATCGGCTTCGAGACGACGACCCCGTCCACGGCGCTCACGATCAAGCGGGCGGCGCGCGATGAGCTCGACAACTTCTCGGTTTTCTGCAACCACATCACCATCAACCCGCCGCTGAAGGCGATCCTCGATGCGCCCGATCTGGAACTCGACGCGTTCATCGGTCCCGGCCATGTCTCCACCGTCATCGGCTGCCGTACCTACGAGTGGATCCCACGCGACTACGGCCTGCCGCTTGTCGTCTCCGGCTTCGAGCCGCTCGACTTGCTGCAGTCCGCCTACATGATCATGAAGCAGTTCTCCGAGGGCCGTGCTGAGGTGGAGAACCAGTACGCGCGGTTGGTCCCCTACGACGGCAACCCAACCGCGCTGGCGATCTGCGATGACGTCTTCACGCTTCGCCCGTTCTTCGAGTGGCGCGGCCTCGGCTCGATCCCGAACTCGGCACTTCAGTTGTCGGAGAAGTACGCGAAGTTCGACGCCGAGAAGCGCTTCGCGCTGCCGGGCCTGCGGGTCGAGGATCCCAAGGCGTGCCAGTGCGGCGAGGTACTCAAGGGTGTCCTGAAGCCCTGGGAATGCAAGGTTTTCGGCACCGCGTGCACACCGGAAAGTCCGATCGGTACCTGCATGGTGTCGTCCGAAGGCGCCTGCGCGGCGTACTACAACTACGGCCAGTACGCGCGCGAGCGGCTGACCCTCGAGGTGCTGCAGTGACTCCAGCTCTGGAGACCGACGAGCAGCGGGTTGGCGAGCGTATCGAGGCGATGAGGCGACGCCCGCAGCGTTTTCGTGACGAGCGGGTCACGATGGCTCACGGGGCCGGCGGCAAGGCGAGCCGGTCGCTCGTGGAGGGGCTGATCGTCCCGCTGCTGGCTAATCCGGCGTTAGAACAGCTGTCTGACGCGGGCCTGCTTACGGTCAACGGCCAGCGTCTCGCGCTCACCACGGATGCGTTCGTGGTGCGCCCGATTCGCTTCCCGGGCGGCTCGATCGGCGAGCTCGCGGTGAACGGAACTGTGAACGATCTCGCCGTCTCCGGTGCCAGGCCGGTCGGGATGTCGGCGGCCCTCGTCCTTGAGGAGGGGCTGGCGGCGGACGTTTTGGAGGCCGAAATCGCCGCAATGGCGAGAGCAGCCCAGGCGGCGGGAGTCTCGATCGTCACCGGCGACACCAAGGTCGTCGAGCGTGGCAAATGCGACTCGATGTACGTCGTCACGACCGGGGTCGGGCTACTCGAGGAAGGCGTGCAGCTCTCGCCTCAGCGGGTGCGTCCCGGCGACAAGGTGCTCGTGTCCGGCACGGTCGGCGACCACGGAGTCGCCATCCTGCTCGCCCGGGGCGACCTCGACATCGAAGCCGACGTGCGAAGCGACACCCAGCCGCTGTGGGCGCTCGTGTCGGCGCTGCTCGCCGCCACCGGCGACGGGCTGCACTGCATGCGCGACGCCACCCGCGGCGGAGTGGCCACGGTGTTGAACGAGATCGCCCTCGCGTCCGAGTTGGGCGTTGTCATCGACGAGACCCGCATCCCGGTACGGCCGGAGGTGCGCGGCGCCGGCGAGATCCTCGGAATCGACCCGCTCTACGTCGCCAACGAAGGCAAGCTCGTCGCTTTCGTGGCTGCTGAACACGCCGACGCGGCGCTGGAGGCCATGCGCGCGCTCCCCGAAGGGTGCGAGGCGGCGATCGTCGGTGAGGTGCGCGAAGAGCCGCCCGGACGCGTGCTCGGCCGCACCACCTTCGGTGGCCACCGGCTGATCGACATGCTGGTCGGTGACCCGCTCCCGCGCATTTGCTGAGTAGTCGTCCGGTTACTTAGGACTATCGCCCCTGGTACGGAGGCCGTGATGAAGGCTCGCGACGGCTGCGAGGAGAGCCTGACACGGCCTCGACAGGAGCAGTTCCTGCAAGGCTGTGATGCGCGGTGCCCGTTGACTCATGTCAAGATGCGCGCGTAGCTGGAGTCGTTGACTCATTGGTGGATGCGCGCGTGCGGGTACCTCGTGCGGAGGGTTTCGCCGGTGCCGTCGCCTTGCTGGTGGTGATCTTGATTAGCTGGTCGGTGAGGGCCTGGATCTCGCGCTGGACAGCTGCGGGGTTCAGCTCGGCGTAGGTGTCGGTGAGGATGTTCTTGTCCTCGT
>JBBRSE010000069.1:0-17773 GCA_038245655.1 Mycobacteriales bacterium | reverse complement strand
CGGGTCCTGCTTCGGTCCCGAACGCAATCGCTCCAACACCCGCGTCGTCACCTTCGGATCCAGCAACGACTCACCCTGCGCCACCCGCTGCACCGACTCCACCAGCTGAAGACCGCGAATCTGCTTCAACAAATAACCCGCTGCCCCAGCCATGATTGCCGCGAACAACGCCTCATCATCATCAAAACTCGTCAACATCAGACACGCCGTCTTCGGCAACCGTGACCGCACCTCACGGCACACATCGATCCCGGTCCCGTCCGGCAACTGCACATCCAGCACCGCCACCTGCGGCCGCGTCGCCAGAATCCGCGGCACCGCCTCTGCGGCTGAGGCGGCCTCACCCACGACGTTCAGACCCGAATCCTCCAGCAGCGACCGCAACCCCTGCCGGACCACCTCGTGGTCATCAACAAGAAACACTGTCACTGGGTCGCCCATATAGGTGATTCTGCACAACACGCGGCTTCGAACGCGAGAACCAAGGCCACAACGTCGTAACAGCGTGTTCGCCGGAGTCCTATCGCCGGGTCACCGAAGCTGGCGTGAGTACGCGTCGCGATCCGCGGATCGGCGTGCGATCCGAGCCTTCGCGTCGAGGACGACGACCCCGCTCGCCGATGCGACGACAGGGTTCAGTTCCAGCTCGACCAGCTCCGGGTGGTCATCGGCAAGTTGCGCGACCCTCAGGAGCAGATTCTTCACCGCCTCGATATCGCACTTCGGGCTGCCCCGATAGCCGGCCAGCAGCGGTCCGGCGACGCCGGTCTCCACCAGTTCCGTCGCATCGGCATCCGTGAGCGGAACCAGCCGAAACGCCTGGTCTTCCATCAGGTCGGTGAGCGGGCCGCCGATCCCGAACATGACGAGCGGACCGAACTGCGCGTTGCTGGTCACCCCAACGATGGTCTCGACTCCGGGCGCGGCCATGGGCTGGATCAAGGCGGCTGTCATCTGGCCGCCGATGGTCGAGCGCATATCCGCGTACGCCCGCTGGACACCGGCAACGCTCGTCAGCCCCAGCGCGACCCCGCCGATCTCGCCCTTGCGTACGAGATTCGGCCCGAGCGCCTTGAGGGCGACGGGGAAACCGAGTTCCGCCGCTGCCTCACCGGCTGCCGTCGCGTTGGTGACCATCCTGGTCGTCAGGGTGGGGATGGCGTACGCCGCCAGCAACGCGGCCATCCGGATGGGATCGAGCCATCCGCCGTCAGCGTCTTGCAGCGCGGAGGCGAGGACCTCGTGCGCCTCGGCCGGTCGCACGTCGTCGAAGTGCGGAACCGATCCGGTAGGCCGGTCACGAAACTCCTGGTATTCGCAAACCCGCGAGAGGGCTCGGGCCGCTGCCTCGGGAAAGGCGTACACCGGGATGGAGCGACGTTGCTCGCGGGAGAGCATGCCCGTCACGGTCTCGGAGCCGACTAGCGTCGCCAGTACCGGTTTCGGGCTGTCAGACGCCGCGGTCGCGAGCGCGTCAGCAAGCGCAGCGGCGTCGGAGAGCGGCGTCGGGGTGATGATCGCCAGCAGGGCGTCAACCGTCGGGTCATTGAGCATGGCGCTCGCGGCGGCACCGAACTGGTCCGGTCCCGCGCTGGCGATGGTGTCGACCGGGTTACGCACGCCGGCACCGGCGGGCAGCATCGCGCGGAGGCGCGCCTGCGTCTCCGGTTCCAGGGAGGCGACGCTCAGGCCGAATTCGGTGGCCGCGTCCGCAGCGAGCACCCCCGGGCCCCGGGTGTTGCCGAGGATCGCGAGCCGCGGGCCCGCGGGCAGTGGCTGGGTCGAGAGCAGGGTGAGCACGTCAACCAGCTCACCCACATGGTCGACATTGATGACGCCGGCCTGCCGAAAGAGCGCGGCGACCGAGCGCGCCGGCGTCGTCGCCGCACCGGTGAGCGAGCGCGCCGCGCGGGCACCGACGGCGGTACGGCCCGCTTTGATCACCACCACCGGCTTGCGTTTGGCAACATGGCGGGCCAGCCGGGCGAACTTGCGCGGATTGCCGAACGACTCCAGGTAGAGCACGGCGATGTCGGTGGCGGCATCGTCGTCCCACCACGAGAGCAGATCGTTACCGCTGACATCGGCCTTGTTGCCGACAGAGACGAAGCTCGACAGTCCGATGCCGGCCCGGCGGGTGTGTTCAAGAAGCGCGATTCCTAGCCCACCGGACTGCGTGAGTACGCCTACACGGCCGGCCAGCGGAAGGTTCGGTGCATACGTGGCGGCCATCGTGAGGCCTGGCGCGTTGGATGTGATGCCGAGGCAGTTGGGCCCGACCAGACGCACTCCGACTTCGCGCGCCCGCTCCAGCAACTCCTGCTGCAGCATGGCTCCAGCCGGTCCGACGTCCGCGAAGCCGGACGATACGACCACCATCGCCTTGACTCCGGCCGCGGAGCATTCGTCCACCACACCAAGCGCGGCCTCGGGGGCCACGGCGACCACGACAAGGTCGACCGGGCCCGGCACATCGGCAAGGCGTGCATACGCCTGCAATCCTTCAATTTCCTGGATGCCGAGTAGGGCCGCGACCCGGGGGTTGATGGGGTAGACCGATCCGGCGAATCCGCTGCGGACGACGCTGTGAATTACCGCACCGCCGATGGTGTTGCGCCGGGTGCTGGCGCCGACGACGGCGATGGAACGCGGCTGGATGAGCGGTTGCAGGCTCGCCCGGGTGGCCTGACGCTCCCGGCGGTCCAGCGCGCTGAACAGGTCGAGCCCGGGCTTGAGGTCAATAGAGACGGCGACCGTGTCGAGCGTGCGCCGGAAGGCGACCACGTAGCCGGCCTCCTGAAATACGCCGAGCATTGCGGCGTTTTCCGGAAGCGTCTCGGCGACGAACTCGGCGATGCCGCGCCGTCGTGCCAGCGACGCCAGATGCTCGAGCAACAGGGTGCCGATGCCCCGGCCGTGCTGATCGTCGGCGACGACGAAGGCGCATTCGGCGACCTCGCCAGCGGCCGTCGTAGCGGCTTCATCCATGCACTCGTAGGCGGCGACCCCGACCATCCGGCCCTGGACCAGGAGGACGACCCCGCCATGGTCGCCCGTGCCCGGTCGCACCAGGCGGGCGACATAGCGAGTGGCAGACACCTTGGAGGCGCTGAAGAAACGCAGGTATAGCGTCTGCGGCGAGAGCCCTTCGTGCAGGCTCAGCAGGACCTCAAAGTCGCCGGTCACCAGCTCGCGAATGATCCCGAGCGTCCCGTCGCGAAGCAAGACGGCCCGACCCCCGGCCGGCTCGTGCACGTCAGGAGTCAACGCCTGCACCATGTCGCCGCCCTCCGCCTCGGGACTTCCCCCGCGTCTCGATGCACTCGAGGGGCACAGCCTCGCACGTCACTCGCGAACGAGAGCAGCGCAAGGCCGCTCACCTTCGCGGCACAGCTGCAAGCCACGATCGTCTCATGTTCCGGCCGAGGCAGCGCTCGCGGTCTCCTTCGGGGCGTCGCGATCGACAACCGGACACGGCACCAGGACCACCGGGCACGTAGCCCCCCGCAAGCAACGCAGCGCGGTGCTTCCGAGGAAGCGCATGTGCGGGTGGCTGTGTTGCGGTCGTGCTCCGAGAACGAGCATGGCCGTCCCCTGGCTGCGCTGGATCAGCAGCCGGTCCGCGGGGCCCTCCACCAATAACTGCTCCTTGACGGAGTCGGCGGGCAGCGCACTGGTGACAGCCGCCAGAAGCTTTTCCGCCTGCTCGCTGGCTGCCCGACGCATCGCGGGGGTACGCACCGGACCGGCCACGCTGGGCAATGCAATGACTTGGTAAGCATGGACGACGACCAGAGCCGCCCCTTCACGCCCAGCACGATCGGCCGCCCAACGCGCTGCTGCGACGCTCGCCGGGGAACCGTCGACGCCTACGACGTATTCGGAGCTGGACTGACCACTGCTGTGCTGGTTGGGGGCTCGCACGACAACCTCCGGAGAGCTAGGTGCGGCTGTGTGGCCGTGACACCCACGCTCTCCCCTGCGGGGTATGGCAGGCAGGGGCGAAGGTCCTGCTGGCGGCAGGACGGTCGGCGCCCGTTAGGTCGACTCGGCAGGCCCGACGAGATGCAGGATCAGTTCAGCCCATTGCTGGAGGTGGCGATCGGGCAGGAACTGCTCGCTGACCGACTGCTGGCCACGCCGGCCGAGCTCCTCAGCCCACGCAGGCTCTGCCAGCAAGCCGCAAATGGCCGATCCGAAAGCTGCCAGATCGTGGGGATCGTCGATGAGGATTCCGGTCTCCCCCGACACGATCTGTGCCGGTATCCCGCCGACGCGGGTAGCCACCACCGGCCGCGCCTTCAACATCGCCTCAGCCACCGTCAGTCCGAAGCCCTCTTCGATGCTTTTCTGGGTGACCACACTCGCCACCCGTTGCAGCGCGTTGACCAGCAGGGCATTTTCGTCGGCGTCCAGCATCGGCAGGCACGCCAGGTGCACGCGGCGCCGAACGGCGGCAGGCAGCTCCCCCCACGCCGCCATGCACTCCTGCAGGACTTCGGCGCCTTCCGGATCGTCCGCCACTGCCGACACATTCGGACCGGCCAGCACCAGATGGCTGTCGTTGTGGGGGTAGACGTAGCGAGCGAATGCCTCCATTACGCCGGCCATGTCCTTGAGCGGATCCCACCGCGACACCTGGACGATCAGCTGGGCATCCACCGGCGGCGGTGGGCCTGCCTGCAACACGTCGGCAGCGTGCTCGATGCGGCCGGGCGAGCCGTCGCGCCGAGTAAAGGTCACCATGTGCGCCGTACCGTCGGAGAGCAGCCCGGCGGCCTGCAGGATCTCTCGAGCGAAAGCTGGATCCAGGTCCATGTTCTTGGGTGACAGCGGGTCGATCGATGGCGGAATCTCAAATGTCTCAGCAATGTCCGCCCAATCGGGCAGGTAGGCCCGCTGGCTGACAATGATCGGAATCCCCTTCAGATATGGTCGTAAGAACGCCCAGGCCCGCTCAGTGTTGTTGTTCTGGTGGGCGGTCCCGACATGGCATCTCCAGGCCACCCGGGCACCGGCCTCGACGAGCACTTCGGCAAGACCGGCGGTCTGCGGGTCGTGCAGGATGACGATGTCGCCGGGTTGGAACGACGCCAGCAGATCGTCTCGTTGGGCGCGGAGTACGCCCTCGTACAGCTCGCGGCCTCCCTCGGGATCCAGGCCGACGTCGACGCCGTGGAGCGTGTGGTGCAGCTGCTTGGTGAATCCGTAGAACTCCGCAGGCGCATCGATCGTCATCCAGCGGATGTCGAGTTCGGCTCCACGCGCGTAACCCAGCAAGGTGTGCAGCATTTCCGCCACCCCGCCGCCGGCCGCCGTGGAATTCACATGCAGCTGCATATGCGTGCCCATCGCCTGCTGCACGATCTCACCAATCTGCTGCAAGCGCCTGACCCGCACCTCTCCGAGCTCTTCGAGGAGCAGCTCAGGCCCCAGTGCCGGGACAGTAACCGTTTGCATCGTCACGGCTTCCTCAGATCACAAGTCGATGTGCGCTGCAGGCATCCCTATGCCCGGGCCACTGCTCGCGCAGCGATCGGCAGTAGGGTGCTCCCTCACGCCGTTGCCCGCAAGAGGACCGACCTCCCGTTCCCCCTGACCTGCGACCCGGCGATGGCGATGGGACTAACTGCTCTGCCCAAGACCGGCTGGCCGCGAGAGGGTTCAAGACATCACGGCTGGCCCCCGCAGGCGATCGGGAGGGGCGATTCCTGAGGTGGGTCGGGATTGCGGAGGACCCTTGATGAGGACAGCTACTCCCAACGACCCATCTCTTCTCGCGGACGGACAGTTGCCACACTTCGGGGAATGCGGCGGGCCGCCCGGAGTCCAGGGTCCGGCCGCCCTTGTCGAAACCCACACGTCCGTACTCGTTTTCCTCGGGGACCTGGTCTATAAGCTCAAGAAGTCGGTCGACCTCGGTTTTCTCGACTTTCGTGAGCGCGCGGTACGCCGCCAAGCCTGTGAGTCGGAGGTAGAGCTCAACAGCCGGCTTTCCCCCGACGTCTATCTCGGTATCGCCAACCTCGTAGGGCCCGGCGCAGAGTTCGGCGAATCCCTCGTCGTCATGCGACGGATGCCGGACGAGCGCCGGCTCTCGACGCTCGTGACCAGCGCGACGCCTGTGGTGGACGTCGACGCCGCGTTGCGGGCGCTCGGGCGCCAAATGGCCAGCTTCCATGCACGCTGCCCGACGTCAGCCGAGATCGCGGCAACGGGCGCTCCGGACTCCATTCGTTCGCTGTGGCAGGAGAACTTGAACGTCCTGCACCACTTCGCCGGACAGGTGCTGAGCGCTCCGACAGTCGACGCCATCGATCGGCTCTCGATGCGTTACCTGGCCGGCCGCGAACCGCTGCTTCGTACCCGCCAGCAACGCGGGCTGATCCGTGACGGACACGGCGATCTGCTCGCCGATGACGTCTTCATCCTCGATGACGGCCCGCGTATCCTGGATTGCCTGGAATTCGACGCCCGACTCCGTCGGGGTGATGTGTTGAACGACATTGCGTTTCTGGCGATGGATCTGGAACACCTCGGGGCACCGGTCGCGGCCCGCTCCTTCCTTGATGCGTACGCCGAATTCAGCGGTGAACACCACCCGCGATCGCTCGAGGATCACTACATCGCCTACCGCGCCGGAGTCCGCTGCAAGGTGGCCTGCCTTCGGTGGGCGCAGGGCGATGAGGCAGCGGCAGCCCTCGCGCGAAGCTACGCCGAATCCGCCGCGCGCCACCTGGAGCGCGCCCGAGTCCAGCTCGTCCTTGTCGGCGGGCTGCCCGGCACGGGCAAGTCCACCTTGGCTGCATCCATCTGCGCCGGCGAAGGGGCGGACTGGACGCTGCTGCGCTCGGATCTGGTCCGTAAGGGGCTGGCAGGCATGAAGCCCGCGGAAGCGGCAGCAGCTCCGTATGGGCAGGGCATCTACAGCCCGCAGGATCGCCGCCGCACCTATGAGGAATTGTTCACGCGCGCCCGCCACGCTTTGGAGCTCGGCGAGAGCGTTGTCATCGACGCGTCGTTCACCAGCGCCGCCGAACGCGACCTCGCCGAACAGCTGGCCGAGCGTACGAGCGCGGTGCTGGTCCAGCTGGAATGCCGGGCGTCCCCTTCGCTTGTCGCCGACCGACTGGCACAGCGGGCGTTTCGGGACGGTACGACGCACGAGGCCTCTGATGCGGACGTCGAGATCTCACGCGCCATGGCCGCGGATGCCGACCCGTGGCCAACTGCCACGAAGATCGATACCTCCGCGCCGATCTCGGCCATGGTGCGTGCCGCCCACGCAGTGCTCGACGTCAACGGCGGCTGAGTACGGCAGCTGGATGGGGCGGGCCGCGCCAGCCGCTAGGTCGGAGGCCAGAGATGCGGTGGCAAGTGCCGAGCAGCACCAGAATCAGCGTCCGCGCGGACCCCCAGGATGTCGTCCACCGGGCGCCTGGGCGTGATCGGTGCCTGGGCAGCACGCTCGCTATATCCCAGTCGCAGCAGGAGTTGTACCGCGCCCGGCACGCGCAGGGCATCGTGCAGCCGGGTGCGCAGGACCGGGTCTTCGAGGGGCTGATTGAGCAGGCTGGCGGCAGCACCAGCGCACGTGGCAGTCAGCAGCAGTGCCGAGAGCGCCATCCCCGCCGTAACCCAGTCCACGGTGGTGTCAGCCATCGTCCAGATGGCGGCCACATCGGGATCTTCCAGCGAGACCGGCAGCGGCTCCGCCTCCGCAGGGCTGGCCGCGTGGGAATCCACGTCGACCCGGAAATCACGCTGGGTGAAAGCAGGATGTACGGCGCTGCGGTCGCCGCGACCCACTGCTGAGCGCGGAATGCCGTCGACGATCGGGACGCCCGAGTTCAGGTCGTCCTCCCAGCGGCTCCAGGTGGTCAGCTCCTCGCGAGCGATCGGATCGCGTTCGAGATGCAGCGAGGCGTTCACGATGAGCTGCGCGACATCCTCGCGCTCCCCCGGTCGCTCTACTAGGCGAAGCCCGCAGCCGGTCTGCGCGACGGTCTGCTCGAGCTCGACCAGCAAACCGCGCGAAAGCCGATGCGGCTCGAAAGCGTCCCGGTACGTGCGACGCTCTCCCACGGCCTGCAGCAGCGCCCACTCGTTGGCGCTCGGCAGGTGCGCTTTGCCTGTCCCCGGAATCAGCCGGGCCAGGTGGTCCCCATGAGAGCCGCCCGGAAGCAGCTGGACCTGCGCGTCCCGGCCGAGCCCGCGCACCGCGAGCTGAGCGTGGTGCAGCGCCGCCCCGCAGGAGATCGCAAGCAGCCGGCCCGCCGGGTCGGCGCGGTGCAGCTGGCGTCGCCGATCTGCGTAGAGATCCAGGACGAATCCGTCCCACTGAAAGAGCCACGGCTGCGTGTTGTGCACCGAAGGGGCGGCGCCCGCCGTCGCGACGACGTAGCGGATCAGTTCCTTCGGCAACGGTCCGTCACCGCTCGCCACCTGCGAGATGACCGACAGCGGCATCGGCACGAGGTGGGGAGCGATGCGCGGCGCCGGCCCGCCCGTCTCCCTGGTGCGGGGGGTGTGGCGAGCCATGTTTCCCCTTCCAGCGGGGCCGGGACAGCCGGCCGA
The DNA here is from genome assembly GCA_038245655.1 of Mycobacteriales bacterium. Classification (GTDB taxonomy): domain Bacteria; phylum Actinomycetota; class Actinomycetes; order Frankiales; family Frankiaceae; genus DATAZK01. The sequence continues at coordinate 9,196 of JBBRSE010000069.1, read as the reverse complement.
ACAGCACCTTAGAGCCCTGCCGCAAAGCGAACGTAGGGCCGAAAGTCCGCTCCGAAGCTCAACGGTCGGCGCGCGGCAGAGCGTCAGCGGTCCGGCCGGCGCTCGCGGCCAGGACGGACCTCCCGTCAGCCCCGACGACGACCGCATCGATGCTGCGTAAATGCGCCGCGCTCTCGCGGAAGTGGTGACCGCAGAGCAGCACGTCGATCCGGGCCTGCCCTCCCCAAGTGACCTCAGCGGAACTGGCACCAGCCGGCCTCGGAAGGAGTACCCGCACCTCGGCCGGCGCGCCGCAGCAGCAGCCGCGCTCGTACGGCGCAGGAGCGAGCGATGAAAGGGTGGCGGCGGACAGCGCCGCGTTCGAATCGCTCTCGGAACGGCGCGACTGGACCGGCGCCGGCGTCAGTTGAACGTCTGTGCGGCGGGCTCGCGGGGCTCGTCGAAAGATCACTCACAAAGCATGACATCTGCCCGCGAAGCCAGGCAGTGGCTTTGGTCCCGTTCGCGGGTCGGTCGAGACCAGCACCCGGTACCGCCAAGCTGGGACCTTCGACCCTGCAAGTGCACGTCAGGCAGGTGTTCGCTGGTCTGCCGGGGGAGCTCGGGATAGATCAGGGCTGATGACCAGGCAAAGGAGGCCCTTCATGCGCGCAGATCCAGGCGGCCGCACCGTGATTCACCGGGGCGCAAGGGCCTGATCATGGAGCGATTCAAGGTCGTCATTTGCGGCGGCGGGGTGGCCGGCATCGAAGCTCTGCTACGCCTGCGGCACCTGACCGGGGACCAGCTTGACATCACACTGCTGACTCCCGGCGACTACCTGGACTACCGACCGGTCTCGGTCCTGGAGCCCTTCGATCGCGAACCGATTCGTCGTTACCCGCTCGAACAGATCGTCGCCGACACCGGCGCCACCCGGATCGCGGACACGCTGGGTTGGGTCGACCGCCACCAGCAGACCGTTCACGGTTCCATGACGGGCGATTCGTTGCCCTATGACGCGCTGCTGCTTGCCGTTGGAGGACGGCCTCGACCGGTGAGCCCGTTCATGGAGGTCTTCACCTCTGCGCAGGGCGAGCGAACGTACCGGGAGATCCTGCGGGAGCTGGATTCCGGTCAGCTGACAGACCTCGCGTTCGTCATCCCACAGGGACCGTCCTGGCCGGTGCCCCTTTACGAGCTGGCCCTGATGACGGCGCAGCGAGCTCACGATCGAGGCCTTCGCCTGCGAATCAGCGTGATCACGCCTGATGCCCGCCCGCTGCAGATCTTCGGCGCGGCTGCTGGCGAGGCCGTGACCCGGCTGCTCACCGGTAGCGGAGGTGCGCTGTATTGCGGGACGACGGTCGAGATGCCGGAAGCCGCTTGCCTGGATCTGCACCCCTCGGGAATACGGCTCTCCCCGCAGCGCACCGTCACGATCCCGCGGATCACCGGACCGGACGTGCGCGGCATCCCGGGCGATCCCACCCATCGCTTCCTCGAGATCGACCTGCACTGCCGGGTGTCCCGTACGGATGGACGCGTCTTCGCTGCAGGCGACGCCACCAACTTTCCGGTCAAACACGGCGCGATCAGCGCCCAGCAGGCCGACACGGCCGCGGCCGGGATCGCCCACCTTGCGGGGCTCGGCCCGCGCAGCGAGCCGCTGCACCCGGTGCTGCGCACGAAGCTGATGACCGGTCACGAACCCCTGTACCTCTCCGCCAACGTCATCGCCGGGCAGGGCTGGAATTCTGAGGTCCACCACGAGCCGCCCTGGGGTGACGAAGGCAAGATCGTCGCCGCCGAACTCGGGCCCTACCTGAAGACGATCGAAGAGGTCGCCGTCGTCCGGTCGGTCGAGTTCTGCTGACGTTCCAGCGTGCTGCGCGCCGGTAAGGCGCGGCGGCGCATGCCGAACGCGTCAGCGCACCGGCACGACCACTACCGGACTCACTGTGTGCGCGGCACACCAGCGGCTGACGCTGCCGAGCGCCGGCAGTTTGCGCCGGATCGAGCCCGAGCCGTGCTGCCCCACCACGAGCGCCTCAGCACCGAGCGAGGCCTGCGCGAGCACCTCTCCGGGATCCCCCGCGTGAGTGGCGAGGGTGATGGTCACCTCCGGGTGTGAACGCATAGCGGCGGCTACCAGCTGCGCTGCCGTGTCCGAAGCACCCTTGCCCAGGGAGACGCTAATGACCTCCAACGGCAACTTGCGGTAGTGGGCCTCCGCACCCGCCCAGGTCAGGGCGGCGGCGGCCTGCGGGGAACCATCCATCCCGACGACGATGCGGTCACCCCCCCTGTTGCGCCGCTCATCCGCCGCCAACGGGACCAGGACCACGGGGCAACCCGCTGAGGCTGCCGTCTGGCGACCCGCAGACAGGGCAGCGAGGGCAACGGAGTGCTGCACGGATCCGAGCACAAGGAGGTCGGCGCGCTCGACGGCGTCGGCCAGCGCCAATTTGATCGGCGCGGTCGCTACCGTCGTCGTCACCGAGATGCCCGGCGCAGCGCAGATCCCGCTGCGGTCGACGATCGCCTCGAGCGCCCATCGCAGATCGGCGATAACGCCCGCGGTCATGTCGTCGAGGCCGCCGGGGAGGCGGCGCGGCGGCTCGGGCAACGCCCAGGCCATGAGCGCCTCGAGTTCGGCGCCGCGAGCCCGCGCGCAGCGCGCCGCCCAACGCAACGCGGCGATGGAGGCGTCATCACCCTGCACTCCGACGACGATGTGTTGACGACGTTTGCCCGCCGAGGTGGCCCGATCCGGGGTGCGACCATTCGTGGTTTTGACGTTCATGGCCCGCCTCCTGCCTTCAGGCTGCCCCACTTGACGAGCGCCGACCATTGGCGCATGGCCCACCTGACTGGGACCTTTTACCCCAGCCTGTCCCGCTTCGCCATGCTCCGAAAGGACCGTGCTAGGCAACCCCGACGAGACCCAGCCGCCGGCCCGAGAGTCGGGCCGGCTCAATGCTCATCAGATGCGCGCGGGGTCCCGCCGCCCACGGTTGCGGAACCGCCGCACCGACGGGTAGGCCTGCCCGCTTCCCTTGATGCGCCCACTGCAATCGCTTGGCACGACCCGTGACGACGACGCTCCAGCCACATCGCGTGTGCTCGTCGAAATCGTCGATCTCGAACGAGACCATGTCCTCGCGCTCGGCTGCCTGCAGCTTCGGCCCGGGACCGGATCGGATGAGGACGGACGTGCCGTCAAAGGCATAGTTGACCGGAACGATCAGCGGCACGCCGGCGCGGGCGACGAAGGCGAGGCGGCCCACCTTCCTGCTCGCCAGCAACCGCCGGCACTCCGAGCGCGTGAGAACAGTCAGCCGGCGCTCGCCTTCACCGGCGTCATTACCCTCTGCCGCCGGCTCCAGCGATCGACGTTGCGCGACCTCGACACCGATCTCCGCAGCGCCGCGCTGGGCGTTGCTCAGTGCGAGATGACTGGAAAAGTCGAGCTCGCGCAACAGATTCCAGGGAATCAACTCTCGGAAGCCGGTCGGCGGCATGTGTCTCACCATCCACCGCTGGCATGGGCGGCGTGGCTCGCCAGGACAGCAACGCTGCAGGGCGCGTGGACGACACACTCGGCGGCCGCTTTCAACGCCTTACGCGCGCCTGCCGAGCCGGCGACGCCCACCAGGATGCGCACGATTGCTCCTCCGGAGGCAAACCAGCCTTTATTGGGGTGAGATGTAGCGTGATCTACAACACCTGTCGTGAGCAGGGGACCGCGTACCCCGATCTGCAGGGCCAAGGTCCCGCACGCATGCTTTCAGGCGGCGGGGTATGCCACGCCGCAGCAGGATGAGGCGTCACCCTGACCGACCAGACATAGCGACGACATGAGGAGGCCCGACGGTGAGCCGAGAGGCCGCAGAACGCCACGATGGGCGCCCAGCCGAACGTAGAAAGGCGTCCTCGGGCAGCGGCGAGCCCTCCGGCAGCACGCCCGATTCGGCCGAAGGTGCACCGGCGGAAGCCCCCCTCCCCCCGACAGAATCGACCGAAGTGACGTTTCCGCAGATCGCACGTCTCGAGCTGGACGACCTTCTGGAGCAGCTTGTAGAGCGCGCCCAGGACGTGCTCAACACGCAGGGACGCCTTCGCGGGCTCCTCGCGGCCAATCGGGCGATCGCCTCCGACCTGAGTCTTCCGGTGCTGCTGCGCCGGATCGCCCAGTCGGCCTGCGATCTGGTCGGCGCGCGCTTCGGGGCGCTCGGCGTGCTCGGTCCCGATAATCAGCTGGCCGAATTCATCACGGTGGGCCTCGACGACGAGACCCGCGCGAAGATCGGCGCCCTGCCACGCGGCAAAGGCATTCTCGGCCTGCTCATCACCGACCCCAGGCCGCTGCGGATCGCTGACCTGACAGCACACGAACAATCCGTTGGATTCCCGGCGAATCACCCAGCTATGCACAGCTTCCTTGGCGTGCCGATTCGGGTAGGCGACCAGGTCTTCGGCAACCTCTACGTGACCGAGAAGTCACCGCGTGGCCCGTTCACTGCAGAAGACGAGGAACTGCTGACGGCGCTGGCGTCTGCTGCCGGCGTTGCGATCGACAACGCACGGTTGTACGACATCGAGAGGCGTCGCCAGCGTTGGCTGACGGCCACCGCGGAGATTTCCCGCGAGTTGCTCGCCGGCGACACCGACCCGCTCCCGCTGATCGCCGCCCGAGCCCGCGACGTCGCCCGCGCTGACCTGGCCGTACTGCTCGTGCCCGTTGCTGAGGCGCCGGACATGCTGCTGGCAGCGGCGGCCGACGGGACTGGCATCGCGGCCATCTCCGGACGCCTGGTACCGCGGGCAAACTCCCTCGCCGGGCAGGCCCTGGAGGAGGATCGCGACCTGCTGCTGGAGGACATCACCGAGGACGAAAGCGCCCACCTTTTCGACGGCATTCCGGTGGGTCCGGCGCTCGTCGTACGGGTGCCCGAAGCCGGCGACGGGCAACCGGGTGTGCTGTGGCTATCGCGCCAACACGGTGCCTCGCCGTTCGACCGCGACGAGCAGGACATGATTGCCAGCTTCGCCGACCAGGCCGGGGTCGCGCTGAAGCTGGCCCATGCCCAGTCCGAGCGTCGCCGGTTGCTGTTGCTCGAGGATCGCGATCGAATTGCACGGGATCTGCACGACAACGTCATCCAGCGACTCTTCGCCGCCGGCCTTGGCCTGACCGGACTCGCGGCCCGGAGCCCGGATCCTGAGACGCAGCAGCGATTGACGGACTACACCGAGCAGCTGGACGACACCATTCGTGCCATTCGGCAGGCAATTTTCGAGCTGCGCCGAACGCACGAGACCGGGCTGCAGGCCAAGGTGCTCGACGTCATCCGCGAGGTGACCCCCGCGCTTGGTTTCGCCCCGGACCTGCGCCTGGAGGGTCCGCTCGACACGCTGCTCGATCGTGACACCGCCGACCACGTGATCGCCGTCGTGCGCGAGGCGCTCATCAACGCGGCGCGCCACGCTGAGGCCACTTCGGTCTCGGCGGCCCTGTCCGGTTCGGATGGACGACGTCTCGTCGTCGTGATCACCGACAACGGCGTTGGAATGGGTACGCCTTCACGCAGCAGCGGTCTGACCAACATGCGCAGCCGCGCTGAGCAGCTGGGCGGCACCTTCACGGTCACTTCACCGATCGCTGCTATCGGCAAGGGGACCCGGCTGGAATGGATCGTCCCGCTGCCCGACGACGGCTCTCGCGACTAACTGATGACCGGCGGTACTGGACGCTCTTCGCTCCTGCTGGTCGACGACGATCGCGAGCTCGTCTCGATGCTCACCGGGGTCCTTGAAGAAGAGGGCTACGAGGTGAGCACCGCCTACGACGGTCAGACCGGGCTGCAACTGGCGCTAGCGGGCGACTACGAAGCCCTCATCCTCGACCGGGGACTGCCGTACATCGACGGCCTCGACGTGCTGAGCCGGCTGCGCCGGCGTGGCTGGACGACCCCCGTGCTCCTGCTGTCGGCGTACGGCACGGCGCCGGACCGCGTCGCCGGGCTTGACGCGGGGGCCGAGGATTACCTTGTCAAGCCCTTCGATGTCGATGAGCTCCTCGCCCGGGTGAGGGCGCTACGCAGGCGACACCACGATGCCGCCGAGCTGCTGCCGATCGCCGGGGGCCTGCTGGACCTCGCCGGCCGGCAGGCCATCCTCGACGATCGGAACGATCCGGTGGCGCTCTCCGCCCGGGAGGCCGAGCTGCTCAGCGTGCTAGCCCGCCGGCCTCGCTGGGTCTTCACACGCGACGAGCTGCGTACCCGAGTCTTCGAAGACGCCGAAGCTGACAGCATCGTCGACACCTACGTGCACTATCTGCGTCGCAAGCTGGGGCGCCCGGTCGTGCGCACCGTCCACGGCCTCGGCTACCAGGCCGGCAGCACCGCTCGGACCGGGCCGCGCGGGTGAGCCGAGCGACAGTGTCCGGATCGCAGCGACGGGTCCGGTTGACGAAGCCTGCAGGCCACCGGACCGGCCATGACGGGCAGCTCCTGCGCCAGGTCACGCGTCGCATCGGCGTCCAGACGGGCATCCTGGTTCTGGCAGCCTTTTGCCTGTGCGCCGGAGTGCTCCTGCTCGTCGTGCTGCAGTCCCAGAAGCGTGCGAGCGGGGCAACTCTGCGAGCCGCCGTCGCTCGGGCGGATGACGTCGGCGATCCGCCCAACGGCACCTGGCTCGTGGTGCGTTCGCCGGATGGTCACACCGCCACCAGCCCGGGAGCACCGCAGATCCTGCCTTACCAGCGGGCGATCTCCGCGCTGTTGCCGGCGCCGAAAACGGGCACCCGGTCGATCAGCAGCAGCGTGCACTCCCGCAACGGCAACGACGTCGAGTACCGCATCCTGACCGCGCAGCGGCAGGGCTACATCGTGCAGGCCGCCATCTCGCTCGCGCCGGAACATGCGGAACGCAAGCGCTTACTCGAAGCTCTCGCAGTGTTCGGGGCCCTCGCCATCGCCGTCGCGGGCGTGCTCGGCGCGCTGGCCGGCCGGCGGTCGGCGACGCCGCTAGCGCTGGCCCTGGCCCGCCAGCGCAACTTCGTGGCGGACGCCAGCCACGAGTTACGCACCCCCCTCACCCACCTGACGACCCGGGCGCAGCTCGTGCAGCGCAGCCTGCGCCGAGGCGATCTGGCCGACGCCGCGAAGAACACGGATCGTTTGCTCGCAGACGGCCGTCGCCTCGCCGCGACCCTCGAGGATCTGCTGAGCGCGGCAGAGCCCGCCGACCCGTCGCAGTGGCCCCGGGTCGACCTGGCAGACGTCGCCGCGGACGGCTGCGTCGCCGTGAGCGTTGAGGCCGACGCCGCGGGCGTCACGGTGAGCTTCGAGCGTCCGGTCCCGGCCGATGCGGTGGAAGCCGCGGCGGTCATCGCGCCCCGGACGGCTGTCGACCGCGCGCTCCTGGCACTGCTGGACAACGCGATCCGCCACACCCCGGCCGGCGGCAGCGTGAGCATCACGACCTCTACGGACCGCCGCTGGGCGAGCCTCGCCGTGATTGATACGGGCTCGGGAATCCCGCCCGGCGAGCAGGAGCGGCTCTTCGACCGTTTCGCCCACGGAGAACGCACGCACGGCGGACGCCGCCGGTTCGGCCTCGGACTCGCGCTGGTGGCCGATACCGCCGAGCGGCTCGGCGGCGAGCTGAGCTTCACGAGCGAGTTGGGCGAAGGCACGACCATGACGATCCGGCTACCGATCGCACGCGTGGAGTTCTAGGCGCGTCGCGACGGCTGGGTGTTTGTGCCGGCGAAAGGAGCCGCAGTGAAGGTGTACGCCGGAATGGACCCGCGGATGCCGCTCACCGACATTGCCGGATACGCCAGCCGCGTCGAGCGGATCGGCTACGACGGACTGCAAGTCCCGGAGACGATCCACGACGCGTTCGCGGTGGCTTTGCTCGCCGCCGAGCACACCGAGCGCATCGTGATCCGCACCAGCGTGGCACTGGCCTTCGTACGCAGTCCCACGCTCACCGCATACGCCGCGTGGGACCTCAGCCGCTTCTCCGGTGGGCGCTTCCAGCTCGGGCTGGGCACCCAGATCCGTCAGAACATCGAAGACCGCTACGCGATGCCGTGGGCCAACCCGGTCCAGCGGATGCGCGAATACGTCGAATTGCTTGGTGAGCTCTTCGCCGGTTTCGCGACCGGCAGCGCAGCGGTCTATCGCGGCCGGCATTACCAGGTCACCCGGATGCAGCCGTACTTCAATCCGGGACCCGCTCCCGAGGTCAGCGCGCCGCCGATCTACCTGGGCGGCGTCAACGCCGGGATCTGCGGGCTTGCCGGAGAGTTGGCCGCCGGATTCGTCACCCATCCCACGAATTCCAGCCCGCGCTACCTCGAGACGCTCGGCCGGCCACAGCTCGAGATCGGCGCGCACCGGGCCGGGCGCGAGCTCTCGGACCTGGAGCTGGTCTGCGGCACCTCGGTCGTCACCGGTGCGACCACGGCGCAACTCGATGCTGAACGCGAGCGGCAACGCACGCTGTTCGCCTTCCTTTACTCGACCCCCGCCTACGGCCGCGCTCTCGAGCTCTACGGGTGGGATGAGCTCGCCGGTCGGCTGCAGGCGATGATCCGCGCCGACCAGTGGGACGAGCTTGGCCGCCTCGTCACGGATGAGGTGCTGGAAACCCTCGTGCCGACAGCGCCGTTCGAGCGGCTCGCCACGTTGCTGGCCGAACGTTTCGGCGCCCTCGCCGACGCCATCGTCATCAACCCCGGACCTGACGAGGAGAACGACGGATTGCTCGGCGAGGTCGTTGCTCAACTGCAAAGCGGTGATCCGTAGCAGCGTCAGTCGCTTGGCCCTTGCGTGAGCAAGGCTGGTGGCCCATCAGGACAGGTCGTCGATTAACGCCGTGAGCTTGCCCCCCGAGGGGTCAGAAGGCTGGCGTCGAAAGGTTCTTCGGCCCGGATGGCAGGGACCAGAAGGTCCGGCAGGATGTGCACCGCGCGGCGCAGTGACGTCAGAGCCGCCAGTTGCGCCATCCGATCCGCCCGGCCGTAACCGCGAACTACTGCCTGGGCAGCGCCGGAACCACTAACGGGAAAATCCCTTGTGCATCGGCAGGCGACAGCTCCCGGCGGAGCGCAGCGGAGCCGGGAACGTTTGGAAAGGCGTCAGGCGGCGGGTTCGAGGGTGACTTTGTAGCCGAGGGCTTCGAGGTGGTGGACGTGGTT
>JBBRSE010000068.1:0-17947 GCA_038245655.1 Mycobacteriales bacterium | reverse complement strand
GCTCCGCCTGCGGGTCGAAACGGAGCTCGGGTTCAAGATGGTCAAGTGGCTGCGCCGGATCGAGCTCGTCGACGACTATCGAGCGATCGGCGACGGCCAGGGTGGCTCGCGCGAGGACAACATGTACTACGAGCAGTCGGTCGGGATCTGACGCGCGTGGGGTGGCGGCCCAGCTGGCCGGTGAGGATCGGCCGGCCGCCTGCAGGCGATCCAGCTCGGATCGCGATGGCGGCATCGAGCTCCTTGTGATCGGGTGGCGTGGTGTCGTCCCGAGGGCGGAACGCCCCGATTGACCCACGCAGCCGTGGACGCTCGGTGCTTCGGCCGGCGAGGCCGCGCCTGCGTCTTCGTCGCAGGTATCGTTCTCTCCCCGCGTGGTGGCCCAGGTCTTCCAGCGACGCAGCCGGTGGCCGACGAGGCTCGTCCTTCGAAGGGATCCGCTTCCGCGCCGAGACGAGTGAAGGACAGAGAAGCCGGGCACGAGCCCGGCTTCTTCCTGTTCGGCCGACGGAATGGGTCCCGCCCGGGGCGATCAGACGCGGGCGACCGCCGTGGTGCCGAGCGTCGTCAGACGCGCCGCCGTCACGTTCTGCTTGGTCGGGTCACCCTGGATGCGGATCGACAGGAGCACGGATCCCTTGAGGATCTCCATGTCGGCGATCGTGTTGGCAACGATGAACGCGTAGGCCTGATCACCGACGCCGGTGAGGTCCTGCGACTTCCCGGACCCTTGCGCGGCCGCCTTGCCCGCGGCGTACTGCGCCGCGCCGTCGGTGAGCACGAGCGAGATCGTGAGCGATCCCCCGTAGGCACATGCCGGGACGTCAGCGGTCCCGGTGCTCATGCCTGCCCCGGGGTCGATCCCGAGGAACGCGGTGGCCTCCTGCTCGGTGATGATCGCGCAGGCATCGGTCGCGGCGGTCGTCGTCGTCGTCGCAGGAGCGTCCGACGCGGCGGCATTCGCGTTCCCGGACGGCGGCGCCGTGGGAGTCTGCACCGTGGGCGCTGCGTTCGCGGCCGTCCCGGCACAGGCCGTGACAAGGGCGCCGAGGACCAGCGTCGAGGCGAGCATCCGGATCTTCGTGTTCATGCGTGACTCCTTCGTGGGGACGCTTGCCGAGGGATGGATCAGGGTGTCGGGCCGGCGACGTCGAGGACCAGCAGGTCGGTGACCGCCGGTGACGTGTCCGAATAGGTCCAGCGCCAGGTCACGTGTCCGGGCGTCACGGACAACGGGGACCCAAGGGCCCTGGGCGCCTGGGATGTGGGCGGCGCCGGCTCGCCGGTGCAGTCGCCCTTGAGGCTGTCGATGCAGGTGAGCACCCGGTAGGTGCCGCCGGCCAGGCCGAGGTCGCAGGCCGTCCCCGTCACGGAACCGCCCGTGTAGCTCGCCGTGGAGTCGCGGTGGTCGTGGATGGTGAGGGAACCCGGCGAGGTGGCGGTCTCGTCGAAGACGAAGCGCATGGTCATGTCCCAGGTCCCGCTGACGGAGCCGTCGGTCGCCACGGCCATGGCGACGGCGCCGCTCGCCGTGCTCGTGGCGACGGTCTTGCCGAACGCCCCCTGGTCGATGACCTCGCTCGAGGTGTTGGTCACCGTCCCGGTGTAGCTCCCCGGGGTGACCGGGGAGGGCGCACAGGGCGCCGATGGCATGGGCGAAGCCGGCAGGCTTGGCCGGGGTGATGCGCCGGCATGAAACACGATCGTGGCGCGGCTGCTGCCGCGCGCATCGAGCAGGGTGTTGAGGCGCGTCTGCAGGCCGCCGATGTAGGGCGCGAAGATGGCGACGACGAAGGGCTGGAGGATCCCGGGGACGAATCCCAGCAGCGCCGAGGTGAGATGTTGGCGGGCCGCCTCGACCTCGGGGCGATGGATCGCGACCGGCATGGAGTCGACCTGGTTCTGCTGCTCGCCGGTGGGGTCGCCGGGGTCCACGCTCGTCACGAACGGCCAGCTTCGCCTGCCCGTTGGCATCCGTCACGTCCGTGGTGCGGGCCGCCGCGGTGGGCGTGAGCTTCGGGTCGGCCGGCGCGTCGAGGGGACCCCACGTCAGCTGGACGCCCCGTGCGTGGAAGTCGGCGAGCGCGACGTTGGCGACCGACGCGCAGTCCACGAGGACCGCCGGCCAGTCGGGCAGGTCGCCGGCGGTGACCGACACCGTGTAGGAACCGGGCAGCGGGTCGGGTCCCAGCATGAACGTCGCGCCTCCCGTGGCGCCGGCCGCCGTCACCCGGAGCCCGTACGGGACGAGCGAGGCGATCTGCTCGGCGACCGCGGCGATGGTGCCGGCGATGCTGCGAACGGTGCCGAGGACGGCGTCGGTGATCGACGAGAGCAGCCCCCGGACCAGGGCCTCGCCCTGGCTGACGAGCCAGTTCCAGATGGACACCACGATCCGGCCCGGCAGGTTGTCGGGCGTGGCCGCGCGAAGCGCATTGAACAGGGCCGAGATGGTGCCATTGATCCAGTTCGCCGTGTCCGAGCAGACGCCGCCGCTCGCGACGGCGAGGAGGTTCATGCCAGTGCCGTTGGGTCCCGTCACGGCGAGGTCCGCGAACGCGTTCCCATTGCGCCTGGCTGCGGCCGACGGGCTGGGATCCGGGGGCGTCGCGCCGCCGTCGGTCGCAAGGTCCGAGGCGAACAGGACGAGGACGACGGCCGGGAACCGGAGCGTCGGTGGCGAGAGCAGGTCCTGCCCAGCCATGAGCGCGCGCGACAGCGAGGCACCCGGGGAGTCGGCCGCGGCCACGTAGGCCGCCAGGAGGTTGGACGTCGTGGGCATCCCGGCGGGATCGGGTGGGGCCGGCAGGATCGTGTCGAGCTCGGCGCCGCTGAACGTGCTGCCGGTCCAGGCGCCCACGGCGAGCGCGTGGACCTGGAACTCGAGCAGCCGAAAGGGGCCGGGCGTCCGCGCCACGGCCACGTCCGACACGGTGCTCGCGGGATCGGCGAAGGTGCCGATTCCCGCCTCGGCGAGCCCGGCCACGAGCGCGGCCGTGGTGTCACCCGTGTACGCCGCGGCGACCAGGCGGTCCGCGATGACCCAGGATCCGGGGTCGACCGCCGCGGTCGCGCCGTGCGGCAGCGTCCGGGTGACGGGCGTGCCGCCCGCGGAGACGTCGGGGGACGGCGCCGGACCGCCAGAGGCCCCGGCGACAGGGCCGCCGCCCGCGACCGCAGCGCCCGTGGACCCGGGCGACGCCCCGCCGCCGGGCGCACAGCCCGCGATCAGCACCGACGCCACCAGGAGCGCGGCGACGCCTCCGGTTCGTCCGGTCAGCCGGGTCGTCATCCGTCGTCCTCCTGATCCCTGTGCTCGACAGCTGCCGGCGGATCCCGGCCAGGTCGTCCTGAACGTCACCCGACGACGAGCCGTCGCGACCGGCGCAGGCATCCCCCGGGACGGCGCAAACCTACGGGGCTGTAGCCGTCTCCGGGGAGCAATGGGCGATCCAGAGCTGGATGGTCGCCCCGGTGTTCGCCTCAGACGGTCGGCCCTGCGTCCCGCCGCGGGCCCGGGACAAGGCCGAGCTGCAGCATCAACCCGAGCTGGTCGGCGATGCCCCAGTGCTCGACGAGCTTGCCGTCCTCGAAGCGCCCGATGTCGATCACGTCGACCTCCACCGACCTGCCGGTCGGCGGATGGCCCATGACCGATCCGGTGTTCACGCCCCGGGCGCGGTTGCGCGTCCAGACCTTGTCGCCATCCGCGACCAGATCCTCGATCGCGAGGGAGAAGTCCGACATCCAGCGGTGGAGCGTCTGGCTGATCTCCTTCACACCCTGGGCGCCGGGGTTGTTCCCCCGCTGGTGCTCGATGCAGTCGGGTGCGACCAGCTGGTCGACGACGTCGAGGTCGCCGGTCGAGATCGCCTCGATGATCCTGCGGAAGCTCGCGCTGTTGGACTGGGACGACATCCGGTGATCTCCTGTTGAATAGAGCGACACTCTATCTTGCTAGAGTTGTACTCTATCTTCATGTCGAACGTCAAACCCGTCGCCTCGCAGCGACTCACCCTCCGGGCGGAGCGGGCGGCGGTCACCCGTCGTCGGATCGCCGAGGCTGCGCGCGTGCTGTTCTCGCGGCAGGGCTATGGCGCGACGACGCTCACGGTGATCGCCACCGAGGCCGGCGTCGCGGTGCAGACGGTCTATGCCGTCTACGGCTCGAAGGCCGGCATCCTGCGCGCGCTGCGCGAGGAGGTGCTGCGCCAACCCGAGGCGGAGGCACTGTACGCGGGCGCGGTCCAGGCGCCGGACGCGGCGCGAACGGTTGCGCTCTTCGCCCGCTCAATCCGGCGGCGCTGGGAATACGGCCACGACGTCGTCGCGATCCAGACGGATGCGGCTTCGACCGACCCGACGTTGCGGATCGAGCTTGACCAGGTGCTGGCGATCCGCCGTGCAGGTATCGGCCGCCTGGCTCAATCGCTCGGTCCATGGCTGGCTCCGAGCGTTGACGCGCCTCGAGCGACCGCCATCCTCGATGCGCTGACGCTGCCCGAGGTCTACCGCGAATTGGTCGACGTCCAGGGCTGGTCGCCCGACGAGTTCGAGGCGTGGCTCGACAGCACGCTGCGGCAACAGCTCCTCGACCCCTGAGTCAACATGCCTCCGTGTCCCAGCCGGCTTCCGACGGACCAGCAGAGAGAGGCTGCGCATCGGTCGGCGCTTCGGCCAGCGAGGCGCCGCTGAGCGTTGTGGCCAACCGCTCCCCGCTCAGGCGTGGTCGCCGTCGCGCTGCCGGCGCCTGGCGCAGCCAGCCGTCCTCCCAAGGGATGGGCCCTGTGCCGCCATCAGCCCCCGATCAGGTACGTGAACCCATGCGGTTCGACCGGCACCGCCAGGCTACCGGTGCCGCCCACCGTCTCGGCAAGGCGGCCATGCGCGTCGTAGACGAGGGCAGTGATGCCGCCCGTTCCGGCGTCGACCGTGGTCATTCGCCGCACGCCGGCCCAACTATGCAGCAGCCCCTGCCGCCCGCCCGTGCCGGCGAGAAGAAGCCGTTCGACCTCCGGTTGGATCAGCAGGGCGTCGAGCCGCACGGCACGACCGTCGCCGACGTATGCCGACACGAGGTCGGTCGCGCCCGCCGCCAGCACCCGGTCGGAGCCGACGTTGCCGATGTCGAGATAGCCGGAGGTCGTCGAGACGCCTTGCGCGCCGGCGCCGCCTTCCCAGACGATGCCCAGCGGCACGTTGGCCAGCTTGAAGCGGAGGCCGATCGAATCGAGCGGCGCCTCCTGGCGGTCGAAGACAGGCAGGACTCGATAGCGGCCGGCTTCGGGCAGCGTCGCAGTCACCGTAACCCGGCTGCCGGGCAGGAGCTCGACATATTTGCCGCCGCTCCACAGGCTCTCGCCGGTCCAGGCGCTGGCCGGCGTGACGACCTTCGCCTGGCCGCTGAGTGTCCCCGCCTCGGCTTCAACGAGCTTCCAGGTCGTCTCTCCGGTGCGGAGGTTGCGCGATGTCGCCGTTGCGGCGACATCGGGTCGCGCGTCGAGCGCGAGCATGGACAGCAGGCCCTCGATCGTGCTCTCGGCTCCGCTGTTGTGGTTGATTCGGCCGTCAGCCTCGAGCCCGTCGAACGTCACCCCGGTTGTGGGGTCATACATCTTCGCGTTGGCGTGGTTGTTGCCGAAGTACCACGCGGCCTCGATTCCGGCGAGGTTCCGGAAGCTGGTCAGGCCGCTCGCGTCGGAGGTCCGGAGCAGGTTCTGCAGCGTCGCGTCCTGGCCGTAGGCGATCTGCGCCAGGTCGGCCGGTGCCGGCAGCCATGCCTGGTCCGCGCCACCCTGAACGAGCAGGTGCGGGACGAACGCAGCTTCCTCGCTGATGGCCGCATCGATGAAACGCTGCTCATGGAGCGCCGCACCGGCCGTTGCGAGAGAGCCCGCCATCTGATCTCCCCAGGAGTGCCACATTGACCGCGAGCCGGTGAAGGGGAGGATGGCGCCGAACGACCACGTGGATGGATTGTTGGAGAGGGCCAGCTTCGCCACGCCATCGGCAAGGCGTTCGAGATCCTGCCGCGCGGCCCTGTCGCCGGGTGCTGCGCCGACGTAGGCGGAGAATCCGTACATCGCCTCGGAGGAGGCGTCGGCGCCATCGTTGATAAGCCACGCAGGCATGTTGGCCCCGTCGAAGAGCGTGTACGAGCCGTAGTGGACCAGGTTCTCTCGATCGACCGCCTCGCGAGCAAGGCTGAAGCGCTCCAGAAGGAACTGGGCGAAGGCGGGATTGGCGTCCCGGAACGCGGCGTAGCCTTCGCCCAGCGCCCAGATCGAGCGTGCCAGCCAGTACGACGAGCCCGAGTCGGACGGGTCGGGGAGATCCCCACTGACACTGGGGTGGAGCGTTCCGTCAGGCTGCATCCACAGCACGAAGTTGCCGTTGCGCGAGTCGCTGCTGACCGTCTGCATGTACGCGACGGTTCGCAGCAACTCGTAGGCGAACTGGCGGCTGTGGTCATCGCCGAACTGCTGCCAGTGGCGGATGTAGACCACGGCGGCGCGCGCGAGATCGTCCGTGTCGTAGGCGCCCTGACCCCACGTCCCATCCGCGTTCAACCCCCCGCCGCCGACCCGATTCCAGCCCCCACTGCCGTTCGGCTCCGCGTAGACCCAGAGCACCTGGATGCTCGGCTCGTGCGCCATGTCATAGGTCGAGTGACCTGCCTGCGCGGGCGGCGTGATCGTGGCCCCGAGGGAGTCGAGATGGGCCAGGTTGGTGAGCGGCGTCGCGGCGACGGCCGGGCTCGTGGACGCGAAGCCGAGCGACAACAAGAGGACGATGATCGTCGGGAGCGCCACCCACAGGCGGTGCCTCCTCGAGCCGAAGAACCCGTTCACCAGTCCATACCTCCTACCCGTGGGCGGTCCGACTCAACCACGTGGCCTGGATCGACCGATCGTTGCGGGGCCACGGCCGTCGCAAGGCTGTCGCGGACGTCCAGGCAACCGACACGCGATCGTCGCTCGTCGATCACCGCGCCGGCGAGATCGGCGAGGCTGGCCCGGACGCCTGCCTGATAGAGGGAGCGCCTCGCGTCCGGTCTGCTGAGCGTGTAGGGCACCCGGTACCTACGCATCACGAGTCGCTGCTCGCCGCGCCCGGTCCACGTGCCCTGCTGGTCGGGGGCTAGTTCCATCGCCCGCAGCTCGATCGACTCCGCTCAACTAGCGCTTCCTGTATGGCCGACGCGCTGACCGTCCCGGTCAGCTGCGGCCTATCGTCCCAACGCCCTGGGCGCGGGGAGGCGATCAGGCAGTGTGTCGTCCCGACCACCACGGCGTCATGACAATCCGTCATCTGACGGGGCGTCACCTGGGCAACGTCGATGCTTCGCTGATGCTCGGCTGACGCCGATCGCCTCAGCACTTTTCGCGGCGATCTCTCTGCATGTTTCGTGGCCGCTCACGCCGGTTCCTAGGCCCGCCCTGCTCCCGGTCGATCGCCACCGCGTACCGGTCGGGGGCGCGCTCCGCGAACCCACGCAGGAAGGCGGCTCCGGTGCCAACAACGGCCAGCCGGAAGTCAGGTCGCCGCGACCGCACGGCTCGAGCCTCGATCAGCGGGTCGCCCGACGGGAACGGCCCTCCCCGCGCACTGAGGAACTCGTACCTCCCGCGTGCTGGCAGTGGCCGCAGCCAGCCGAGTTGCACCAGCGCCTGGATCGCGTTCTTCAACCGTCGCGAGTCTGCAGCAACCCCCAGCGCCGTGGCAACGTCGTCGGTCGACACGACGTCGTGTCCGAAGATCTCGAAGTCGGCGATGGCGCGCGACACCCAGCGGGGAACGTGTCGGCTTGCAAGTGTGGATGGTGAGTCCTGTTCCATGCAGCCACTACTATCCATTCTTGCGCGGGATAGAAAGTCGCCTGGGAGCCGCGTGGTCCCGACGTCCTCGCAGATCTCCGACGGGCAGGCGACGAGGCCGCGTTGGTGGTGGTGAGGTTTGGTCTTCGATGCCGTCGATCCGTTGCGCGTACCATCCGCAGGTGAGTACGTCGCCCGCGTTCGACACCGACCCAGCCCGGCTCGCCCGGGCATTTCCGGCCGACTTCACCTGGGGCTTCGCCGCCTCCGCCTACCAGATCGAGGGAGCCGCGGCCGAGGACGGCCGAGGACCGTCGATCTGGGACACCTTCGCGCGCCGGCCAGGCGCGATCGCCGACCGGAGCACGGGCGATGTCGCCTGCGACCACTACCACCGCTACGCAGAGGACGTGCGGCTGATGGCCGACCTGGGGGCGCGCGCATACCGCTTCAGCGTCAGCTGGTCGCGCGTTCTGCCCACGGGGACCGGCGCCATCAACCAGCGCGGCCTTGACTTCTACCAGCGCCTCGTCGACGCCCTGCTCGGTGCGGGCGTGCAACCGCTCATCAACCTCTTCCACTGGGACCTGCCGCAGGCGCTGCAGGACCGCGGCGGCTTCGCGAACCCGCAGGTCGTGGGCTGGTTCACCGACTACGCCGCGCTGCTCGCGTCGAACCTCGGCGACCGTGTCAAGGATTGGATGACGTTCAATGAGCCGGCGTGCTTTGCCTTCCTCGGCCATGCCGACGGCATCCATGCGCCGGGGCTGCATGACTGGCCGACGGCGATCCGGGTGGCCGACAACGAGCTGCGCGCTCACGCCGCCGCCGCCCAGGCGATCCGCGCCCGGGTCGACCACGCGAGGGTCGGCCTCGCCTTCGATGTCAACCAGGTCGCGCCGGCGACCGATTCCGAGCGGGATCGAATCGCGGCCCAGAGGTGGAGCTCCGCTCGCGACGCGTGGTTCCTCGATCCGCTCTTTGGTCGTGGCTATCCGACGCTGGGACTCGATGCGCACCGCGAGGCGGGTCACCTCGAAGGCATCGATCTCGCCGAGCCGCCGGCCGGCGACCTCGACTACCTGGGGCTGAACTACTACCGACGCGACTCCGTCACCGCCAGGTCGGACCGCGCCTTCGACTGGGAGATCGGCGCCGTGCCGCACTCGGAGCAGACGCAGATGGGCTGGCACGTGGCGTCCGACGGTCTGCGCGACGTCCTGGTCGAGCTCAACCGGACGTACGCACCGCCCGAGATCGTGCTCACCGAGAACGGCGCCGCGTACCCCGATCACGTCGACCAGGACGGCCGTGTGCGCGACCTGGGCCGGCAGGAGTACCTGGCACGGCATGTCGCCGCGGCAGCCGACGCGCTTCGCGCAGGAGTGCCGCTGACCGGCAGTTACGTCTGGTCGATTCTCGACAACTACGAGTGGAACCTCGGCTACAGCCGGCGGTTCGGCCTGGTCCACGTGGACTTCGCCACCCAGCGCCGCACGCCGAAGGACAGCGCGCGCTGGTATCAGCGGCTCATCGCCGGAGCGTAGGCTTCCTCCGCGATCGTGCGCGGATGCTCGGGGTTCAGGCCGCGCGCGACGGCCAGGTGACAGGCGTACGGCTCACACCGTGAGCCCGTGGCCACGTGGATGCAGGCCGGCGATATCGACGGGCAACCGGCCGGCGAACGGCGCCTCGCCCAGGAGCGCGGCCGCCAGCGCCTCCATCGACGGCGGCAGGATGCCGTAGCTGCAGACATGGGTTCGGGCGGACGGGTATGCGAGCAGGTCCCACGGCGTGCGCAGGGCGATGGTGACGGTCGGCTTGCCGGACGCGAGGACCGCCGCGGCCAGCGCCGCCTGCGCCGGCTGGAGGTGTGCGGAGAACGTCCCGACGACGACGAGGTCGAAGGCTGCGAGGCGCTCGACGAGACACGCGATGTCTGCCTCGCCGGGCACCGCTGGCAGGAGGATCTCCTCCGCGCGCACGAGCCGTCGGCGGAGCGCCGATGCCAGCGTCGGGGCCACGCTCGAAGACGTGTCGGCCGGCGTCAGGTCCGCGGGTAGCGACTGGACGACAGCAAGCCGCGCATCAGCGGCCGGCCTCAAGGGCAGCAGCCGATCGTCGTTGCGTACGAGGGTCATCGAACGCCGGGCCAGCTCGGCGGCGAGGGCCTGGTGTTCGCCGCACCCGACGACATCGAGCGGCGGCTGGTCGTGGCGTCCCAGCCAGCGGCGGAGCTCGCCCAGGCGGCCCCTCGCCGCAGCGTCGTCGTCGGCATCGATGAGGCCTCGCCGCTGCGCCTGCGCGATGCCTTCCGCGACCCGTTCCAGGGCTGCCTCGTCCGCCGTTCCCAGAAGCACGTCTTCGCCGGCACGGAGGGCGGCGAGCGCATCGACGATCTGCGCCGATCCCTGGGCCAGGGCACGCATGTCCAGGGCGTCGGTGACGGTCACGCCGCCGAACCGAAGCTGCCTGCGCAGCAGGTCGCGCAGAACCGCGGCGGACAGGCTGGTCGGCAGGTCGCCCTGGCCGGGTAGCGCGAAGTGGCCGGTCATGACCATCCGCGCGCCCGCTTCCAGGGCCGCTCGAAACGGCACCAGCTCCCGCCCGGCCAGCTCGGCGTTCGTCCGGGGCACCAGCGGCAGCCCGTGGTGCGGGTCCGCTGCAGTGTCGCCGGCGCCCGGGAAGTGCTTGGCCGTCGCGGCCACGCCGTGGTCCTGCAGGCCACGAACGGTGGCCGCCGCGAGCTTGCCGACGGCCTCGGGATCGTCGCCGAAGCTGCGGATCCCGAGCGCCGGATTGGCCGGGTTGTTGGCCACGTCGCACACCGGCGCGTAGTCCACGTTGACGCCGAGGGCGCGCAGCTCGCGCGCCGTCGCGCCGGCCACGCGCTCGGCCAGTGCTTCATCGCCGGTCGCGCCGAGCGCCATCGCGCCCGCGAACTGGGTCGTCCCGTCGCCCAGGCCGATCAGCTGGCCGCCCTCCTGGTCGGCGGCGATCAGCAACGGTGGTGCTCCGGTCGGCCGCGCCTCCTGGATGGCGGCGGTCAACCCCCGGATTTGGGGCGGAGCGACAATGTTGTGGACGTGGAACAGCGTCACACCGGCGACGCCGTGTTCGTTGATGCGCCTCGCCGCCGATGGCGGCAGCCCGCTCCCGGCGAAGGCGATCATGAGCCGCGCGAGCGTCACGACTTCACTGAGCCCGCCAGGATCCCCCGCACGAATGCCCGCTGCAGGAGCAGGAAGACGACCACCGGCACAACCATAGTGATGAACGCGCCGGCGGTGAGGAGATGCCACGAGCCGCCACGGCTTCCGATCAGCTGGTAAAGGGCCGTCGGTAGCACGCGAACCTCAGCACCCGGTCCCAGGAAGACGAGTGCCACCAGCAGGTCATTCCAGACCCACAGGAACTGGAAGATGGCCATGGCGCCCAGGGCCGGGATCGAGAGCGGCAGGACGAGCCGGATGAACGTCTGGAGGTGCGTCGCGCCATCGATCGCAGCTGATTCGAACAGGTCGCGCGGCAGCTGCGACATGAAGTTGTAGAGCAGAAAGATCGCGAGCGGCAGGCCGAAGCCCGTGTGCGCGAGCCAGATGCCAAGGAACGAGCCGTACAGGTTCCCGGCCGCGTAGATCTGAAGGATCGGGATCAGGGACATCTGGATCGGCACGACCAGCAATGCCACCACGATCGTGAACAGGATCCCGCGGCCGCGGAACGGGATCCACGCGAACGCATATGCGGCGAAGGCGGCGATGGTGATCGGGATGGCCACCGATGGGATGGTCACGATCAGGCTGTTGATGAACGCGTTGCCCATGCCGTCGCTCGCGATCACCGTCTGGTAGTTCGACAGCGTCCACTGGTTGGCTTCGAACGGGTGGAGCAGTGCGGTCCACCAACCGGATGTCGTGATGTTCCTCGGATCGCGCACCGATGTGACGAGCAGCCCGAGCGTCGGCAGCGTCCACAGGAAGCAGATGGCGAAGACCGACAGGCGGAGCGGCAGGCTCCGGATGAAGGCGGGTCGCCACGGGGCCACGCGCACCGTTGGCCGTGCGATGGGCTGAGCTGGCGTCGTCATCCTTCCACCTGTTGTCGTCTGAAGTTGCGCAGGTTGATGTACATCACCGGCAGGACGGCAATGAAGAGCAGCGTCGCGAGCGCGGCGCCGCGACCATCCTCGAAGAACTGGAAGATCTCATGGAACATGCGGTTTGCCACGACGTCGTCATTGAACCGTCCGCCGGTCGTCACGTAGACGATGTCGAAGATCTTGAGGGTGACGATGGCGATGGTCGTCGAGACCGTCACGATCGAGCCACGGATCATCGGCACGATCACCCGGACGAAGATCTGGCGCTCGGAGGCGCCGTCGAGCCGGGCCGCCTCGATGATCTCGCCCGATACTCCCTTGATCGCTGCCGAAAAGACGACCATGGCGAAACCGGTCTGGAGCCAGATCATGATCACGATCTCGCACAGGATGTTGATCGGGCTGGTCGTCAGCCACGGGATCGGCTTGCCACCGAGACCGACCACGACCGCGTTCAAGAGTCCGATCTGCGGCTGGCCGGCGGGCTGCCAGGCATAGACGAAGCCCCAGATGACCGAAGCGCCGACGAGGGAGATCGCCAGCGGCAGGAAGACGAGGGTCTTGGCCAGCGACTCGCGGCGGACACGGTCGAAGAGCCAGGCGAAGATGAGCCCGAGTACCACACTGGCACCGGTCCCAACGATGAGCCAGATGGCGTTGTTGCGCAGGATCTGGGTGAATTCGGGCTCGATCATCACCGCGAAGTTCGCGAGCGTGAACAGGCCCTTGTCGTCCTGGAAGCTGCGCAGGATCGTCCCCGCCGCGGGGTAGAGCAGGAAGACCGCCAACAGCGCCAGAGCGGGGCCGACGAAGACCCACGGCAGGATCCGGTCGCGCCACTTCGGCTGGAGCAGGCCGACCAGTCCGCCCACGCAGACGAACAGCAGCCAGATGCCGCCGACGCCCACCACCAGGGCGATCACCGCCAGCAGGAGCTTGGCGATCACTTGATCGCCGGACCCGTTCCGGAGGTCGATCGCACCCGATGTGTTGCCCAGGGCCTCGTAGATCGAGGCCAGGAGGTTCGGCCCGCCCTGCGGGTCGTACAGGACGAGGATGCCTGCGACACACGCGCCCAGACCGATCAGCCCTGCGACCGGCAGGACGAAGCGCGACAGCCCGGGACTCTCGGTTTGAGCGACGGCCATCCATCCTCCTCCCACAACGAGCAGCGGGGCGCGCCACCGTCAGGTGACGCGCCCCGTTAGCCATCAGATCTCTAGTTGGAGGGCCAGCTGTCGTCGATGGCCTTCAGCACGGCATCTGTGTTGGTGCCGCCGTTGTTGGCCCACTGGTCCATCTGGGTCCAGAAGGTTCCGGCGCCGACCTTGCCCGGCATGAGGTCGGAAGCGTCGAAGCCGATCGCTGCAGCGGTGTTCACGATATCGGAAGCGACCTTGAGCTTGTAGGCGCCGGCATACCAGTCGGCGGGGGTGGACGTGTTGGTCGAGATGGCGCTACCAGCCTCGATCCACTTCTGGAGGCCTTGCGGTGTGGCGAAGAACTCGGCAACGGCGCGAACTTCGGGCCGATCGACGAGCATCATGAGCGTGTCGGCCGAGCCCTCGACATTCTTCTGGGCCGGGTCGATGGTCGGGAACGGGAAGATCCCGACGTCAGTACCGACGATGTACTTCGACGGCTGTGACGTGGCCCGCTGATCAGGGAAGAAGTCCGGGCCGTACCAGGTCGGGATCTTCTGCATCCAGCACTTCGGACTCGCCAGATCGCCGTCGAACATGGGATCCATGGTCGTCTTCTGGTCCTGGGGGACGATCGCCGTGTTGGTGCCGAAGACGTAGTTCGGCGTGAAGAAGATCTTGCCGACGTACTTGTCAAGGGCTTCCTTGATGCCCGGGTCCTGGAACGTGACCTTGTGGCTGATCCAGTCGTTGTAGTAGGCGGGGCCCTTGGTCTTGAGGACGACTTCCTCGACCCAGTCGGTGAGCTGCCAGCCGGTCGCGTCGCCGGGGCCGCCCGCGCTGACGCACCACGGGTTGGAGCCGTCGGCGACGATCTTGTCGGACAGCGTGATTAGCTCATCCCACGTGGTGGGGACCTTGTAGCCCTTGGCCTCGAAGGCCTTGATCGGGTACCAGATGGTCGACTTCACATCGGCCTTGTAGGGGATGCCCCAGATGTTGCTGCCCTGGGTCACCAGGCCGATGGTGGCCGGATGCTCAGCGCTGAGCTTCTTGGGATCCATGAACGTGGCAACGTCGATGACCTTGCCTTTGGCGGCGTAGCTCAAGACGGGCGTCGGCTGGGCAAGCATCGCCAGATCCGGCGGCTTTCCACCTTCAATGCGTGTCTTCAGCACGGTCTCGTGGCTCGAGCCGATGCTGTCGATCTGGATATTGATGCCGGTCGCCTTCGCGAAGTCCGCGACCGAGGCGGCGAAGTTGTTGCCTTCACCACCGACCCACTGGGTCTGGATCGAAACCGTCTTGCCCTTGAACGGCGTGTCTGCGCCAAGTGCCTTGTCCAGCTCGGTGTAGCCGGTCGGGACCGTGGGCACAGCGGCCGCCGGCGGCGCACCCGAAGCCGCGGTGCTCGGCGCAACCGAAGCCGCGGTGCTCGGCGCAACCGAAGCCGCGGTGCTCGGCGCAACCGAAGCCGCTGTGCTCGGCGCGACAGAAGCTGCGCTCGGCGCGACAGAAGCTGCGCTCGGCGACGTGCTGCTACTCCCGCACGCGCTGACCATCAGCATGACGACGCCCGCGAGAGCGCACGTTGCCCTGAGTCTCTTGGCCATGGATTCCTCCTCCTGAACTGCGATGAACTGTCGTTGACGAGTCTTTCTCCCGGGTTCCGAGCATGTCATTCGACTCCAGAGAAGCCGCCGTGGAGACTATCGTTCGCCCACCCCCTCTCGCTCAGGCAAGCCGATGCGGTTGCGAGCGATCGCTGCCGCCCCACGCGCTGCGGGCGCCTCGGTTGGCGACAGCAGCTCGACCGTCGCAACGCCAAGGGCGGCCCGGATCAGTGGCGAGGCCGCGCGTTCGCGGGCGATGCGCGATCGGATCGGTTCGAGAAGGGCCGGTCCGGCGGCCGCTACACCGCCGCCGATGACGACTCGCCTGACGCCGAGGGTCAGGACGAGCGATCGGATCGCTCGGGCCAGGTGGTCGGCCACTCGGTCGATGATCTCGACCGCGACCTCGTCGCCGGCAAGACTGGCGCGGAAGACATCTGCGGCATTCGGATGCGGCGAAAGGACGGTGCTGCGACCGGCAGCCATCGCCTCGTCAGCCTGGCGAGCGATCGCCGGACCAGCTGCGACCGTCTCGAGGCAGCCGCACAGACCGCACGCGCAGACGACCCCATCCGGATCGGCGGCGCAGTGGCCCACCTCTCCGGCAAATCCGTTGTCGCCGCGGAGCAGGGCCCCGTCGAGAACGACGCCGGCCGAGATGCCGGTCCCGATCGCCAGGAAGGCGACGCTCACCGGCGCCTGAGCCGACGCGTCGGCCGCCCGCCCGCTCAGCCAGAGCGCCGCCGCGCGCGCGTCGTGCTCGACGAAGATCGGTACTCCCAGCTCCCGCTGCAACGTCCTGCCCAGCGGCAGGTGGGTGATGCCCAGATTGACGGCCATGCTGACCGAGCCGTCCTCCGAGTCGACGTGACCGGGGATGGCGACGCCGACCGCCGCGACGTCCTGCCGCAGGTGGCGCTGGGCGTCGTCGACGAGTCCGGCGATCTGGCGAACCAGCGACGACCGGTCCGTTGGCGTCACATGCTCGTAGAGAATGCGGTCCAGGTCGTCGGTGACGACGACCAGTGTCTTGGTGCCGCCGACGTCGACGCCGGCGATCAGCGGCCCGCTGATCCCCCGCTCATAGGACGCGATCATCGGACCAACCCCAGGCCCAGCTGCTGCTCCATGAGCAACGCCGACGCGCCGAGCACCACCACGTCGTCGTGGACGTGGCCGAACTCTATCTGGGTGTCGCTCGCGAGCAGTCCCAGGACGCTCGCCCGGGCGGAGCGCCGTACCTCGCCCAGCCAGTCGTCGCCGAACTGCGCGACCGGGCCGACCAGCAGCACGTGGCGCACGTTCAGCAGGCCGATCAGCCAGCCGATCGCGACGCCGAGTTGGCGTGCGGCATCGAGGACGATCCGCCGGATGCCGGTAACGTCGGCCAGGAAGGCGGCCACGAGGCCGCCCTCGTCGGTGATCGTCGGCTCGACAGCGCCAGCCGCGGCGACCAACGCACGCATGCTCGCGATCGTCTCCAGGCAGCCCTCCCGCCCGCAGCGGCACGGAGCGTCGGCGCTGCCCATCGAGACATGGCCGACCTCCCCTGCGCCATGACCATCGCCCTGGAACAGTTGGCCGTTGAGGATGATCCCGGCGCCGACCCCGCGACCCACCTTGATCACGATCAGGTTGTTGGGCCGAGGACGGCGAAAGAAGGTCAGCTCGGCCAGGGCGGCAGCGTGACTGTCGTTGGCGACGACGACCGGCACGCCGTAGCGCTGCTCGAGCAGCGGCCCGAGGCGGAGCTCAGCCCAGTTCAGGTTGACCGACCAGCGAACGGTACCTGTGCTCGTGTCGATGATGCCGGGCGCACCGATGCCGATGCCGAGGAGGGGACACCGGTCATCGGTGCGCAAGGCATCGACAAGTTGAACGACGAGCTCGACGGCGGCATCGCCGTCCCGTCCTTCGAGGGGGAGGTGGATCGAGTGGAGGATGTCGCCACGCAGGTTGACGACGGCACCGCTGAACCGCGCCTCACCGAGGTCGAGCCCGATCAGATGGCGACCGTCGGGAGCAATGCGCAGCAGGATGGGTGACCTGCCCCCGCTCGACCGGCCACGACCGACTTCCTCGATCAAGCCGTCGTCGATGAGCGTACCGACGAGGTCGCCGACCGAGGTACGCGTCAAGCCGGTGAGCCGGGCCAGGTCGGCCCGCGAGAACGGACTGCGATCGTGGAGTGCGCGCAGCACCAGCTGCTGGTTGAACGTTCGCGTCTGCTGGTGCGTTGCCCTTTCGGGTAACACCGTCGCGTTGGCGCTCATCCGTGCGGGCACTCCTTCAACCGCAACCACCCCTGACCCTTGCCGAGCGCGGCGCTGGCAAGAGACTTGACAACGCCGGATGTTGCGCCAGCGGTTTCGCTTTGTCAAGTCTCTGGACAAACGAAGCCAGGCCCGCGCCGCAGGGCGTCGTGGACGCCTGAAGTGACCGGCTCAGGGCATTCGATGGCGAGGACCCTGAGCGCCGGCGAGGCCGGCAGGGTGCAGGCAGCCGCCGCTCAAGCGTTGTGGCCAGCCGCTCCCTGAGCACGATCGAGACCAGCGGATTCGCGCCAGTGATCGTCTGGGAGCGCGAGGCGATGGCGGTTGATGGCACGTCGCCAGCCGACCCCAAGGGGCAGACCGCTGATTGTGCAAACGACCGGGAGGATCGGCCCAAGCTGCGACGGCGACGCTATACCGGAGGAAGCGCCTTGCTACACCGGCTTCATGCCGCAGCCTCCTCCTCCGCTCCCTCGCCGGCGGCGAGCAGCTCTGCCAGCGACCGCGGCTGAGCCGATCGACCCCGCGGCATCCACACCGCGATCGCCAGGCCGATGCCGGCCATCGCCACCGAGACCCAGAACGCATCCTGGAACGCGCCGACCTGTGCCGCGACCTTCGCGGCCGGCCCACCGGACGAGCCGCCGAGGGCGGCGAGGTTGGCTGACAACTGGCTCGACAGGATGGTGGCCGAGATGGCAACGCCCATCGAGGCCGCAACCTGCCGGCTGACGTTGAACAGGGACGAGGCGCGGGCCGTCCGATCGTGCGGCACGTCGCCGAACAGGGCGAGCTGACCGGACACGAACACGAGGGCCATGCCGAAGCCCCTCAGAACCATCCAGACACGAACGATCATCAGGTCGACGTCCGCGGCGATCCCGGTGAACAGCCACGAGGACAGCAGGACAAGCGCCAGGCCGACGAGCACCAGCGGCCGCGACCCGACTCGCGCGTGCAACTTCGCCGCGAGCGGCATGCCGGCCAGGATCCCGAAGGC
>JBBRSE010000067.1:0-18573 GCA_038245655.1 Mycobacteriales bacterium | reverse complement strand
TCGCTATCGAGGCAAGCGACCTGACACTGGTGTCGGGGGACCTACGAGGCGCCGCAGACGCGATCCGGCTGTCCCGCCGCACCCTAGCCACCATCAAAGGCAACCTGTTCTGGGCGTTCGCCTACAACGTCGCCGCGCTACGCAGCAGCTGAGACGGCGGCAGGCTCGGTCGGGCGTCCACCGCCAGAAGCGCCCCGAGTCAGGTATCGGCCGGATGCGGCTCCGACTGGTCGCCATTCCGGCGCCGTCCCACGGGCGGCTGGGACGTGTGCGGCCCGGTTTCCACCGTCCAGGTCAGCTGACGAGGAGTTCCTGGTGCATGCCGTCGGCGTAGTGGTTGGCCAGGTTGCACACGAGTTCGTAGCGGCCGGGCGCGAGGGTCAGGGTTGTCCATCCGACCGTGCGGGCGGTGATCCCCTCACCGGTGCCGGCGGCGCAGCTGTGGGATGCCTCCGTGAGGCTGCCGGTCTCGCTGACCTTGCCGTCCGACCCGGGGATCCGCTGCCCGGCCTGCGCGCCGTTCGCGAGCGGTAGGACGACCAGTTCGTGGGTGCGCCAACCCATGTTCTCAGCGACCAGGCTGACCTGGCCGGCCGGCACGGCGGCCGGGGTGGCGCGCAGCATCATGCGCGAGCCCATCGGCGCGGTGCCGCCCATCATGCTGGTCAGCCCCATGTCGGCGAGCATCACGGTCACTCGCTGCCCGGGCAGCGACGTCGGGGCCTGGCAGGTCAGCCGGGAGTAGTGATAGCCCGATCCGCCGCCCATCATGCCGGTCCCTGCCGACGCGTTCCCGGCGTTGGTGCCGGGACCGGTGCCGCCCATCATCGGGGAGCCGGCCCGGTGGGTTGAGGAGCTGCAGCCGGTCACGGCCGGCAGCAGTAGCGCGGCCAGGACGAGGCCGCATCGGAGGGACGCACGGACGGGCATGGGGCCAGTCCATCAAGCGGGCGGGGCGTCGTCGCAGAGCCGAAGGTCCCGCCGGCGTACGTCACCCGCCCCGGTTAGGGTTAACGGCGGGTCGCTCGGGTGAGGCATAAGCGGTGTGATGGGCGGTCAGGGCGTGATGATCGACGGCGCCGGTGCTGCGCGGGTCGGGATGGATCAGCGCGCCGCGTAGCCGCGGCACGTCGTGCAGCAGCCGGTGTTCGGCGTCCAGCGCGATGGCGTGCGCGGCGACCAGGCTGAGCGTCGGGTCGAGTTCGATCTCGGCTTCGGCGTGTAGCTGGTGACCGATCCAGCCCAGCCGTACCCGGCCGACGCGCAGCACCCCGTCAGTACCCCCCAGGCTGTGCTCGGCCTGGGCGACGAGGGCAGGGTCTACTGCGTCCATCAGCCGCCGGTACACCTCGCGTGCGGCGCCGCGCAGCACGAGCAGGATGGCGACGGTGATGACCAGCCCGACGACCGGGTCAGCCCACTGCCAGCCGACCGCGACACCGGCGGCGCCGACGAGAACGGCGAGCGAGGTGAAGCCGTCGGTGCGGGCATGCAGCCCATCCGCGACGAGCGCCGCGGACCCGATCCGCCGGCCGACGGTGATGCGGTAGCGGGCCACCAGCTCGTTGCCGGTGAATCCGACGACGGCCGCGACCGCGACCAGACCGAGCTGGCTGACATGAGCTTGGTGGGTGAGCCGGCGGACCGACTCGTACCCAGCGAGCGCCGAGGACAGCGCGATGACCAGCACGACCGCGAGCCCCGCGAGGTCCTCGGCGCGGCCGTAACCGTAGGTGTAGCGACGGGTCGGCGGCCGACGGCCGACCAGGAACGCCAGCCCGAGCGGCAACGCCGTCAGTGCATCCGCGACGTTGTGGATCGTGTCCCCGAGCAGCGCGACCGACCCGGACAGCACGACGACGACCGCTTGCACGGCGGCAGTCACGATGAGGACCAGCAGCGAGACCCACAGCGCCCGGATCCCGTCCCGCGACGCCTCCAGCGCCTCGTCGACCTTGTCCGCGCTGTCGTGCGAGTGCGGCCGGACCCGGTGCACCAGGCGGCCCCGCCAGCTGACGGACGCCGGATGGGCGTGCCCGTGCTGCGGCCCGTTTTCGTGCTGATGCTGGTTCTCGCCCGGATACGGTGCGTGGTCGTGATCATCGGGGGGCTGCAGGGGGTGGGCCGGGTCCTCTGGCACCCGAACCACGATGGCACAAAGTACACGTTGCGGCCCTTGGGCTGCTGCGAGAAACTCGCGGCCGCAAGGGACCGGCGGCCGCGGCCG
This sequence comes from Mycobacteriales bacterium, assembly GCA_038245655.1. Classification (GTDB taxonomy): domain Bacteria; phylum Actinomycetota; class Actinomycetes; order Frankiales; family Frankiaceae; genus DATAZK01. The sequence continues at coordinate 16,346 of JBBRSE010000067.1, read as the reverse complement.
ACAGGTCCGGATGGTCCTTCGTCCCTGGCGAGCAGGCCGGTCAGGCAACAAGATGTAGGGGTGGCATCTCCGCGTTCTGCCCCTGTGTTCCTGGCGGTGACAGTAGCCGGTCTGGCTGCCGGTGCAGTGCTCGCGTTGGCGGGTGCACATGCGGCGGCGGACTTCGTGTGGGCCGCCACCACCGTCGCCGGGCTGGTTCCATCGAGCATCTGGGTGGTCGGCTCGCTGCGCCGGCGGGAGCCGGGCGTGGACGTCGTCGCGGTGCTGGCGCTCGCCGGCTGCCTCGCGACCCGCGAACTGCTGGCCGGCGCCGTTATTGCGGTGATGCTGGCGTCCGGGCGGGCGCTGGAAAGCTGGGCGGCTGGCCGGGCGCGCCGTGAGCTGTCGGCGCTGCTGTCCCGGGTGCCACGTACGGTGCGCCGCTACACCGGCGACACGGTGGAAGTCGTCGACGTCGACGTTGCCAAGGCCGGTGACCGGTTGCTGGTAGCCAGCGGCGAAGTCGTCCCGGTGGACGGGATCTTGCTTCAGCCCGCGACGTTGGATGAATCGGCGTTGACCGGTGAACCGCTTCCGGTGGAACGTCCCGTGGGGGACGCGCTGCGCAGCGGTGTGGTGAACAGCGGTCCGCCGTTCGATCTGCGAGCGGCCGCTCCGGCAGCGGAGTCCACCTATGCCGGGATCGTGCGGCTGGTCGAGCAGGCCCAGGCGGGCGGTGCGCCGTTCGTGCGGATGGCCGACCGGTATGCCGCCGCGTTCGTCCCGCTCACCCTGGTGGTCGCCGCCCTGGCGTGGCTGGTCAGTGGAAAGGCGGTGCAGGCGGTCGCGGTCCTTGTCGTCGCGACCCCGTGCCCGCTGATCCTCGCCGCTCCTGTCGCTCTCGTCGGTGGCCTGTCGCAGGCCGCCCGGCGCGGCGTCGTCATCAAAGGCGGTGCAGCACTGGAACGGCTCGCTCGAGGCCAGGTCCTGCTGTTCGACAAGACCGGGACGCTGACCGCCGGGCACCCCACGGTCGCGCAAGTAGTCGCGGCGCCCGGCAGCGACAGCACCGACGTGTTGCGCCTGGCCGCATCCCTCGATCAGGCCTCGCCGCACCCGCTGGCCGCAGCGATCGTCACCGCCGCCGCCATCCGCGGGCTGGCGTTGACCACCCCGACGCAGGTGAACGAAAAACACGGCTTCGGCGTGGAAGGGCACGTCGGCGGTCAGCACGTCGCCGTCGGCAAGTCCTCCTGGCTGTGTCCCGCGACGGCACCGGTCTGGGTCCGCCGGCTACAACGACGCTCCGCGCTGGACAGCTCGATCCTGATCCTGGTCAGCATCGACGACAGGCTCAGCGGCGGCATCCTGCTCGATGACCCGCTGCGTTCCGACGCCCCGCGCACTCTGCGCGCACTGCGCGCCGCCGGGGTGGGCCACATCATGATGGTCACCGGCGACCGCGCCGACGTCGCCGACGCCGTCGGACGCGCGCTGGGTGTCGACGAGGTGCTCGCCGAACGGCTCCCCGAGGAAAAGCTGGAGGCGGTCATCCAGGCCCGCGCCCGCGGATCTGTCGTGATGGTCGGAGACGGCATCAACGACGCTCCCGCCCTGGCCGCCGCCGACGTCGGCGTCGCCCTCGGCGTGCGCGGCGCGACCGCTTCCAGCGAAGCAGCCGATGTCGTCCTGATGGTCGACCGGCTGGACCGGCTCGCCGACGCGATCGCGATAGCCCGGCGCGCCCGCCGCATCGCCTGGCAAAGCGTCCTCGGGGGTATGGGCCTGACCGGTGTCGCCATGGCAGCAGCCGCGTTCGGGCTGCTCACCCCCACCGTCGGCGCGATCACCCAGGAAGCCATCGACGTGGCGGCGATCCTGAGCGCGCTGCGCGTCGTGCGCGCCCCCCACCGGGCCGCGCTGGCTGGCACCGACGCGGTTCTTGGTCGCAACCTTGAGATCGAACACCTTGCGCTGCGCCCCCATCTGGACGACCTGCGGCAGGTCGCGGACCGTCTCGACACCGGTCAGCCGCGGACCATCGAGGAAGTCCGCCTGTTGCACCGCTGGCTCGTCGACGACGTGCTGCCGCACGAACGGCGAGAGGACACGCAGCTCTACCCGCGGCTCGCGCGAGTGCTCGGCGGCAGCGACCCGACAGGAACGCTCAGCCGCGGCCACGTCGAAATCGAGCACCATGTCTACCGGCTCGGTCGCCTGGTGGCCGATATCGGAGACGAACCAGCCGAGCCAGACGACATCATCGAGATCCGCCGGGTGCTCTACGGCCTGCACGCCGTCCTCGTGCTGCACTTTGCTCAAGAGGAGGAAGGCGTCTTCCCCCTCATCGAGGAACCCGCAGCACGATGACAGCACACCAGCGACGATCAACCGGGTATCTCGTCGGCAGACGCGGTCTGTTCGCAGCCGGCAGGCCAAGGCAGTGACGGTCATGGTCGTCGCCGAGAACGCTGTGATCGGCCTCGCGTGCGACAAGTCACGGAAGGCGGCCTTATGGCTTGGTTGCTGATCGTGATTGCCGGGTTGTTCGAGACGGGCTTCGCAGTGCTGCTCAAGCAGAGTCATGGACTGACGCGACTGTGGCCGACCGTCGGATTCGCGCTGTGTGCCCTGATCAGCTTCGGACTGTTGAATCTGGCGTTGAAGCAGGTCGATGTGGGACCGGCGTACGCCGCCTGGACAGGACTCGGCGCCACCGGCACCGCGGTGGTCGGCATGATCGCGCTGGGGGAGTCGGTGTCCGCAATGAAGATCATCTCGATTGCACTCGTGATCGCCGGCGTCATCGGGCTCAACCTGTCCGGCTCAACCCCCTGATCTGTTACCCACCGACCGCCCCGCCGAACAGGTGGCCGATAGCGTAAGTGAGCGCCAAGCCGGCCGCACCACCCACGACGACACGCGTAACTGACCGCCGTGGGCTACTTCCGCCGATCCGTGCGCTGGCGGCACCCGTGCCCGCCAGCGAGGCGAGTACTGCGGCGACGGTCACCCCGACCCTCCAGCCCGGTGGGGGTAGCAGGATGGCGAGCATCGGAAGCAGCGCGCCCAGCAGAAACGAGAGTGCCGACGCGGCGGCGGCGTGCGTGGGGTTGGCCAGATTCTGCGGATCGATGTGCAGCTCGGCTTCGGCATGCGCGGCGAGCGCGTCATGGGCGGTGAGTTCGGCGGCGACCTGGCCGGCGGTTTGGGGCGAAAGCCCTTTTGCCTGGTAGATCGCGGCGAGCTCGGCAAGCTCGCCGCGTTCGGACGATCGCAGCTCGAGACGCTCAGTCGTCAGCTGCGCAGCTTCGCTGTCTCGTTGGCTGCTGACCGACACGTACTCCCCGAGCGCCATAGAAACTGCCCCTGCCACGACGCCGACGAGGCCCGCAGTGAAGATCGTGCTCCGCGTCGAGGTGGCCCCAGCTACGCCGACGACCAGACCGGCGATGGACACGATGCCGTCGTTTGCCCCAAGCACGCCAGCACGCAGCCAGTTCAGGCGACGCGCCATCCCGGGTACGTGAGGTTCCGTCGCATGTGTTGTCGCGGCGTTCACCCCACCAGCCTGACCGTCGAGTGTGTGCGGCGACTAGGGGCGCAAGTCCCCGAATCTGGCGGACTCGGGCAAGCGGCTGCGGCGACGCCTGCCCGGTCACCCCGGCGACCCGTTCGGTGACATCGGGTTGTCCGGGTTTCGCCGGGTCGGGCCGGCTGAGACATGGCTCGCGTCGGGACCAATGTCCCTAGGAGGCCGACCACGGTCACCGGCGGGAGAGGTGATTCGGGCTATTCTGATCGAGCAATTCGAGCGGATGCGCGCCCACGACATTGCCGTTCGGCTGGACGACGAGGAAGGCATCCACGACATGCGGGTGGCGACCCGCCGGATGCGTAGCACCCTCGGCACGTTCGCTGCGGTACCGGACGCCGATCGTGCCGCAGACCTTGAGGGCCGGCTGCGCGCGCTCGCTGCCGAACTCGGTGTCGTCCGAGACGCCGAGGTCCTTCTCGTACGGCTGCTCGGGGAGCTGGAGCGCCAGCGGCTGGAAGACGTGCACGGGCCGGTCGCGGACCGGATGCGGCAAACGCTTGAGGGGCAGGGCTTCGCGGCCGCACACGGCTGCTGCGGACGCTGCAGGCACCGGGCTATCTGCAGTCGCTCGTGGACTTGGACGACTTCCTCGCCAGCGGGATCAATTCCGCCGGGGACGCTGCAAAGCCCGCGAAGTTCGTGCTTCCCAGGCTGGTCGCTCGGCGCTATCGGCAAGGTGGCGCGGCGGGCAGCGGGCGCAGCCCGGCTCACCGGGTCGGAGCAGGCGCTCGCCCTGCGCGAGACGCGCAAGGCCGCCAAACAGGTCCGCTGTGCGGCTGAAGCAGTCGTGAGCGCGTTCGGCCCCCCGGCGACGGACTTGGCGAGGCAAGCGGAGGCCATCCAAGAGGTCCTGGGCGAGCAACTGCGCCGAATGGGCATCGCCGCAAACGCCGCAACCGACGAGTCGGCATACACCTTCGGCGTCCTCGCGCAAGCGCACCGCCGATGGCTCCAAGGATAGGTCCGCAATTGCACTCACTGAGATTCGCCCGCAAGACCAACGACAGCGTGTGGAGCACAAACGCTCGGGCGGTACTCGGAACCACTCACCGTCAGCGCCGGCACCACGCTGGACTTCATCGCCGCGGACGGCGACTTCGACCGCCAGCACCTGCCAGCGCCGTGATAGCAAGGTGCCGTCGACGAGGGAGTCCCATGGAACAGCTCAGCATCGGAGTGCTCGGAAAGTCGAGCAAGGAGAACGAGCACCGGCTACCCATCCACCCTCGTCATCTCGGCCAGATCGACGCGGACCTGCGAGAGCGGATCTTCTTCGAACACGGCTACGGTGACCGCTTCGGAGTGTTCGACAAACACCTCGCGCCGCAGGTCGCTGGCTTGGGCACGCGCGAGGAGATCATCGCCAGCACCGACGTGGTGCTGCTGCCCAAGCCCACCCTGGCCGACATCGAGAGCCTGCGAGACGGACAGGTGCTGTGGGGTTGGCCGCATTGCGTCCAGGACCCCGAGCTAACGCAGCTCGCCATCGACAAGCGGCTCACGCTGATTGCCTGGGAGGCGATGAACCACTGGACGCCGAGCGGCGACTTCGTCCTGCACGTCTTCCATATGAACAACGAACTCGCGGGCTACTGCTCGGTGCTGCACGCCATGACCCTGATCGGATCCACAGGTCACTACGGCCGTCGGCTCACGGCCGTGGTCATCGGCTTCGGCAACGTCGCGCGCGGCGCGATCACTGCCCTGAACGCACTCGGGGTCCACGACGTCACCGTGCTCACCATGCGTGACGTGACGGCCGTTGCTTCGCCCATCCCTTCGGCCCAGCTCGACCATCTGGAGCGCACCGCCGAGGACCCCACGCGTACCGTCGTCCTTACCGGCATGGGACCGCAACCCACCTTTCGGTTCCTCGCCGAGCACGACATCGTTGTGAACTGCGTCCTACAGGACACTGACCGACCGCTGACCTTCGTGACGAACGACGAGCTCGCGGCGTTCGCGCCAGGCAGGCTGTTCGCCGACGTGTCCTGCGACGCTGGGATGGGATTCGAGTGGGCCCGCGCCACCACCTTCGAGGAGCCCATGCTGACGGTCGGCGACGGCGTCCTCTATTATGGGGTGGACCACAGCCCCGCCTACCTGTGGAACTCCGCGACATGGGGCATCAGCGAAGCCCTCATTCCCTACCTTCGAACCGTGATGGACGGCCCCGCTGCCTGGGATCAAGACCAGACGATCTGGCGCGCCGTCGAGATTCGGGAAGGCGTCATTCAGAATCCCAAGATCCTCTCGTTCCAGTGCCGCGCCGCCGAGCATCCGCATCCTTTGCGGTGAGTGGCCGATTGTCCTGAGCGGGTTCGTCGGTGGCGATTCCGTAGTGTCCGCCTCGCATGTTTTGTGCGAATGCGTGCCCGGAGGCCACCGTCTGGGGCTGACCGGAAGCTCGTAGTCCGCGCATCGGACGAAGTCGCGCTTTGAGTCGACCGTGGTCGGATTCGATCAAGGCGGGTGCGGCGAGAGTCGGCTTTGTCCCTTGACCGGGATTCTCGTTGGGTGTGGGGTCACCTTCACCGACCACAGCAGGAGTCTGGATGTACGCCTTTCAAATGGACGTCCCGCAATCACTCGCCAGGTACGACGAGGTGTTAGCGGCTCTGAAAGAGGCTGGCCAAGACCAGCCAGCCGACCGGCTGATGCACATGTGTGCCGCGACCGAAGGTGGCTTTCGGGTCACGGAGGTCTGGGAGTCACACGAAGCGTGCGATCGGTATGGCGACGAAGTGATGCGGCCAACCGTCGAGCGCGTCGCGGGGCCGGAGATGACCGCCGGGGGGCCGCCCCCCAACCAGGAATTAGCTGTGCATGGACTGCAGTTAGGCGCCGAACGCGTCGGCGCCTAGCACCGGTCGCTGGACCTGCATAGGCGGATCTAGGCGGACGGGCACCGACCCCGCGCCGAAGGCCGCTGGCGCGATACCCCGCCTCGTCCAGAAGCGCTGAGAGGATGCCCGTGCCACAACGGACGTCGGCGACGTGTGCAGGCGGAGACGGCAGCACATGTCTGGGCAGCGAGTCCGGTGGCTAGTTGGGCGCGCCGATGGTGGGTCCGCTGGTTTGGACGGCGTAGCCGGTGTAGCTGCCGGTTCCGCCGAGTGCGGGGGCGTCGTGGCTGTAGGCGATATGGGCGTGGCCGGATTGATCGGTATCGATCGCGAAGTCATCCAGGAGCTGGCGGCCTCCGGTGCAACTGGCGCCGCCCTCGCACACCGTTCCCCGGTGCGCCGCGGTCAGCTGCTGCAGGGTGCCGAGGCCGGTCGCGCTCAGCTGGGTGAGGTAGACGTACCAGGTTTGGTTCGCCCCGGCGGCATCCGGGGTGCCGTAGTAGACCAGGTCGATGCCGGATGTGCCGGCCACGATCCACGGCTCGATCGCCTGCTTGGTCGTGGTGCTGATCGGCCCGGTGCACTTCCAGGTGCTGCCGTGGTCTGCGGAGAAGGCGGCGAAGACGTTGGTGTCATTGGACCAGGTCTGCACCAAGGAGCCGTTCGGGGCGACGGTGACGTTGGGGAACTGATGGTTGAGGGTTCCGCCGCTGCGCGTGGAGCAGGGAATGGGCCGGTCAGTGAAGCTATGTCCGCCGTCGGCGGAGACGGCGAGGAACGCTCGTTGTACGGTGCGCCGTTCACGGCGCCGCTTGGGCCGGGGTCGGTGGAGGGGGCGACGAAGGACTGGTAGGCGTAGAAGCCTCCGGCGATGGGGCTGTCGTTGTTGTGGTCGACGACGATGTTGCCCAGTTCGTTGTTCTGCGCCTTGTAGTCCGTCGCGGGGATGGCCGTGGCTATCTGGGTGTAGGGGCCGCCGCCAGTGTCGCTGCGAAGGACGTCGATGTTGTTGCTCGCGATGTCGTGATAGGTAAGCAGCGAGGTTTTCGGTCCGTAGGCGGCGATCCATTCGCGGTCATCGACGGGGACACCGGCTTGGACGGGCACCTGGCTGAACGTCTTACCGTCATCGGTGGAAGTGGCAACGTTGATGCTGGCCAGGTTCAGGCTGGCGACGTAGATCCGATATGTGCCGGTCGTCGGGTCTTTCACGGGTGCAAAGGCTCTGTCGATGTCGCCGCCGGCCGCGCCGACGCCGCTGACAGCGTTCGGTTGACCGGAAAAGCTCAGGGCGCAGGCGCAGGCGCCGGCACCGGAACCGCCGACCTGCGAGGCGCGCCAGTACACGCTGCCCCCGCCGATGCCGTTCTCTGAGCCGAGACCGACGAGGTTCGCCTTGGACACGTGCAGGGACGGTTCGCCGGCGGTGTTCGTCGCGCACCCCGAGGCGCCGACGGTCTGCGCTTGTGGCTCGCCGTAGGAGAACGAAGCGGCGACGGGCGTTGAACGGGCCTTGGCAGTAGCTGAAACAGGTGAGGCGAGTGCCGCGCCGGCGGCCACCGACGTCAATCCGGCAAGTGCGGCCAGCGTGCTGCGACGCATGAAGTACCTCCCCGAAGGGCCTCCGGACAGGCTTCGAGGGCTCACGGCTCCTACGAATTCTCGACACGGTCGCCAGCCGTTCCCGTTCTGCCCAACGACGCACCCCTAGCCGAGTGACGGACAATTCCAACAAAACGGCAACCTAAACTTAAGCGTCAAGGCGCGCGCCCGGCGCAAGTGAGCTGCGCGTCGGCGAGTGCGACGAGGTCGACAGGATCGACGTCGGTGTCGACACGCAACCGGCCGTCGTCGCGTTCGTGGTCCAGCCAGGGGCAAAGTTGGTCGAGTAGTTGCGGCAACCTTTGTGCGGTGGCGGCCAGATCGCCCAGCAGTCTGCTGAGTTCGGCCGCCCTAGACGTCGCGCGACTCGGCACGCCGGGACCGCTTGGAGACACGACCTGCGACGCCAGCTGCAGCCTCATCTCCGGCAACACGCTTTACAACGGGGCGCGGGGTCAACGGCGGGCATCGCCGTTCGACGTCTGCAAGGGACAAGCGCCGGAGGGATCCGTGTGGGGAGAATCTGAAGTGCATGAACTTTGGCGAAGGGGACGCGAGAGGTCGCACACCGCATCAACATGTGTGCTGGCACACCCGAGCCCGGGTACCGCCGCATTTTTGCGTTTCTCCCAGGGGGTTTAGTGATCACACGTCGTCATCTTGCGGGCCTGGCCGGGGCCATGGCGCTAGCAACTGTCGCTGCCGTAACGCCGGCAACGGCTGCCGCTGCCGCTGCCGCTACGTCCGATCCCGCGTATGCGGGAGCGATCACCGTCACCACGCCGGCTTCTGGTCCTTTCACAATCAGCGACGACCACCACCGAGCGGGACCCGTCCGGTTCCACTTCATCAGCCGCTCTCCGGAGACTCAGCATGGCGGCGGTTCCGACGTGGAGCTGTTCGGGCTTCGCAATGGCGTGTCGATCGTGGACGTGGAAAACCACATCCGTGCCCAGTTCGAACCGCCGAAGACCGCCGGGGCCGCGAAGGCTGCGGCCAGCACCCGTTGGCTGGTCGCCAACACCCGCGTCTACGGCGGGGGTGCGATTCAAGGAGTCGGGTCGGCAAACGTGACGGTGTTCCTGCCTGCTGGGCCCGTGTACCTGCTGGATGTCGGCGCCGTGTTCAGCGGCGCCAAGACGGTGCCGGTCAAGGTCTTCCACGTCTGCGGCACCGTGGCGCAACGGCTCCTCCCGCCGATCGCCGGCACAATTGACGTCACCTCCGCCGACCGGTTCCACGTCACCTCAACGTACCCGGCGCAAGGCAACTACCTGATCCGCAACGTGTCCGACACCATCCACTTCGTGTCCTTCTCCCCGGTCAAGGCGGGCACCACCGACGCGGACATCACCAAAGGCGTCAACGCCATCAACGCCGGCAAGCAGCCCTCCGACCCGTACCTACACACCAAAACAGCCGTGCAGGCCGGCGTTATGAGCCCCGGGCAGCAGCAAGTCTTCGGCTCGTCGCTGCTCACCCCGGGCACCTATGACCTCGAGTGCTACATCGCCGACGACATGACCGGCATGCCGCACTTCTTCATGGGCATGCACAAGATCATCTTCATCAAGTAGCCGCAAAGGTGCGGCCGCCGGCCCCGTTCGCGGGGCCGGCGCGTCGCTTCCCCGACACCCGCTCGGGTGGCACCCTTCGGGAACGGCACTGCGAATAGTCGGCGCTACTGACCCGATTCTCAGTCGGATGCAACGTCGCAAGGGTCGTCGCCAAGCTGCCGGGAGCGCCGGTGCGTGTGTGCACGGACGGCGGTCGGGTGACCCGGCCGGAAGTTGCCAACGGCCAGCTGCAGTTGCTGCCATGGCTGATTCCGGCACTCACCGGCGGGACCTTGGTCAGCAGTGCGCTGCACGGGGAACAGCAGCGGGCCACCAACGCCTCCAAGGCCTGCTAAAAGGCAACGTGGCGCGGGCGCTGACCAGCGCCACCGACGGTGCGGCTGGCGTCGCCCAGACCCTCAGGCTCGCCGTCACCGGCAACGGCGACTAGCCCCAGCCCCCCGGGGCTCAGGACGGATTTCGACCGAGCTGACCGGCCGTGTAGAGCCGCTGGATCGACCGCCTGACGCGGCGTCACAGAAGGGGCAGTAGTGCCTCGACCCGGTTGCGTCCGGCGTGTTTGGCGGCGTAGAGGGCGGCATCGGCCCGGCCGAGCAGACTCGCTTCATCTTCGCTGCCGTCCCAGATGGTGAGCCCTGCGCTGCTGGTCTGGTCGGCCGGGACCAACGTACACAGATGTATCAGCAGCTCACGGGCCGCAGTCGGGGCCATGTTGGGTAGGGCGACGGCAAACTCCTCCCCGCCGAGCCGGGCGAGAGTGGCCGCCGAAGGCAGCGCCGCCTGCCAGCGAGCCGCTGCTTGGACGAGGAGGGCATCTCCTGCCAGGTGGCCGCAGCGGTCGTTGTAGTCCTTGAAACGGTCAAGATCAAGGAGTGCGATGACGAGCGGAAGTCGTTGGGTGGGCGCGTGCAGGAGATGATCAGCCAGCGCCTCGGACCAGGCTCTGCGGTTAGCTAGGCCGGTCAGCGGGTCGGTAGTGGCTTGCGTTGCCAGCACGCGGACAGCCGCTTCCAGCTTTGCCCGAAGCGCAACCTCGCCGGTGACGTCCCGGCCGCTGACACTGACACCGCCGGCCAGTTGCACCGCTGACAGATCGACCCAGGCTTCGCCGCCGGAACGGGTTTTTAACCGCAGTCGCCGACGTATCGGGATTCCGGTCAGCGCTACCTGCAGCAGCGCGTGGCTGAACTCACCGTTGTCGAGCGCGGCCGACCCGGCGAGCAGGCTGCTGCCTACGATGTCAACGCCGGTCTGCCCGATGATCGCCTCCGACGCCCGGTTCATGTAAACGCAAGTCAGGTCGACAATCTGGCCACCGTCTCCGAAGACCGGTGCCCACAACGTGTGACCGTCGACGGCAGCATCCAGCGCGGCACGAAGCAACTCGTCGCGGGCGGGCGCAAACCAGGCACTCATGGCGTCGGTCACAATCATCACCAGCGATACATCGGCACGGCTCATGCAGAACTGTGGGCCAGACGGGCCAATCGCCGTAAGAGACCCGGGACCCGTGCCAGTAGCCAGCGCTTACGCTCAGTCGGCTATGAAACGGTCGGCCTGGCGGCCACGTCCACCGGGCTCAGGACTAACTCGCTGCAGCTGATCGTCACGGCGATGGCGGCGACGGAATCGATCTGCCGGCTGGTGGCGCACGTGCGGTACCTGCCGTCGCAGAACGGCAATCTCATGATGCAGGACGAGCAACTCGGCGTCCTTGGCGTCGTCGTCCCGGACGCGAAGCGCCACCATCGCCAACAGCCGACGAAGCAGGAAGTAGATCGCCCGAAACCGTGAAAGCATTGACTACGGGGAGAGGTCACGCGGGGCCTGTTGCGCCGGCGAGTTCGCAACCTGCTAGCGCGCAGCGAACGTCCTGCTGCCACGTGTCGCCGTGAAACGGCGACACGAAGATCACGGTCCCGATCCTGCCTACACATGCTCGACGTAAACAGCACTCCTTGGATGTGGTCATGATCGCGTCACCTCGCTCGGCGCTGAACTGGTTCTTCCGGGATCCACGGACAGGTCGGATCGTCGTCGCGCAGCGTCCGAACATCCCGCTGCTCGTATGGTTCGGAACGTCGTCTTTCAGGTGGCTGCTGCATCCGCACGGCAACTGGGGTATCGCACTTGAGGTCACGGCGATTGCCGCTCTCGTCCTATGGGCCGGCGACGAGATCGTCCGTGGAGTGAACCCGTGGCGCCGCACCTTGGGGGCCACCGTGCTCGCCTTCGTGGCTGTCTCGCGGGCATTGGCGTTCTAGCCGGATCGATTCGGTGCAGGCAGCTTGCGGCAAGAACCCCCGCCCACGTTGCTACGGTCGACTCGAGAAACGGAGGGCGGCCTCCTTGTAGGGCACGGCCTTTCGTCACTGCAGGCACGGCCTCTGCCTACTGCTCCCGCCCGCACTGTTGCACTATCCCATCGCGTCGCCGAGCCGCAGGAAGATCTCACGTCGCGGCGGTCTCATCTGCCCGCCGACCCTGAATTCCGGGCTGCGCTGGTCAGCTACCTCGGATGCGCCAGCGCCAGGCACGTTCGACCGGGCGCACCATGTCGTTGCTCGTCCACGTCGTCCACGTCGTCCACGTCGTCCACGTCGTCCACGTCGTCCACGCCTTGCGCGCCGTGGCAGCCGACAAGACGGCGCCTGCTGGACCGGACTCAAGCACCACCTCGACCATCGTCAGTTCAGCCACCAACCGGACTCGTCAGGCGTCGTGGCCACCGCGCCGTGGCGCACAGGTCAGGCCCAGGAAACGAGCAGCGACAAGCCGCCTCATAGCCGAGGAAGAGTAGGTGACCGATACTCAACTGCCGCCGGCCCTTGAGCCTGTCTCGGCTGGATCGGCACAACACCAGCTCTCGCACCCGAAGGTCGCTGAGGCGTCACTCCGCGCTAGCCGCCGAAGGCGACCGCCACAGTGCGTCGAGGCCGGCTGGCGAACCACCCCCTGTGGCCGACGACGTAGCGTCCATCACGAGCCTCGCCGGAGGTTGGCCTGTAATGGCTCCCACGGTCCTGCTTGTCGCCGGGCTAGCCAGGGCTAGCCATCGTCTCGCGATCCTGGCCGCCGGCGCCCGGACGCTCGCCCACAGCTGAGGAGGCCCTGATGGGATATCGCCACTCCCTGGCCGCTGCGTAGAAGCGGCTGGACGCGGCGCCTCGGCACTACCTGCGCGGCACCCGGTTTGGCGCGATCGAGTACGCCGACGAGGGCGACGGGTCCCCGGTGTTGGTCAGCCACCTACCAACAAGTCAGGACCACCGGCCCTTTTCCGCGACGCACGACACGCTCACGCTGGTGTCGTCGGGCGATAATGGTGACCACGGATTGAGCTGGTCGGTACACATGGAACGACGAGCACACTGGGCGCTCGCGTCGGCGATCGCCCTGGCCGTGACCACGGTCAGCCTGGTCGGCTGCGGCGGCGACAGTGGCACCCCGGCCTCGCTGACGAGAACTCGGACAAGCAGCGTCAGCCCGACGTCCTCGGCGTCGACCCCTACCCCTGGCGAGACGCCGACGAACACGATTCCGGCGCCGACCCAGTCCCCGACGGCGTCGCCGACGAAGTCGCCCGCCCCGAGCCCGACGGCCACCGGACTTCCCGCCGCGCTGACCGGCCACGTCATGTGGCGGATCCCGACGACGGAGCACGTGGTCGCGTTGACCTTCGACGGCGGGTCCGGCTCACAAGGGGCTGCGTCCGTGCTCTCGACGCTCGGCGCGACCGGCGTACCGGCGACCTTCTTCCTCACCGGCCGGTTCGCCCAGACTTTTCCGCAGACGGCCCAGGCGATCGCCGCCAGCGGCATCCTCGGCAGCCACACGATGACGCACCCGCACCTGACCCAGCTGTCGTCGTCGGCCGTCCGCGCCGAGGTGACCGACGCCGAGACCGCGATCAACGCCACGACCACACGGGCGGCAAAACCGTGGTTCCGCTTCCCGTTCGGTGAGTACGACGCGCGCACGCTCGGGATCGTCAACGACCTCGGGTACGCCGCCATCGGCTGGACGGTCGACACTCTGGGCTGGGAAGGACGCGCCGGCGCCGGCACCGTCGACGACATCGCCGCCCGGGTCCTCGCCAGACTGCAGCCCGGCACGATCGTGCTGATGCACCTCGGCGCAGCCCCGGACGGGTCGACCCTCGACGCTGACGCGCTGCCGCAGATCATCACGGCGATCCGATACACCGGTTACTTCTTCGTGACGGTCAACACGATGCGCTGACTGAGCGGCCGCGGCGAGGAGACGGTCACCTCCGCAGATGCCTTCACCGAAGCCGGGCACCCCAGGCGGCTATTCATCGACGACCTCCGCGTGCGGTCAGTCGCGGCAGCGCCACCGAGAGCGCCGTCCTTGCTGACGCCCGCAAATCGAGCAGCGCAACGACCGACCACGGCTGCGGGTCCGTTATGACGATGGTCATGCGTGTGACCACGCGCTGGGTGTGCCGGACCTAGCGGCGGGCCGCAATGTCAGCGTCGGGCTGGCAGAGTCGGAGCGAACGTCCCTCACTCGATTCTGCACACGCGGCGCGAAACGGACTCTGCAAAAGTGCCGCCGGCGGATAGTTAGCAGACCGGCATATCTTGCGCACCAGGTAGGCGATTGGGTCGAGCGCCGGCACGGCTATGGAGACGCTGGTTGGGGTCGAATCACCGGCCACGTGCTTGAGGGTCACGATGGTTGGACGGTGGCCGCGATCAGCGGCTGCGTCTACCGCGACAACGGTCATGATCTCGCGAGATCGACCCAGCCGCGTGGAGTCGGCACGGATTCTCCCGGCGGGCGCTGCAATGGAAGTCCGCTCATGTCCCGCGCGGCGTGCCCGTAGGACCGCTGACGGTGATGTTTGAGCTGCGAAGGCGTTCCGCGCGATGGGTCACGGGTGCAGCATGGTGACCACCTGAAGGAGGCGCGCGATGCAGAAACCCGAGAACGTGACCGAGCCTGCGCAACTGGCAGAGGTAGGCAAGCGTCGCGCCGGATTGCGGCGCACCATGACCGCGGTCGAGGAAGCCGCGTCAGCCGCTCTGGCGGGCCGTCCCGGAGAATGGCGCGCCAGGCTAGCTCCTCATGTCGACGACTTGCACGGTGCCTGGGCATCGCACGTCAGCGGCACCGAAGGTCCCGACGGCCTGTGGGAGCAGATCCGCACTGACGCCCCACGTCTGAATGGACAACTCCGCCGACTGGGCCGGGAGCATCAAGCGCTGACTGCTGAGGTTGAGGCGCTCCGTCAAGACTTGGCCGACGCTGGGGAAGACGAGCCACGCCTGGCCAGTGCCAGGGAGCGAGTGACTTCGCTCCTCGTTCAGTTGTCGCGGCACCGACAGCGCGGGGCCGACCTCATCTACGAGGCTTACGAGCGTGACGTCGGCGGCAACGGGTAGTCATCCAAGTCCAATCCCGGACACGCGGCTGCTGAGGGCCTGGCCATGCGCAACCTCGCTACCGAGCGCCCGACCACGGCGGTCCATCGTGCGGATTTCACGCACGGTCCTAGCCCTGATCAGGGACCTTTTCCTGGCGCACCGCCGGGTCCACCCTCCTCGTGCCGAGACCGGATCGAAGGAGGTCCTATGTTCACTCGCGTCCTGACCTTCGCTGGAGCCCATGACGTCTGTGGAGGTGCGGTCCGATCCACGCCACCTCGAACGCCGTAGCCGCCCCCACGAGCATGGCCGGCAGTTGCGCCCTGGCTTGCCGTTTGGATCCGATAGGCCGTTGGTCTCTGGTCGGCAAACGTGGCGATTTCCGTGATCGATTGGAGGGTCTGGTCGGCGGCATTGCTGGGGTTTGGTTACCGACTGACCGGGACAGCGGGGTTGGTCATTGTTAGCCGTAGAGCGCCTCAATTTCGTCGGCGAACTGCTCATCGATGACATGCCGTTTGAGTTTGAGCGTCGGGGTGAGGTGACCGCCGGCTTCGGTGAAGTCGATGTCGAGGATTCTCATACGCCGGATGGCCTCAGCATGTGAGACGGCCCGGTTGGCTTCCTCGACGGCCGCCGAGATCGCTTCGCCTAGCTCGTCGTCGTCGCGCAGATCTGCCGGGGTCGCCGCCGGCCGTCCGCGGTCGGCGCACCACTGGGCGAGCGACTCGGAGTCGAGAGTGACGAGCGCGGCGACGTAGGGACGACGGTCACCCACCACGATGCACTGGCTCACCAGCCAGTGCGCGCGCAGCCGGTCCTCGAGCACCGCCGGGGCGACGTTCTTGCCTCCGGAGGTCACGATCAGCTCCTTCTTGCGGCCGGTGATGAATAGGAAGCCGTCGTCATCGATGCGACCGATGTCACCGGTGCGTAGCCAGCCGTCCCCCTCCAGGATCTCCATAGTGGCGACCTCGTTCTGCCAGTAGCCCGACATCACGAATGCTCCGCTAATGAGCACTTCCCCGTCGTCGGCAATCTTCAGCCGGCAGCCCGGAGTCGGCGGACCGACGCTGCCGATACGCAGCCGAGACGGAAGGTTCAACGTCCCGCTGGTCGTCGTCTCCGTCATGCCCCAGCCCTCGAGCACCGTGACGCCGACTCCGCGGAAGAAGTGGCCGAGTCGGGCGCCCAGCGGGGCCCCACCGCTGACCGACCAGCGGACTCGGCCGCCCATCGCTTGCCGAATCTTCCCGTAGACCAGCCGGTCGAACACTGCGTGCTGCAGCCGGAGCCCGAGGCCGACGCGCCCACGCTGAAGGGCCTCGCTGTAGGCGACGGCGACATCGGCAGC
>JBBRSE010000066.1:0-18927 GCA_038245655.1 Mycobacteriales bacterium | reverse complement strand
GACCGGCTCGAAGAGCACGGTGAAGTGCGACGCCCTGCTCGTCGACGCGATCAGCCGCAGCGACACGTATCCGTACGTCGACGTGCGCGAGGACGACGCCTCGATCGGTCACGAAGCGACCGTGAGCAAGGTCGGCGACGACCAGCTCTTCTACCTGATGAGCCGCGGCATGGCTGAAGACGAGGCCATGGCGATGATCGTGCGCGGCTTCATCGAGCCGATCGCCCGCGAGCTGCCCATGGAGTACGCGCTCGAGCTGAACCGGCTGATCGAGCTGCAGATGGAGGGAAGCGTTGGCTAGCTCGGCCGCACCTTCTAGCGCGACTGCGCCGATGGCTCCGAAGGAGCGGTCGGGCTCGCAGCCGCGCACGTTTTCGCGCGACCCGGACGCTTTCGCGGAGCCCAGCCACCGCGTCGAAGAGTGGCGGTTCACCCCGTACCGGCGCCTTGGCGGCTTGCTGACGGGCGAACCGGCTACCGGCGAGCTCGGGGCGACCGTGTCGGCTACTGGCGCGCGCTCCGAGCGCATCCCGATGACCGACCCGCGCGTTGGGCGGGCTCTCGTGCCCTCCGACAAGGTCACGGCGCTGGCGATGGCCGCGTCGCCGGATGCGCTGCTCGTCGCGGTCCCGGCGGACGAGCCGGATGCCCTCGTGACGATCGAGGTCAAGGGCGCCGGCGGGCTTGCATACGCCCATCTGGTCATCGACGTGGGCCATCACGCGAGGGCCACTGTCGTACTCGATCATGTCGGCTCCGGCACGTTCGGGGCGAGCGTCGAGGTCGTCGTCGGTGACGGCGCTGATGTCACGGTCGTCTCCTTGCAGGACTGGGCCGACGACGCCGTTCACGCCGGAGCTCACGCCGGTCTGGTGGGCCGCGATGCCCGCTACCGCCACGTCGTCGCGACCCTCGGCGGCAATCTGGTGAGGCTCGTACCGACGGTGAAGTACGCCGGACCAGGCGGCGACGCCGAGCTCTACGGGCTGACCTTCACCGATGCGGGCCAGCATCACGAGCACCGCATGTTCATCGACCACGAGGCACCGCAGTGCCGCAGCCGGGTCACGTACAAGAGTGCCCTGCAGGGCGAGCTCCACAACGATGCTCATGCGGTCTGGATCGGTGACGTGCTGATCCGGGCGAGCGCCGTCGGGACCGACACCTACGAGATCAACCGCAACCTGGTGCTGTCCGACGGGGCGCGCGCCGATTCCGTACCGAATCTGGAGATCGAGACGGGCGAGGTTGTCGGCGCCGGCCACGCGAGTGCGACCGGACGCTTCGATGACGACGCGCTGTTCTACCTGATGTCGCGCGGCATCGACGCCGATGTGGCACGCCGCCTCGTGGTGCGCAGCTTCTTCGCCGAGGTGCTCGCTGCCATTCCGGTCGAGGAAGTACGCGACCGGGTCGCCGCCGCGGTGGACGAGGAGCTCGAACGCTTCCACGCGCCCGAGGCCGCCTCTGTGGCCCGGGCATGAGCTGGACCGCGGTCTGCAAGCTGTCGGTCCTGGCTGATGGCTCGGCGGTCAGCGTCACCGTCGGCGATGAGCCGGTGTGCGTGGCGAAATCGCAAGGCAAGCTTTACGCGCTGCGCGACGTCTGCTCCCACGCGGAGATCGCCCTGTCGGAGGGTGAGGTGGAGGACGGCACGGTCGAGTGCTGGCTGCACGGCTCGCGCTTCGATCTCGCGACCGGAGTCCCCACCGGGCTGCCCGCCAACCGGCCGGTGCCCACCTACGCGGTGAAGGTCGAGGGCGACGACGTGCTCGTCAGCCTCTCCGGCCGCTAGCCGATCCCCCTGCTACTCAACACATTTCGAGTAATTGAAGGTCTGGAGCGATACGCATGAGCACCCTTGAGATCCGCGGCTTGAAGGTCTCGGTCGAGGACAAGGAGATCCTGCAAGGGGTCGACCTCGCGGTGTCCTCCGGCGAGACTCACGCGATCATGGGGCCGAACGGTTCCGGCAAGTCCACGCTCGCGTACTCGATCGCCGGTCACCCGAAATACACGGTGACCGAAGGCAGCATCACGCTCGACGGCGAAGACGTCTTGAAGATGGCGGTCGACGAGCGGGCCCGCGCCGGCCTGTTCCTCGCCATGCAGTACCCCACCGAGATTCCGGGCGTGACGGTCAGCAACTTCCTGCGTACGGCCGCTACGGCCATCCGCGGCGAGGCGCCGAAGCTTCGGCTGTGGATCAAAGAGGTCCGGGAGGCGATGGCGTCGCTGGAGATGGACCCGGCTTTCGCCGAGCGCAACGTCAATGAGGGTTTCTCCGGTGGCGAGAAGAAGCGCCACGAGATCCTTCAGCTCGAGCTGCTGAAGCCGCGCTTCGCCATCCTCGACGAGACCGACTCCGGGCTCGACGTCGATGCGCTACGGATCGTGAGCGAGGGCGTCAACCGGGTGGCGCAGTCGGGCGACGTAGGCACCCTCCTGATCACGCACTACACCCGGATCCTGCGCTACATCACCCCCGACTTCGTCCACGTCATGTCGGCTGGTCGCATCGTCGACTCCGGCGGCGCCGAGCTCGCCAAGAAGCTCGAGGACGAGGGCTACGCGCGGTATGGCGTGACGGAAGCGGCGTGAGTACGGACCTCGCCGCGCAGACCTCGCTGGTTCCCCAGGAGCCCTCGGCTTCGGCGACCCCGGGCGCCATCGCAGCCACCGACTGGCCGTACGACGTCGACAAGGTGCGCGCCGACTTCCCGATCCTTTCCCGCCGCATTCATGACGGCGTCCCGCTGGTCTACCTCGACAGCGCCGCCACGAGCCAGAAGCCGGTCGCCGTCCTCGACGCCGAGCGGCAGTACAACGAGCGTCACAACGCCAACGTTCACCGGGGCATTCACACGCTCGCCGAAGAAGCGACCGCGCTGTACGAGGGTGCCCGCGAGAAGGTCGCCGCTTTCTTGGGTACGCCCGATCCGCGCGAGATCCTGTTCACCAAGAACGTCACTGAGGCCCTGAACCTGCTGGCGTACTCGATCGGCGCCGGCCTCAAGCCCGGCGACGAGGTGGTCGTCACCGAGATGGAGCATCACTCCAATCTGGTGCCGTGGCAGCTCGCCTGCCAGCGGTCGGGAGCGACCCTGCGCTGGTTCGGCCTGACCGACGATGGCCGGCTCGACTTCGAGCGGGCTGACGCCGAGGGTCTCATCAATCCCCGGACCAAGGTCGTCTCGTTCGTCCACCAGAGCAACATCCTGGGCACGGTCAACCCGGTCCAGGAGATCGTGCGCCGGGCCAAGGCGGCCGGCGCGCTTACCATTCTCGACGGCGCGCAGTCGGTGCCCCACGGGCTGGTCGGCGTCGCCGGGCAGCCGGGTGACATCGCCGGGCCCGCGCAGACCGTGGCGGAGCTGGGCGTCGACTTCCTCGGCTTCACCAGCCACAAGATGCTGGGTCCGACAGGCATCGGCGGCCTCTGGGGTCGCTATGACCTGCTGGCAGAGCTGCCGCCGTTCCTCGGCGGCGGCGAGATGGTCGACGTCGTCACGATGGCCGGGACGACCTACGCGGCGCCGCCGCACCGCTTCGAGGCCGGCACCCCGCCGATCGCTCAGGCTGTCGGGCTCGGGGCCGCCGTGGATTACCTCAGCGCCCTCGGCATCGGGCGGGTCGCCCGTCACGAGCATCTCATCACCGAATACGCGCTTGGCCGCCTCGCCGAGATCCCGGGACTACGAGTCATCGGTCCCGCGTCGGCCGAAGGGCGCGGCGCCGCCATCTCGTTCGCACTGGACGGCATCCACCCCCACGACACCGGCCAGCTGCTGGACGAGCGCGGGATCGCCGTGCGCGTCGGCCAGCACTGTGCCCGTCCGGTCTGCCTGCGCTACGGGGTGCCGGCGACGACCAGGCTGTCGGCGCACGTCTACACGACCACGCAAGAAATAGACGCGCTCGTGGAAGGTCTGCACACCGTTCAGAGGTTCTTCTCCAGGTGAGGCAACTGTGAGCAGCCCAGAGCTGGAGTCGATGTACCAGGAGATCATCCTGGATCACTACCGGCATCCCCACCACAGCGGTTTGCGCGACCCGTTCGACGCCGAGGTTCATCACGTGAACCCCACCTGCGGCGATGAGGTCACCCTGCGCGTCCGGCTGGCCGGAGAGGCGGCGGATCAGATCGTCGAAGACGTCTCCTACGAGAGCGAAGGCTGCTCCATCTCGCAGGCCAGCGCGTCCGTCCTGGCGGATCTGGTGATCGGAAAGCCGGTCGGCGTGGCACTCGCCGCGGAGCGCGAATTCACCAAGCTGATGACCTCGCGCGGCGCGGGCGAGCCCGATGAAGAAGTCCTGGACGACGCGATCGCGTTTGCTGGGGTGTCGAAGTACCCGGCGCGCGTCAAGTGCGCGCTGCTGTCCTGGATGGCGTGGAAGGACGCGCTTGCTCAGGCCGGTGCGCATGAGCTGCTACGAGAGGATGCACATGGCTGAGCTCGCTGCCACCACCGATGACGTCGAAGAGGCGATGCGCGATGTCGTCGACCCGGAGCTCGGGATCAACGTCGTTGACCTCGGGCTGGTCTACGGCATCACGCTCGAGGAGACCGAGGCCGGCCGCGCGGCGATCATCGACATGACGCTCACGTCAGCCGCCTGCCCACTGACCGACGTCATCGAGGATCAGACGATGTCGGTGCTCACCGGTGGGCCGAGCCCGCTGGTGGACGACATCCGTATCAACTGGGTCTGGATGCCGCCGTGGGGTCCCGACAAGATCACCGATGATGGGCGCGAGCAGCTGCGCGCGCTTGGGTTCAACCTCTGACGCTAATGGCCTGCTCAGTCGCGAACTGTGAGGTCGATCTTGGGACGGCATTAACCTGTCGGTGTGCCCAGCGGACCGAGACCAAGCGACGTGGGGCTACGCAAGGGCCTGACCCGCGCCGCGCGAAGCGTCGTCGATCTTCGCAAGAAGCCTCGCTCGAGCACCGCTGTCGCGCCGGGCTCGACCGACCACATCGTGGATTGCGCGCTGTACGTCGACGGGCACCGCAGCCAGGGCAAGCTGCCACTTGGAGGGGCGCTGCAAGCCGCCCGTACCAGCGGCGGCTTCGTCTGGATCGGCCTGCACGAGCCCTCGACCGCTGAGCTGTCGGGTCTTGCGACCGAGTTCAACCTGCATCCGCTCGCCGTCGAAGATGCGGTCAACGCCCACCAGCGGCCCAAGGTCGAACGCTACGGAGACACTCTCTTCGTGGTCTTCAAGACCACCAAGTACATCGAGCATCGAGCGCTGACCTGGAACAGCGAAGTCGTCCAGACCGGCGAGGTAATGCTCTTCGTCGGCGAGAACTTCGTCGTCAGCGTGCGCCACGGCGCGCTCGGCGCGCTACACAAGATCCGGGCATCGTTGGAAGGCAAGCCTGAGCTGCTGAAGCACGGGCCTGCGGCCGTCGTGTACGCGGTCGCTGACGCTGTCGTCGACGGCCATCTCGCGGTCGCGGATGCGGTCGAGGACGACGTGGATGAGATCGAAGCGGCCGTGTTCGCTCCCCGCGTCGGACGCGACGTCGAGCGGGTCTACCAGTTCAAGCGTGAGGTGCTCGAGTTTCGCCGTTCGGTCATACCGCTCGTCGGACCCTTGTCCGATCTGCGGGCGGCGCCGGAGATGAGCCCCCTCGCGGATGAGCTGCGCGACGTCGACGACCACTTGCAGCGGGTCGCCGAGCAGGTGGCGAACTTCGACGAGTTGCTCAATGCGCTGCTGGACTCCCAGCTTGCTCGGGTCTCCGTACAGCAGAACGACGACATGCGCAAGATCAGCGCGTGGGTCGCGATTGCGGCCGTACCCACCATGCTGGCCGGGATCTACGGCATGAATTTCGACCACATGCCGGAACTGCACTGGACGTTCGGCTACCCGCTGCTGCTCGGCTTCATGGCCTTGGTGTGCGTGGGGCTCTACCGTGCCTTTCGTAAAAGCGGCTGGCTTTAGCTTCGGGCCACCGCCGATCCGTCGACGCAGCTGCGCTTCCCTGGCCGCCTTCCTGGCATGCGGACTCGACATTAGAGCCGCAACCCGGGTCGATCACGCTGAGCGCCACCGGTTGCTCCATGCGGGAAATTGATAGGCCATTCAGGTGAAAATTGAGGGATTCTGGTTCTGTTATCACCCAGAGCGACATGGAGTGCCCAGCTTCACCGTTGATTTCAGTGACGACACTGGCTCTGGAGTGGGGATTTTCATGGCGCGATCACGTTCGGTGCTGGCGCGGCTTACGGTTGCTATGACCGCCGTCCTGGTGGTAGCGGTACCGGCGTTACCTTCGGCGGCGTCGAGCGCGGGGGTCAACGACGGCGGAGTCGTCGCCAAGGCCGCACCCTTCAAATACACCCCGAACTTCGCTGACGGGGCCGTGAAGGCGCTGGTGCAAGTTGGACAGCGGATGATCGTCGGCGGATCGTTCACCTCGGTCAGCCAAGTGACCACCGCAGGCACGGGGGCTGCCACCGCGCGAAAGTTCCTACTGGCCTTCAACCCGACGACCGGGGCTCTGGACACCGGGTTCAAGCCGGTCGTCAACGGTGAAGTCGACACCATCCAGCCGACCGCGGACGGCACCGGGGTGTACGTGGCGGGGCGCTTCTCCACCGCCGGCGGCGCGACCACGAAGCTCGCTCTGTTCAAGGTGAGCACCGGGCAACTGGTCGCGACTTTCAAACCTGTGATCAATGGGCCGATCAACGACCTCGCGCTGGTCGGCAACCACCTGCTCGTCGGCGGATACTTCGCTTTCGGGACAGGCGTCAAAGCCCGTAGCGGGCTGGCGTCGGTCAATGCCGCGACCGGCGCTCTCGAGCCGTACTTCGGGGTTCAGCTCACCGGCCATCATGCTTTTGGCCGGTTCGCCAACTCCGCGAACGGACCGGTCGGCGCCAACAGCATTGCCGTTTCCCCAGACCGGAAACGGGCGATAGTCGACGGCAACTTCCTCCACGCCACCGATGGCGTGACCACCTACGGTCGTGACCAGATTGTCAGCATCAACCTGACGACGCCGGCCGCCAACGTCGACCCCAACTGGAACAGCCTCGCCTACAGCGCCGCCTGCTACAACTGGGCGTACGACTCGTATATGCGAGACATCGGCTGGTCGCCCGACGGCAAGTTCTTCGTGGTGACCGCGACGGGTGGGTACTACGGCGGCAGTTTTGAGGACTGTGACTCCGCCAGCCGGTTCGAAGCGGCCGCCACCGGGACCGATGTGCAGCCCACCTGGAAGCAGTTCACCGGCACGGACTCGCTGTACTCCGTCGTTGTCACCACCTCGGCGGTCTACGTCGGTGGACACCAGCGATGGATGAACAACCCCTACGGCCAAGACAACCCCGGCCCCGGCGCCGTTCCCCGTCCCGGGCTGGCCGCTCTCGACCCCGCCAACGGCGTTCCGCTGTCGTGGAACCCGGGACGCCTCCGCGGTCACGGCGCCGAAGTGATCTATGCGACGACGTCGGGCATCTGGGTTGGAAGCGACACCGACTACGTGGGTAATTACGCCTACAGGCATCAGAAGCTCGCGTTCTTTCCGCTCGCCGGCGGGACGGCTGCGGCCGGCAACAACGTCGGCAACCCTGGAAGGGTTTTCTTGGCCGATAGCACATTCAGCGCCAATACGTTCAACGCGTCAACAGGGGCGGGCTCACCGATCACCCCGAACACGTTCACGGGCGGCGGGATCAGTTGGGATTCGGTCCGCGGGGCATTCATGCTCAACGGCCGCATCTGGTATGGAAGCTCAGACGGCCATTTCTACTATCGCAACTACAACGGCGCCAACACGTTCGGGCCGGCGATGCTGGTGGACCCGTACAACGACCCGTACTGGTCGAATGTGCAGACGGGCTCCGGTCAGACCTACCGGGGAACACCGACCGCTTTCGGCGCCGAGATTCCCAACGTGACCGGCATGTTCTACGCAAACCGTTCGATCTACTACACGTTGCCCGGCGACGGGCGGCTCTACCGCCGCGACTTCGCTCCTGACACGGCCGTCTCATCGGTGGCGGGCCAGGTCACCGGCGGGATCATCAGCCCGGTCGAGGTCGTCGTCTCCGATCCGACCGGAGGCGCAGGTGTCCCGGACCTCTCGAACGCGGGCGGCATGTTCGTAGCCAACGGCATTCTCTGGTACGCCGACCGCACTACGGGCCAGCTTTTCGGAGCGAGCTGGAACGGTAAGGCACCAACGAGCGCTGGTGTCCTGGACGCGGCTGCCTCCGGCAACTGGACCGCGCGCGGGGTGTTTCTGTCACCGACCTGAGCCCAACATAGCCGCCGGCCCCGACTCGGGTATGCGAGTAGGGCCGGCAGCCTGGACTAGCACGACAACTGGTACGTGAGTCCGGGGCCGGGGCGCGGCTCGCGTACCATGGACATTGTGATCTTGAGGGAGTGACGCGCGCGCTCGCTGCCGCTGTCCTGCCCCTTTTTTCTGAGAGTTTCTCGTGATCACAGCTACTGATGTTGAGTTACGTGCGGGCGCACGCTTGCTGCTTTCGGGTTGCACCTTTCGCGTCGGCCCGGGCGATCGGGTCGGGCTCGTCGGGCGTAATGGCGCGGGCAAGACGACCCTCACCAAGGTCCTCGCCGGGGAAGGCCAGCCCGCGTCGGGCAACGTGACCCGCTCCGGACCCATCGGCTACCTGCCGCAGGATCCGCGCACCGGCGACCTGGACGTGCTCGGACGCGATCGGATCCTCTCGGCGCGCGGGCTCGACACCGTCGCTGCGGAGATCGCCAAGCTGACCATCCAGCTCAGTGAGAATCCTGACGACGAACGCGCCCTTGCCCGCTACGGCAAGCTCGAGGATCGCTTTACCTCGCTCGGTGGCTACGCGGCCGAGGCTGACGCGGCGCGTATCGCGGCCAATCTCGGGCTTCCGGACCGCGCGCTCGCGCAGCCGCTTCGTACCCTCTCCGGCGGTCAGCGCCGCCGGGTCGAGCTGGCCCGCATCCTGTTCAGCGAGGCTGGCGACGGCGGCACGCTGCTGCTCGACGAGCCGACCAACCACCTCGACGCCGACTCGATCGTCTGGCTGCGCGACTACTTGCGCACTCACTCCGGCGGCCTGGTGATCATCAGCCACGACGTCGGCCTGCTCGAAGCGACCGTCAACCGCGTCTTCCACCTCGATGCCACCCGTGCCGTGATCGACGTCTACAACATCGGTTGGAA
Organism: Mycobacteriales bacterium; assembly: GCA_038245655.1. Classification (GTDB taxonomy): domain Bacteria; phylum Actinomycetota; class Actinomycetes; order Frankiales; family Frankiaceae; genus DATAZK01. Next base: position 9,727 of record JBBRSE010000066.1, on the reverse strand, counting down.
GCGCTACCTCGAGCAGCGCGAGACCGACGAGCGTCGCCGTCGCCGGGAGCGTACGAACACCGAGAAGCAGGCGGCCGTGCTTTCTGCGCAGGCTGACCGGATGCGGGCGAAGGCCACCAAGGCGAAGGCGGCGCAGAGCATGCTCAAGCGCGCCGAGAAGATGCTTTCCGGGCTGGAAGACGTACGCATGGCCGACAAGGTCGCGAAGCTGCGCTTCCCCGATCCGGCGCCATGTGGCAAGACCCCTTTGCGGGCGAGTGCGTTGTCCAAGTCCTACGGCTCGCTCGAAGTGTTTACCGACGTCGACCTCGCCATCGACCGCGGCAGCCGGGTCGTCGTGCTCGGCCTGAACGGTGCCGGCAAGACCACGCTGCTACGCGTGCTGGCGGGCGCCGAGATTCCCGACACCGGCCAGGTCGAGCCCGGCCACGGCCTGCACATCGGCTATTACGCGCAGGAGCACGAGACGCTCGACCCCGACCGCTCGGTGATGGACAACGTGCGCGCGGCGTCGCCGAACACGCCCGACCCCGAGCTGCGACGCGTCCTCGGCGCCTTCCTGTTCTCCGGCGACACCGCGGATCAGGCCGCCGGCACGCTGTCCGGCGGTGAGAAGACCCGGCTCGCGCTGGCGATTCTCGTCTCCAGCAGTGCCAACGTGCTCCTGCTGGATGAGCCCACCAACAACCTGGACCCGGCGTCACGCGCCGAGGTGTTGCGGGCGTTGCACACCTACAAGGGCGCGGTCGTGCTGGTCACCCATGACGAGGGCGCCGTCGACGCTTTGGCGCCCGAGAAGGTCCTGCTGCTGCCGGACGGCGTCGAGGACAACTGGTCCGACGACCTCGCCGATCTGATCGCGCTCGCCTAAGCGCGTTTGAGGAAGGTGTCGTTCCGACTCGCGGAAAACGACACCTTCCTCAAGTCGACATCTGCGGCTGTGGATAAGCCGATCGTGGCCGGTTCAGCAGCCAGTCTCGGGCAGTGAGCGATCCCCAGACCCTGCTCGGCCCGATCGTGCGTCGCTAGGACGGCGCGGTGACAACGGCCCAGGCGCTGGCTGCCGGAGTCACCAAGGCGCAGCTCCGCACCTTGGCTGCGCGCGGATGGTCTCGGCCGGCTCGCGGAGTGCTGATCGAGCCCGAGCCTGCGGACGGGTTTCGCGCCAGACTGCGTGCCGCGCTTCTGGTGTGCTCGGGCGCCGCCGCCTGCGGCATCACCGCGGCGCGGCTGCACGAGCTCTGGGGTCTACCGATCTGGCGGATGGAGGAATTGCCTCACCTGATCGTTCCGGCGGGACGATCTCGTGCCCAGCGCCGCGGGATGCGCCTGTATTTCGGGCTCGATCCGGCCGACCTCGTGCGTCGAAGAAGCTTTCCCTGCCACAGCATCGCCAGAACGGTGGCGGATCTCAGCTGCGTACTGCTGTTGGATCAGCTGGTCTGCCTGATCGATAGTGCGCTGCGAAAGGGCTGGGGCCTCGGCGACGTGCCGCTCCTGCCTCGTCAGCTCGTACGAATCCGTGAGGCCCATGCGTTAGCCGACGCGCGCTCGGAGTCTCCCCTGGAAACCCTGCTGCGCCTCTTGCTGGTGAGAGCGGGGCTGGTGCCAAAGGAGCTGCAGTTTCGGGTGTTTCGGTCCGACGGGGTTTGCTTTGCGCGGCTCGACATGGCGTGGCCCAGCATCCGGCTGGCGGTGGAGGCGGACGGGCGCGAGCACCATGACGATCTGAAGGCTCTCTACGGCGACCGGGTGCGGCAGAACCAGCTGGTGCTCGCTGGTTGGACCGTGCTGAGGTTCACCTGGTTCGACGTGACGCAGCGCCCGTTCTGGGTTGTTGCTCAGGTCCGTCAGGCACTGTTGTCGGCGTCGGTTTGAGGAAGGTGTCGTCCACGTCGCGGAAACCGACACCTTCCTCAAACGGACGTCACCAGGTCGTACGCAGGACCGCCTCGATCACGACGGCGCTGGCGGCGCCGACGGCGACCGGCCAGTACGGCACCGGCCCGGCGTCAGGGACGGCGCTGACCGGTCGCCTGGCCGGGGCTACCGCGGGGATGAGAAGGAAGGGGTAGAAGGCGAGCCAGGAACGTTCGACCTCACCCCGCGAGAGTCCGCTGAGGATGGCGAAGGCGACGGCGAGTCCGGCGCCCGCCACGAAGGGCCAGCCCGGGGTGAGGTGCAGGCGTCGCACCGCTCGAATGATCGCCGGGCCACACGCGATCAGCAGCAGCAGCAGGTCCAGCAGTGCCCAGAGCCACCATGACCGGTGCGGCCCCACGCGGACCGAGAAGTCCGCTTGCGCGGCGCTCAGGCCGTCGGTCCAGGTGAACCCGGCGAGCCAGGCGAGCGCGATGGGTACGAGCGCGCCGAGCCCGGACAGCACGTTGAGCAGCGGCCGTCGCCGTACGAAATAGACCGCGATCAGCGAGACGCCGAGCCAGGCGACCGCGTAGTTCAGGAGCGCGTCGCAGCCGAGCAGCAGTCCCGACGCGAAGGCCCACCATGGGCTACGCCGGGGCTCGCTGCCGACAACGCCGAGCGTCACGAAGCCGGCGGCCAGCAGCAGAACGATAGCATCCATCGACACGGCAATCCAGACCGCGTACGGCGCCAGCACGAGCACCGGCAGCAGCCGGCGAGCGGCCGTCTCGTGACACAGCGATCGGACGGCGACGGCGAGCAGCGGCACGTAAGCGCACGCGATCGCCGTGAGCAGGATGCCGATGACTTCCGGCCGGTGGATCCCGAGCTTGCCGAGCCCCCAGAGCAGCAGGACGGGTCCAGGGGGATGGGTACGGGTCGCGATGCTGTAGTGCGGCGACTGCGCCACGAACGTACTCAGGAAGTGTCCCGGGTGAGAACCGACCGCGCCCACGTCGTGCAGGTACTCATTCGGTGACGCCACCGGCGACGCGAAGCCGTTGCCGCCGTCGACGAGGGCGAGCGAGACGGCCCACCAGAGCGCGCTCGCGTACGCGACGGCGAGCAGCACCGGCCAGCGCCGCCGGTCGGCGAGCCCGGCGCGGACCGCCAGCAGCACCGTGACGGCGGTGGCCGGGGCGAGCAAGCTCCCGATCTCGACCTTGAATCGAAATCGTCCGGTGAACGGGGCGCTGGGCGACCCGACACGTGCGGAGACCGCGACGGCAACCGCTGTCAAGGCCAGGCCGGCGGCGACGAGACCGGCCCAGATCAGCAGCTCACGCGCTTGCAGGGCCCCTTCGCCGGGCCGCTGGAGAAGCGCTCTTAGCCGACCGGCGACCGGGCGTGCGGGGACCGCCGGCATCGTCGCATTCCCCGGTTCCAGAGCCTCCCGCACAATACTCACCGTAACGACTGCCCGACCGTGGCTCGAGACCTGATTGACGTGCAAGGAAGGCAATTGGGGGTTCTACCTGGCGCTCTGGGTCAGCGGAAAGCCGGCAGGCGTTTCAGCTGTGGGTGCTGGGGACGCCGCTAGGGAGGCCTCGATAGCAGCTCGGGGGCGCTCATCTGCCTCGGGGCCCGACACGTTCACCGGCAGCCGCCGGTGATTCCCCGCCGACTGTAATCAGCGGACATATGCCACGCTCGGCTCCGCCGGCGCCGGCCGCGCCGTCTGCGACCGGCGGCTACAAACACGTAGACCTCATCACCGGCGCCTTGCCGTGCCCTGTGAACAAGATTCTCATCACTCACACCAGCTGGGCCGGGGATGCGTCCGGCGGGCGGCCAGTCACTCTGATCACCGACCTTCGTGCCAGCCATAGCCTCGACGGGCCGGCCGGCGGCGTGCCGTCTTGCGCGTACTACTGCTACTTCAACTACCAGTACACGTTTCAGATCACCGCCTGTGCAGTCGGCGGCAGCCCGTGCAGTCCATGGGGTCCGACCCTCCGCCAGCCAGTGGGGATTCGCGATCTACCGCGCCAGGCCAGCGGCACGAGTATAGGTCCAGAGCTCGCCTGCATCCGGTTCACCCAAGTCACGAACCGGATGCAGAGGTTGCCTCTTGCAGCGCCTCGTAGACCGCCTCGGCTACCGTCGCGACGTACGGCTCGCGAAGCAGCGTCTCGTGGGTGCCGGGCAACGCCCGCAGCCGCCACTGCCCGCTCAGAAACGCAGCCCATTCGTGTGCACGCCCCGGCACCCCGGCGTCCTGCGCGGTGACCACCAGGGTGCGCCCCGGCCAGGAACGACCGCGGTAGCGCCGGCTCAGCACCTTGGCTTGTTGCCAGAATCGCAAGTAATGCCGGTGACCGGCGTTCGGTATGACTCCGGTGGCGGCGAGCCCCAGGACGTGGTGGAGCCGGTCGACAAGCGACTGCGGAGGGTCGGCCGGCATGGTGGCAGGATCCGGCGCGAAGCTGTCCAGGATGACGAGGAGGGCCACCTCCTGGCCGGCAGCGTGCAGCTGGTGGGCCATCTCGAAGGCGACCAGTCCGCCGAAGGAGTGTCCGGCCAGGTGGTAGGGCCCCTGCGGTTGGACGGAGCGCAGCGCTTTCACGTGTCGGGCGGCGATGCTGCGCACCGACCAGTCCGGGATGCTCCACCGCGCTTCCAGCCCGCGGGCCTGCAGCCCCCAGACGGACTGTTCCTGCGGCAACCGTTTGGACAGTGGCAGGAACCCCAGCCCGAGGCCGCCGCCGCCCGCCGCGCAGAACAGGGGGGGCCGTGAGCCGCCGGGCTTGACCGGGACGAGTGTCGGATGCGTCGGATCCTGCTCACGCCGGGCCTGGTCGGCGAACTGGGCCACCGTCGGCGCCGCGACCAGCACGTGGCTTTCGACCTGGGTGCCGTACTCGGTCGCGAGCCGCGCAAGTAGCTCTTCTGCGGCCAGCGAATCGCCGCCGAGCTCGAAGAAATCGTCGTCGCGGGCGACGTCTTCCAGATCGAGGACGTCCGCCCACAGATCGCAAAGCACCGATTCCCAGTTGTCGCGCGGCGACTCGGACTCGGTCGGACGCTCGGGGGGTGGCGGTAGCGCGGCCCGGTCGAGCTTGCCCCGCTCGTTTCGCGGCAGCTCGCTGAGCGCCACGACAGACTCGGGCACCATGTAGGCCGGGAGGTAGGACCGAAGCGAGCGGCGGAGGCTGGCGGCCCGCACGTCCTGCCCGTCATGGAATGCCACGTAGGCGACCAGCCGAGTGCCTCCGTGCTCGCGCTCCTGGCCGACCACCACGGCTTCCCGGATCTCCGGGCTGGCCAGTAACGCCGCCTCCACCTCGGCCGGCTCGACCCGGTACCCGCGCACCTTGACGGTGTGGTCGCGGCGCCCCAGCCACAGCAAGCAACCATCTGCCCGGCGGTGCAGCAGGTCGCTGGTCAGCACGGAGAGCGTCCCGTCTGCCTCTTGAAAGAAGACGCCGTCGCTCTCCGCAGGCTCCGGGTGGTAGCCGGCCGCGGTGAATGCCGATCGCACGATCATGCGTCCGTCATCCAGGAGCCGGATGTCCTTGTCGGGGGTGGGCCAGCCAACCGGGAGCGGCTCGACGTCGTCCGGGGACTCGGCCGTCACCAGGTAACTGCTGAGCAACCCGGTCTCGGAGGACCCGAAGATGCCGACCAGCTCGCAATGCTCCGGCAGCCGCTTGAGGATTTGGTGCGCGTCGCGCCTGAGGAAACGCTCGCCCGTGCTGCGTACCAGGTGCAGCGACGCCGGAAACCGCTGACTTGGCGGCAGGTTCGACGCGATCGCCAGGAGCAGGGTCGGGGTTGCGAGCAGTCCGGTTGCCCCCGAGGAATCCAGCCAGCGGGTGAACTCACTGATCCCGCGGGTGCGCGGGTCGTAGAGCAGGACCTGGGCACCCGCCAGCAGGATCCCGAGCGTCTCGTGGAATCCTGCGGCGAACGCGAGCGGCAGGGGCTGGGCGATGACATCGGTGGGGGTCGCCCATCCCATGGTGTTACGGACCCAAGCGTCGTGCAGCAGGGTGCGGTGCAGGTACCGGACACCCTTCGGTACGCCGGTGGATCCCGACGTGAAGACGATCTGCGCGAGAGTGCCCGGCCCGATCACGGGTGACACCGGACGCGCACCGCCATCGTGACCGCGGACGCCGCGGGCGATCCCCGAGCCGGTCGCCTCGAGTTTTAGGACCGTTCCGACGCCGATGTTTCGGGCTCGCTCGGCAAGGTCCCGCGCTGCCAGACACAGCACCGCGGAACTCGCTGCGGCGATCGCGGCCAGCCGGGCGTCCGGCAGAGCCAGATCGAGCACCACAACCGCGCCACCGGCTTTCCAGATACCCAGAACGGCAGCAATCGCCGCCGCATCATGGCCCGCCAGCACCAGGATGGGGTCGGCCGGACACCGGCGTGCTTCCGGCTCGCGGGCTATCGCCGCCGCGATCGCGTCGGAGCGGGAGTCGAGGTCGGCAAACGTCACTACCTGCCCGGGACCGCCGACCGCGACGGCTTGCGGTTGGGCCTCGACCACCGCCAGCCAACGGTCCACCACGGTGCCGTTGAAGGCATATCGTTCGAAGGGAGGCACCGGCGAACCTGCCGGGGGCGGGCTGGCTATGTGCGACCCACGCATCCCACCGGTCATTGTTCCAGGCAGAACTCGGAGATGGGATACCCGACATGCCGGTCCGCCACCGGCAAGTGACCGAGCAGCTTGTCGCCTGGCTTCAGCTCGGTGCTGTTCAGCACGGTGCCGCCCGGGCCGAGGACCCGCACGTGCCAGTCGTCCTGAAGGATGAGGTTGATCTCCGTGCCGTTCGCTGCGACCGCATTGACGGACAGCAAGGGCCGGCTCTCGATCTTGACCCGTCCGACGACGACCTCGCGGGCCCGACCCCGGATGTCAACGGCCAGCAACTTGCTCCCGGCGCGCAGTTCGCTGAGGTAGTGGGTACGGCCGCCGAGCGACAGCGTGTACGACATGATCGCGCCGGCATTCACCCGGAACGGGCGGGTCTGCATGTACGGCAAGGGATGGGTCTCGCTGACGCACAGCACCATGCCCTTGGAGAAGGATCCGACCAGGATGCCCTCGTCCTTGTTCAGATACGTGCACGTGTCGACGCAGGCGCGCTCCCCCATCCCGACGTGGGCAACGGAGACGACCTCCAGCTCGACCAGATCAAGTGGCTCTGGCGCGTTCGACGCCTGCGCCATCAGCTCAGTGGCGTCACCGACAGCGCGCGGCGCCATCATCACGCCGTCCGAACCGTGCTCCAGGACGCCGAAGATGATTCCGGCCTCCTCGACGTCAGCGGCGACGGTGATGATGCTGCCCTCGGCACCGGACGCGGCCGCTAGCACGATCTCGAGCGGGATCTTCGTCGGATCGCGGAACTGCAGCAGGCTGTAGCGCTCGGTGCGCGCCGCCTCGCACGCGTCCTCGAGAGTGTCGGCGTCGATGATCTCGACGAACCGGCCGAACTCCACCCCGGGAAACTGGGCGGACAGCTCCGCGGTGCCGCCGTGTAAGGCGGAGTCGACGATCACGATGTCGACGTCGCTCAGGTCCTCGGGCAGCTGCCCCTCGGGAATCAGCACCTTCTTCACCGTGGGCGGCAGGGTGGCCAGGTGGTCGACCCGGTCGGCCACGACCCCGTCCACCCGCTGGTGAACTGCCTCTTCCACCATGGGGACGCGAGTCCCGTTAGCAGCTCGGACATCTAGCCAACAGAGCTTCACCGTCGGCCCCTCTTCCATCGGGTTGGACTTGTCATTCCCACTCATCGGTCGCCGCCCGCCGCGGACAAGCGATCGCGATCAGGTCACGATGTCGGGCGCGAGCAGCAACCTGCTCAGGCGACGACGACCTCAAGTTCGTTGATCACGTCGATCACGCGTTCACGCTTGGTGCTCCCCGGGCAATGCACCCGTGCGGCCACCGCGGTAACCGCGGCCAACGGGTCCAGGGCCCGGAAGATGTTGCGGCCCACTGCCAGACCCGTGGCACCTGATTCGAGCACCTCGTCCACGTAGTCCAGCAGGCTCGCCAGGTTGTCCTGCTGCGGCCCGCCTGCGACAAGCAGGCGTACCGGGCAGTCCATGACCACGTCAGCCATGGCGGCCCGCGAACCCACCCAGGGAACCTTCACGAGGTCGGCTCCCAGGTCGGCCGCGATGATGGCGCCGTGGGCCACCATCTCGGGGTCACGCCCGTCGCGCACCTGCGGACCCCGGGGGTACATCATCGCGAGCAGCGGCATGTTCCAGCGGTCGCAGGCATCTGCGACAGCGCCGAGATCGGCGATCTGGCGAGCCTCTTCACGAGACCCGAGGTTCACGTGGACGCTGACGGCGTCGGCGCCGAGCCGCAGCGCCTCTTCCACACTCGTCACCAGGTACTTGGCGTCAGGATCGGGCGCGTGGGCGGTGCTGGCGCTCAGGTGGACGATAAGCGACATCTGCTGAAACCACAGTGGATTGACGTACCGCAGCGCGCCCTTGTGCAGCACCACGGCGTCTGCACCACCTGCAGCCAGCCGCCCCAGCAGCCCGTCGACCCGGCTTCCACCGGTGACCGGACCGTTGGAGATCGTGTGGTCAAGCGGGACGACAAGGAGCCGATCCTCGGCGTGTCGGAACAACCGGCGCAGCCGCAACTGACGTGCGAATGAGGCGTTCAACACTGTCCGTTCCCCCATGCCAGTCCCACCGTGACCACTGCTGCAGTTCCTGTTGCCCGTCCCCATAGCTCCCATGGTGCGTAAACACGATGAGCAACCGTTACGGTACGCGAATCGGAAAATCCATCCACATGGGGGGTTTAGAATCACTATTTAAGGTGAGATGGGCCATTTACGGGTTCCCGGACTGTAACTGTGTGTACGCAATCACCTAGCCGAGGTTGTCCCGGCTCTCGTGGAAGTTTGAGGTGGCGGTCCCCGCCTGAGATCTGCCTGATGCTAGGGCTCGGGTGCCCGACCAAGAACGCCACGAGACAGGGGACCGCTGTGAGCAAGAACCACCAGAAGTGCGCGCAGAAAGACACTGCCGGGACGCAGGTTTCGGTGCCGGAACAGGTGACGATCGCGCTGGCCGAGCTGACCGGGCAGGTTCAGGAGGGGCTGCTGTCGTTGGCGGTCGCGACCGGGCTGGCGGTGATGGGTCAGCTGATGAAAGCCGACGCCCAGGTTCTGGCCGGGCCGAAGGGTGCGGTCCGCTGACGGCTCTGGCGAGCTGCCGGTCGCCTCCTAATGAGTTGTTCTCCTCGACCGAGCTGTTGGGCCGCCTCGCGATGGACAAGATGCTCGCCGGCCTGTCGACCCGCCGGTATCCGGTCGGGCTCGAACCCGTCGGATCCGAGGTCGAGCAGGCGGCCACGGCGACGTCGAAGTCGAAGTCGGCGATCTCGCGCCGGTGCGCCGACCTGGTCGGCCTGGAGCTGGTCGCGTTAATGATCGACGGGTGTGCATTTCGCTGACCACCTGTGTGTCGTCGCGCTCGGTATCGACATCACCGGGGTGCAGCATCCGCTGGCGCTGGTGGAAGGGTCGACGGAGAACACCACGCTGGTCCGTGAGCGAGGTTGTCCCGGCTCTCGTGGAAGTTTGAGGTGGCGGTCCCCCGCCTGAGACCTGCCTGATGGTAGGGCTCGGGTGTCCGACCAAGAACGCCACGAGACAGGGGACCGCTGTGAGCAAGAACTATCAGAAGAGCGCGCAGAAAGACACTCCCGGGACGCGGGTTTCGGTGCCGGAGCAGGTGACGGTCGCGCTGGCCGAGCTGACCGGGCAGGTGCAGGAGGGGCTGCTGTCGTTGGCGGTCGCGACCGGGCTGG
>JBBRSE010000065.1:0-19012 GCA_038245655.1 Mycobacteriales bacterium | reverse complement strand
TGATGAGGATCCTGCTGCTCGCACCGCCAGGGGCCGGCAAAGGCACGCAGGGCAAGCGTTTGTCGGAGCACTACGGCATCCCTCACATCGCCACCGGCGATCTTCTGCGTGACCATGTGGAACGCCAGACCGACATCGGCCGTGACATCCAGCATCAGCTCGACGCCGGAGAGCTGGTCTCGGATGAGCTGGTTCTGCGCATGGTTCAAGAGACGTTCGAAAAATCCGAGGGCGACGGCTACATCCTCGACGGTTTCCCGCGGACGGTGCAGCAGGCGATCGACGGTCAGGCCTTGGCCGAGCAGATCGGCATGGGCGCGCAGGCGGCGATCTTGCTTTCGGCCGACGAGCAGGAGCTGGTGCGGCGGCTCTGCCAGCGCGCGCAGGAGGAGGGTCGCGGGGATGACACCGAGGACGTCATCAGCCAGCGGCTGAAGACCTACCAGGAAGCGACCAAGCCGGTCATCGACCACTATCGCGATCGCAAGATGCTCATCGAGATCGACGGGATGAAATCGATCGAGCAGGTCACCGACGACATCGTGGGCGCGCTCGCGCAGATGCTGCCGGAGGGCTGACACCCTCCATCAGCGGCCGTTCCCGTCAGCCGCGGCAGTCGAGGATCAGCTTCCCGGCCAGGCTGCGGTCGGTGATTGACGCCAAGACGCCGGGGTGCCCGGCCGCCTCCGACAGCGGCAAGACCCGGCCGACATGAATACGAAGGCTTCCGGCGGCCATGGCCGCTGCCGCTGCCCGCGCCCCCTCGCGCCGCTCCGTGTCCGACAAGCCCAGCCCGCCGTAGCCGAGCAGGGACTGACTGGCGCGATAGAGCGACCGCAGTTCGAGAGCGGCAGACGTGCCCGCGCTCGTGCCGTAGACGACGTGGCGACCCTTGCTGACGAGGACGGAAAGCGCCGCCGAGGTGAAGTCGCCTCCCAGCGGATCGAAGATGATCGTCGGGGCGAAATCCCGGGCGGCGTCAGCCAGTGCGCTGGCATCGGCGACGACAGGCTGGGCACCAAACGCGCGCACCATCTCCCGCTTTGCCGGGCTACCCACCTGACCCATGACCGTCGCGCCCGCTGACAGCGCCAGCGAGATGACCGAGAGACCGACCCCCCCACCGGCGCCCAACACGAGCACCCGATCCGCCGAAGTCACCTTGCCCACCTCGGCGACGACATTCCAGGCGGTGATGCCGACAATTCCGAGCCCGGCCGCCGCCGTCATATTGAGGGAGGGGTCCAGCGGCACCACGTCGTCCCGTTGCGCGACGACCGCTTCGGCCCACACCCCGTCGCGCTGCGAACCCAGGCCGCCGCCGTGGACCAGCACCGGCTTGCCGTCCAACCACCCGGTGGCCTCGGCTCCGAGCGTTCGGGGCAACGGTCCGTCGGCCGCGACCAGACCCAGTGCCCCGTAGCGGTCGACGGGGTTCACCCCGGCGGCAGCGAGATCGACCACCACCTCCCCTGGCCCGGGCTCGGGGAGCGTCACTTCCTCCAGGCGCAAAGGGGCACCGTGGGCGATGAGTCGTAGCGCGCGAACACTTCGAGTCATGCCTTGGACCTTCCCAGGTCTCGCCGATCAGACACCCGGGCCGCCGATGGCCTCCGCGACGATCCCGCCCCAATGCTCGAGCAGCCGCGCCGAGTCGGCGGTATCGACTCCTTCGGCCCACAGGTGGGTCATCGCCTCGGCCGGATCGGGGATCACGAGCACCCAACGACCGTCCGGCAAGATGATTTTGACGCCGTCGGTGGTGTCGATGCGGCCGCCTTCGGCCTTTTCCACCACCTCTCGCATCACGGCACCCTTAGCAGCCCAGGGGGTGGGAACTGACCGGCGAACCACGGCGGCCGCCGGGATACGCGCGTCGATTTCCGAAAGTGTCAGCCTGGTGCGCGCGATGAGTCCGGCCATGCGCACGAAAGCCGCCGTTCCATCCAACGCCGGCGCGAACTCCGGCACCACGAAACCTCCCCGTCCGTCAGCGGCGAACGCGACCTGCGGCCTGGCCGCCGCCCGGGTGAGGTCCTCAGGTGACGTTGACGTCCAGATGACGTTAACCCCGTGAAAGCGGCAGACCTGCTCGGCGACGCGGGTGGTGGTGACCGGAAGGGCGACGTGTCTGCCCCGGTTTTCTGACGCCACCAGGTCCAGCAGCACCAGCAACGCGCGCTCTTCGCGAATCAGCTCGCCGCGCTCGTTGACCAACGCGATGCGCTCTCCGACCGGGTCGAAACGCAGCCCGAAGGCGGCGCGTGAGCCGGCGACGAGCTCGCCGAGCCGCTCCAGGTCGCCCATTCGCCCGGCGAGCGATTCGGTCGTCGACATCTGGTCGAGGCGCCCGTTGACCGTAAGCGCGTCAACACCCAGCCGCCCGAGCAAGCCTGGAAGAACGAGCGATTCCGATCCGCCGGCGCAGTCGATGACGACTTTGAGGTTGGCCTCCCGCAAGTTGCGGATGTCGATGCGCTCGCACAAGTCTTGGACGTAAGTGTCCAGAGTGCGGGTCCCGAGATGCAGTTCAGCGATCTCTCCCGGAAAGGCGCGGCGGAACTCCTGGCGCGTGAAGATCCGCTCCAGCTTGCGACCCGCCGTACGGGACAGATCGGCTCCCTGATCGTCGATGAAGACCAGGTCGATGTTCTGCGGGTCACCCGGCGAGGTGCGAAGCATGATGCCGCCGACCGAATCCGACACTCGCACGTCCCACCGGATGATGGGCATCGTCGACACCTCGAGGTCACGCACCTCAATGGCGCTCGCGGTCAACGCTGCGATCACGGCCCGCTTGAAGGCACGTGCCGCCCTGGACGCATCGCGCGCGACCGTGACCAGACTGCTTTTACGCAGCGTGGTCGCGTACGCGGTCGCCAGTCGGACGCACAGCTCCGGGGTGATCTCGACATTCACGAGGCCGCTGACGCCGCGGGGACCGAAAAGGGCGCGCTGCCCGCGCGACTCCCAGATGACGCTCTGGTTTTGAACGGTCCCCGCTTCAATCACCTTCGAGGGGTAGACCGCCACCCCGTCACCGAGGACCGCTTCTTCCTCGACCACGCAGTCATCGCCGACCACGACGCCCTCCGCGACCTGGACCGCACGCATGATGTCGGTCCGCTTGCCGACCACACACCCGCGCAACGCGGCCTGCGGCCCGATGTAGGCGTTGTCGTGCACCACCGCCCGATCGAGCAAGGCGCCGCCTTTGACGATGACGTTGCTGCCCAGCACCGTGTACTCCCGCAGCACAGCGCCACCCTCGACCTTGGCGTAGCTACCGATGTGCAACGGGCCGGTCAGCGCGGCGTCGGGGTCGACCTCAGCCCCCTCGGCGATCCAGACACCGGAGGACAGTTCGAACCCGTCGATGTCCACCTGGACCGCGCGGTTCAGCACGTCGGCCTGGGCCCGCAGGTAGGACTCGATCGTGCCGACGTCCTCCCAGTAACCACCGGCGATCCACCCGTAGAGCGGCGCCCCGGAGGCGAGCAGTCGAGGGAAAACGTCAGCGCTCCAGTCGACGACCTCCCCCGGCTCGACGGAGTCGAGCACTTCGGGCTCCATCACGTAGATCCCGGTGTTGACGGTGTCCGAAAACACCTGCCCCCACGTGGGTTTCTCATGCAGGCGCACGATCCGGCCGTCGTCGTCGGTGATGACGATGCCGAACTCGACCGGATGCGCAACCCGCTTAAGCGCGACCGTGACGAGCGCGCCCCGGCGGCGGTGGAAGGCCACCATGGCCGAAAGATCGAAGTCGGTGAGCGCATCACCCGAGATGACCAGGAACGGCGAGTTACGGAGGGCGTCACTCGCGTTACGCACGCTGCCCGCTGTTCCGAGCGGGGTGCGCTCGGTGGCGTATGAGAGATCGAGCCCCAGTTCGTCGCCGTCACCGAAGTAGTTACGAATGTGGGCCGCGAGGTACTGCACGGTCACGACCGTCTCGTCGAACCCGTGACGCTTCAGCAGCCGCAGGACATGCTCCATGATCGGCCGGTTGACGACCGGGAGCAGCGGCTTAGGCTGATTTGCCGTCATCGGACGCAAACGGGTGCCTTCGCCGCCCGCCATCACGACGGCGCGCATCAGGCCGGAGCCCCCGCAGCGGACTGCTCGGCACTGGCCCGGTCAGCAGCGCGCAATTGGCGCACCTGCACGGCATAGAGAGCGACCGCCCACCAGTACAGCGTGGTGCCCCAGATGACGAAGGCCCAGGCGGCGGGGCGGGCGACAATCGCGAGCCAGCCGTGGCCCGTCGTCGCCAGCAAAAACGGAAAGGCGTACAGCAGGTTGAACGTGGCCGCCTTGCCGAGGAAGTGGACCGGAAGTGCGATCCCGTAGCCCATCCGCAGCAGGATAGGGCCGAAGCCGAGCAGCACGACGTCGCGGGCCAGCAGGATGAGCAGCAGCCAGATCGGCACGATGCCGCGGATCGTCAAGGCCACGATCGTCGATGCGATGTAAAGCCGGTCAGCCGCCGGATCCAGCAGCGCCCCGATCTTGCTGGACTGCCCGAGCATCCGGGCCAGCTTGCCGTCGAGGTAGTCGGTGATACCGCTCGCCATGAGCAGCAGCAGAGCGATGCCATCGCGATGCGGCCCTAGGACGAGCCAGAGAAAGACCGGCACCCCCGCAAGCCGCAAAGCCGAGAGGGCATTGGGGATGGTGAGGACGCGATCGCTGAGGACGGGCTCCGGCGCGGACTGGCCGTGGGAGCTCACGCCCGAAACGCTAGCCCCCGAACGTGAAGTTTGGTGCCAATTGGCAGGCTGATTCAGTGCCCGGATCAGCCGAAACGGCCGGTGATGTAATCCTCGGTGCGCTTCTGGGTTGGGTTGGCGAAGATCTTGCTGGTGGCGTCGTACTCGATGAGCTGGCCTGGCTTGCCCACCCCGTTGATGTTGAAGAAGGCGGTGCGGTCGCTCACCCGAGCGGCCTGCTGCATGTTGTGAGTGACGATCACTATCGTGAACTCGTCCTTGAGCTTACCGATCAGGTCCTCGATGATCAGGGTACTGATGGGGTCGAGGGCCGAGCACGGCTCGTCCATGAGTAGCACCTGCGGTTGAACGGCAATCGCACGAGCGATGCACAGCCGCTGTTGCTGTCCGCCTGACAGCCCCGCTCCCGGCTTCTTGAGACGTCCGCTGACCTCTTCCCACAGGCCGGCTCCGCGCAGCGACGCCTCGACCGAATCATCGAGCGTGGAACGCTTTTTCACGCCGCCGAGCCGCAGGCCTGAGGCGACGTTGTCGTACACCGACATGGTCGGGAAAGGATTGGGCCGCTGGAAGACCATCCCGATGGTGCGTCGCACCGTGACCGGGTCGACGTTGGAGCCGTAGATGTCCTCGTCGTCAAGCAGGACCTTGCCCTTGGTTTTCGCGCCGGGCGTGACCTCGTGCATGCGGTTGATCGAACGCAGCACCGTCGATTTGCCGCAGCCGGACGGGCCGATGAAGGCCGTGACGCTCTTTGGCTCGATGGTCAGAGAGACACTGTCCACGGCGTGAAAATCGCCGTAGTAACAGTTCAGCTCTGCTAGCTCAACACGCTTGGCCATGGCCACCGGGCTCCGCTCAGGCTCGCTTGCTGGACAAAAGGGCGACGCCCACGCGGGCGATGAGGTTCAGCAACATCACTAGAATGATCAGTGTGAGGGCACCGGTCCAGGCGCGGTCAATAGCCGTCTGATTATTGTTACCCGCCTCATTGAAGACAAACAGGGGTAACGCCGACTGCGCGCCGGAGAACGGGTCGGTGTTGGTGGCGACGTTTCCGAAGACGGTCAATAGCAGCGGAGCAGATTCTCCGGCGATCCGGGCGATCGCCAGCATGATCCCAGTGACGATCCCGGGCAGCGCGGCCGGCACCACGATGTGCAGCACCACCCGCGTACGGGTCAGGCCAAGAGCCAGACCGCCTTCCCGCAAGCTGGGAGGCACCAGCTTGAGCATTTCTTCCGAGCTACGCACGACCGTCGGGAGCATCAGCACCATCAGCGCGAGCGCTCCGGCGAATCCGCTGTGGCCGAAGCCGAACGCGAGCACCCAGGCGGCCAGGATGAAAAGGCCCGCCACGATCGACGGAACGCCGGTCATGACGTCGACGAAAAAGCTGACCGCGCGGCCGAAGCGACCCTTCGCGTATTCCGTCAGGTAGATCGACACCAGCACCCCGAACGGCACCGCGATCGCGGTGGCGATGCCGATCTGCTCGACCGTGCCGATGATCGCGTGGTACGCGCCCCCGTTGTTGTCCGACTCGGCGACGCCGCTCATCGAGTGGGTGAAGAACGTCCAGTCAAACCGCTTGGCGCCGCGGGCAATGGTGAATCCGAGCACCGATAGCAGCGGGGCGATCGCCGCGACAAAAGCCCCGATGACCAGCGCCAGCACGAACCGATCGACCGCGCGTCGTCGGCCCTCGACCACGGCAGAAACGGTGGTCTGCACGATCATGTACAGAAAGAAGAAGAAGACCAGAAAGTCGGCCCGGCCCTGGAAGGGCGTCACGGCGAAGACCAGCAACGACACCAGCAGGCAGCCGACGGGGATGCCGGCGAGCACCCAGCGGGACAGCCGGCGGGTGCTCAGCAGGCCCTCGATCGACGACGGGCTGAGGGTCGGGGTCGTCATACGACCGACCCCGCCGGGATGGCGCGACGAGCGATGAACCGGGCGAACAGGTTCACGATCAGCGTGATGACGAACAGGACGAGGCCGGAGGCGATCAGCGCTCCGAGGCCGATCTTGCCGGCGTCGCCGTACTGGTTAGCGATGTTGGCGGCGATGGTGTTGCCGCCGGGCGTGAAGATCTTGTAGACGATCTCAAAGTTGCTCGACAGCACCAGAGCGACCGCGATGGTCTCGCCGAGCGCCCGTCCGAAGCCGAGTACCGTCGCGCTGGCCACGCCCGACTTGCCGAAAGGCAGCACCGATATCCGGATCATTTCCCAGCGCGTGGCGCCAAGAGCGAGCGCCGCTTCCCTTTGCGTCTGCGGCACCTGCAGAAAGACCTCGCGTGAAATTGCGGCAATGATCGGCAAGATCATGACGGCGAGCACGAGTGCGGCCGCGAACACCGACTTCCCGAAACCGCCATCGGTCCCGAGGATCGGGATCCAGTGGAAGTACCTCGTCAACCACTTTGACAGCGGGATCAGGTGGGGGACCAGGAAGATCAGGCCCCAAAGCCCGTAAACGACGCTCGGCACGGCGGCGAGCAGGTCCACGATGTAGCCGAGGGCCATCGCGAGGCGCCGGGGGGCGTAGTACGCGATGAACAGCGCCACCCCGATGGCGACGGGGACGGCGAGCGCAAGAGCGATCAACGACGTGAAGACCGTCCCGAACGCGAGGGCCCCGATCCCGAACTGCGGGTGCGGAACATCGTCCAAACCGTTAGCCGCCGTCTTGGTAGCGTCGGGGTTCCACTGCTTGTAAGTGAAGAAGTTGGCCAGGTTCTTGTTCAGTGCCGGGACTGCCTTGAGCACCAGGAAAAGCGCGATTGCGGCCAGGATCGCCAGCAGTAGATAGCCGGCGATGATGGCCAGGAATCCGAATGCACGGTCCTGGATCTCACCGTTCGCGAATCGTTCGCGACGCGACAGGCTGCGCAGTGGGCGATTCGAGTGAGCTGGCGCCGTCATCGGCCTGCTTCACCTTCCTGCTGGATCCTGCCGGGTCGAACCGCGGTGATTGACGTTTGCGCGAGTAAGCGGCCGGCGGGATGGGCCCGCCGGCCGCTGCTCGTAAGACGGACCGATCAGGAAATCTTGTCTACAACCGCTTGCACCTTCGTGGCGAGGGTGTCAGGCAGCTTCACATAGCCAGCGGCCGGCAGGAGATCCTGGCCCGACTTGGCGGTGTAGGCGAGGAAGCTCTTGACCAGCCCAGCATTCTTGCCACCCTTGCTGCAGGTGATCTCGTAGGTGACCAGGGTGACCGGATACTTGGTGCCATCAGCGGAGGAGTAGTCGAACTCGAGAGCGAGGTCGTTGCCCTTGCCCACCACCTTGGCGTCGCCGAGGAACGCAGTCACGTTGTCGTTGGTCAATTCGACGAACTTCCCGCCCGCGTCGCCTACCTTGGCCACTCCGAGCTTGTCTTGCGTGGCGAAGGACACCTCCATGTAGCCGATGCCACCAGCGGTCGACTTCACGCCCTGGGCGACGCCGGCCGTGCCCTTAGCGCCCTGACCACCGGGAGCGCTCCAGTTCTTGCCGAAGTCGTACGTCCAGTCGCTCTTGGCGACCTTCGCCAGGTAGTTCGTGAAGTTGAAGGTGGTGCCCGAGCCGTCCGAACGGTGGAACGTCTGGATGGTCGTGCTCGGCAGAGTCGCGCTCGGGTTGTCGGCCTTGATGGCCGCGTCATCCCACTTGGTGATCTTGCCGCTGAAGATCTTCGCCAAGGTGGAGGCCGAAAGGTTCAGGTCGGTGACCCCCGGCAGGTTGTACCCCAGCGCGATGCCGCCGGGGGCCATCGGAAGGTCGACAGCCTCGCCGCCGCTGCACTTCTTGTCCGCATCGGCCTTCTGGCTGGTCGTCAGCGGGAAGTCAGAGCCGGCGAAGTCCACCGAGCCCGCGGTGAGGTCGGTGACGCCCTTACCGGAGCCGCCGCCGCCATAGTTGATGACGGCGCCGCTGCAGGCTGCCTGGTAGGCCTTGGCCCACGCCGAGATGGCGTTGGCCTGGGCGGTGGAGCCCGAGGCGGTGAGGGTGCCGGACCCGTTGCAGGTGATGCCTGCAGCGTTGGTGGGCGCGCTGCTGGCGCCGCTCGAGGTGGGAGCGCTGGAGGACGGCGTGGTCGTGCCGGTTTTGCTGCTGGAACCGCACGCGGCAATCGCGAGCAGTGTGCTGGCGGCTACGGCGGCTGATCCGTACTGACGCATGCGGCGAGTAGGACTACCCGTGGTCACAAGACCTCCATCGTGGCGCGATTGCCCTGTTGGGCTCATCTGTCACGTTCACGCTAAGAGCGGGCGGCGACTCCCTGGCTACGCGACTCTGAATGGAAGGTGAACGCTCTCCGTCGGGCAGGCACGGACTGTTACGACGCCGCCGCGTCAAACCGGTATCCAACCCCACGAATCGTGACAAGGTGCCTCGGCTGCGAAGGATCAGGCTCAATCTTCGCGCGCAGCCGCTTCACGTGAACGTCGAGGGTCTTGGTGTCCCCGAAGTAGTCGGCGCCCCACACCCGGTTCATCAGTTGCTCGCGCGTGAGCACCCGGCCGGCGTTGCGGAGCAGCACTTCAAGAAGCTCGAATTCCTTCAGCGGCAGGGCAGTTGGAGTGCCGTCGACGCTGACGACGTGGCGCTCAGGATCCAGCCGTACCGGGCCCGCCTCCAGGATGTCAGCCCCACCAGCCGGTTGGCCACGGCGGCGCAGGACAGCGCGCAGCCGCGCCACGAGTTCCCGGCTGGAGAACGGCTTGGTGACGTAGTCATCGGCGCCGAGTTCGAGCCCGACTACCTTGTCGACCTCGCTGTCCTTGGCGGTGAGCATCACCACTGCCACATCAGAGCGGCGGCGCAGCTCGCGGCAGACCTCGAGCCCGGAAAGGCCCGGGAGCATGAGGTCGAGCAGGACGATGTCGGCGCCGGCGCGATCGAATTCCTCGATGGCGGCCGGACCGGTGGTGGCGATCGAGACCTCGAAGCCTTCCTTGCGGAGCAGGAAGGAAACCGCGTCGGAGAACGACTCTTCGTCCTCGACCACCAATACCCGCGTCACAGGGTCACCTTCGTCGGTGCCGGCAGTTCGAGGGTGAACGTGGAACCTGAGCCTGGGGCGCTCCACACGCGCACGTGTCCTCCATGGTTGTTGACGATGTGTTTGACGATGGCAAGGCCGAGCCCGGTACCGCCGGTCTGGCGTGAACGAGCCGGGTCGACCCGGTAGAAGCGTTCGAAAACGCGGTCGAGGTCCTCCGCAGGGATGCCGATCCCCTGGTCGGTAACGGTGATCTCCCACGACGTGTCGCGCTTGCGCGCAGCGAGCGCAACCTTGGTGGCTTCCGGGCTGTAAGCGATCGCGTTTTCCAGCAGGTTGGCTACGGCTGTCACCAGTTGCGATTCGCTGCCGAGCACCTCACCGCCGTTGTCGCCGCCGACGACGACCGAGATGTCCTTGGCGTCGGCTGCGGAGGAGATGCGGTCAACGGCCTCGGCCAGCACCGCGTCGATCGCAACGGGTGCCGGATCCGGACGGGCCTCGGCGCCTTGGACGCGGGAGAGGTCGATCAGCTCCGTGACGAGCCGCGACAACCGCGCCGCTTCGTGACGGATCCGGGTGAGAAAGCGAAGCATCTGCTCGCGGTCGTCCTCGGCGGTTTCCACCGCAGCTTCCGCGAGCAGGGCCAGAGCGCCCACGGGCGTCTTGATCTCATGACCCACGTTCGCAACGAAATCGCGGCGGACTGCCTCGACCCGGCGGCTCTCGGTGACGTCCTCGACCAGCAGCGCGACCATGCCGTCTGTCAGCGTCACGACGCGCACCCGGACCTCGAGCGGTTGGGAACGCCAACCGAAAGACGGGAGGGTCAGCTCCTGCTGCAGTGCCGCATCCTCGCCTTGGCGGCGCGCGGAACGGGCCAACTCGAGCAGCGCGGCGGGCGGCGGCTTGCCGGCGACGGCGATGCCCATCTGGCGGCCGGCCTCGTTGTCGAGCACCACGTCGTCGCTTCGATCGAGGACGGCGACCCCGATCGGCACGTTGGCCAAGATGGCCAGCGGGAGCCGCTCCGGGCGCTCAGAGCCGCGCACGGCGGCCGCCTGGTGGCGTCGCGGCTGGGCCCGCAAATGCGCCCGGGGATGGCGACGGCGCCAGACCAGGGGGACCACAAACCCCCCGAGCAGGCCCAACGCCAGCCCGATCAGTCCGCCGACCAGCCATGTCACAGGTTTGATCGTAGGGGCGCGGGGTCATCAAACGGGTGCGCTAAGTGCCGGAGCACCCGACGTTCACTTAGCGTCCACCATTTCTTTCCCGGCAGATACCCGGCGGCGCGCTCGGTCTGGATAGCCTGCGGTCCTGCATGTAAGCCCTGGGAGGGTTGACTCTTGCGCGATGCCTACCACGACGATCTGAACGCCCTGACGCAATCGATGGTCGAAATGACCCGGCTTGTCGCCAGCGCAGTGGCGCGCGCGACGACCGCACTGCTGGACGCCGACCTCGAACTCGCCGAGAAGGTCATCAGCGGCGACGAGGCGGTCAACGCGCAGTATCGCCACTCCGAGGAGCTTGCCTTCGATCTGCTCGCCCGCCAGGCCCCCGTCGCGGGTGAACTGCGCCGGATCGTGGCGAGCCTTCGCATGGTGTCCGACCTGGAGCGCGGCGGTGACCTTGCGGTCCACATCGCTGAGGTCGCCCGACGACGCTATCCGGCGTCGGCGGTACCGGCGGCCCTTCGCAGCACGCTGCTCGAGATGGGCCAGATCGGCGAGCGGATCATGACCAAGGCGGGCAGCATCATCGCGACCTCCGACCTGCTGCTCGCCGAGCAGATCGAGCAGGACGATGACGTCGTCGACAAGCTGCACCGCCAGCTCTTCCAGGTGTTGCTCAAGGACCAGTGGGACGGCAGCGTCGAGGCGGCCGTCGACATCACGTTGTGCAGCCGCTTCTACGAGCGCCTTGCCGACCACGCCGTATCGGTGGCGCGGCGGGTCGTGTATCTCGTCACGGGCTCCTACGACCAGGAGTCAGTGCTCTCCTAGCCCTCCGGTTCGAGCGACTGGCGCATTCGCCGCACGGGTTCCGCGAGCAGCGGGCCGCTGGTGGCGACGTTCAGCCGCGCATATCCGCTGCCCTCCTCGCCGAATTCAAGACCAGGCGACAGGGCGACCCGGCCCCGGTCGAGGAACGTTGCGGCCGGCGACTCCCCCAACGCGAGCGCGCGGCAATCCAGCCAGAGCAGATAGCCCGCGCAGGCCCGGGTCGGTCGTATCCCGGGCAGCACGGCCTCTAGCAGCCGGCGGGCCCGTGCGTGCTGAAGCTCGAGGTGCCTGTTGACCCGATCGAGCCAGCCCTCGCCGCGCGCGTCCGCCTCGAACGCGGCCAGTGAGGCGATGGTGCCAAGATGGCCGGGGTGGCGCAGCAGCACAGGGATCCGTTCCAGCTCTGCGGCGGTCGCGGCGTCACCGGCCGTCAGCAGAGCGCACTTGAGCCCAGCGACGTTCCACGCCTTCGAGGCGGAGGACACGGTCAACGCCCGCAGCTCTCCGATCGACAGCAGCGGCGTGAAGACGCGCCCGGGGTGGGTCAGCGGGCCATGGACCTCGTCGCTGATGATCGCGGCATCATGACGATCGGCCAGCTCCGCAAGGGCACGTAGCTCTGTCGCGCTTGGCAACGAGCCGGTCGGGTTGTGGGGGTTGCAGAGCAGGATCGCTCGGGCGCCCCGCGCCAGCGCCTCGGCGACGGCGGCGAGATCGAGTGCCCAGCCATCGCCATCCGCCGCCATCGCGGCCGGGGACGGATGGCGACCCAGCCGCTCGATAGCGCGGCGAAAGGGTCCGTAGACCGGCGGGGTGTAGACCACCTCGTCACCCGGGGCCGTCACAAGCTCCAGCGCACGTGCCACCCCGGCCATGACGTCCGGCACCAGGATCGTGCGCGCCGGCT
The DNA here is from genome assembly GCA_038245655.1 of Mycobacteriales bacterium. Classification (GTDB taxonomy): domain Bacteria; phylum Actinomycetota; class Actinomycetes; order Frankiales; family Frankiaceae; genus DATAZK01. The sequence goes on along the minus strand of JBBRSE010000065.1, from coordinate 6,368 downwards.
CCGGATTCCACGACCAGCGTCGCTGCGCGAAACGTGCGAAGGCTTCGGCCAGCGCATCCTCGTGGGCGTAGCCGCAGTCACCGACGGCGATGGCTTCGCTGAGCGTCGCGCTGACCGCCGGTGAGAGCGGGAGGTCCATTTCGGCAACGAAGGCCGGCAGGACATCGGGGGGATAGGCCGACCACTTGTAGCTACGCCTGCGCCGGAGCATCGAGAGCTCGAGCGAGTCGAACTCGTCAGGCGCCCCGAGAAGTGCGGTCAGCTCGTCCGGCCCGTCCACGAACTCACTATGCCGGGCGGCCGGCGCCGGTCGCGCCGAGGGCTAGCGAGCTTGAGCGCTGAAAACCCGAGCGGCGGTGACCGACCCGCGTACCGAATCGCGATCCGCGGCCCGGTCATGGCGACGCTGATGGTCGGAGACCATCGCACCCCAGGCGTTACGCCGGGCTCGGCCCTGCCAACCATCGGGGCGCAGCCACATCACGGCACGCGTCACTTGATGTTGAATCTGGACGGCCGTCGACTGGAGCTGAAGCGCAACCTGAGCTGCCTGACTGTCATTCATCGCGCCTGGAACACCTCATCCTCATCACCGGAATACCCGCCTTCTTGCAACGGCCGGCTCACGCTGTCATGCCCCATTGGCCAGCCGATGAGCTCATCGTCACAGCCGGCGGTTACGAACGGGTGTCCGCAGCGTGAGGATTGGTTGACCGTTGTGGTCCGCTCAGGGCTGGCCGTTGGCTCCCAGCTTGGTTGGTGCCATCACGATCGCGGTGACCTTGCGTTCAGCGACGAACGACAGGAACGGGATCGTCCCGGCGAGCATCACCACGACGGTCACGACCGGATCCAGCCGTACCCGGCGAGCGAGGTCGAGCGTCAGCAGCAGATACACGACGTAGAGCACACCGTGCAGCGGGCCGACCACAGCGACCACCCCGTCGACATCGGCGCCGTACTTCAGCGGGACGCCGATCAGCACCAGCACGATGAGGCCGACGCCGACGACGTAAGAGATGACGCGGTAGCGCAGGAGCGCGTCAAGCACCGGCTTCGGCACCACCACCGGGGTGTCGGTCGGTAGCCCGGTCTCAGCGGCGCCCACGCCGACCTCCAGTCGCCAGATCCTGCTGATGCAAAGAGCTCAAATACCGGTTGTACTCGGCCATATCGGGGTCCTCTGCATCGTTGACGTGAGCGGTGATCTGGGGTGCGGGTGCCCGGTAGCGCGGACCCTTCGGCCGGGCGGCCGCGCTCGCCTGGGCGGTCTTGGCTTCACCGCTGAGTTCCTGACGCAGCAATCGCCACCACAGCACCAGCAAGATGACCGCGAAGACCCACCACTCGACGCCGTACATGTAATTGCGCAAGGTGCCCCGGTGGGTGCCTCCGACGTCCCACTGCCAATGACCCAGGACGCTGAAGAGCCCGACGCAGCCGATGGTCAGGACATGAAAGCCGATCCACCGGATGGTGAACAGCTTGCGCACACGTCGACGTTACCTTTCGGCGGTGTGCGCGGCATGGGCTTGCGCGCATCCGGTGAGCCGCGAGAAGGCAGCAGCCAGAGCCGGCGCATCGCCCACGGCGGCGAGGAACCGATCGGGGCGAACCAGGACGATGCTTGGCGACGCCGCCCGACCGGCGGGCTCCAGGAGCGCCAGAATCGTCCCATCCAGGTCCTCGACCGCGGCCTGGCCGGCGACGGCGGTCAAGCCCCGCGCGGGCACGACCAGGAGCGTGGAGCACCGCCTGGCGCGAAGGTCCGATCGGAGTTCTGCGGGCAGATCGGGCCACGGGTCGCCCGCCGCCAGCAGCGCCCACCCGGCCGGCACCACGTCGTCCAACCTGACCAGCCGGCCGTCGCGGGTGCGCACGCGCGGGTTCGGCAGCGGCCGCCCCCCACCCGCCCGCCGCTCCCCCGCCGGGACGGGCACGCTCGGCCGGGTCCGGAGCGATCCGGCCCGAAACCGGCGGCCTAGCAGTGGGGTCGCGTCGATCGCCCGTAGCGCCCCCCGGCTGACGGCAGCGGTGGGTCGGGAGCGCGCGGTGAGCAGCCTTCCGGCGATGAGCGCGGTACGCGTCATTTCGGCGACCCGGGGCCGGCGCTCGGCCTCGTAGTCGTCGAGCAGGCCCGGCGGCGCGAGCCCCTGGCACACCTCATCGAGGCGCCAGGCGAGGGCTAGCGCGTCGCCGATCCCGGACCCGAGGCCCTGACCCCCGAAAGGCGGCATGCAGTGAGCAGCGTCGCCGGCCAGCAATACCCGCCCAGCGCGCCAGCGGGCGGCGGTACGCGCATGGAACGTGTAGACGGTCCGCCGCACGATGGTCAGCCGCTCCCGCGCCTGCGCCGACATCGGCGCCAGGTATGGCTCCAGCCAGCGAGCGACCTGCGCCTGCCCGGTCGCCGCGACCGGGTCTTCGCCGGGGAGCAGCATGAACTCGAAACGGTGGCCGCCGGGGCGGGGCATGTTGACGGCTGGGCGCGCCGGATCCAGGACGTAGGTGAAGTACGGGAGGTGGCCGATCGGATCGGGCGTGTCGATGTCTACCACGACCCACGGCTCGGAAAATGTGCGCCCTTCGTACGCGATCTGGCGGCCGCGCCGCACCACGCTCGCCGCTCCGTCGCAGGCCACGACCCACGACGCGCGAATGCTGGTGCCGTCGTCCAGCTGGACCCTCGCTTCGTCCGAAACATCGGTCACGGCCACAACGCTGCGACCCCACTTGACGCGGACGTTTCCCGCTGCGTCGACGGCGCCGCGCAACGCCGCCTCCAGCGACGGCTGATGGAAGAACGACAGCCCGGGAACCCCGAGCGGGCTGGTGTCAAAGCTGACCGCGGTGAGCAGCTTCCTGGCGGCCGGCAGATCGGGCCGGCCGTCCAGTACCTCGACCCGCTGCCCGGCATCGAACAGGTGCATCGGATCCGCGAGGCCGGGCAGTCGCAGCAGGGTGCGCAGCATCTCGTCGTCGGCGGCAATCGCCCGCGGGAAGGGAAAGGGGACCGCCTCCGGCTCGACCACGACGACGTCGATGCCGCGCTCCCCGAGCAGAGCCGATAATGTCGCCCCGACCGGCCCGAGTCCCACGATGAGGACCTGACACGACTCCACAATCACGCGGGAGCCGTGCCCATCGGGGGCCGATCGAGCGCCACTTCCGTACTCACGCGTGCTTGCCGGGGCTCACCCGCATACCCTGACACGTCCTGTTTTTCTCGCGCTGCATCGGAGATGTCTACTGATGGTGTCCGGCGGTCAGCAAATGGCCGCGCAACCCGAGCTACCGCTGTCCGGCGCTCGTGATGTGGTCCTGGCAGATGAGCAGGCCCAGGTCGACCGCATGTACGCACGCCTCGACGTGCTGCGCGATCAGGCCCAGCAGCAGCTCACCGACGTGCGCGCGATGGGCGCGAGCGGGACACCGGCGGCCCGTTCGGAGCGGGACGCCTTCGCCACCGAGTACGAGCGGCGGCTGATCCAGCTGCGCGGCGTGGAGTACGGGCTCTGCTTCGGCCGCCTCGACCTCGCCGATGAGCAGCGCTACTACGTCGGTCGCATCGGGCTGTCCGCAGCAGACGGCGCTCGGCTTCTCGTCGACTGGCGGGCCCCCGCGGCACAGGCGTTCTATCGCGCGACGGCCGCCGAACCCCTGGGCGTGCGCCGGCGCCGACACCTGCAGCTGTCCGGTCGCAAGGTAATCGGCGTCGGAGACGACGTGCTCGATGCCAACGAACTGATCGAACTCGCCGAAACCGACCGGAGCACCCTGTCGGCAGAGGCGACGCTCATGGCGGCGCTCGCGACGAGCCGCACCGGCCGCATGACCGACATCGTCGCCACGATCCAGTCGGAGCAGGACCGCATCATCCGCGCGGACGCGCAGGGGGTGCTGGTCGTGCAGGGCGGCCCGGGCACCGGGAAGACGGCCGTCGCGCTTCACCGCGCGGCGTATCTGCTGTACGCGCAGCGCGAGCGGCTACGCACCTCCGGCGTCCTCATCGTCGGCCCCAACCTCACCTTCCTGCGCTACATCGAGCAGGTGCTGCCCTCGCTCGGCGAGACCGGGGTCGTGCTGGCCACCCCGGAGGAGCTGATGCCGGGCATCACGGTGAGTGCGCAGGAGCCGCCGGACTCCGCCGTCCTCAAGGGCGACGGCCGGATGGCTACGGTGCTCGGCCGGGCGGTCTACAACCTGAAGAAGGTGCCGACCACCGTCGCGGTCATCCCGTTCGATCGCTACGAGCTACGCCTGACGCGCGCTCAGGCTCTTTCCGCCCGGCGCAGCGCCATCGCGACGCGCCAGCCGCACAACCTGGCCCGACCCCGCTTCGCCCGGGCCGTCTTGCGCATCCTGGCGCGCCAGATGGACGGCGTGGACGCCGAGGAATCGCGTTACCTGCAGCGCGAGCTGCTGCAGACCGACGAGTTCCGCGAATCGCTTGACGCCATGTGGCCGGTCCGCAATGCCGACGACCTGCTCGCGGACCTGTTGGCCGATCCTGACCTGCTCGGCGCCGCAGGCCCGGAGCTCAGCGAGATGGAGCGGTGGAGGCTGCGCCGCCCCCGGGGTAGCGGCTGGACGACCGCTGACATCCCGCTGATCGACGAGCTTGCCGAGCTACTTGGTGACCCGGCGGAGCTCGCCCGCGCGGCGGAAGCACGCCGGCGCCGGGCGAGCGAGCGCGAATACGCGGAGGGCGTGCTGACCATCATCGGCATGACAGATGAGGTGAGCGCCGACATGCTCGCCGACCGCTTCAACGCCCCGGCCGCGGATGGCACGGTCGCCGAACGCGCCGCCGCGGATCGCTCCTGGGCGTTCGGTCACCTCATTGTCGATGAGGCGCAGGAGCACTCGGTCATGATGTGGCGCCTGCTGGTGCGCCGCTGCCCGAGCCGCTCCATGACGGTGGTCGGCGATGTCGCCCAGACCGGCTCCGTCGCGGGAAGCGACAGCTGGGCGAGCGTGCTCGACACGTTCGTCGCTGGCCGCTGGCAGCAGGCGGAGCTCACGGTCAATTACCGCACCCCGCGGGAGATCATGAACGTCGCCGCCGACGTGTTGGCGTCCTTCGCGCCCGACCAGCAGCCGCCGAGCTCGGTACGCGACGTCGGCGAGTACCCGAGGGCGGTCCAGCTTGACCCGGCCACCGACCCGGCGGGGCTCGCCCGCCTGATCCGAGCTGCCCAGCCGCAGGACGGCACCACGGCCGTACTCGTGCCGGAGGGGACACGCGCGGCATTCGCAGAATCCGGCCACCCGCTCCTTCGCGAGCTGGCCCTGGCCGGGCCGGATACCGCCAACAAGCTGATGCTGCTGGAGGTTCGGGCCGCCAAAGGTCTGGAGTTCGACGTCGTGGTCGTCGTGGACCCGCAGGGCATTCTCGACGCCACCCCGCGCGGTGCCAACGACCTCTATGTGGCCCTCACCCGAGCTACTACCCGGGTCGTCGTCGTCCACCCCGGGCCGCTGCCCGCGATGCTCTCGCGCCTGCAGCGCTGACCGGGCGCGGCTGATTCGTCGAACCGCCACAAAACGCGAAACCATGGCGGCCTGAAGCCGTGCCCCAGCCTCGCTGCATCGTGCTGTCGATCTCGATGACGACGGAGCGGCCCGCTCGGTGAATCTCGGCATCGCCGCCACCGTCTTCGGCGTTGTCGTCCTGGGGGAACTGCCCGACAAGACGGCCGTCGCGTCGCTGATTCTCGGCACCCGCTACCGTCCGACACCGGTCCTGATCGGTGTGTGGGCAGCCTTCCTCGTCCACGTGACGCTCGCGTGCACCGCCGGCGGTCTGATTGCGCGGCTCCCCCACAAGCCAGTGGAAATCGTCACCGGGGCGCTCTTCCTGATCGGCGCCGTACTGCTCCTTCGATCGAGCCCCAGCGAGGCCGAGGAGGCGGCAGAGGAGAACACCGCCAGGTACACCGGCGAGCGCATACCCCGTCAGGTCACGACCGCGTCGTTCCTGATCGTGCTGGTGGCGGAGTTCGGCGATCTCACGCAAATCCTCACTGCGACGCTCGCCGCGCGCTACCGGGACGCCTTCTCCGTGGGGATCGGCGCTCTGCTGGCGCTCTGGGCCGTTGCCGCGCTTGCTGTGACCTTCGGTCGCACCCTGCTACGGGTCATTTCGCTGCGTCGCATCCAGCAGATCGCGGCCTTGGCGTTGGCGGTTCTGGCGGTGCTGTCACTGGTGAGCGCGTTCGATTAGCACCGGGTTCGGCCCGGCCGATCGGGGGTCACCTGCAGGACGCATCCTGCTAACCTCACCGGTACGGGACGTGGCGCAGCTTGGTAGCGCACTTGACTGGGGGTCAAGGGGTCGCAGGTTCAAATCCTGTCGTCCCGACAGA
>JBBRSE010000064.1:0-19437 GCA_038245655.1 Mycobacteriales bacterium | reverse complement strand
CGCCTCATCGTGTTCGGCGGCGGGGTCCCGATCGTCGTCGGCGGGGAGCACGTGGGGGCGATCGGGGTGTCCGGCGGCAGCGCTGAGCAGGATCGCCAGGTCGCGGAGGCGGGAGCGGCTGCCCTGGCGTGACGGTCGACCTGTGGGGTACCAAAACGCTGCACACGGCCTGTGAACTGCAGAAATATGTGGACCGGCGTGTGGGTGTGGGTTCCGATAGTCGGCTCTCCCCTTTCGGCTACGCAGCGAGGCGATATTCGTTGATGAGTCCGCCGAGGATGGGGTGGCGGTAGACATCTGCGATTTCCAGCTCATCGGGCATCGGCAGTGGCCTTGGCGGGTGGAGTTGCTGGCCGCGGTGTGGCCGTTGGGTGTTGTAGTGCTCGACATATTCGGTCAGGATCGCTGTCAGGTGACGGCGGCTAAAGATCAGCATCCGGTCAGTCAGTTCGGCTCTGACGGTGCGGACGAACCGCTCGGCGTAGCCATTTGCTTGCGGGCACCGCGGCGGAATTTTCACAACGTCGATTCCCGCGTCAGCCAGCACAGCATCGAACGAGACGGTGAATTGGTCGGCGCGATCCCGCACCAGGCAACTGAATGATGCGGCCCGATCGCTGAGGTCCGCCAGTAGGTTGCGGGCCTGCTGGGTGGTCCAGGGCCCGTCGGGATTGCTGGTGGCGCCGAGGATGTGGACGTAGCGGGTGTTGACCTCGATGACGAAGAAGACGTAGATCCGGCGCAGGCTAGGCTAGGCTGATGGCACAGTCGACGTGGAAAAAATCGCAGGCCAGCATTGTCGAAGCCTGCACCTGCAGAAACTGCCGCCAGCGCAGATCGGTGTCCCGAAGCGGCGCCGGAGGTACCCGCAGCCGTTTCAGGATCCGGCGGACGGTCGAGGCGCCTACCTGCTGGCCGACCTTAAGCAGTTCGCCTTGAATCCGCCGGTATCCCCAGCCCGGGTTCTGTCGGGCAATCCGTTCAATCAACTCGACCAGCGGCGCATCAATCGGCGGCCGGCCTTGGCGATGCTGGTAAGTCCAATGCTTGGCTATCAGCTTCTGGTGCCATCGCAGCAGCGTGCCAGGCGTGACCAGTCGATGACGGCGGATGGCAGGTGAGAGTAGCCGGGCGAACGCCGCGAAGACTGCCCGGTCGGTCCAGTTCAGCTTGGGCTTGGGGTTCGTCCGGAGTAACACCGCGACCTCATGCCGAAGGACCAGCAGTTCGGCGTCCTTGGATGCTGACGAACGGGCCAGTAGCACCATCCAGCCCAGCAGCCGAGTGAAGATCAGATAAAGCAGTCGCGTCGACATACGTCATGATCACTCAGAACTGAACCTGCACGTCAGCCCATACGGCCCAGTTCTGGAACCCTACTGGGTCCCCACCACGCGCCGACGTCGAGGGCAAGGCAGCCTTCTGGAACGAATTCTGGTAGGCGACGCAGCTCAGGCTGAATCCACCTGTATCCGCTTGCCAGGGCCCGCGCGCGAGCCGATTCCGGCAGGGCATCAAAGAGGTAGTTAGTCAGCGCCACAATGCCTCGATTCGCGATGAAAGATAGGTGCCGAAACAACAGGTGTCAGAGAGGCTCATGACGCAGGGCCTTCCAGGCCATCTCCGGCCAATTAACCGGCGGAGCATGACCACCGCCACGAATAGTAATGTCACAAAGATGCGCTCCAGCAAGCCAGATCTTTGTCTCGCCGGTAGGCCGTACAGTAGTCGTTATTCCTCGAAAGGAAACAATCCCACCCTTCATCGGAACGATGAGGTCGAGGCTTCCATTAAAGAGGAATCCCTCGCCTGCCCACCGACCGGCAGTGGGCATTTCCGGCGCTGCGCCCCAGACGGCGAAAGCGCTGCTGAGTCCGGGACGCTCGGCGAGCAATCGCTCCACCATCATTCCGCCATTGCTGAATCCGACGAGATAAATCTTACTAAGGTGATACTTGTCGCGGGCAAGGATGATCGCCGACGCCATCCAGGAGACGTCGTCCCTCCTGGATGCCGCCGCATCCCCGCAGCACAGGCCCGCATTCCAGGACAGTCCCCGGTCGGGGTAGATGACAACGAACCTATGGCGGTCGGCGGCGGCCGACCAGCCCTGCTCCACCTGCTCCACCGGGGTGTGGCCGAAACTGTGCAAGGCGACTACGCCGGTCGGGCCTGCGTCGACCGGTATGTGGATCATCAGGCGGCCCCCCAGGAGGGGGATCACCTCGTCGCGCGGGGTGGGGTCCGCCTGCGCAGGCGGGACCGCCCGCGCAGGTGCCGCAGGTGCGGCGGAGGCCGCCGAGACTGCCACGAGCAGCAAGATCGCGAGGAGCAGACCGCTCCACAGGCGCCGGTCCTTGCCGTCGGGGCGCCGCGAGGCATTCCAACGGCGCCTGGCCACTCGAAATCTCACGCTTGCGCAAGAGCGATCGCGTCGATCGCTATTGCGAAGATCCACTGATCGAGCGCGAAGGGCGTTACCGGCCACGGCGTGAGGCCGAGGGTGAGCTGGTTGCAGGGAAGCCATAGCAGCCTGCGCCGCTCGTCAACCGCCCCCTGGCGGATGCCGATGGGGTAGTGCTGCGGCGTCCGGAGAAGGTCCAGCGCCAGGTCGACGGGAACGGCCGCGCGCCACTGTCCCGATGCACGATCGGCAGGGGGCTCCACGGTCTGCAGCAGCCCGTTCAGCCCCGCTAGGAAGACCCGGCCCGTCTGCGGGTCGACGGAAAGGCTCCGAACCAGGCCTCCCCGGTCGGTGCCGGCGATGGCCGTGTCCGGTTGGCAGGTACGTCCCCAGTCCAAATCGCCGCCGGTGTCGGCTGGCGGGTAGCGGCCGAGGGAACGCTCACCCCGATGCTTGCGATAGACGACCACCGTCGCCGCGGACAGGCCGTCGGGTTTCGTACGCGCGACCACGAGGGTTCCGTCCGCAAGAAACACCGCCAGCTCCAGCCGTGTCCCGTCCTGGGCGGCCCGCACCGCCGTGCTGACGGGCCGGATGGTGCCGGTCTCCGCCCGGTAGCTGAACTCCTGGATCGGGAATGGGACGACCCGTCCCGCCGCGTCGAACGTATCGAAGATGACGACGAAACGCTCATCACCCGCAGCACTCGAGGGGTCCGCGGCGAGCTGCCGCGGATGGCAGAGGACCGGCTGGCCGAAGACGAGCACCGCGGGGTTGTCCCACGCCCCGCGGACGCGATTGACGTCGCGATCGAGCGCGAGCAGGCCTCCCGAGCGCCCGCCGTCGGATCCGAAGTACTGCGCGACGATGACGTGGCCGCTGCGGGGCAGGACGGCGGCGGCGGTAGTTCCCCGATTGTCCCGCGGCCCCACACCTCGCGAGGGGAACGCCGTGGCCGCAATCGGCGCCGGGCAACGGGCGGCCAGCGCATCCGCCGTCCAGCTGACCTCCGGGTCGTATCGCCAACCGGACGTCGACAGCGCCAACTCTCCGATACTCGGAAGCTCGCCGTACGCGCCGGCATCCCAGCCGTGGTAAGGAGCAGTCGAGACGAAAAGGACGCGCGGCGTCGCAGACTCGGGCAACGCAACCACGCCGGAGACGTCGGCACCGCCAAGTCCTGACGCGCCGATTCCCGGCAGGAGGGTGCGCCCTGTGGTGCTGGGAATGACAACGCTGGTAAACGACGGCCCGTCAGCATCGAGGACGCCGATCTCCATGTCGGCGGCGGTGGGACGAAGCTGGTCGTCGGTGAAGGGAGTCGTGCCCATGATGACCGAACCGTCTTTCGCAACTGCGCACTCGAAGGCTGCCTGCCCGGGTCCGAACCGCCACGATGGCACCGTCACCGTCGCGACGCGGTGGCCGCTGGGCAGGTGTGAGAGCCCGGCAAGCCCGGTGAAACTGCCTGCCGCGCCGAACACCCTGACGACGGGCTTCTTCGTGGCGGGCCACAACAGCTCGAGTCCGGCCGCCGTTGCTCCGGCGGCGAGTGCTCCACCGAGCAGGACCCGGCGTGTGACGCTGGGCCCGAGCTTTTCGGAAGGAGTCGGTGTCAAGGCCTACTGCTATCAGCGCTATGGCACCGGCGCATGACGAGCAGCAGGTTCCAGGTCGCGATTTCGCGAAGACCGGGCACATTAACTAGCCCGTGGCACCAATCCGGGTAGTAGCGCGGGATTGCGGCGAGAACCTCGACGTCGCTTCGTCCGGCTGCCCACGTCAGCGCATCCTTCACCGAGACTGCGAACAGCGAATGCCCGAAACGGTTCTTTGGCGGCGTTCCGCAGCGGCGTTCGAAACGCCGGGCGGCAAAGTCCCCGCCGAGGTAGTGCCACGGGGAAGTCTCGTGACCGCCGAATGGTGACAACCAGTTCGTGAATGATAGGAAGGCCGTCCCTCCCGGCCTGAGGACGCGAAGCATCTCCTCCGCCATCGCCCAAGGTCTGGGAACGTGCTCGAGCACATTGGACGAGTAACAGATATCGATCGATGCGGTTCGGACCGGCAGTTGCATACCGTCGCCGATGAGCGCCGCCGGGTCGATGAGCGACCTGGCCGACAATTCCTGATAGTCGTATTCAAGCGGTATGTATCGTGCGCCCGCTCCTCGAAACGAATCGGCGAAGTAGCCAGGTCCTCCCCCGACGTCGAGCACGAGGAGCCCATCGAGTGGCGTGAAACGTTCGACCTGTGACACCGCATCGGCGGCCAGGAAACGGTAGAAGCGATCCGGCTGAGTCTGTTCGGAACGAAACGTTTGAAAGAGCCGCCACGATCGCCCCAGACCCGGACTCGACGGCCGCCCCGCAGCGGTTCCCAATGGCCTGCGCACAGCTCTTTGTAAGGGCATGGTGCCTCTCCGTGACTGGATCCTTGGAGCCATTCATTCGCTAATGATTCGGGCCGAATCACGGCGTACACCCCCACAACGAGCTGACAAGCCACCCCAAGAAACCTCCGAATTCCCTGTGAGGTTAACTCCTGACCGTGGGACTCATTCTGAGCGGGCCCGGATGCGGCGAGCGGGACGTCAGCATCGTCGTTCCGGCCTTCAACGAGAGCGGCCGATTGCCGCACTCGTTGCCTGCCCTCGTCAACGCCATCCACATGCTGAACGTCCGTTCGGAACTCCTGTTCGTCGACGACGGGAGTACCGACCAGACCGCCGCCGCCGCAGCATGCCACCTGGCAGCTCTTCCCGACGCCCGCGTCATCGCGCTGCCCTGGAATTGTGGCAAGGGTGCCGCGGTACGGGCAGGGGTCAGCGCGGCGAGAGGCAAGGCCATCATATTTCTCGACGCGGACCTCGCGAATGACGTCGCCGACCTGCCCCGGTTGCTGTCGCTGCTCGACGTCGCGGACATCGCTCTAGGTTCACGCACGGCTGAGGGTTCGGTCGTTACGGGTCGCACGCGCCGCCGCCACGTCGCGGCTGTCGCCTACCGAACGCTGACCCATAGGCTTACCAACACGGCGGTAGTAGACACCCAGTGCGGCTTCAAGGCATTCCGAGCCCCCGTCGCCAAGTTGCTGTTCAGCATGACGTCGGCCACCGGTTTCGGCTTCGACGTGGAGATCCTCACGCTGGCTACGGCTCTCGGCCTTCGAATCACGGAGTTCCCGATCACGTGGACCGCCGTGGAGGGAAGCCATGTCTCACTGCGGCGCCACGTCCCCGGCATGCTCGCTGACCTACGGAGGGCACGACGACATCAGACGCGCGCCCGCCTGCTGCCGGGGCCGCCGCTGATTGATAGTGCGACATGGTCCGTCGTCAAGCCTGCACCCTCCCCGCTCGGGGCCAGCCAGCTCAGCTTCCGCGATTCGTCTGACGCGCCCTTTCCGCTGGACTTCGCGTTGGAGTCCGACGTGTGAGCAGTTTCATTCCGGGACCGGAGGTCCTCGTATCGGTGCCGTCATCGCAGACGCAATCGCGCCCCTTCACCGCGGCGGAGGAGGCTGTGTGGCTCTCCGACCGGCCCGGCGACCCGCGAGTCATCGCGCTGGTCTGCCGACTTGATGCCCCCGCGAACGTCGCGAGACTCAGCGCGGCCTTGGCGAATCTCGTCCGTACGGAGCCGCTCCTGCAGGTGCGTCCCGCTCCAGGCAACAGTTTCGCGCGGCAGCGCCTGTGGGAACCTGCCGCGGACCTGGTCGCGGCGCCGCTCGTCATCGCCCAAGGGAACGTGCAGGCGCTGACCAGCGTGGTGGAGCGACTACGACTCGCGGTGCAGAAGCAGCCTCCCGGCCTTGCCGCCGGCCTTGTGCAGGATCCGCGGGGCGACACCGTGGTCCTCGCCGTCCACCACGCGCTCACCGACGGGATCGGCGTTCTGGAACTGCTGCGGCGGCTGCTGACCATTGACGGGGTGGCCGCGGATGCGAGGCGCCTTTCGCCCGTTCGGCAGAGCTCGCCCACCGACGCCTCACGCACCGTGAGCGCCTGCCCACGCCGGCGACGCCGGCGACGCCGGCCGATCATGCCGCCGACGCGCCTGGCGCAGCAGGCCAGCGGCGAAGACCGATACGGCTTCGGCTTCCGGGTCGGCGCAGTCCTCCTGGATCAGCCACCGGCACCGGCAACCACGAACGACGTCCTGGTGGCGGCGACGATCCTCGCCGTGGAACGGTGGAACACTCTGCACCGCCGGCGATCGGGACGGATCACCGTCCATCTCCCCATGAACGCGCGACCCCTCCCTCAGCGCTACGCCGGAATCGGCAATGCCACGGGGCGGGCTACCGTCTCGAGTGCGCGCGGGCCCCGCGACCCCCGTCGATTGCTCGATGAAGTAGCCGCGGCCACCATCGCCGCCAAGCTATCCGGACCCACCCCTTGGACGCCGGCCGAACGCGCCGTTACTGCCCTGCGCTGGCTGCCCGCCGGGCTGCGCAGCGTAATGCTGAGAGGGCTCGGCCGGCGGCTGGCGCGCTGGATCATGCCGACCATCACCGTGTCGAATCTGGGTCCGGTCGACTCCCGGCTCGGGTGCGGTGAAGGACGTGCACCCGCTGTACGTTCGCTGCACTTCCTCACCACCGCCGGTATGCCGCAGGGCATCACGGTGACCGCCGCGAAGTTGGACGGTGTGCTGAACGTCGGCGTCAACTACGCCCGTGCGCTGCTGGACGACGATGCCGCGGACGCGTTTCTGGCCATGACGATCGAGGGCGCACGGGCACTCAGTGGCCGGGCTGATGCCGCGCTTTGACGTCCGCCGACACGGCGAGAAGGAGCGCCTGAGCGTCGGCGGGCCGAGCGACGACCGTTCCCGGGCCGAAGCGCTCGAAGGCACATCGGGCCCCGTCCTCGTCAGCCCCGTAAAGCAGAGCGCACGGCGTTCCGTCAAGCGTGAATACGAGGTCGGTGACCCGCAAGCGTACACCCTCACGCCCGGCGATCTGTACGACAGTCGCCGAGTCCTCGGGGCGGCGCCGCTCGGGTGCTCCCTTGCGCAGCCGCCGCTCCTCGGACAGCAGAATCGCGGCGAGCAGGTCGGCGGACCGCTCCCACGTGAACCGAGCGGCCCAGTCAAGGCAGGCTTGCCGGTGCTGGAGTGCGCGGCGGGGGTCGGCGAGCTCCTTCAGCGCCGCAGCGATCGCCGGAGCGAGAGGGGCATTCTCTTCGACCAACCAGCCGGTGATCCCGTGGCGCACGGAATCCTGCAACCCCGGGACGCGGAACGCCACTGCCGGAATCCCCAAGGCAGCGGCTTCCATCACGCCGAGTCCCCAACCCTCACCGTGGGTGGGGTTGACGGTCAACCAGGCCCGCGCCAGGAGCTCGTCGCGCGCGGTGGCCGGCAACCGCCCGTACCACACCAGCACTCCGGCCGGGAGGCGACGGCTGTCGGCGAAGGCTCGCAACCTTTCGTCATCGGGACCGTCACCGACCAGATGCAGCGTCAATCCCGGTACCTGCGCGACCAGCGCGGGCATCGCCTCGAGCAGGAGCTCGAGCCGCTTGTGGGGAACCAACCGTCCCACGCAGACGATCGTCGGCGCCGGATCGCGGCAGCCACGGGTCGCTGGCGCCGTCACCTGGACCCCATTGGGTACGAGAAAGCGTGGCCCGCGCAGTTTGAGCACGTCCCGAACCTCCGCCCGGGTCGACGGGGACACCGACACGGTGGGACGTCGCCGGTACACGGCTCGGGCCACGGGGCCTTCGAGTTTCCTGCCCACGAACGCGGCCACCCGTCCGAAGAACAATGCGAACTGGCGCTGATGGACGTGGTGGATCACCTGGACGATGGGTATGCGCGGCGGCAGGACCAGCGGGCTGAAGAAGGGGATGCCGTTCTGGCAGTCGATGACGGCGTCGACCCGGCGCCGTCGGGCGGTCAGCCACAAGAGCGCCGCCGGATACACCCCAAAGGTGCCGCCGGCGCGACGTATCGTCACACCTTCCCGCACGGCCGTGCGCGGCTTGCCCGGCACCCGGCCGGCCAGCATAGTGACCTTCGCCCCGCCCGCTGCCAGCCGCTCTGCAACGTGCTCGGCGAACACTTCCGCCCCGCCCGCCTGAGGATGCTCGAGATCCCGCCAGTTGAGGACCACGAGATGGCGCCCGGCCCAGGCCTGCCGCATCCACCGCCACCTTCCCCGTCATTGTCATCGCGCCCGGATCGTGAGCATGCCAGAGCGGTCGGCATGTGACGGGCGAGGCAGGAAACCTGAGCCGTACGATCGCGGCGCTGGCCCGCGGCCCTGGGATGCTCGCTGCCGCCGGAGTTACGGTCAACATAGCCAATCTGGCCGTGAACGTGCTTCTCGGCCGGATCCTCCTCGGCGGCGAGTTCGGGCAGTCCGTCGCACTGGTCAATGTCTTCCTCGTGGCCTCGATCCCCGGCACCGCCCTGCAGGTGGCGGTCGTTCGACGGGCCGGATCGGCTGTTCGCGATCCTTCGACACCTCCACTTGACCTGACCCGGCTGCGCCGGTTGCTCTGGCTGATGGCGGGGGCGATCGGCACCCTGGGCATTGCCCTCGCCAGTCCGACGGCGGACCTGCTGTCAGTCGATTCTCCAGTCGGGGTTGAGCTGGTCGCCCTGTCCGTCGGATGCTGGCTCTCGCTTTCTGTGAGCCGGGGCTTGCTGCAGTCCCAGGCCTCATACCCGCCACTCGCCCTGAACCTCATGCTCGAAGGTGGCCTGCGGGTGGCCATTTCGGTGATAGCCGGACTTGCCGGCATGGGGGCCGGTAGCCTGCCGCTCGGTCTGCTGACGAGCGTCGTCATCGCCGATGTTCTCGCCCGCCGCGGCCTGCAGCCATCCGGCGCCGGTGCTCCGAAAAACCCGCCCGCGGGATCTGCGGGGCTCCTTGCGGAGGCCCGCACCGCCTTTGCCGCACTGGCGCCGCTGGCCGTCCTGCAGAACTTTGACGTCGTCCTTGTGGGGCTCCTCGCGCCGTACCAGGTGGGACCGTACGCCGCCGTTGCCACAACTGCGAAAGTGCCTGTCTTCCTCGGCCTGGCCGTGGGGAACTACCTGCTGGCCGAGGCCGCGAGCAACACCGGTACGCGCCGCGCAGCGGGCGCACTTCTGGCCTCGTGCGCCTGCGTCGTCGCCCCCGCGGCCGTCCTGCTCGCTGTCGCTGGAGCCGCTTCGAAGTCCGTACTCTCACTCGTCTACGGGGCGAAGCTCAGCAGCGCGTCCGCTGCGTTGGCTCCGCTGACTTGTGCGATGACGTGTCTCGCACTTTCGATGCTCGCCAGCTTTTACCTGCTCGGGAGGGGCCGGCGGGTTGTCGTACCGGCGCTGGTCGCCGCCGCTTGTGTAACCCCACCTCTCGTGGCTCTGGGCCACGGCCAGCCGGTGGCGACCGCGTGGTGGATGCTCGGCTGTCAGGGCCTGCTCGCCGCGGTCATGGCCGCCCTGGTGCTTGTGGAACGCCCCGGGGCCGCAGCTCCCGCGTGATCACCGTCCGTGACCATCGCTGGGAGCGTGTTTACGCAATCTTCGGTTAATGCTTGCCCAGTGTGCTAGGCAGACCATGTCAAGGGGACGCCACAGTGCCCGACATGGGGTAGGGATGAAGTGCGCGATGCATCACTCAGTGTCATAGTCTGTGCATACAACGAGGGTGCCCGACTTCGTGCCTGCCTCCATGATCTGGCAGCTGTCCTGGCGGTCCAGGAGCGTGATCTGGGCCCTGTCGAGGTCGTCATCGTCGACGACGGAAGCCGCGACGACACCGCCCGGATCGCCACCGAGTGCCTCCCGTCCTTCGCCGCCGCCCGGCTCATCCGGATGCCCTGGAACTGCGGCCGGGGCACGGCTGCCCGCGCCGGGGTCGCCGTCGCGTCGGGGTGCACGATCGTGCTGATCGACATCCAGCTGTCCCCTGACATCCCCCACCTGCCCACTGTCGTTCGCCTGTTGAACGGGGCGGATGCCGTCCTCGGAAGACGAGACGCCACCGGCCCCACGCCCTGGGACCGCGGCGTCACCCCCTCGTTCGGCCATGCCTGCCGCCATCTCGCGCAGCGTCTGACGGCGGGCGGTGTAGCCGCACACTCGTACCCGTTCATGGCCTATCGCGGTGAAGCGGCCCACCTGGTTTTCAGTCTCCTGCGCTCGACCGGAGCCGGTTTCGCGGTCGAAGCTCATTTCCTGTCCGCCGCGATGGGGCTGCGGGTCGTCGAGCTGACTGTCGGCCCGCGTGGTGGTGACCGTCGGAGCCGTCCCCGAGACCGCCGCGTCGTGCCTCTCGCCGATCTGTTTCGCGCCCGCCGTCACGTCCGGGCCCCGCTGGAGATCCAATGGCCGGTGCCTGCCGTGTCAATCGGCGAGCTGAGTTCGGCCACCCCCGCTGACCCGGCCGACGTTCTCAAAGGCGCGCCGCAGCCCCCGTCGCAGCCCCCGTCACCGGTCAGGTGACGGTGGGCCTCCCCCCTCTCCAGGTGGCCGCCCCGCGCCCGGAGTCGAGCGTCACCAGCGACGTATCGGCCGAGTCACAGGGCCGCGGTGTCGGTCGGCTGTGGCGCGGGCGGCGCAAGGGCAGGCGTGACCGAACGCCACGGCGCTATTTGGTCGGCGTCTCGCTGGTGCTGACCGGGGCGGCACTCGCGCAGCGGCCCGGAAAGATCGTCGCCGATACCAAGGTGGCGCTCGCGATCGATCCCGGACACTTCCTCGGCAATGCCCTTCACCTCTGGAACGCCGGGGCCGACAGCGGCTCCGTCGGTGACCAGTCCACGGGCTACCTGGTTCCGATGGGCCCGTTCTTCCTGTTGACCCACGCACTCGGCATACCGACGGCCATCGCCCAGCGACTCTGGCTGGGACTGCTGCTGATCGTCGGCTTTTGGGGCCTGGTCCGGCTCGGTGACGCGCTCGGTATCGGCAACCGCCCGGGACGGATCCTCGGCGGTCTCGCATATGCGCTGTCCCCGTTCGTGCTGTCGCGCATCGGCGACAACTCCGCCCTGCTTCTCGGCGGCGTCATGCTGCCCTGGGTCCTGCTTCCGCTCGTGCGCGCCACTACGCCCCGGGATGGGGATACGGACGGGCCGCCGGTGTCGGCCCGGCGCGCCGCCGCCGCCTCCGGCTGCGCGGTTCTACTCATGGGCGGCGTCAACGCGAGCGTCACCCTCGATGCGCTGATCCCGCCAGTTCTCTGGCTGGCACTGATGTGCAGGGGCCGGAGGGCATGGATCCTTCGCGCGTGGTGGGCGGGCGCGGTGGTCTGCGCGGTGGCATGGTGGGTCGTCGCACTTCGCCTGCAGGGGCGATATGGCATCGACTTCGTCCGCTACACCGAATCGGCCAGCACCACCACGTCCGTCACGTCGCTGCCCGAGACGATCCGGGGCACTGCGGACTGGCTCGGTTACCTCAGGCTGAACACGACCCAACTTTCCTCGGCCTGGACGTACATCGGCGCACCGGCGGCCGTAGTGGCCAGTTACGTGCTCGCCGCACTCGGCCTCGCAGGCCTCTGCCGATCGCGAGTGCCGGCGCGCCGGTTCATGCTCGCCTGCCTCGGAGTCGGTGTGGTCGCGGTCGCCGCCGCATATGCCGGAGACCCTCACGGGGTGCTCTCCACGGAGTGGCGGCACGCCCTGGGGGGCCCGCTAGCCGCCCTGCGCAACATCAACAAGTTTCAGCCCCTCATCCGCCTCCCGCTCGCGCTCGGCCTAGCGCACTGCCTGCCGCTACTCGCGGTTCGTTCGGCCAGGAAGCTGTCGTGGCGCCGCGCAACAAACCTGGCAAGCGGCCTCGTCGTCGCCGCAGCCGTCACCGTCGGGGCCGCGACGCTAGGCCTTGGCCGGGTCTATCCGAGCAGTTCATTCGCCGCCGTCCCCTCCTACTGGCAGGACGCCGCGTCGTGGCTCGACCGGCACGCGACGAACAGCAGGACCCTGCTGTTGCCCGGCTCCGGCTTCGGCGACTACCGCTGGGGCGATCCGGCCGACGAGCCGCTGCTCTGGCTCGCCCACACGACGTGGGCGGTGCGCAACGTCATTCCGCTGGGAGGCGTCAACAGCACGCGCCTGCTCGACGCCATCGAGCAACAACTCGCACAACGGGCTGCACCGGACCTGGCCGCGACCCTCGCCCGGTCGGGCGTTGGTTACGTCGTGGTGCGCAACGACCTCGCTGCCCAGGCGGGCGACGAACCTCCCGCTAGCGACCAGATACAGGCGGCTCTGACGCACGGCGGCCTGCACCGGGTGACGTCCTTCGGCCCGCTGCTTGCGGGTCGGCTCTCCGGGCGCCAGGTGTTTTTTCACGTGCACCCCCCGGCCGCCCGCGTTCCGGCGCTCGAGGTGTGGGCCACGCCCGGAGCCCACCAAGTCGACGCCTACCCGGCACACGAGCTAGCCGTCCTCAGCGGCGGTCCCGAGGCGATTCCGGCAATCCAAGCCGCCGGAGTGCTCGGCCAGACTCCTACGGTGCTCGCCGCGGATGTGGCTGGCGGGAAGGCCGCCGTGCCCCTTCCCGCAGGCCTGCATCCCTCCGGATGGATCGACACCGACACCTTGGCGAGGCGAGACGAGCAGTTCGGCACCCTGCACGGTGGCACGTCCTACCTGCTTGCCGACGGGGCCAAGGCTGCCGGTGAGAACAGCGGTCCGCAGATGCGCCTGGACCTCGAGCCGCAGGGTCACCAGACCGTCGCCCGGTACGGCGGGATCAGCGCCGTCACTGCCTCGCACTACGGCACCCTGCTCGGGGCGTTTCCGCTGGCGGGACCTCAGAGCGCGGTCGACGGCGATCTCGGCACGGCATGGTCGGTCTCCGGATTCCCGAACCACAACGTCGGGCAATGGCTGCAGGTCAGCTTTCCCACCGCGCGGTCGGTGCCCTTCGTGATCGTGCAGATGCTGGCGGATTCCCCGAAGCGGCCGCACGTCACGTCGTTGCGGGTAACGACGGCGGGCGGCTCGGCCGTCACACGGATCCGCGACACCGAGAAACTGCAACGCATCGCCGTTCCTTCCGGCTCCACGAAGACTCTTCGGCTCACCATCGCCGGTGTCGCCGGCCGCGGCAGCTTGTTTGTCGGGCCGGGCGTTCGCGAGCTCAACATTCCCGGAGTAGTTATCCAACAGGAGGTCGTCCTGCCCGCGGATGCTGCGACGCTCTTCGCCGCTGGGAGGGCCGCGCCTAACCTGTCCTACGTCTTCTCGCGGGACCGGACGGACCCGCGGGCCTTCCTCGACCTCGACCCCGAGCGTCAGATCGCGCGCGTTTTCACCGTCCCCCGCACGGCGTCCTTCTTCGTCGCCGGAACCGCCGTCGCACGTATCGGGGCCGCGACCCTCGCTGGTCCGGCCGCCGGCACAGTCACGCTGCCCTGCGGATCGGGTCCCACCGTCCGGATCGACAGCACGAACTACGCCACTTACCTTCGCGGATCGCGGGCTGCCTACGCAGCGGGCCAGCCGATCGCGCTGGGGCTGTGCGTCCTTCGGCCTGTGCAACTGGCACCCGGCA
This sequence comes from Mycobacteriales bacterium, assembly GCA_038245655.1. Classification (GTDB taxonomy): domain Bacteria; phylum Actinomycetota; class Actinomycetes; order Frankiales; family Frankiaceae; genus DATAZK01. The sequence continues at coordinate 5,526 of JBBRSE010000064.1, read as the reverse complement.
GCCACACGCTGCGGACCCTTCCAAGCGCCAAAGGTGACCCCGCGATCGGTGTCGCCAATCTCTGGCTCACCTCCCGCGGCACCCCTGCGCAGCCCTCGGCCCGCACGGCGACGCCGAGGACCTGGAGCAGTGAGCGCCGCGAGGTGCGCCTCCCCGCGGGCGATGCCACGATCCTCACGATCCATGAGAACTTCAACCGGTCCTGGCACGCGACCGCGGACGGCAAGCGGGTCGCTGCCCTCCGCGTGGACGGGTGGCAGCAAGGATTCTTGGTACCGGCGGGCGCGGCCGTCACCGTCAAGCTCGTCAACAGCCCCGGTATCGCCTTTCATCAGCAGTTGATCGCCGCGGCTGTACTGGTCCTCGCGCTACTGCTGGCCGCCGCCCTTCCGGCGTACCGGCGGCGACGTCCGATCCTCGCGGCGCGCGCCCACGGCACCTTGATCACCCGGCTGGCAGCGCTCATCGCAGCTGCGGCCGTCACCAGCCTCGTAGCGGGGCCGCTGGTCGCGGCGGTGATCCCGGTCCTCGCGATCGCCGTCTGGTTCATCCGACGGGCGGCTCCTGTCATGGCGCTGGCCGCCATCGCCGTCGCGGGCGGGGTCGCGCTCACCTCGCCCGAGCGCTATCCAGTCTCCCACCAGGGCGCCTTCTCGCCGATCGCGCAGGTCGCAGTCGCCCTTGCGCTCGACGTGGCATTGCTCAGCGCGGGTAGCCGAAGAACTGGGCAGCCCGCCGCGTCCGAACGCGCTTCGTTGACGGTGGACGCGCAATCGCCGCCGGCCCCCGACAGCGAGCCGTCAGGAACCGAGGAACGATGACAGGCTGACCCGGTAGAGCCACTGGTCAAGCCGCGGGTACGCACCGGCGGGATACGCCGACGCCATGTCGAGCTGCGGAACCGGCAGCCACAGGGCCCGGCGACCTGAGTCGACGCAACCCTTTCGAACGCCGATCTGGTGCCGTGAACGGTCCACGAGCTGGTTGAGACCGAGGTCCAGCGAGGCGGTCACACGGGCCCGGCCGACAGCGCCACGGATCGAAAGCAGCACGCCGCTCAGCCCCGCGACCAGCAAAGCGCCGGTCTTCGGATCCACCGCGAGGCTGCGCACAAGCCCGGTGCCCTCGCTGCCGTTGACGAACTGATCGGGGGCGACGACACGGCCCCAAGACGCACTCGGCCATGCGCCCACCGCGGGTGCTGCGGCGTGTAGGTGCCCCTTGCGGTAGACGGCCACTCGATCGGCCGTGAGCCCGTCGGGACGGGTGCGCGCGACGTACAGCGTTCCGTCACCGCCGTACTTCGCGGTCTCCATTCGCGAGCCGTCACCGCTGGCCTGCACCGGAACGCTCACCGGGCTGATGGTCGAGTTCCGAGCGTCGTAGGAGAACTCCTGGAGTGGGAATGGCACCGGGCGATTGCTAGCGTCGAAGGCGTCGCAGATGATGCTGAACCGCTCGTCGCTGAGGCGGCCCGTGGGATCGGTCTCGACCTCACGTACCAGGCATTTGACAGCTCGACCGCGATAGGAGGCCGCCGGGTACTGCCAGGCTGCCTTGAAGCGGCCCGTGGCGTCCAACACCACGATGCCGCCCTGTTCGTTCGCCGAACTCGTGCCGAAATACTGGCTGACGACGACATGCCCACTCGCGGGCAATAGCGCCACCTCGCACAGCCCGCGGCCCTGATGCAGGGCTTCACCGTAGCCGTTGTAAGACATTGGCACGGTCATGCCCGCGCCGCCGGTGGCGATGTCGTCAGCCGTCCGCATCCGTGTCCCGTCCAGCGACAGCGAGCCACCGGCCCCGGACTTCAGCGCCCCAAAGCTCGGCAACTGGCCCTGGCTCGTGATGTCCCAGCCGTGGTACGGAGCGACGGACACGAAAATGACCCGCTCGTTCGCGCCCGTACCCACCACCTGGACGTCGCCGATGTCGGCGCCACCGTAGGAGCTCCGATAGCCGGTGAGGTTCGTTCGACCCGTCGACGAAGGCACAACGATCCGACGGAATGCGCGCGCGCCCGGCAGGAAGCAGCCGAGCTCCATCGTCGTCGCCGTCGGTTCAAGCTGGTTGTCGGTGTAGGGCGTGGTGGCGATGACTACGGCGCCGGCGGTGGTGACGGCTGACATGTAGGCGGCCTGGCCGGGGCCGAATCCCCAGCCGTTGATGGGCACTGCGGCGAACGATGCGCCGGAGAGCAGCTTGTTGCGTCCGGTCAGTCCCCCGAAGCTGCCGCTGCGTCCAAACAGCTGAACTGTGGGACCGGTCGCCGGAAGGGTGCAGGCCTGCAGGGCCGGAGCGCTGGCGGCCATACCGAGGCCGACCAAGAAGGAGCGGCGGGAAGAGCGTACACCTTCCAAGATCCGAGCGCTTCCGGCCTTGGTCACTCATCTGCGTTCGACACGTTCGGCCGCAGAATGTTCACCCGTTCGGTGCCTTCAGTCGGGCCGATCCGCGAGCTGGCCCTCACTTGCCGCAGCGGCTCAGCTGATCAGCTGATCAGCGGGTCCATCAGAAGGCCCAGCGGAATGCCATCGCCTGGTGGGAGCCCTGTCTGCAACTGCAATCCGGGGGCCCGGACCTGATGATCGGGCCGCCTGGTGCCAGGTGCCGATGGCTGAGCCGAGGTGTTGTTGGGGTTCGGTGGCGATCGCGAGCAGCGCAACGTCGGCGGCGGCGGCGCCGTCGGGAAGGCAGACGGTGAGTGCGAGATCGCACAGTGCCTCTGCCCCGGGCCGTGTCTGGGCCTCGGCGACTGGAAGGGCACGCTGGGCGTGGTCGACGTCGATTCCGCGCCGATCGATAAGACCGTCGGTGAACAGCAGCAGCCGTGAGCCCGGCGGCAGTCGCCTGACGGTTTCCACATATTGGGTTCCGGGCTGTGCACCGATGGGCTGCTGCGCGCGGCCGGCCTGCCGTCAAGCGGTGGCGTCTCATGCAGCCATCTGGGCGCAAAGGATCGTGCCTTCGCCGAACCCAAATCCACTGGCGGATAGCCCCGTCGCCAGGCGCTGCCCGGAGCGTCCGCGCGGCGCTACCCGACGGCTTCGAACGCTGAAGAAGCGGTCCTACCAGCCGACAACCACACGAAGATCAAGAAAGCAGTCGACCCCCACCCGGGAAACACTTGGACGCGGGCCCGGTGCCTGTGGGGTGCCAAAACTCGGCGCAGTGCCCTGAACAGGCAAAGATCAAGTTTGCGAGCGGCACAGGGTTGCGAGAACGGGGCTACGATCTTGGATCAACCAGGCATGGGAGAGCATGATGCAGAAGGCGAACGCGGTCGGCGGAATTCTCTCGATCCTGACCGCGGTCGTCTGGCTCCTGGTCGGGGTGGCCGGCTGGTCGGTCTGGATCGGAGTGGTGTTCAGCATGTTGGTCGGCGGCTACTGGGCATTCGGCCGACAGCTGGTGGCCGGCGAGGAGGTGGGGCCTCGCGAGGGTCGCCGCCGAGACCGAGGGAGCCGCTGACGAGGTTCGCAGCGACCCAGTTTCATCCCAGTCGTCCGTCGTCACCACGGTCGCGCCCGTTTCCCGTCCATACGTTCCCGCAAGATCCCCCCTCCGGGCACTTGACAGCGTGGAGCGGCTCAGTGCGTTCCTGCGGCTTTGAAGAAGGTGTAGCAGAAGACGCCGTCGGGTTCGGTGGTGCGTTGCAGGTCCTGGATGCCGACGTCGAAGCGTTGGGCGTCGATGAGTCCGGCGGCGAGGGCGGGTTGTCGGACGCCGTCGATCATGGCGGTGAAGGTCCTACGGGTGAACGCTTCGACGAGCCCGGGTCGACTGGCGTCGACGTAGACCTGGCGTGGCGAGACCGAGACGTCGTGGTAGCCGGCCGCGGTCAGCAGCGGGTAGAGACGGCGGCCGATGAGCGCGTCGCCGCCGGCGTGGCGTTGCAGGGTGATCTGGCACGCGATCGCGTCTCGCGCGGCCTGACTGTCGGGATGGAAGTAGGTCGAGCCGTGATCGCCCTCGATGACGGTGATCGTTCCGCCGGGCTTGAGCATGGCGCGCAGGCTCACCAGTGCCGTTGCCGGGTCGGTGAGGTGTTCGAGCAGAAAGCAGACGAACACGTGGTCGAAGCGGCCGGCCGACAGTGGCCCTTCGGCCGCGGGCAGGTCGAACACGTCGGCCTGAAGAAAGGTGATCGCGTCGATGCCCGCGGCTGCCGCCCGTCGTCGGGCCTCGACCAGTGATGCAGGCGAGATGTCAACACAGGTCAGGACGGCGCCCGGGCTTCGCTCGGCAAGGGTGAGGGTCTGCGCCCCGACGCCGCAGCCGGCTTCGAGGACCGACGCGCCGGGTGGGTAGCCGGTGTCGCCGTGCAGCAGTTCGACCAGGGTTCCGGCCTGGTCGTGCAGTCGCTGGTTCTCCTGGGTGTGGTAGCCGTGGACGTACTGCTCGAACATCGTCATCGATTCGACCACCTTCATCAGTACCTGGGCTTGTCGCTCACCGGTGTCCTCGGTGTGCACGTCTTCCTCAAGCGAAGCCAGAATGGCGGCAAGCCGATCGCGTAGCTCACCGCCACGACGCAGGTCCTCCTCCGCGACGTGAGCGCGCAACGTTACGGCCGGATCGGGGTCCTGCCCATCGAGCAACGCGGCTATCTGGCTTAGGGCTCGTAAATACATAACCTGTACATGTCCGTTTTGGGATGGCACTGTTGTGCTATACGAGTTGCCGTGGACATCGAGCAGGCGCTGGAGGCGAAGTTCGCCGCCTTGTTCCCGCATCTGGATGAGCGCCAGCGGCGGTTGGCGATGGCGGCCGAGGCGCGGGAACTCGGCCACGGCGGGGTGGCGGTGGTGGCCCGCGCGGCGGGAGTCAGCAGGGTCACGGTCTCGGCCGGGGTCCGGGAACTGGACGCCGGTGAGGCGCCGCTGGGCCGTACCCGGCGCGCTGGCGGTGGCCGCAAGAACGTGACCGAGACCCTTCCCGGGGCGCGGGCGGCGCTGCTGGCCCTGGTGGACCCGGACTCTCGCGGCGACCCGCAGTCGCCGCTGCGGTGGACCACCAAGAGCCTGCGCAATCTGGCCGGTGAGCTGACCCGGCGGGGCCACCCGATGTCGGCGCCGAGCGTGGCCGTGCTGCTGCGGGCGGAGAATTTCAGCTTGCAGGCAAACGCGAAAACCATCGAGGGTGGCGCTCATCCCGACCGCGACGCCCAGTTCTCCCACATCAACACTCAGGCCGCGCAGCACATCGCCGCCGGCCAGCCGGTGATCTCCGTCGACGGCAAGAAGAAGGAACTGATCGGCAACTACAGCAACCCCGGACAGCAATACCGTCCGGCCGGCGAACCAGTGCAGACCAACGTCTATGACTTCAAAGGCGAACTGGGCAAGGTCACCCCCTACGGTGTGTACGACATCGCCGCCAACGGGCCTGTAATAACAACGGTGTAACTCTCCGAGAGCGAGGATGCACCATGAACGACTTGATGATCGAGACGGCAGGTGTCGAGGTGGAGCCCGAGGCGCCCGCGGCAGTTGGGCTGGACGCCGGCGACGAGCAGCTGCT
>JBBRSE010000063.1:0-20399 GCA_038245655.1 Mycobacteriales bacterium | reverse complement strand
GACGCGGCGCGCAGGCTGGCTTGGTCGGGCACCACCCGCGGATCGGCAATCACCGCATCCAGCCGCAAACCCGGAACCAGCCGGCTGAGCTCCTCCAGATGTGTATGCGGCGCAAAGCCCGCCGTCTCACCCGGCTGAGCCGCCAGATTGAGCACGAGTACGCGCCGCGCGGCGCTCGTGAAGATCGCCTTTGCCATCGTGGGAGCCAGCAGATGCGGCAGGACGCTGGTGAAAAGCGACCCGGGTCCGAGCACGAGCACGTCAGCGGCGGCGACCGCCTCGAGCGCCTCCGGGCACGCCGGCGGGTCGCTCGGCACCAGCTCGATGGCGTCCACGCGCCCCGGTGTCGTCGCGACCGCGACCTGCCCGCGCACGACCCGGGACCTTTCGCCCGGCCAGCTGAAGTGAGCCACGATGTCGACCGGAAGGGGGGACAGCGGCAGCACCCGGCCGCAGCAGCCGAGCAGCTCTGCCGCCGTATCCAGGGCCGCGACCGGATCCCCCAACTGCTGCGCCAGCGCGGTCAACACGAGGTTGCCCAGCGCGTGGCCGGCGAGCTGACCGTTGCCGCCGAAGCGGTACTGAAAGGCCCGCGACCACAGATCGGAGCGGGTGTCTTCGGCGGCGAGTGCAGCAAGCGCCATCCGCAGATCACCGGGCGGCAAGGCACCCAGCTCCCCCCGGAGCCGGCCGGAGGAGCCGCCGTCGTCCGCGACCGTGACGATCGCGGTCAGCCGCGGGGTGACCCGACGCAAGGCGGCCAGGCTGGCCGCCAGACCGTGGCCGCCACCGAAGGCGACCACGGATGCGTCACCGCGCCCAGCAGCGTCACGGGTCGCCGTGGCCGTGCTCATTCGCGCCCCAGGTCGCGATGGATGACCCGAACGTCGACCCCCGCGTCGACCAACCGGTCCGCCAGCGCGACCGCCATGGCCACGCTGCGATGACGCCCTCCGGTGCAGCCGATCGCGAGCATGAGGAACCGCTTGCCCTCCTCGAGGTAGCCGGCCCGCACGATCGACAAAAGCTCGTCGCTGCGATCGAGGAACTCGGCCGCGCCCGGGCGGCTGAAGATGTAATCGCGCACCGGGTCGTCCAGCCCGGATTGGGCGCGCAGGTCCTCGACCCAATGCGGGTTCGGCAGGAACCGGCAGTCGAGCACCACATCGGCGTCGAGCGGCAGCCCGTACTTGAAGCCGAACGACATGACCGTCGCCTGCAGAGCAGAGCGGTCCGGAGCACCGAACGCCGCATCGATCTTGGCGCGCAACTGATGGACGTTGAGATCGGTCGTGTCGAGGACGAGATCCGCCTCTCCGCGCAACTCGGCGAGCAGGGCGCGCTCGGTGGCGATCCCGTCGACGAGTGGGTCGCGCTGGCGTAATGGATGAGGCCTGCGCACGCTCTCGAACCGGCTGACCAGGGCGCGATCGGAGGCCTCCAAGAACAGGATCCGCGGCCGGGTGCCCCGCTCGTCCAGCGCCCGCAAAGCCGCCTGCAGATCGGCGAAGAACGCGCGGCCGCGCACATCGACCACGGCGGCGATCCGGTCGACATTGCCCTGCGAGCGGATTCCGAGTTCGGCCATGGTCAGCAGCAGCGCCGGCGGCAGATTGTCGACGACGAACCAGCCGAGGTCCTCCAGGCACTTTGCCGCAGTACTGCGCCCGGCACCCGACAGCCCGGTGATGATCGCCAGCTGGATCGGGGTTGCCGCGGATGGCACGGCGGCGGGGGTGGGGACAATCATCCGGAAAGCACCTCTCCCGTCACCGGATCGACGGCCGGCCCGGGCGCCTTCCCGGCGAGGGCGGCGACGATCGTCTCCGCCGTCCGCGGACCGATCCCGGGCACCTGCGTGACTTCGTCGGTCGTCGCCGCCCGCAGGCGCTTGAGCGAGCCGAAATGGCGGATCAGCGCCCTTCGGCGGGTCTCCCCGAGGCCGGGAATGTCGTCGAGCGTGCTCTCGAGCATGGACTTGGAACGCTTCTGGCGGTGATACGTGATGGCGAAGCGGTGGGCCTCGTCGCGTATTCGCTGCAGCAGGTAAAGCCCCTCGCTGGTGCGCGGCAGGATGATCGGATCGGGGTCGCCCGGCACCCAGACCTCTTCGAGGCGCTTTGCCAGGCCGACGATGGCGACGTCGGAGATCCCCAGTCCCTCCAGGGCCGCTGCGCCCGCGTTCACCTGAGGGAACCCGCCGTCCACCACGACGAGATTGGGCGGGTAGGCAAAGCGCCGGGGGCCTTCGGGTGCCGGGTTCGCCAGCTCGGCGGCAGCCGCCGCCGCCTCATCGAGGTAACGCGCAAAGCGTCGGCGCACCGCTTCGTGGATCCAGTCCACATCCCCGCCGCCCACCACTCCATCCGGACCGACCGTCCCGTCCTCGGCAGCCGCTGGCCCGGCCGGAGCTTTGGTGCCGCGGATGGCGAACCGGCGGTACTCCGACTTGCGGGCGATCCCGTCCTCGAAGACGACCATGCTCGCTACAACGTTGGTGCTCTGCAGGTTGGAGATGTCAAAACACTCGATACGCAGTGGGGCGTCCGCCAGCCCGAGCGCGTCCTGCAGCTCCGACAGCGCCCGCGAGCGGGCCGACAGGTCGCTCGCCCGGCGCAGCTTGTGTTGGGCAAAAGCGTGTTGGGCATTGCGTCCGACCGTCTCCAGCAGCGACCGCTTGTCACCGCGCTGCGGCACCCGCAGCTCCACCCGGCTGCCGCGCTGCAGCGACAGCAACTCGGCGACGACGTCAGCATCTTCCGGCGCGGCCGGGACGAGCACCTCGCGCGGCACCTCATAGCCGTCCACCAGATATGCCTGTGACACGAAGCGCTCGACCAGCTCCGGCAGCCCCTCGCCCTCCAGCTTGTCGACGACGTAGCCGCGCTGGCCGCGTACGCGCCCTCCCCGCACGTGAAAGACGAAGACCGCGGCTTCCAACTCGTCCTGTGCAAACGCCACAGCGTCGGCATCGGTGTCGCCGGCGAGCACCACCGCCTGCTTCTCGATCGCTCGCCGCAGCGCGCCGATGTCGTCACGAAGGCGGGCCGCCCGCTCGTACTCCTGCTCATCCGACGCCTCGCGCATCTGCGCTTCTAGGCGGCGCAGGAACGGTGTGGTCTGACCGGCCAGGAAGTCGCAGAAATCGTTGACGATCTCGCGGTGCTCGTCGAGCGAGACGCGGCCGACGCACGGCGCCGAGCACTTGTCGATGTAGCCAAACAGGCACGGCCGACCCACCTGCTGCGCCCGCTTGTAGACGCCTTTGCTGCAGGTGCGGGCCGGAAAAACGCGGAGCAGCAGGTCCAGCGTCTCGCGGATCGCCCAGGCGTGGGAGTACGGCCCGAAGTAGCGCACACCCTTGCGCTTGGGACCGCGCATCACCTGCAGCCGCGGGACTTCCTCGTCCAGAGTGACCGCGAGCCACGGGTAGCTCTTGTCATCGCGATAGCGAACGTTGAAGCGCGGGTCGTACTGCTTGATCCAGGTGTATTCGAGCTGCAGCGCCTCGACCTCGGTGGAGACGACCGTCCAGTCGACGCTGCGGGCGGTGCGCACCATCGAGTCGGTACGCGGGTGCAGATCCCCCGTGAAGTAAGAGTTCAGCCGGCTACGCAGGCTCTTCGCCTTGCCGACGTAGATCACCCGGCAACCTGCGTCGCGGAAGCGGTACACGCCGGGCTGCTCGGGAATCGAGCCAACCGCGGGCCGCCAAGGTGCACGGGACAGCGTGGCCGCCCGGCTGACGGCCCGCGCGATGGACTCCGAGGGCGGCGACCCCGCCTCAGCCGCCCCCCGCTTCGCCACAGGTCGAGGGTAGTCGCGGCAGGACGGGGGTGGACCGGTCGCGGAGCGACTAATCGAGGCAACCACGAAGCGAGTTCGGGCACCGCGTTGCCGGCAACAACGCAGTGGCGACCGCTGCGGGCAACGAAGCTGGCAGGGGGCACCACCCAGCTGGCTGAGGCGGCGTGCAACACTCTCGCTGTCCAGCGCCTGCAAGGGAGGCGGTTGCTCGGTGGAGCAGGGCGATGTGGTGGTCGACGTGGTGGTGAGCCGCGCCGCGCCGCCGGTCGCCCGAGGAGCCCAAGCAGGGCAGCCGGGCACCATCCCACCCCGGCGGCCCGGCGAGCGGATCACCGTGCTGACATTGAGCTGGCGGCGCGCCGACCCCATGGCCGTCCACCTGATCGTGCGCAGCACTCCGGATCACCCGGCGCTGCCGCGCGGCAGTTGGGTGGTGCTTCGCGACTTCCTGCGCTACGGGCTGGAGGAGCCTACCGGCGACGGCGAGGTGCGAATCCAGCCCGACAGGGGCAATCAGCGCGTGCTGCTGCGGCTCGCACGCACCGGCCGCCCGGCGTGGATCAGCGCACCATGCGCCGTGCTACGCAGCTTCCTCGACCAGACCGACGACTTCGACCCGTCGGGAGAGGAACGCTCCGGCCAGGCGCTGGATGCGGTGATCTCCCGGCTGCTGCAGAGCTGACCGGCCGACTCCTGTCAGTTAGCCGCTGCGGCCTTGCGTCGCCGGACTGCCGGCTTGGACTTGCCGTTGGTCGTCTTGCTGGCGGACTTGTGCGCCTGCGCCAGCACCCGGTCGCCGAGCACGCCAGCCAGGAAACGACCGGTGTGACTTTCGGGCACTGTCGAGATGGTCTCCGGGGTGCCCTCGGCGACGACACGACCCCCGCCGGTGCCGCCCTCGGGACCAAGATCGACCACCCAGTCAGCAGTCTTGATCACGTCGAGGTTGTGTTCGATGACGATCACCGAATTGCCCTGATCGACCAGCCGGCCGAGAACACCCAGCAGCTTGCGTACGTCCTCGAAATGCAGCCCCGTGGTCGGCTCGTCCAACACGTAGATGGTGCGGCCCGTGGAGCGCTTCTGCAGCTCCGAGGCCAGCTTGACGCGCTGCGCCTCACCGCCGGACAGGGTGGGGGCCGGCTGGCCGAGACGAACGTAACCAAGACCGACATCCACCAGGGTGCGCAGGTGTCGGGCGATCGAGGGCAGACCGGCGAAGAACTCCGCGCCCTCCTCGATCGACATGTCGAGCACCTCGGCAATGGACTTGCCCTTGAAGTGGACCTCGAGCGTCTCGCGGTTGTAACGGGCGCCGTGACAGACCTCGCACGGCACGTAGACGTCGGGCAGAAAATTCATCTCGATCTTGATCGTGCCGTCGCCGGCGCATGCCTCACAGCGCCCGCCCTTGACGTTGAACGAGAAACGGCCCGGCAGGTAGCCCCGCACCTTCGCCTCGGTCGTCTCCGCGAAGAGCTTGCGTACGTGGTCGAAAACCCCGGTGTAGGTCGCCGGGTTGGAGCGCGGGGTGCGCCCGATCGGCGACTGGTCGACCCGCACGACCTTGTCGAGGTGTTCCAGACCGCTGACGGTGCGATGGCGGCCGGGGATCTCGCGGGCGCCGTTGAGCTTGTTGGCCAATACGCGCGCCAGGATGTCGTTGACGAGGCTGGACTTGCCCGAGCCCGAGACCCCCGTCACCGCGACGAAACAGCCGAGCGGGAAGCCGACCGTCACCTCGAGCAGGTTGTGCTCGCGCGCGTCGTGAACCACCAACCGGCGCTGCGGATCTGGCGCCCGCCGGATGTCAGGAATCGGGATGGAGCGGCGGCCGGACAGGTAGGCGCCCGTCAGCGATTCCTCGCTGTCGAGCAAGTCCTGCACCGGGCCGCTGACGACGACCTTGCCGCCGTGTTCGCCGGCACCCGGCCCGATGTCGACCGCCCAGTCGGCAGCCCGAATGGTGTCCTCGTCGTGTTCGACGACGATCAACGTGTTTCCAAGGTCACGCAGCCGGGTCAAGGTCTCGATCAGCCGATGGTTGTCGCGCTGGTGCAGCCCGATCGAGGGCTCGTCGAGCACATACAGCACGCCCACCAAGCCCGACCCGATCTGGGTCGCCAGCCGAATGCGCTGCGCCTCGCCGCCGGCGAGGGTGCCGGCGGCGCGGTCCAGCGAGAGATAGTCGAGCCCGACGTCGAGCAGGAAGCGCAGCCGCGCATCGACCTCCTTGAGAACGCGCCCCGCGATCTGCGCCTCGCGATCGCTGAGCTCGAGGGTCGACAGGAATTTCGCCGCATCCGCGATCGACATCTTCGCGACCTCGGCAATCGACCTGCCGCCCATCGTCACCGCGAGCGACTCGGGCTTCAGGCGCGTGCCGTGGCAGGTCGGGCACGGAATGTCGCGCAGATAGCCCTCCCAACGCTCGCGCGCCGAGTCGGATTCGGCCTCGCGATGGCGCCGGTCGAGGTAGGCGATGACACCCTCGAAATTCGTGTAATACGAGCGCTCCCGGTTGAACCGGTTGCGGTAGCGCACGTGGATCTGCTCGTCACCAAGGCCCTCGAGCAAGATCGTCTGGACCGCGGCCGGCAGCCGCTCCCACGGCGTATCCATACGGAATCCGACGTGCTCGGCGACCGCCTGCATCAACCGGCCGAAGTAGTCGACATTGTGGCCGGTCGACCAGGGCTGGATCGCGCCCTTCGAGAGCGGAAGCGACGGGTCCGGAACGACCAGCTCCGCGTCGACGCGCTTCTTCGTCCCGAGGCCGCTGCAGGCCGGGCAGGCGCCGTAGGGGGAGTTGAACGAGAACGAACGCGGTTCGAGCTCGTCGAACGACAGGTCGTCATACATGCAGGCGAGATGTTCCGAAAACATCCGCTCGCGGCCCGGGTCCTTGTCGGGCAGGTCGACAAAGTCGATCAGCACCAGCCCATCGGCCAGCCGCAGGGCCGTCTCGACCGAATCGGTGAGCCGCTGCTTCGCGCTCGCCCGGGCGGTGAGCCGGTCGACCACCACCTCGATCGAATGCTTCTTCTGCTTCTCCAGCTTGATCGGCTCATCCGCCAGCCGGTAGGTCCGCCCGTCGGCCCGCACCCGCGAAAAACCCTTGGTCTGCAGGTCGAGGAAGAGCTCCGCGTACTCGCCCTTGCGGCCACGGATGACTGGCGCGAGCACCTGGAAGCGGGTGCCCTCGGGCAGTTCGAGCAGCCGGTCGACGATCTGCTGCGGGGTCTGGCGGGCGATCGGCCGCCCACACTTGGGGCAATGCGGGCGCCCGGCCCGGGCATACAGCAGCCGCAGGTAGTCGTAGACCTCGGTGATCGTGCCGACGGTTGAACGCGGGTTACGCGAGGTCGACTTCTGATCGATCGAGACGGCAGGCGACAACCCTTCGATGAAGTCGACGTCAGGCTTGTCCATCTGGCCGAGGAACTGGCGCGCGTAGGCAGAAAGGCTCTCGACGTAGCGCCGCTGACCCTCGGCGAAGATCGTGTCGAAAGCCAGGCTGGACTTCCCCGACCCGGACAGGCCGGTGAACACGATCAGGGCATCGCGCGGCAGATCGAGGTGCACGTCACGAAGGTTGTGCTCGCGCGCACCCCGCACGATCAAACGCTCAGCCATGCTCCTCCGCCCGGGCGGCACACTGCCGCCCATCACACCCACTTGACGCCCTACCCGCGCCCCGACCTGGCCCCGCCGTGCGTCCCACTTTGTCCCGATCTTGCGACGCTATGCACCCGCAGGATCACCCGCCGGACCACGCCACTCCCGCCCACTGGCGATGCTACGGAGGCCCTCCGACAAAACGCGCGGCGGAGCCGTCGTAGTCCCGTCGGGGTCGGTCCGTCGGGATCGGTCCGTCGGGATCGGTCCGCCGGGATCGGTCCGCCGGGGCCGGCGGGACCAAACTCGCCGTTCGGCGCGCGACTCGCCGGCATAGCCGCACCCAGCGGCAAGACACCCGCCGCCCCCGCCGGCCACCTCGCCATCACGTACCCAACACGCCGACCCCGCCGCACCCAACGGCGAGCCGACTCCCCCACCTAACCAACGCCGAGGCCACGGGCGCCGACCCGCCGCGCCACAGCCATTTGCTCGGGGGTGGTCGTCGCATCTGTCGGCGGCGCGAGGCAGGATGTGCGGATGCCAGCAACCGGCGCCTACACCGGAAACGTCACCCCCGGCGGACCGCCCGACACCCGCGAGCTACCCGGCCTGCACCTGACGAAGGTCAGCGTCGGACCCTTCGACAACAACTGCTACCTGCTGCGTTGCACGGTGACGGGCGAGCAGTTGCTCATCGACGCAGCCAACGAGGCCGACCGGCTCCTCGAGCTCGCCGGGCCCGAGGGGCTCGCGACGATCGTCACCACCCATCGCCACCCTGACCACGTCCAGGCGCTCGAAGCCGTGACGAACGCCACGGGCGCGGAGGGGGTCGCCCATGCCGACGACGCCCCCGCGTTGCCGGTGGCGCCGCGGCGAATCGTGCGTGAAGGCGACGAGATCCTGGTGGGCCGCGCACGGCTGCAAGTGATCCATCTGGTCGGGCACACCCCGGGCTCCATCGCGCTGCTTTACGAGCCCCTGACCCCTGACTCCTCGGCCGCGCCGCACCTGTTCACCGGCGACTGCCTCTTCCCGGGCGGGGTCGGCAACACCGAGAAAGACCCCGAACGCTTCACGAGGCTGATCGACGACGTGGAGCGCAAGGTTTTCGAGCCGTTACCCGATGAGACCTGGGTGTATCCGGGCCACGGCAAGGACACCACCCTCGGCGCCGAACGTCCGCACCTGTACGAATGGCGCCAACGAGGCTGGTGAGCTGACCCCCGCCGCCGCCCCGCTCCGCTTCAACACGGTCCGCTTCGATACAGCCCGCTCCAACAAGCCCGGAGGAACACGAGCCGGCTCATCCGACGCCAGCGACCGACATCCCGCGCAGCTCCTTGCGCAGCTCGCCGATCTCGTCGCGCAGCCTGGCGGCGAGCTCGAAGTGCAGCTCCTTGGCCGCCTCGTGCATCTCATCGGACAGCTGCTGGATCAGCATCGCCAGCTCAGCCTTGGGCATCCCGGCCAGCGCCGCCGCATGGCGCCCGACCGTCTCCGACTTCGAGGACATGCCCGGAACCGGGGCCTTCCCGCGCGACTGGCTACGCCCTGAGCCGCCGATCATCTCGCCGCTCTCGGTCTCGCGGACCATGTCGTCGAGGATGTCGACGATCTTCTTGCGAAGCGGCTGCGGATCGAGGCCGCGCTCCGTGTTGTACGCCACCTGCTTCTCGCGCCGCCGGTTGGTCTCATCGATCGCCAGCCGCATCGAGGGAGTGATGTTGTCGGCGTACATATGGACCTGCCCCGACACGTTACGAGCGGCCCGCCCGATGGTCTGGATCAGCGAGGTTCCCGAGCGCAAGAAGCCCTCCTTGTCGGCGTCAAGGATGCTGACCAGCGACACCTCGGGCAGGTCGAGACCCTCGCGCAGCAGGTTGATGCCCACCAGCACGTCGAACTCGCCCATGCGCAGCTCGCGCAGCAGCTCGATACGGCGGATCGTGTCAACCTCGCTGTGCAGGTAGCGCACCCGGATCCCGAGGTCCAGCAAGTAGTCGGTGAGGTCCTCCGACATCTTCTTGGTCAGGGTGGTGACAAGCACCCGCTCGTCACGCTCGGCGCGCAGTCGAATCTCGTGGACGAGATCGTCGATCTGACCCTTGGTCGCCTTGATCACGATCTCGGGGTCGATCAGGCCGGTCGGGCGGATGATCTGCTCCACGACGCCGTCAGCCTTGGCCATCTCGTAACGACCGGGGGTCGCTGACATGTAGACGGCCTGCCCGATGCGATCAAGGAACTCATCGAACTTCAACGGCCGGTTGTCCATCGCGCTCGGCAGTCGAAAACCGTGGTCGACCAGGGTGCGCTTGCGGCTCATGTCACCCTCGTACATGGCGCCGACCTGCGGGACGGTGGTGTGCGACTCGTCGATGACCAGCAGAAAATCGTCCGGGAAGTAGTCGAGCAGGGTGTGAGGCGCCGTACCGGCCGCCCGGCCGTCGATGTGGCGTGAATAGTTTTCGATGCCTGAGCAGAACCCGACCTGACGCATCATTTCGATGTCGTACGTCGTCCGCATCCGAAGGCG
The DNA here is from genome assembly GCA_038245655.1 of Mycobacteriales bacterium. GTDB lineage: Bacteria > Actinomycetota > Actinomycetes > Frankiales > Frankiaceae > DATAZK01. The sequence continues at coordinate 10,432 of JBBRSE010000063.1, read as the reverse complement.
CTGCGCCTCGAGCATCTTGCCCTGGCGCTCCAGCTCGGCGAGCCGCTCCTGCTGCTCCTGCTCGATGCTGCGGATCGCCCGCTCCATGCGCTCGGGACCCGCCACGTAATGCGTGGCCGGGAAAACCAGCAAATTCTCCGACTCCGACACCACCTCGCCGGTCAGCGGATGCAGATACGTGAGCTTTTCGATCTCGTCGCCGAAGAGCTCGACCCGCACGGCCAGTTCCTCGTAGACCGGGAAGATCTCAACGGTGTCGCCCCGCACCCGGAAAGTGCCTCGGGTGAAGGCCAGGTCATTACGCGAGTACTGCACATCCACCAGGGCCCGGAGCAGCTTGTCGCGGTCGTAACTCTCCCCGACAGAGAGCCGGACGCAACGGTCGATGTATTCCTGCGGCGTGCCAAGACCGTAAATACACGACACCGACGCCACGACGATCACATCGCGGCGCGTGAGCAGACTCATCGTCGCCGAGTGGCGCAGCCGCTCCACCTCGTCATTCACCGACGAGTCCTTCTCGATGTAGGTATCCGTCTGCGGGACGTAGGCCTCAGGCTGGTAATAGTCGTAATACGAGACGAAATATTCGACCGCATTGCCCGGGAGCAGCTCGCGAAACTCGTTAGCCAGCTGCGCCGCGAGGGTCTTGTTGGGCGCCAGCACCAGGGTCGGGCGCTGCAGCCGCTCGATCAGCCACGCTGCGGTCGCGCTCTTGCCCGTACCCGTGGCTCCGAGGAGCACCACATTCTGCTCGTCGGCCTCGATGCGGCGCGCTAGCTCAGCAATCGCCGCCGGCTGATCGCCGCTCGGCTCGAAATCGCTGACGACCTTGAACGGCCGCTGCGACCGTTGGATATCACTCTTCGGACGCTCGATCGTGGGACTCACGCTTACGAGAACACCACAAGCGTCCGACAGAATCCGCCCTGCGCGAGCAGCTACCTGAGAAACCTCTCAGGAGGCGAGTTCCGCCCAGACCTCGTCAACCCGAACCTGCAGGTCAGCGAGGGATCCAGCGTTGTCGATGAGGTACGTCGCCGCCGCACGCCGCTGCTCGTTGCTCGCCTGCGCCTGCATCCGCCCCGCCGCCTCCTCGCGCGGCAGTCCCCGCTCTTCGAGCCGGGCGAGCCGGACCTCGTCAGGAGCCTCGACGACGATCACAGAATCGAACGTCTCCGGGAGGCCGTTTTCGACCAGCAGCGGGATGTCGTGGATGAGTACGGGCGCACCATTCACCTCCGCCGCGGCGATCAGGCGGGCCGACTCCGCACTGATCCGCGGGTGGGTGATCCCCTCCAGGGTGCGCAGCGCCGCCGGGTCAGCGAAGACGATGCGTCCGAGGGCCGGCCGGTCCAAGCTGCCGTCGGCCTGCAGGACCCCCGTGCCGAACGCCTCGACGATCTCCGCCAGCCCGGGGGTCCCGGGCGCCACCACCTGGCGCGCGAGGGCGTCCGCATCGACGACGACCGCCCCATGCGCGGCCAGCAGTCGCGCAACAGTGCTCTTGCCGGAACCGATGCCCCCGGTAAGGCCGACCTTCTTCATGCAGCGAACACCAGCATCCAGCGATGCAATCAGCCCGCCGCGACCGACCGCTGCGGCAGGCTTCCGACCGGCACTGGCAGCGCATCGATCCGCTCCGCCACCTCGAGCGCGGTGCGCGGGCGGTGGGAAAGGTCCTGATCGACGCAGGCTTTGATCAGCGCCGCCTCGTCCGGCGCGAGCTCGGAATCCGCTTTAGGACTGCCGGCGAGAACGGCCCGCATCGCCATCATCGGCTGATCCGACGGGATGTCTCCGAACATTCCGCGGCCGGTGAGCGCGCGGTGCAGCGTCATTCCCAGGCTGTAGACGTCAGTGAGCCTCGACGGCTGGCCACCGGCGAGCATCGCCGGGTCGACGAATTCGACGGCGCCGATGCTCCGGCTTCCGATGCTGGTCACCGTCACGCCGGGCTGCAACACCTTGGCGAGCCCGAGGTCGGCGAGGCGACCCCCGTCCTCGGTGAGCAGCACATTTTCGGGGGCGATGTCCTGGTGCACGATGCCCGCCTCATGCAACGCATGGGCGGCCCGGGCCACGTCGGCGACGGCCTTGCGGGCGGCGTCCTTCGTGAGCTCGCTCGCCGGCTCCGCGAGCGAACCGCGCTCCAGCCACTCCATGGCGTAGAAGAAGGTGCCGGCCTGCTGGCCGGCGTCAAACAGGCGCACCAGGTAGGGGGAGCGCACCGCGGCGAAGGCCTTCAACTCGCGGGTGGCCCGGGTGAACGTGTCGGACGTCGTCTGACCTGCGACGACCTTGACGACGACGTACGGTGCGTCGAGCCCGAGCCGCGGCGGCGGGGTGGCCAGGTAGTAACGCCCGTGGTTTCCCTCGCCCAACGGACGGGTGAACGTGTAGTCCGCAATGCCGTCCACGGGCCTCCCCCACTCGTCCACGCCGCAGCCGTTCTGCGGCTCTTCGGACGAGGACACGCTAACAGCGGGCTGATCCCGGGGATCAGGTATCAGCGATCTGACAGACACCACGTTCCGGACGATCTAGCCTGATCCGGGCCGCGCCGAGCGGCTTTTGGCCAGCACCTCTTCATGGATGGGACGAAACCGTGATGGTGTCTGCTGCGGCAGGTGTTGACATGCCCAACCTGATCGCCGTGGCCGGCAACACCCTGGCGGCCGCTGCGACGAAGCCAGCGCGGGTGACGCCGGCGGCCGACGAGACGGCGGCCGTCTTCATCGCCATCGTCTTCGTCGTCATCCTGGCCCGGCTGCTCGGCCGGCTCTTCAAGCGCATCGGGCAGCCGCCCGTGATCGGCGAGATCCTGGCCGGCATCCTGCTCGGGACGTCGCTGCTCGGGCAGTTTCACCATGGCCAGAAGACGCTGACAACGGAGCTCTTCCCGACCGAGGTCGTCCCGATCCTGAAGGTGCTGGCCAACCTCGGGCTCGTCATCTTCATGTTCATCATCGGGCTCGAACTCGACCTCAAGCTCATCAGGGGCAATGAGCGGCGAGCCGGCGTGATCTCGCTTTCGTCGATTCTGATTCCGTTCGTCGGCGGCGCCCTGCTCGCGCTGTGGCTCTACAACCAGCATTCCGTCGGCCCCAACGGACACGTCAAGAAGCTGGCTTTCGCCCTGTTCATCGGCGCCTCCATGTGCGTCACAGCATTCCCCGTGCTGGCCCGCATCCTGAGCGAGAGGGGCATGACGCGCACGCCACTCGGTGTGATCGCGCTCGCGTGCGCCGCGATCGACGACGTCGTCGCCTGGTCCCTGCTCGCGATTGTGTCAGCCATCGCCGGCTACACCAACGACCCGCTGTGGGAGGTGCTCGCCTACTCGGCGCTGTTCATCGCCGTCATGTTCGGGCTCGTACGCCCCTTGCTGGGGCGCGTCCTGCTGCCCATCTATCAACGCGCCGGCCGGCTCACCCCTGACGTGCTCGCGTTCCTGCTGGTCGGGTTGATCCTGTCCGCCTGGTTGACCGACCGGATCGGTATCCACTTCATCTTCGGCGCGTTCGTCTTCGGGGTCATCGTTCCCCGCGAGGGCACCCAGGAACTGTTCCGGGAGGTCCTCGAGCGGTTGGAGCAGGTCAGCGTGCTCCTGCTGCTGCCGATTTTCTTCATCGTCACGGGCCTTTCCGTCGACGTCAGCAAGCTGACCGGGCGCAGCGTTGGTGAGCTTCTCGCCGTGCTGGCGGTGGCGATCGGCGGCAAGTTCCTCGGTGCGTACGCGGCGGGCCGCCTGCAAGGCATCCCGAACCGCCGTTCCCAGGCTCTCGGGCTGCTGATGAACACCCGCGGCCTCACCGAACTGGTCCTGCTCTCGGTCGGGCTAAGGTTGGGCGTCCTCGACGTGCCCCTTTTCACCATGCTGGTCGTGATGGCCGTGGTGACGACCGTCATGACAGCCCCGCTGCTGAAGCTCGTCTACCCCGACCGGCTGGTGGCGAAGGAGGTCGAGGAGGCAGAGCGTGCGGCGCTCGGGATCCCCGATGTCTACCGGGTCGTGGTCGTGCTTGACGACGCCGAGGCGGATGCTCCGCTGGCATCGCTGGCCGCCGACCTCGCCGCGTCCGAGCAGCCGTCCCAGGTCGTCCTCAGCCTCTTCCGGCCGCAGGCGACCGAGACCCTCGAAGTCGGCAGCGGCTTGTCGATCGAGCTCGCCGAGATGGCGGGCGTCATGGGAGAGCTCGAAGGACTTGCCGAGCAGGTGCGCGCTCGAGGCCTCGACTGCGTCGTACTCTCCCGCTTCAGCGCGGACCCCACCGCTGACGCCGCGTCGCAGGTGTCGTCGACCGACGCCGACCTGGTGCTCCTGTCACCCACCGCGAACATCGACCGGGACCGCCTGCTTGCTTCCGTCGATGTGACCGTGGCTGTCTGGGAGGGCGCGACGGCGCTCGCCAACGTGCCCGGTCCGATCAGCGCGCTGGCCGGCGCCGGCGATGAAGCCGACGCCGCCATCGCCGTCGGTGTACGTCTCGCGGCCGCCCGTGGCGACGCGCTGCAACTTGTCGATGACGGGAGCCGGCGCCGCCTCGGGGGCCTCGCGGAGCGCCTGACCCGGTTGGGAATCACGGCCGAGGTCGTGAGCCCAGAAAACATGGCGAACGGCATTTTGCTGACGGACCTTGCCACCACGGCGCCGGAAGGCGTCGCCGGGCTGCTACGCGTGCGTCCTGGCCAGCTCCAGGACCAGAGCGATCTCGCGAAGCTGATGGAGGCCGGCTCTGTCGTGCCGGCGCAAGCCATGCCCGCCGCCCGCGTCACCAGCCCATAACCCCCAGCTCGAACGCCAAACTCCCAGCACCACAGCCCCCTAAACGCCAAAGCCGGCGGAGCAGGTCGCTGGACGCGACCCGTTCCGCCGGCGGGTGAAACGGCGTGCCTGCCCCTTACGGCAACGGCCTGTGGCGCATCCACTTCCACCACTGCGAAGTCGAACGTCCGAGGCCGAGGTGCTTGCCGAAGCCGTACTTGGAGAGCTCCTCGGTGATCGTCAGGGCCTGGTACTGCAGCCCGAGAAAGGAGTCGACGGTCGCGTACGGGCCACCGAGAGTCGCCGATCCTGAGGCGAAGAGCAGCCCGTCGCCATTGCGCGTGCCCTTGACCTCGAACGAGAGCTCGACGTCGAGGCGGCCGTACGGGCTGCGGATCGCGCCGGTCATGTCGAACAGGTCCTTGAGCAACCGGTGCTCGGTGACGTCGGCTTCGAGCCCGGTCGCGTCGACGATGTAGTCGGCCGGGATGTTAACCGGACCCTGCTGGGTAGTGACGACCGTGAGAATGCGGCCGTCCGGAGTCTGCTGGACCTCCTTCACCTGCCCGACCATCTGCCGGTAGTAGCCGGCCTTCTCGCCGGCCGCCAACTGCTGCAGCCAGAGCTTGCGGTGCGGGGTCGTGGTCCCACCCTGCCAGCTGAGCAGCTCCTTGCGCCCTTCTGGCGTCGCCTTTTCCAGCTGGCTCTTGTAGACGCCGCCCCAGTTGGACTTGGGCCAGTTGAAGCCCTGGATCCCGATGCCGTACTCGCCCTTGCGCCGCTTGAAGACGCTCGGGCCGTGACGGGCCGGCAGGTAGTTGCGCAGCAGGTGGATGATCTGCGTCTGGGCGCCCTTGAGGTTGCGATCGTCGATCAGCCGCTGCAAGACCCGCGAGGCGACGATGCCGCCGCCGCGGATCACGACCACTCCAGGGCGACGGATCAGCTCGTCGTAGACGTGCTCGTGCGACTCATAGGCGTTGACGACGTGGGCATAGTCCTCGGTACGCGTGCGGTATTCCTGCAGGTCAGGCAGGAAGCGCAGGCCCGGGTAGCCAACGGCAATGTGGACGAAGCGGCTGCGGAACGCCACCCGCTTGGTCTGGGAGGTGCCGGCCGCTGGCGTGAGGATCGTGAAGTAGCCGGCGCCGGCCCGCCGGCGCACCATGCGCACCAGCCCCTTGCGCAGCATGGACGCGTACTGGATACGCCAGGCCTCGCGCTCCATCGCGGCGAAAGCCTGACCGGCCCGGGGGGTGAAGTAGTCGGTGATGATTGGCTCGGTGAGCACGTTGTAGAGCGGAGCCAACTTGGCTCCGAGGGTGGACTGCTTCTTCACCCCCGCAGCGGTGGCGACGAGGCCCTTCTTGCCGTGCCAGCCCTCGCGAATGGCGTAGCTGGGGAAGCCCCAGATGTTGTCCGGGCTGGATCCGGCGTCCGAACGCAGCCGCTCGCCGCGCGGAACCTGCGAGACCCGGGTCAGGTATTCGTAGGTGTCCCAGGGGTTGTTGTTGACGCCGAGCACCGCCAGCTGATTCGCCGGTACGCCTGCAATGCGCAGGTGGTCGACCATGGCGAAGGAGCCGATGCCGCCGCCGACGGTGACGAACGGGATGTCGATGATGGGGATCCCGGCGCGGGCCACCATCTCGTCGGTCCAGACCGGGGTATCGATCAGCTCCGGGGTGAGGTCTCCCTTGCCGGACAGCTGCTCGCGCTCGAAGACGCCCGTGCCCGGGGTCTGGATCGTCTGGTGCGTCCCGGTGGTCTGCGGAACGACGGGGGGCGCGCTCGGTGGAGCCGAAGCGGGACCCTGCGCCGGAGGCCGGGGATACGCGCCACCGACAACAGTCTCGTTACTCACGGCTTTCTCCACTCTGATTGGTGAGGACGGCGTAAATAGTCATGACGGCTAGCGCTGGCACTTATCGCTGGCCACGGTGCGACTCGTACTTCAGGGTGCGGTTACCGAGCTTGATCGTGGTTCCCGGCGTCAGCACGATGCGACCGTTGGGCGGCACCGGCTGCCAGTCGGGGCTGTTAGGCATGGCGATGTAGGTGCCGTTGGCCGATCCGTGGTCGGAAAGCCGGACGGTCCAGTCCTCCAACGCAATCAGCGCGTGAGCCCGGGACACCGTGCCTCCGGAATCTTCGAGGCGCAGCGGCCGGGCCGATCCGTTAAGCACCTCGGGCGCCCCCTCGGGCTGGCGGCCAAGCACGTAGTCCTGCTCGAGCTGGAACACCGACCCGTCGTCGAACACCAGCACCCCGAGCGGCGGGCGCGGGCCGTCGACCAGGGCCGGCGTCTGCTGGACCATGTTGATCCCGCAGACCGTGCAGAACTGCACCATCGGGTCGTTGAAGTGGCCACGCTTGCAGAAGACGCCCTTGACCTGGGCAGGCGCCGAGCCTGACGGCATCGGGGCTTCCTCGGCGTCGACCGGCAAGGGCTCGCGCGCCGGCGGTCCCTGATCGGTCAGCGACTCGACCTGGAAGTCAGGAACCGGCACCGGAGCCGGCACCGGATCGGGGGTGACGACCGGCGGCGGCGTGACGACCGGCGGGGGGGTGGGCGCGGGCGCCGGCTTGACGTACTGGACCGCTGGGGCCGGTGGTGCGGGCGCCTGCAGACCGGCGGACGTATCAGCCTGAGCTGCCGGGAGATCCGCGGCAGCAATGGACGGGCCGGCTGCGCGCGGGGCGAGACTCAGACCGCTGCCGGGCACGATCCCGGCGACGAGGTCGGAGCCGGCCACCGGCTGGCTGCCGCCCGTTCCGGCCGTGACGTGGATCTGGGAGGGGCCACGCAGCACCCGATCCACCCAGGTCAGCGAATCGCGGCCGGAGACGCGCACGGGACCCTCGGCCCCGTCGACGTTGACCTCCACATCACCCACGACGAGCACGGCCACGTCGCCCCCAGCAAGCGGGGCGAGCAACGCCAGATCGACCGATTCGTCGCCCTCCGCCGAAGCCAGGATCCCGGCGAGCTTTCGAGCCAGCGCGCGACCGGCGCCGGGCCGGGCGTCACGAATCAGGCCGAGCAGTTGGTCGACCACGGGCTGTTGGTCGCTTGAGTACGCCGGCAGCACCAGGGCGGCCCCGGTGGTGCGCGCGATGATCCCGTCGCCGGGATGCACCCGTGCCTGGAATCCGTCCCAGTCGGTCACTGTGTTCCTTTCGCCGTACGCGCAGACATCGGGCAAGCGGGGGTGAAGCGTCAGACGAGCCGGCCGCCGCGGTGGCGCCAGCGTACGAACGGCACACGCATCGGCCCGTTCACAAACAGGAAGGTCAGCATCCAGACGATCAGGAAGTCGGTGACGAAAGTTTTGAATTGCAGCTGCTTCGGCACCCACGGCACCACATCGGCCTTGATCAGGAACCAGACCAGCGCGCCCTCATTGATGACCGTGATGAAGCCAAACAGGGTCGGCCAGTCCTTCTCCCACCGAAACTGCATGATCGCGTGGTAAACGAACTCCCAGATCACCCCGAGGACGATCGTCGCGATCAGCACCCCAAACGTGATCTTGTAAACCTGTCCGAGATCGGCCCCGTCAGGAATGCCGGGCAGGATCGGGCTGAAGATCAACTGCGCGATGGACCCGATGAGTGCCAGCGCGAAAATGCGGGTCTCGATCCGGCCGAGCAAGGTGGGGATCACGGCGCCTGAACTCCTCGGGTGATCATTGCGGGCAGGCCGGTTGATGGCCGGCTGTTGGGTGGTTGATCCGGGAGATCACGTTAGGGGGGCAGGCATACCAAGGTCCAGGTTTTCGACAAATGCCCGACACTCGGGACCCTTTCGGGCATAAAACCACCCCCCGCACGCGCAAGAGCCCCGCAGGCGTTACCTGCGGGGCTCTCACCAAGGCCGTGCTGGCCTCTAAGCGTCGTTACCGAACTGCTCGCGCAGCTTGCGCAGCGACTCTTCGTCCAGCGCCGAAGCACCGGCTTCGGTCTCCGAGGAGTACGTCGACGGCCCGGTCGCGTCCGTCTCAGCGACCTGAGCTGCACGAAGCTGGCTCATGTGCTGCTCGTAGCGCTGGCGAGCGGCCTCGTACTGGCTTTCCCACGCGGACTGCTGGTCTTCGTGGCCGGGCAACCACTCGCCGGTGTCGGAGTCGAAGCCGTCGGGGTAGATGTAGTTACCCGTATCGTCGTAGTGAGCTTCCATGCCGTACTGCGTCGGGTCGAACTCGCTGGCCTCGACGTCGTGAGCCGACTCGTTGGCTTGCTTGAGCGACAGGCTGATCCGGCGCCGCTCGAGGTCGATGTCGATGACCTTGACCATGATCTCGTCGCCGACCTGAACGACCTGCTCCGGCAGCTCCACGTGGCGCTCGGCCAACTCGGAGATGTGGACCAGGCCCTCGATGCCTTCCTCGACGCGCACGAACGCACCGAAGGGCACGAGCTTGGTCGCTCGGCCGGGCACGACCTGGCCGATCGCGTGAGTACGCGCGAACTGGCGCCACGGGTCTTCCTGTGTGGCCTTCAGCGACAGCGAGACGCGCTCGCGGTCCATGTCGACGTCGAGCACCTCGACGGTGACTTCCTGGCCCACCTCGACGACCTCTGACGGGTGGTCGATGTGCTTCCAGGACAGCTCGCTGACATGGACCAGACCGTCGACGCCGCCGAGATCGACGAACGCGCCGAAGTTGACGATCGAGCTGACGACACCCGAGCGCACCTGACCCTTGGCCAGCTTGCCCAGGAACTCGCTGCGGACCTCGCTCTGGGTCTGCTCCAGCCAGGCGCGGCGCGAAAGGACGACGTTGTTGCGGTTTTTGTCCAGCTCGATGATCTTGGCTTCGAGCTCGCGACCCACGTAAGGCAGCAGGTCACGCACACGACGCATCTCGACGAGCGACGCCGGCAGGAAGCCGCGCAGCCCGATGTCGAGGATCAGGCCGCCCTTGACGACCTCGATGACGGTGCCGGTAACGACGCCATCCTCTTCCTTGAGCTGCTCGATGGTCCCCCAGGCGCGCTCGTACTGAGCCCGCTTCTTGGACAGGATCAGCCGGCCTTCCTTGTCCTCCTTCTGCAGAACAAGGGCTTCGATCTGGTCACCCAGCGAGACGACCTCATTGGGGTTGACATCGTGCTTGATCGACAATTCCCGGGACGGAATGACGCCCTCGGTCTTGTAGCCGATGTCCAGCAGGACTTCATCCCGGTCGACCTTGACGATGATGCCGTCGACGATGTCGCCATCGTTGAAGTACTTGATCGTCGAGTCGATTGCGGCGAGGAATTCTTCCTCAGAGCCGAAATCGTTCACTGCCACATGCGCAAGACCGGCCGGTTCTGCGGTGGAGGGGGCGTCGGCTGTACTAATCGTCAAGGGAGTCGGTCTCCGGACAGGGCTCGTAATGTCACAAGGGCCGGGTCGAACCGCCGGGCCAGAGCTTCTGTAAGACCGTGAGACGAATCGAGCGGGTCCGCTACGTCTGAGACCGCGCAGACCCCTGTGTACGACGAGTGTATGCCACCTCGGGTCATGGTCAATCCCGCGCGTTGACTCATCAAAATTGCGCGCGTAGCGGGGTTCGTTGACTCATGAAGGAATGCGCGCGTGGAGCGCGCCTGCCGTGCCGGTGTCGATCGGGGCGATAGGCCCGATCGATGGGACTGACGATGGGCCAGCGCAAG
>JBBRSE010000062.1:0-20458 GCA_038245655.1 Mycobacteriales bacterium | reverse complement strand
CTAGGTGGTGACGTTTCCGCCATTGATGTGGATGGTCTGGCCGGTCACGTACTCGGCCTCGTTCGAAACCAGGTACGCGCACGCGTATCCGATGTCCTCGGGCCGACCGATGCGCCCGACAGGGATGCTGCTGGCCAAGGATGTCGTGATCGTTGGATCGAGGACCGGCATCAGCCCGATGGCGAGCGTGTTAGCCGTAACGCCGGCCCGCGCGTTCTCGATGGCCAGATGGCGCATGAAGCCGATCGACCCACCCTTGCCGCCGCCGTAGGCCGAAACCCCGATCCTCAGTCCGATCACCCCAGCTCCGGATGCGATGGTCACGATGCGTCCCCAGCCGCGCTCGCACATGCCGTTGATGACGGCGCGGCTGCAGTTCATGACGCCGTAGAGGTTCACGTCGATCGGCCCGCGCCAAGAGGCTGGGTCGGACTCCCGGAACTGGACGGGTGCCAAGCGCTCGGCACCGCCGTTGCCGGCGTTGTTGACGAGGATGTCGACGGGGCCCAGTGCCGACTCGGCTTGCGCTATCCCCGCCACGACCGCGTCGTAGTCGGTGACGTCGAAGCCGACGGCGTGCGCTCGACCACCGGCCTCGGTGATGGCGGCGACCGTCTCCTGCGCTCGTTCGACGCGAAGATCGTTGACGGCGACCGCGGCGCCTTGCCCAGCCAATACGCGGGCGATGCCGGCTCCTACGTTCTGCCCCGCACCGGTCACGAGGGCAGTCTTCCCGGTGAGATCCAGCATCTTGGCTCCCTTTTGCTTTGTGCTTGCGACATATGGCTGTTCAGCGAATGGTCAACAGTTCGAGGGCGCGGTACGCCGCGGCCGCCACTTCGTCCGGTGAGCCAGGCAGGTTGAACATCTCGATCTCCAACGGCACCCCGGGCAGCGGTTCGATGATGTGAGCTGACCACATGTCCGGCAGCCGACCGTCGGGCATGCACTCGACTGCGTGCTCGACGCACGTATTGCATCCGCGGCGCGTTGAGTCTGCCGTGCCTCGGCGAACGTCGGAGTCGCCGGTGCCGCGGAATCGATCGGTCGGCCATCGATCAGGTCGCAGAGGCGCTCGGCCAGACGCGGGTAGGCCGGCGACGTTAAGGATGCCGCCACCCCGGTCGGTGTCCAGCCACCAGTCGGCGTTGAACGCCTGCGGCAGTCCGTTCGCGACCAGGCCTGTGTGCTGCCAGAACGTGGTCTGCTGCAGCGCACCGATCGCCCCGTCACGGATGAGCCCGGCGCGACGTGGCCACGTCTCAGAGAGCAACGCACGCCCAATTCGGCAACAGACGCACTGGTTCTGGATTAGGAATGCCTCGACAACTTCGTCCAAAGACGTTGGGAGCGGAATGCGAACAAATCGCCTACTGAGCCGGCCCGTCCGGCTCGCGTCCGTCGCCGTAAGCGGGGGACTACTCACCATCGGATTGACGGCGTGCCAGCCACTCCCGCACGCCGCCCTCGTCGTCGTCGACGGTACCCGAGTCGCCATCAGCCAGTCGACCATCAAAGCTGGCCTGGACACCTTCACCGTAGTGAACAACAACAAGTCCGGCGGCACCAACATCACCCTGTTCCGCCTCAAGGGGACCGCCACGCTCACTCGGGTGGCAGCTGACCTGAAAGACGAGTTCGGCCAGGCCACCGCCGCCAAGGGCACCCGAGAGCTGGTGCGCGACATCGATGCGGTAGGGCTTGCTGACGTCGCAGGCACCACCGAGACCGTCACGACGCACCTGACGCCGGGCACCTACTACCTGACGGACCTGGCCAACTTCCAGGGAGTCGGCAGCCCGGCCTTCACCCCGCTGCGGGTGACACCCGGTAGCGGCAACGGTCCGCTGCATGGCAACGTCTACGTCCAGGGCACCAGCACCGATCGGTTCATCGCTCCGAGCAGCTGGCCTCGTATCGGCAGCTACGTGTTCACCAACACGTCGCACACGCTGCACTTCATGGATCTGCAGCCGGTCAAGCGGGGCACCACTGACGCTCAGATCCAGAGATACTTCGGCTCTTCCAGCAGCCAGGGTCCGCCGCCGTTCTTTCTGAACGGGCCGTCTGCCGGTAACGACGTGGTGTCGCCGGGTAACTCGGTCAGGGTCGGCTACAACCTGCCCGCCGGCACCTATGTGCTGCTGTGCTTCATCGCCGACGAGTCGACTGGCGCTCCGCACGCGATCATGGGGATGCACAAGGTCATCACTCTCCACTGACCAACACACTCACCGAAGGGGCGCCCCTGAAAACAGGGGCGCCCCTTCCACGGCTTCTCAGACAACGTCACAACCGGGACAAGGGACGGCGGGCGGTTTGGTACACCCTGATTGAGGTGGGCACCGATCTCGTGCCGGCCTAAAAGCGCGGCAGGTGCACGGTCGACACCGATGTGACGGCCAAGGCAGACCTTGAAGTGATCGGGAGCCGCCGGAGCCTCGCCGAATACCTGACGACGCCACTTCGGATGCGCTCCGCGTCGTACCCAGGGATCGAGCTCAAGGGCAGCCCGGCTGAGGTCAGCAGGTTCCTCGCAGCGATCGCCGCCTTCCCGCAGCTCGCGCACGCTCCAGGGGCGTGAGCCACATGCATGGTGTGCGTCGGCTGACCTCGGATTAGCGTGGGATCTGACTGAACCACTCCGCAGCAGCCGACTCCAGCGCCACATCGAATACTTGCTGCGCCCGGCGACCCGCCTCGCGGGCATCCACCAGCCGTTCCGCCAGCACATCTAAGGCGTCGATATCGCTGCGGTTCAAGGGAAGTGACACCCCGGGCAGGCAGCCGGCCTCAATCGCCGGGTAGGCGATTCCAACGTTGTTGCGCATCAACTGCTCGGTCACAAATGGCGTACGCAAGAGTGCTGCAAGAAGACACCCGTCCATGGACTTGGGCCGCAGCACGACGAAGCCGGTGGTGGCGACGGAGCCGTCGAGCCAAGTGGGCACGACACCGACGGTCCTGCGCTCCGGGCGAACTGTCGAGACCAGCACGTCGCCGGCCCGCACTCGCTGCCTGGCCCTTGATGGAGCCTCCCGGACGTCGACCGTCTTGCACGTGACCGAATAGGTTTCCCCGTCCACATCCGAGATCTCTATGTACCTGAAATTGGACTGCGAGAATCTGCGTGGGTCCACACGATCGGCAATGATTGACGCCACCTCGCCCACGCGCAGCCCCATACCTACCAGTCGCGACGTGACGTCAGCCGACAAAGAAGCGTGGTAGGTCGCGTCCCAACGATCTAACGCTGCAACGCCCGGCACGAGCCGAATTGCTGGGCCAATCGGCTCACTGATGAGCTGCTCCAGCAGGGAAGGGAGCTCATTCGTTCCCTCGAGAAACTTCGTGCGTTGCGATCCGCGGGCTGAAACCGTGTAGCCGAGATCCCGGCAGATGGCAAATTTCGTCGAGTCTCCCGCGGCGCCCTTGCGACTGCTCCGCTTACGCAAATGCAAGACACTCGTCTTGGTCGTCGTCCCAGCCGCGGCAAAAGCAACCGGCGGGAGAGAGATCACGTCCACAATGCTGACCGAGTCAGCCAAACCCCGGCGTAGGTCGGCGAATATGCCCTTATTCGTGAGCACCGAATCCGGCACGATTGCCATGAGCTGCCCACCTGGGCGCAGCCACGTTGCGTACCGCTCCAGAAACAACAGCTCGCTGTCGATCGTTGGGCACGCTCGAGTGGCCCAGCTTCCCGCCAACTCGTACCCGACCAGTTCCTCGCGTCCGAAGGTGGCACCGAAGGGAGGATTGGTGAGAATGAGCCCGACCCGCCCGACGAACGACTGTGCGACGGCGCCGTCATCGCCACGCGTCGCCAGTGCGTTGGACAGATGCAACCGCGCAGCGGGAGCTCCAAAGAGTGCGAGATTCGCCAGCGCGAGACGAATCATCCGTTCGGACTTATCTATGCCGACAACGAAATCCGCCGCGGCGCGGCCCACCCATGAACCCGAGATCTCCGGTCTATTCGGAAGGATGAGTTCCTGGTGAACGACGCGAATGAACTCAGCGAGGAACGATCCGACCCCACAGGAGGGGTCAAGAACGAATCCGAAGCCCTGCGCCGGATCGCCGCTCAGGAGACTTTCGCGCTCCTGCGCAGTGAGGTGCGCCGCGGCCAGCCGCACCATGAAGTCAACGACCTCCGGCGGTGTGAGATACTGACCCAGCTCTTTCTCGTCCACGAAGGAGTCGGCGAGGAAGCGACCGAACGCCTCGTTGATGAAGTCGACACGCAGCGGATTACTCGCGCTATCCAGCGAGAGCTTCTGGAATATCTCGATGACCCGGGTAGCCAGCTCGTCTTCCTTCGGTGTGAGCCGAAGCTGGAAGTCCGTCACCTTTAACTCGTGCACCAAAGAGTCCGGCAGGCACCGCTGGACCACCTCGTGAACGTAATTCCGCAATTTCTCGGCCGGCCCTGCGCCGCGCTGTCCGCGAATGGACCCCTGACTAATTCCTTCGCCGTCACGTTGAGTCCCCATCGCATGAGCGAACAGCAGAATGGCGACCTCGTCGAGCGCCTCATTACGGCTTGAAAGGCGGCCGTGCGAGTGCAACCGTTCCCGTAGCTGTCGCAGGGCCACGTCGACTGATCGCATCACGGAACCCGGCTCGCCAATGCGCGACAGATGCATGGTTTCCGCCAGCTGACGCAGTTTGCGCTCTGCCTCGGGCCGCGGACGCGCCGTACCCGCCTTCCAGCGTTCGACGCTGTCGGGTGACACCGATAGATCTGCCGCGATCTGCACCGGCGAGCGGTCGCCTAGTACGACAAGCTGATGAACGATCTG
The DNA here is from genome assembly GCA_038245655.1 of Mycobacteriales bacterium. GTDB lineage: Bacteria > Actinomycetota > Actinomycetes > Frankiales > Frankiaceae > DATAZK01. Next base: position 15,653 of record JBBRSE010000062.1, on the reverse strand, counting down.
GTCGATGTCCACCAGGGCAGCTCCTTGCACGGCGTGTAACGGTTCTGCGAGCAAACCTACGGGGCAGGCCTGACCGTTCACAGCCGGCCACGGACCTCCCACAGCAGCGGGTAGTCGCGCACATCGAGCCGGCCACGCAGGTACGGGGCGCCGGAGGAGCCGCCGGTGCCCGGCTTGCCGCCGATCTGACGCTCGACCATCGTGACGTGGCGGGCCCGCCAGAGAGCCGCACTCTCATCGTGGCCGAGCAGATCCTCCGCGACGTCCCAGAGCGGGCCGAGCGCGGGTTCGACCGCGATCCGCACCAGCCCGTCGAGATCCGCACCCACGCCCCGCTCCGCGAGGGCGGCGGTGAAGGCGTCCCACAGGCTGGGCTCGGCGAGGCGACGCGACAGCCGCGCGCGCTCTGTGTCCGACGCCGCCCGGAGCCGCCCGGAGAAGTCGGGATCCTTCAGACCGGAGACGAATTCGAGTTCGCGGAACTGGACGGATTGGAAGCCGCTCGCCGGCGAGAGCAATTCGCGGAAGGCCAGGAAGTCCTGCGGCGTCATCGTCTCCAAGACCGCGATCTGCTCGATCAGGACGCGTTCGATGGCGTGGACCCGGTGCAGCAAGTGCCTGCAGCGGCGCAGATCGAAGGCGAACAGGGCGTCGCGCGCCCCCTCGACCTCGTGCAGCAGCAGGCGGAACCACAGTTCGTAAACCTGGTGGACCGTGATGAACAGCGGCTCATCGTGGTGGCCACTGTGCGGCGCGAGGGTGTCGAGCAGCTGCGGCAGCCGCAGGTAGGAGCCGTAGGAGAGCCGGCCGCCTTCCTCACCGAAATGACGATCGCCTGATCCGGGGGCGGTATGCATGACGAGAGTCAACTCCTGAGTACGCGGCCGGCAGACGGACAACCCGGTTGCCAGCCGGTCGGGCTGCTAGCGTCCATTCGCGTGTCAGTGGGCCAGGGTGTCGGACCGAGGACCGAGGATCCGTTGCGGGCTGATGGGGTGCTGCCGCGAATTCCGGCCTCGGCTGGCGCGCTGGTTTGGGATCGAAAGGGGCGGTTGCTGATCCTCAAGCCCACGTACAAGTCCGGCTGGACCATTCCCGGTGGCGTTGTCGAGGCGGATGGTGAGAGCCCGTGGGAGGCCTGCCGGCGCGAGGCACGTGAGGAGTGCGGGCTGGATCTGCGTCGTGGCCGCCTGGCTTGCGTGGATTTTCTGCGGCCGCGTCCCGGTCGGCCGGGCGGCATGCGGTTCCTGTTCGACTGCGGCGTGCTCAACGATCCCAAGCTGGCCGACATCGTCCTGCAAGGGGAGGAGATTTCCGCGTACCGGTTGGCCCGCGTCGACCGCGCGCTGCGATCGCTCAGCGGGCCGGTGCGCCGCCGCGTCGCAGCGGCGGTCAGGAAGCCGGCCCGCACGCACTATCTTGAGGACGGGCGGCCGGTTCGCTGACCGCGCTGACTGGGCCGCGGCGTAAAGGAGCGGAAGAATGCAACTGATGACGACCTACCCGGTTCAGTTCTCGGTCGACTACCCGGATCGGGCGCTGAATCGGCTGACCACAGCATTTCGTATTGTCGTGTTCATCCCGATCGCATTCGTGCTGGGCGCCGTGTCGGGGGGAACGTGGCAGTGGACGTCAGGCGGCAGGACGTCGGCGGTAGCGGCGGGGGCAGGAGGCCTGCTGGTCCTCGCTCCTTTGTTGATGATTCTGTTCCGCCAGAAGTACCCGCGCTGGTGGTTCGATTGGAACCTGGAACTGCTGCGGTTCGGAAGTCGTGTCGGCGTGTATCTGGCCCTGATGGATGACCGGTACCCTTCCACCGATGATCACCAGTCGGTGCACCTCGACTACGCCTATCCCGACGCTGAGCGCGACCTGAACCGGTGGCTGCCGCTGGTCAAGTGGTTTCTGGCTATCCCGCATTTCATCGTGTTGGTATTCCTGGAACTCGCGACCGTCGTGGTGGTTGTGATCGCCTGGTTCGCAATCTTGTTCACCGGGAGGTATCCGCGAGGCATCTTCGATTTCGTGCAGGGCGTCATGCGGTGGCACAACCGGGTCACGGCGTACGCCATCGTCCTCGTGACTGACCAGTACCCGCCGTTCAGCCTCTCCGCCTAGGGCGGCGGAGTATCTCGACGAGCTCGAGGGTCGGGTCGGGCGCACGTCATCGTGAATGGCGAGTCCCTCGTCACCAACCGTGAGTTGACCGCCCGCCGCCCAGGCGCGGTACTGCGGTCCGGGCGTGACACGCGTACGCCCGCGCTCGCCTAACGCAAATCTGACGGGTCGTCAGCCGCATAAGGGACCTTTCAGCGCATCCCGTCCGACCCGCGCTCACGGAATCGCTTCGATCCGAGAGTCCGTGATGTGGCCCAGGTCACCATGTGCCATCATCGTGCCGCTTCAGTCGCCAATAGAGCAGGGGTCGGGCATGAGGGTTGGTTCGATGCGGACAGGCACCCGTCTGGCGGCGTTAGTGGCCGCCGGAGCGACGTTCGCGGCGTTGGCCGCATGCGGGCGCTCCAGCAGCCCGTCGAAGGCACCGGCAACCGGAGGCGGTACGACGGCGGCGCCGTCCGCAGCCGGCAAAGGCGACTTCGGTGACCTGAAGGCCATATGCGGACCCGGCAGCCCGACCGGCGGCACCGGTCGCGGCCTGTCCGCGACCAGTATCAACATCGGCACCATGTCCGACGCTGGATCTGCGGTGGCGCCGGGCCTGGGCAAGGAGTTCTTCCAGGTCGGTGAGGCGTTCGTGAAGTGGTGCAACGACGCCGGCGGCATCAACGGCCGCAAGATCGTGCTCACGAAGTACGACGCGAAGCTTTTCGAGGTCGCGCAGCAGATGATCCAGGCCTGCCAGAAGGAGTTCATGCTGGTCGGCAACGGCAACGGCCTCGACGCCCCCGGGGTGCAGCCGCGCCTGAACTGCAAGCTCGGCGAGATCCCGTCGTATTCGGTATCGCCGCCCGCTGTCGCCTCCGCTCTCCAGGTGCAGCCGACGCCGAACCCGGCCAGCCAGTTCCAGGTCGGCCCCTTCCGGCTGCTCAGCCTGAAATATCCCGAGACGCTCAAGGGCATCGCCATCGGCGGTAGCAACGTCGCATCGCTGCGCCCGCAGGGGCTGCGTACCAGGGACGCGGTCGAGAAGATCGGCTACAAGGTGGCCGACTACTCCGAGCGTCCCCCGCTGGTGACGAACTGGCGCCCCTACATGGAGGAGATCAACACCTCCGGAGCCAAGGCGTACATGAACTCGACCGGCAGCGCCGCCTACATCGCGCCGGAGCTGACCGCCATAAAGGACGTCGGGCTGAAGCTGACCTACCTGCTCCTCGGCAACGCGTATTACGAGCCGCAGACCATCGCGGCGGTGAAGACCATCGGCGCGATCCCGAAGACTTACCAGTACTTCAGCCACCTGCCGTTCGAAATGGACTCCAACGCGGTCGTCAAGCAGATCAAGAGCATCATGACCGCCGGGACGAGCGGACCGACGTACACGGACTTCACCGCTCTCGCGTTCAACGCGTGGACGCTTTGGGCCAAGTCGGCGACAGCCTGCGGCAACACCCTCACCCAGGACTGCGTACTGCAGAAGGCCGCCACCGAGTCGACGTGGACCGCCGGCGGTCTGTTCCCGCCCCGCAATACCGACCCGAAGAACCCGCTGCAGCCGACCTGCTACGTGATCATGGACGTCACCCCTAACGGCTTCGTCTACGACAAGGACGTCACGCAGCCCAACAACGGCATCTACAACTGCGACCCGAAGAACGTGGTGCCGTTGACGAAGACGTACCAGTAGCTCTCCCAACGCACTGACGATCGGGCCCGCTCAGGCTCGGCGGTGCGCCTGAGCGCCTCCCGGGGCACAATGTCCGGTGTCAGCAGACGTCGAGATTGCCGAAAGGACCCCGCCCATGACCGAAGAGCAGGCCATTCTCGCCGGAGGCTGTTTCTGGGGTGTCCAGGACCTGATCCGAAAGCAGCCCGGCGTGCTGTCGACCCGGGTCGGCTACTCCGGCGGTGATGTGCCGAATGCGACCTACCGCAAGCATGGCACTCACGCCGAAGCCCTCGAGATCGTGTTTGACCCCGAGCGCATCTCCTTCCGAGACCTGCTCGAGTTCTTCTTCCAGATCCACGATCCGACGACCCGGAACCGGCAGGGCAACGACACCGGAGTCAGCTACCGCTCGGCGATTTTCTACACGAGCGACGAGCAGAAGCGTGTCGCCGAGGACACCATTGCCGACGTCGAGGCCTCAGGACTGTGGCCCGGCAAGGTTGTGACGGAGGTCGCCGCAGCAGGCCCGTTCTGGGAAGCGGAGCCGGAGCATCAGGACTACCTGGAGCGCTACCCGAACGGATACACCTGCCACTGGATCCGCCCGAACTGGAAGCTCCCCCGCCGGGCGGACTCGACCGCCTCGTAGCCGAAACTTGCGGAGGTGGGAGGCCCACCCGCGCCGGGCCAGCGCGTCCGGGTAGCGAGCTCGGGTGATGGAGGCGCATCGCGCCGCAGTGGCCGTTCTAGGCTGGAGCCACGACCGCCTTGCGGTTGGGCACCAGCGAGATCGGAAGAGGCGACACCGAATGCCTGCACTGCGGTCCAGGACGACGACGCACGGGCGCAACATGGCAGGTGCGCGCGCCCTGTGGCGGGCCACCGGGATGACCGACGACGACTTCGGCAAGCCCATCGTCGCGATCGCCAACAGCTTCACCCAGTTCGTTCCCGGTCACGTCCACCTGCGCGACATGGGTCGCCTTGTCGCCGAGTCGATCGAACAGGCCGGCGGGGTCGGCCGCGAGTTCAACACCATCGCCGTAGACGACGGAATCGCCATGGGCCATGGCGGAATGCTCTACTCGCTGCCCAGTCGCGAGTTGATCGCCGACTCCGTCGAATACATGGTCCAGGCGCATCAGGCTGACGCGCTCGTCTGCATCAGCAATTGCGACAAGATCACTCCAGGCATGTTGCTGGCCGCCCTGCGGCTCAATATCCCGACCGTGTTCGTCAGCGGCGGCGCGATGGAGGCCGGCAAGGCCGTGGTCGAGGGAGGCGTTGCCCGCACCGGCCTTGACCTCATCTCCGCAATGTCCGCGTCGGCAGATGAATCCGTCTCCGACGACGACCTCGCCGGCATCGAGCGCTCCGCCTGCCCCACCTGCGGTTCGTGCTCCGGCATGTTCACCGCCAACTCGATGAACTGCCTCACCGAGGTGCTGGGCCTCTCGCTGCCCGGAAATGGCAGCACGCTCGCGACCAGCCTGCTGCGCAAGAACCTTTTTCAGGAGGCCGGCCGGCTTGTCGTCGACCTGTGCCGGCGCTGGTACGACGGTGATGACGCGAGCGTGTTGCCGCGGGCCATCGCCGATCGGCGTGGCTTCGCCAACGCGATGATCGTCGACATCGCGATGGGCGGCTCGACCAACACCGTGTTGCACCTCCTGGCGGCGGCGCGGGAAGCGGGCGTCGATTTCGACCTCGACGACATCGATGCGCTCAGCCGCCGTACACCATGCGTCTGCAAGGTGGCGCCGAGCTCGGAATACCACATGGAAGACGTCCATCGCGCCGGCGGAATACCGGCGATCATGGGCGAGCTCGACCGGGCAGGGCTGCTGGATCGGACTGTGACGGCGGTGCATGCGCCTTCCTTGGACGTCTGGCTCGAGCGCTGGGACGTCCGGCGCGACGAACCCGCACCAGCGGCCACCGAGCTGTTCTCGGCCGCGCCCGGCGGCGTCCGCACGACCGAGGCGTTCTCGTCCAACGCCCGCTGGGACACGTTGGATTTGGACGCCAAGAACGGGTGTATCCGTTCGGTCGACAACGCCTACAGCGCCGACGGTGGGCTCGCCATCCTGCGCGGCAACCTTGCCCCGGACGGGTGCGTCGTGAAGACCGCTGGGGTGGCCGCGGGCCAGCTGACGTTCAGCGGCCCCGCGAAGGTGAGCGAGAGCCAGGAGGAGGCGGTCACCCAGATCCTCGGCAAGCAGATCGTCTCCGGCGACGTGGTTGTCATCCGCTACGAGGGCCCCCGCGGCGGCCCGGGGATGCAGGAAATGCTTTACCCGACGAGCTTCCTCAAGGGCCGCGGGCTGGGCGCCACTTGCGCGCTCGTCACCGACGGCCGTTTCTCCGGCGGTACCAGCGGTCTGTCCATCGGTCATGTCTCACCGGAGGCGGCCGCCGGCGGCCTGATCGGGCTCGTGGAGGACGGCGACACCATCGAGATCGACATCCCCAACCGGCTCATCCGGCTGGCGGTGGACGATCCGACGCTGGCCGCGCGCCGAGCCGAGCGTGACGCGGCAGGATGGAAGCCCGCACCCCGGGATCGTCCGGTCTCAGCCGCGTTGCGCGCCTACGCCGCGCTGGCCCTGTCGGCCGATAAGGGTGCGGCCCGCGACATCGACGCGGTCTAGCTGGGCGAACGCCATGGGCCAGGGTGCGTACACATAGCTGGGTCATAGGTCCATCAAGGGTGTTTCCCAGTCTGGCGCAGCACGCTCTCCTCGCAGCGGACGGCAGGCGTCCGGAGGCTAGAGGAGTGGCATGGCAGAAGAGCGCGACCAGAATGATTGGCTCGGCGAAGCAGCTTTCAGACGCGGGGACGCCCCGGCGCCGTTCGTGCGGCAGCGCGGTTCACGTCGCCGCTGGACCGGAGTGGGACTGATCGCAGCTGGGGCCGTTGCCGGCGGCATCCTGGCCGGCACGCTCGGGGCTTCGGCCGCGACCAGTAGTTCATCGACCACCCCCGCCATCTACGGCGGCACCGGCTACGGCAGCGCAGGCGTTCCCGGCTCTGGTCCGGCGGGAGTGCGTAACAACCACGGTTTCGCCCCGGTGCGCAGCGACGAGAAGGCCGTGTCGACGAGCATCACCGCCACCCTCACCCAGAAGGCGCTCCGTGCCGTAACGGGCGGCAAGGTCTATCGCGTCGAGACCGACGCCGGCGACGCGGCGTACGAAGTCCACATGACAAAGACCGACGGCAGCGAGGTGACCGTCAAGTTCGACAAGAGCCTCAAGGTCATCGGCACCGAGACCGGCATGGGCAAGGGCGACCCCCACACCGGTGGTCCTGGTGGCCCCGGCGGCCCCCGCGGTCATAGTGACCACGACGGCGACGGACCGGGGCGCCCGGGCAGCCCGGAAGCCGGCTGATCGCAGGGTCAGTAGCGCCGCGCGAAAGGCCCCTCGTTGCTACGGCGACGGGGGGCCTTCGCTTGCTGGTCCGGGTAGCGCTCGCGCGGAAAGCTGCCTGGCCCTAGGGTTCCAGGCATGGCGCAAGCAACAGAGCCAAACCCATCCGCCGACGGCGGCGAATCGGCCGCCGGCATCGCAAAGGCGTACACCACCGACGGTCCGTCGATCGATCTCGGAGCCATCGTGGTCGGCGGGCAGGCGTATCCCGAGGCCCAGACCCGGCTTCCGCTGGCGATGATGAACCGTCACGGTTTGGTCGCTGGGGCCACCGGGACTGGCAAAACGAAAACCCTGCAGTTGCTCGCCGAACAGCTTTCCGCCGCCGGGGTCCCGGTGTTGCTGGCCGACGTGAAGGGCGACCTCTCGGGGATCGCCGCACCCGGCGCCCCCAGCGACCGAACGTCGAAACGCGTGGCGGAGGTCGGCGCGAGCGACTGGGCTCCGGCAGGTGCTCCAGTGGAATTCCTGACGCTCGGCAACGATGACAAAGGCGCCCAGTTGCGGGCCACGATGACGAGCTTCGGGCCCGTGCTACTGAGCAAGGCGCTGGGCCTGAACGACGTGCAGTCCTCCTCGCTCGGACTCGTCTTCCACTGGGCCGACCGCGCCGGCCTCCCGCTGCTCGACCTGAAGGATCTGCGGGCCGTCATCAGGCATCTGTCGAGCGACGCGGGCGCTGCGGAGCTGGAGTCGCTCGGCGGGCTGTCGAAGGCCACCGCCGGCGTCATCCTTCGTGAGCTCATCGCTTTCGCCGACCAGGGCGGCGAGCAGTTTTTCGGTGAGCCGGAGTTCGACACCGCGGAGCTGCTGCGTACGACGTCCAATGGCAAGGGCATCGTCTCGGTCCTTGAGCTGGCCGCGGTACAGGACAAGCCCGCGCTCTTCTCGACGTTTCTGATGTGGCTGCTCGCCGACCTGCACCACGACCTTCCCGAGGTCGGCGACCTCGACCGACCCAAGCTGGTCTTCTTCTTCGACGAAGCCCACCTGCTCTTCAAAGACGCCAGCAAGGACTTCCTCGAGCAGATCGCCCAGACCGTACGGCTCATCCGGAGCAAGGGCGTCGGGGTCTTCTTCGTGACGCAGGTGCCGACCGACGTCCCTCCCGGGGTCCTTGCCCAGCTCGGCAACCGGGTGCAGCACGCGCTGCGCGTTTTCACCCCGAGCGACGCGAAATCGCTCTCCTCGACGGTCTCGACCTTCCCCCGCTCGAAGGTCTACGACCTCGCCGAACTCCTGCCGTCGCTGGGGATCGGCGAGGCGCTCGTCACGGTGCTTTCCGAAACCGGCGCACCGACCCCGGTGGCGTGGACCCGGCTGCGCCCACCGACCTCGCTCATGGCGCAGCTGGATCCTGCGGAGCAGAGCCGGCAGGTGAAAGCGTCGCCTATCGCCACGAAATACGCCGCGATCGTCGACCGGGAGTCTGCGTACGAAAAGCTCCTCGCCAAGGTGGCCCCCGCCCCGCAGGTACCGCCGGCGCCCGCGCAGAGCCAAGCTCCGCCGCAGTCTGCGCCAGAGGAGGAGAGTTCGAGGCTGGGAGAGAAGATCAGCGACGTCCTCGGCTCGAGCGCGTTCAGATCGTTCACCCGAAACGTCGGCGGCACGCTCGGCCGCGAGATCACCCGCTCGCTGTTCGGAACCGCGCGCAGGAGGCGCTGACTCATGGCGTACGACGAGGAGCTCGCTTATGCACTTCGCGACCTGCTCGAAGGCGAGGAGGGCGTCAGCGAGAAGAAGATGTTCGGCGGACTCGCTTTCCTGATCCACGGGAATATGGCCGTGTCCGCGAGCGGTCGAGGCGGATTGCTACTGCGCGTCGACCCCGCCGAGACTGCCGACCTCATCAGCGAGGATCACGCGGAACCCTTCGAGATGCGCGGCCGGAGCATGACCGGCTGGCTGCACATCGATCCCGCGGGTCTCGCCACCGAGGAGCAGCTCGCGACCTGGGTCGCGATCGGCGTCCAGTACGCGCGGTCGCTACCGGCCAAGCGCTGAGCGGCCGGACTCGTCGGAGCCGCTGGTCTGGCTTTCTGCGTCAGACCCGCATCAGGATCTCTCCGTGCAACACGCTGATCCAGCCGTCCGGGTCAGCGGCCCAGTCCCGCCAGGCTGCCGCAACGTCCTGCAGATCGTCCCGGATCGCCAGGCCGCTGCTCACCAGCTGCTCGGCAATGGCGGAGCCGGTGATCCGCTCAGCCCACATGCCGCCCCACTCCAGCCGCGACTCGGGTGTCGCATAGCACCAGCTGGTCGCCGACGCGCTGACGTTCGCGCAACCGGCGGCATGGGCCCAGGCCACCAGGCGGCGCCCGGCATTGGGCTCACCTCCATTGGCCCGGGCAGCTGCCTGGTAGAGCTCACGCCACCGGTCGAGCCCCGCACTCGAGGGGTACCAGGTGAAGGCGTCGTAATCACCGTCCCGCGCGGCCACGACCCCTCCGGGGCGGCAGACCCGAACCATCTCGCGCAGCGCGCCGATGGGATCCGCCACGTGTTGGAGCACCTGGTGAGCGTGGACGATGTCGTAAGTCCCCGACGCCATGTCGAGCGCGTGAACGTCACCCACGACGAAGTCGATGGTGGTGATGCCGCACCGCTCGGCTTCGGCACGCGTCAGATCCAAGGCCGCCTCGGACGTTTCGAGCGCCGTTACGCGACCGGGCGCGACCCGTTCAGCGAGGTCCACCGTGATGGTGCCCGGCCCGCTGCCGACGTCGAGCACGCGCAAGCCGGCCCGCAACTCGGGCAGCAGGTAGGCAGCCGAATTCTGCACCGTCCGGGTGCGGTGGGAGCGCAGGACGCTGTCGGCGTGACCGTGGGTGTAGCACGCTCTGGTTGCCATGCCGCAAGCCTAGAGCCAATCTTGCATCTTGGGAAGTTCTTCCCATCTTATGGGAATAGTGAGAGGGTGAGGCCTGGCTTCCGCAGCGGTCGGTGGGGCGCCCGCGAAGCGTTGTCGATCACATCCGGTGACGGAGCATTACAAAACCTGGGCGATGCCGGTTATCTCAGCGGAGAGGAATTGCCCCCATGACGCTGCTGGCCCAAACGACCGCCCCCGCTGTCCAGACCGTCCCAGAACAGCCGCGGACCGTCCTTACGTCACGGGCGCTGCCTCCGTCCCGCACCGTCGTCGTCGGGCTCCGCCCGCTCTGGTCCGGACCCCCCGCCAACCCGCGGCGCATCCGGCTGACGGCGCCCGGGAATCCCGTCCACCGCTGACGATTGCGGTCGCCGAACTAGCCCGCCATCACCTCCTCTGGCGACTTCACCCGGCCGGCGTCGCGCTTGACGAGAACGTCGTTGTAGGCCTCGCCCGCACCCACCACGGCGAAGGCCTCAGGCAGATGAAAACCCACGTACAACGCCTTGCGGCCGGCGGTCGGCGAGGTCGGCGCCGGCGCTGCGTGCAGGACGTGACTGAAATGGACGGTGACATCGCCGGGCTCAGCGTCGATCGCGAGCGCGGGCAGGCGATCGAGGGCGGGTAAGCCCTGCTGGGCGGCGTGGTGGTGGGAGCCGGCCAGGAAATGAAGCTGGCCGTTGGCGGCGTCGGCCCGGTCCAATTGGATCCCGACGTTGAGCCCGGGGCACAGCACGCGGTGGCCTCCGATGCCGCAGTCACGGTGCCAGGGCAGATCCGAAAGCCCCGTGGCGACGCTCGGATGTTTGATGACGACGCTGATCCCGTCGAGCCGGTCGGGGCACGGGAGCAGCGCCGGGTCGGCGATGGCGCCAATACGCACCATCCGCAGGTCGTCCGTGAGCCGGGCAACATCGGCGGAACGCTCCGCCAGGTAGGTGAGTCGGCAACACACCTCCGCGCCGTCCGACCGGGTGGCCCACCACGACTTTCCGTCGCCCGGTGCTGCCTGGTCGAGCTGATCGGCCACCACTGCATTGAGTGCCTCGATCTCCGCCGGGCTGAAAACACCGCGCAGCACGAGGAATCCGGCCGTCGCCAGGAAGTGGCGGAGCTCGTCGTCAGGGTCGTCCAAGGTGAACGAGCGAGTCACGTCGAGCTCTCCAAGGGCCTCGACGGTGTCGCCCCCGTAGATCGGGCGGCCGAACCACAGCGCCTGCAACGGCGCCTCCCACCGGGCAAAACCGTTGAAGTCGCCGCGGCGCACGATTACCCGTTCGCCGTACAGCAGGCCGAAAACCGACCACGATTCGGTCAGCAGATCGTCGAAAGCATCAGGGGTCAGCTCGACCACGACGTCGGCCTGCTCGCCCGGCTCGACGACCAGCTCGCCCCTGACGCTGCGGTAGGTATAGGCGCCCGCGCCGGTGCACCGCAGCGCCAGGCTGCGGCCGTCACCCATGTCGCGAGCGGCAACCCGCCCCCGGCCGGCCGCCAAGAGGGCGGGCACCTCCCGGGCATGGAACGCGTCGAAGTTCATGACAGCTCCTTTCAAGCCCCACCGGCTCCCGGCATCATGCCGCACCCCAGGTGCTAGGGGGACAGCAGTTCGGCGTGCAGGGCGCGGGTCGCCCGCAACATTCCCCTGCGCAGCCAGTGCCTGGGCCCCGGAAGCCTGCTTGCAGCGCTCGCCGGCGACTTCGAGAGCGATCGTGCCGCAGACCTGGATCCGCACGGTGGACACCGCCATGCTCTCCCCAGGGATTTACCAATGTGGCCGTTCCACATTGTGCCGAGCGACGGAGGCAGACATGGCCAAATTCATCCGACCATCCTGACGTGCTGGCTTCGGTCGAACGACAGGACATCTACGGATGGATCGAGCAGGCCTGACGAGGGAGGCACCATGTCCAGCGCAAAAACCACCACCTTCGACCCGGTTCGCTACAAGAGCACCACTCGGGACCAGTGGGAGGCCGCCGCCCAGGCGTGGAACCGGTGGGGTCCGACGATCGAGCGCTGGCTGGGTGACGCAACCCGCGTCATGCTCGATCTGGCCGCGGTCGGTGCGGGCGGCCGGGTACTTGATGTCGCCGCAGGTGCCGGTGGTCAGGCCCTTGAGGCGGCTCGCCGGGTCGGTCCCACCGGCAGCGTGCTGGCGACCGACATCGCGCCGGCAATCCTGGCCCTCGCGGAGACGAATGCGCAGGCCGCCGGTGCCTCCAACGTGGCCTTCCGCGTCATGGATGGCGAGAGCCTGGAGGCCACCCCCGGCGTCTTCGATGCGGTCATCAGCCGAGTCGGGTCATCTACTTCCCGGACCAGCAGCGTGCGCTGACGGGCATGCTCCGCGCCCTGCGACCGGGGGGCCGCCTGGCGGCAATCGTCTACGCGAGCGCTGACCAGAACGGCTTCTTCTCCGTCCCGGCGTCGGTGATCCGCGAACACGCCCAACTGCCACCTCCCGCGCCAGGCCAACCCGGCCCGTTCAGCCTGGGCAATCCGGGCGTCGCCGAGCAGGCGCTGCGTGACGCCGGCTTTGTCGACGTCGTCGCGGTGACGCTGGACGCGCCGTTGCGACTGTCGTCGGCTGCCGAATGCCTGCGGTTCGAACAGGAGTCGTTCGGCGCGCTGCACCAGATGCTCGCGGGGCTGGACGACGCCGAAAAGGACGCAGCCTGGGCAGAAATCGCCCGCCGGCTCGCCGCTTTCGACGGGCCGGACGGTTTCGTCGGGCCTTGCCGGCTAATCGTCGTGACGGGGTCGGCCCCCGCAGGCGAGGTGACGCCGAGAAGGCCTGCGCGCTGATCAAGGAAGCGGGTCCGCCGGAGCGTCACTCATCCTTTTTCCCGAGACGTTCATCGGGGCGTACCCGGACTGGGTGTGGCGGCTGCCGGCCTGGAGCGACGGGCGGGTCCCCCTGAATTGCGAGGAGAGATCTATGCCGGCGACGACTTGGGTGAGCCGCGGTATGGCCACGATCGTCGACCCGGGTGGAGATGTCGTCAGAGACTTGGCGGCGAGATCCGCGCCTGAGGCTCAATGCTGTGCTGCGGCCCCTGCCGGCACCTTGTCCCCGATCACGACAGCGGGCTGGGCCACGGCTGCGGGAACGCCTGAACCCACCTTCGGCTTCGCTGGCAGCAGCAGCGCCAGACCCGCGCCGATGACGAGCGTCACCGCGGTGATGGCGAACGCTCGGTCCTGTCCTCCTGTCGCGGTGGACGCTCCGGCGGCGACGGTCGCCATGATGGCGAGCCCGAGCGCGCCGCCGATCTGACGCGTCGTATTGATGAGACCGGACGCCAGGCCCGCCTGATGCACGGGCACATCCGCAGTCCCGGCGATCGTCATCGGGACGAAGGAGAATCCGAAACCGAGCCCGGCGAGCACGAGCGGACCGAAGACGTGAGTGAAGTACGCGTCACCGGCAGACAGCTGGCTGAGCCAAGCGATACCGAGAGCGGAAAGCGAAGGGCCCAGGATGAGCTGGCGTCGCGCGCCGAGGCGCCCGACGATGCGGGTGCCGATGATGGCCCCGGTAAAAGTCATGAGACCGGCCGGCAAGAAGGCCGTCCCCGCTTTGAGCGGGCTGTAATGATTCACCTGCTGCAGGTAGAGCGACAGGAAGTAGTACAGCCCGAACAGACCCGCCCCGATCGTCACGGCGATGCCGTTGGCCACCGACAGCGAGCGTCGCCGGAAAACGTTCAACGGCACCAGCGGATGTGAGGCCACCCGCGATTCGATGACAACGAACGCGGTGAGCAGAATCCCCGCCCCGAGCAGGGTCAACAGGGTGGTCGCCGAACCCCAGGGTCGCGTATCGGTGCCGACGATCGCGTAGACGAGCAGCGCGAGGCCCGCCGTCACCGTCACAGCGCCAGGCACGTCGAGGGGCGAGCGGACGCCGGCGCGCGAGTTGGACAGCCAGGCACCCGCCGCCGCCAGTAGCACCAGGCCGATCGGAACGTTCACGAAGAGCACCCAGCGCCAGCTCAGCAGATCGGTGAGGACGCCCCCGGTGAACACTCCGACCGCGGCACCGCTCGCCGCCGTCGCCGACCAGGCACCGAGAGCGCGTCGGCGGGCGACCGGATCAGTGAAGGTGGTCGTGATCAGGCTCAGCGTCGCCGGCGCCAGGATCGCGCCGCCGATGCCCTGCGCCGCCCGGGCGGCGATCAGCATGCCGCCGCTCTGCGCGAACCCGCCGAGCAGGCTGAAAAAGGTGAAGACGCCGAGGCCGATCATGAAGACGCGGCGGCGTCCAAAGAGGTCCGCCGCACGGCCGCCGAGCATCAGGAAGCCAGCGAAGGTCAGCGTGTACGCGTTGACGATCCACTGCAGGCCAGACGCGGACATGTGCAGGTCAAGGCGCATCTGAGGGAGCGCGACGTTAACGATCGTGACATCGAGAACGACCATGAACTGAGCTGCACAACAGACCGCCAGGACGGCCCAGCTGGGGATACGGCGAGCCTGCTGAATTCGAGGCAGGGACAGGGACACTTAACATCCACCAACTTCTTAACGTTGAAATACCTGCGTTGTAGGTAACGCGCCCCGTATGGGGAAGTCAAACATCTCAACGTTGAACGATTACATTTATGCCATGGCGGAGGAACGGGAGCGCGATCAGGTCGATGCGCTGCTCGACGCCTGGAAGAAGCAGAACCCCGACGTCGACGTGCCCGCCAAGGCGCTGACGATCCGGCTGCGTCGCGTCACCCACCACGTCGAGCGCGAAGTGCGGCGCGAGCTGGCCGAACACGGCATTGAGCCGTGGGAGTTCGAAATGATGCTTGCGCTGCGCCGCGCCCCCGAGCATCGGCTGCACGCCGGAGCCCTCCAGCGGCATTCCCAAGTCACCTCGGGGGCCATTACCAACCGCATCGGCCGTCTTCAGGAGGCCGGTTGGGTACGCCGTGACGTGGACCCGAGCGACCGGCGTCAAGTCCTCGTTACGCTCACCCACGCCGGCATGGATCGCGCCGAGAAGATCTTCGACACCAAGATCCTTGCCGAGCACCGGTTACTGGACGGGGTCGACCCAGCCGTCACTGACCGGCTGACCGACGACCTGCGCACCCTGCTGATCGCCATCGAGGGACCCGCCAAGGGCGACGTCGAATTCGAGCCCGGCACCCCGGCCCACCGCGCACCGGAGCCCGGAAAGCCCTGAGTTCGTCTCGCTCAGGGCTAGTAGGGCGGCGCGACGCCCCAGCCCCAACGTGGAACGGGTGCGCGAGCGACCGGGGTGGCGTCGGGCTGAGAATTTTCCAGCGCCAATCGCGTACCCCATTCCAGATAGATGGTTGGGCCAGCATTCGCTCGTAGCCACCGAGGCGCTGGGTGTATTCGGCCGGGCCGCCCCGGTCGTAGAAGGCGTTGATCAGCCGGCGCAGCGCCAGCGGTCCGCCCGCCCACTCCACGAGCGTCGGAACGGGTTTGGTGGTGTCGTCGCCTGTCATGCGGGACCTAACCCCAGCGTGCGTGACGGAAATTTCTCAAGGTTCGTCGAGGGACTACGCGTGTTATCGCAACACGCCGCGTTTGGCT
>JBBRSE010000061.1:0-20530 GCA_038245655.1 Mycobacteriales bacterium | reverse complement strand
CTGATCCGTAGTCAGATGCTCTGTCCGTTGAGCTACGAGCGCTTGTGTCCAGACAGCGGCCTGTTCACCGCGGGACACTCTACCAATCCGGCTCCGTCGGCGGCAGGTCGGTCGGGTGAGGGCGTCAAGCGCGACTGTGAGCCGTGCCCGGGCTTGTTCGGCGACGGCGGGCAGGGCCGGGTTGCCGGTGGCCGTGACCATGACGCCGGGTCTATGGCTTCGATGAGGGTGGGTGTCGTCGAGCGCGGGGTTGCAGGCACCGAGGATCAGGTGGGGCGGCCATCTTTTTGCCCAGCTTGGCGTTCATGGTGGCGGCGACGTCGATCTCGGTGAGGACGCCGAAGCCTTTCTCCGCGAGGGCGGTGCAGGTGCGCGCGACGGTTTCGGGGGTAGCCGGCTTGGAGGGTGACGCTTATTCCGTGGGGGCTTGCCAACGTCCCCGACGGCCGCTAACGTACAACAACATGATTGTATGTCAGTTGGCGACTAGCGAGGTCGACAGGATCTTTGGCGCTCTTGCCGACTCGACGAGGCGCGACATCGTCAGGCGCGTAATGGGGCAGAAGTCGTCTGTCTCGGCGCTCGCCGACAGCTATGCGATGTCGTTCGCTGCCGTGCAGAGACACGTGGCGGTGCTCGAGCGAGCAGGACTCGTTCGCAAGGAGCGGCGCGGACGTGAGGCTCTCGTAGGCGGCGACGTCGATGCCATCCGGGCCGCCGCACGGCTGCTCGGTCAGTACGAGGAGATCTGGCGCGGCCGTATCGGCCGTATCGAGGAGATTCTCGCCGAACCCACGGAAGGATCCGTCCGATGACCGTCGTCCGCACCACGCAGGACCCCAAGGCTCTGACCCTCACTCTCGTCGCGGAGTTCAGCGCTCCGCCGACGCGCGTCTGGCAGGTCTGGGTCGATCCCCGCCAGCTCGAGCGCTGGTGGGGGCCGCCGACGTGGCCCGCCACCTTCGAGGAGCACGACCCCGTTGTGGGCGGCGGTTCGCGCTACTACATGACAGGCCCCGAGGGCGAAAAAAGCCGTGGTTGGTGGCGATTCCTGAGCTTGGACGAACCGCGTTCGCTCGAGTTCGAGGATGGCTTCTCGGACGAGTCGGGCGTGCCTAATGCCAACATGCCGACGACCCGTGCGCAGGTCGAGTTCGAGGAGACGGCGGCCGGCACGCGTATGACCGTCACGTCGCAGTTCGCCACCCTCGAACAGATGGAAAAGCTCGTGGCGATGGGCATGGTCGAGGGCATCACGCAGGCAATGGGTCAGATCGACGGGGTGCTTGCCGGCGCCTGACCCGACTCCGGCGGCCGTGCCCGCCCGACTTGTCGGACCCGGGGATTACGGTTCCGTCGTGCCCAATCGTGAAGCTGCTCGTCGGGGCCCCCGGCTGTCCAGACGGGTGCCCCGATGACGGTCTTCGCGCAGGGCTGGCTCTTCCTGTCCTCCTACAGCCCGCTGCTGGCGGTGTTCGCTCTGCTCGACACCTTCGGCCGCGGCGCGCCTTCCATCGTGTGCACGGTGCTGGCCGTCGTCGGCGTCCTGGTGCTCCCTGCCCTGCTGATCTTGGGTACGTCATCCAGCCCGACGACGCTGCGAGTGCAGGGCGCCGCGCCGCGCGATTCTGACGTGCTCGCCTACATCGCGAGCTACCTCGTCCCGTTCGCCTCCGTGTCGGCAGGCTCGACCCGGGAGCGCATTGCCGTCGGGGTATTCGTCGCGCTGATCGCGGTGCTCTACGTGCGTTCCGAGCTCTTCTACGTGAATCCGTTGCTGGCCCTGGTGGGAGTCCGGCTGTTCGCCGTCGAAACGGTGGGCGGCTCGCCTCTCGTTCTGCTCTGCCGCCGCCGGTTCATCGCCCCGCACAGCGATCTGCGCGCCGTCCGGATCAGCGATTACGTGTGGCTGGAGAAGCCGCCATGACCTCCGCTGGAGCTGCTCCCGTCACGACCCCGCGGGAGGCGCTCGACGCCCTGTCAGCCATCTCTGCTGACTTCGCTCCGGAGCTGCTGGCCGTCGCCCAGACCGGCGCCGATCCGCCGCAGCTCGCCGCCATGCGTCCGACCGCTGGGTTGGCCGCGGCGCTCCGCGAAGTTGTTTCCGACCACGCGAGTGACTGGACCTCGCGCGAGCTCGTCGACTACAGCCCGGCAGCTTCGCCGGCTGACGGCCAGATCATGTGGGTCGCCGCCCAGGACGTGCCGCTCCTCGCTTGGTCCGAGCTCGACCGCGACCTCGCCGACATGGAGCTTTTCGACGCCAAGGCCGGCTACGCGGCTCACCTTCGGCTGACCGCGCTCCGGGCTCCGACCCCCGTCGGCCAGGCCACTTTTTACCGCGAGCTGCGGCCCAAGAGCGTGCTCTCGCGCTCGGACAAGATTGCGATCTTTCGCCGCGGAGACCGGATGGATCTACTCGCGGAGAGCGCGGTCCTGATCGACAGCGGGGTCGATGCGATCGTCGTTGCCGGTTTCGCGCTGTTCGTGAACCGGACGGTCTTCCAGCGGGTCTTCGGCTTTCTGGCAGAGATCCGCTCGCAGGCCGCCACCACCTTCGATGAGGTGACGAGCAACCTGGCCATCGACGGGTTGCCCGCGCTACGAGCCGCCGCGACCAGCCAGCCGGCCATGCTCGGCAAAATGTCCAGCATCGCCCGCAAGCTGCGCGCCTATCCCGCCTACCGGCAGGCGATCACCATGCCCAAGCTCGTCGAGTTCGTACGCAGTCATCCGCACACCGGCGTGGAGGTCTCCGGTCAGGGCGCGTCGGCAAAGCTGGTCTTCCGCGCTGACGCCCAACACCGCTTCAAGATCCTGAAGTTGCTCGACGACGACTACCTGCAGTCGCAGCTCACCCAATTCGAGTACGAGTCCAACTCCAAGGGGGAGCCACTGGTGTGACGCTCGTCAGAAGGGCACAGCGGTCTTCAGCAGCCCCTCGCCCTCGCCGCGGCCGCTCAGAATCCGGCAGAACGCGACGGCGTCCAACTCGATCTGCGGACCGCCGGAGCCGAACGTCCACGAGCCGCCGGCGGGCCCGGTGAGCGTCACGCCGCACGGCTGCCCGTGGCGGGAAGCCCACTCGCGAACCGCATCGTCAACCAGGACCCCGTCGTGATCGGCGGTAAGCGTGGGCGCTCGCCCCGTTGCCGCGGCCAGGTCCATGCGATGCATCCACGGGTCACGGGTGAGGATGACGTCGAGCAAGAACCCGAGGGACCATGCGTCGACCCCGTCGGTCTGGGCGGCCGGCAGCGTTCGACGCTTGATCAGCCCAGGCGTGCGCGCCCGCCCCTTAGCGGCCTTGGGACCCGCCTTTGCGAACTGGATGATGACGTGGTCGGGGTCGAGGTCGGCGCGCTCCTCGACCTGCAAGCCGGTGAGCTCGTCGATGAACAGCGCGCCGCTCTGCTTGCTGCGTTTCGTGGCTTCCTTCATCTGCCTGCGGGTCTCGAAGGGTGACCCGGCCATGTCGGCCATGCCCAAAACGTGGCCCGCCATCGCGCGAACGTCCCAGCCGGTGTTGGCCGTTGGGAGCTTCCAGTCAGCGGCAGACAGCTGCTGAAACGCGGCGAGGGAGCGGGCGTACTCACCCGCGGCGAGGCGCATGGCCACGCCGCGGGCGAGTGCCGGCTTGCGTGCGTCAGTCATGTCAGACCGCCGTCGCCAGCGCGGAGCCGCATCCAAGGCG
The DNA here is from genome assembly GCA_038245655.1 of Mycobacteriales bacterium. GTDB lineage: Bacteria > Actinomycetota > Actinomycetes > Frankiales > Frankiaceae > DATAZK01. The sequence continues at coordinate 16,836 of JBBRSE010000061.1, read as the reverse complement.
CTGCTCGTAAGCGTCAGCCATAGCGCGCAGGAGCTTTGGGCAGTCGCCGTTGTACGACGAGCCGTGCATGATCGCGAGCGTCTTCGGCTCCAAGTCAGCGAGGCGCCGCAGGGTTGCCGGCACGGCCGGCCCGATCGACGTCTGGTGGAAGAGTTCCTCCGCGGCCACCGCAGCCTCCAGCAGATCCGCGTCCGTGACGGCGGGGCCGTCGCCGAGCGTGGTCAGCACGTCGCCGCACAGGAGTGTCCGGGACTGCTGCTCGAAAAGCACATGTGACTCCCAGTTGTGGGGCACGTGAGGGGTTGGCACTTCCTGGACCCGCTGGCCGTCTGCACCGCCACCGAGCTCCAGCACCTCACCCTCGCCGAGCACCCGCGGGGCCCGGTCCGCGAGGTCGTTGACCGACACCATGCAGGCGAGCCCGTTGTGCACCACCTGAGCCTGCGGCGCGACGGCCAGGAAATCGTTCATGGCGCCGCACTCGTCGGCCTCGACGTGCGAGAACGAGATCCAGCGCAGCCGCTCGATCGGCATCACCTGCTCGATCGCTTCCCGGACGATCGGAAAGAGCTGCCGCATGCCGGTGTGGTAAAGCAGCGGCTCAGGAGCATCGATGAGGAACTGGTTGAACGAGAAGCCGCCTGGGGCGACATCCGGGGCCAGTGTCGAGATCCGGTAGACTCGGTCAGCGATCTGATCGACCTGTGCGTGCATTGGACTTCCTTCCCTTGGGGTGATTTGCGGCTTCCGGTCGGGAGCCGTAGTACGTGAGGAACATGTCGGCCAGGACGGGGAGGGCGGACGTGAACGTACCGCCCTCATATGGTTCGAGGGGCGCGTTGGACAGCTGCTGGCTGATGATTCCGGCGATCAGCACGATCCACATCCGCAGCGCTTCGTCGACGTCGACGTCGGGTCGCAGAACCCCGGCGTCACGCAAGGCGGTGAAGGCGGCGCGACTGCGGTTGAACACGTCGACCGAGGGTGCGTACGCGGCCGCCGAGGGCTCGTAGCCGGGTACCGGCCGCCACGCCATCAGCTGCGTATACGCCGGATTCTCGACGGACCAGCGCACGAAGGCCTCGCCGTAAGCGAGCGCATATGCGGGCAGATCGGCGCGGTGGGTCGGAGGGTCGGGCAGCCGATCCATCTCCGCGGCCAACAACTGCCACCCACGCTCGAAAATGGCGTCGTACAAGGCGTTCTTGGAGTCGAAGTAGCCGTACAGCGACGGGGTGCGAATGCCCATCCGGCGCGCGACCTCGCCAAGAGACAGTCCTGCGGCGCCCTGCTCAGCCATCAGCTCGACAGCGACCTCGAGGATCTCCTCGATGGTCTCCTCGCGCCGCCGCTGGCGGCGGTCCACGCGGATCGCGGGCTCGATCGACATGACCGAAGGATTGCCTAATACTATTAGGACGTCAAGAGGGTCCTAGGTAAATGCGGTTTTTCGCCCACCCGGGCTAGCGTCTCGACACATGCCGCCGCCACCATTGCGCACCGGAGTCGTGATCCTGCCCGACCGGCGCTGGCCGGCGGTCCGGGGCTGCTGGCGTGAGGCCGAGCAGCGAGGCTTCCAGACCGCCTGGACCTACGACCACCTCAGCTGGCGCACCTTGCGCGACGGTCCCTGGCTGGGGGCGATCCCACTGCTCGCCGCGGCTGCAGCGAGCACGGCCACGATTCGGCTGGGCACCCTGGTCACGAGCCCGAACTACCGGCATCCGGTGCTGCTCGCCAAGGACGTCATGACCCTCGATGAGATCAGCGACGGGCGCGTCGACCTTGGTATCGGGGCGGGCGGGACGGGGTGGGACGCGACCGCGCTCGGCGGCGCAGCGCCCACGCCGGACGAGCGAGCCTCCCGTTTCGAGGACTTCACGGCTTCGCTGGACGTGATGCTGCGCGAGCCCAGCGGCTCGTACGAGGGCCGGTATTTCCAGGCGCCTGAGTACCGCACGATTCCGGGCTGCACCCAGCGGCCCCGGGTGCCCTTCACGATCGCGGCGACCGGGCCGCGGGCCATGACGGTGGCTGCTGCGCACGGCGAATGCTGGGTCACGTTCGGATCGACCAAGGGCGGCTCGGACGAGGCCTGGTACACCGCGGTGGCGAAGCAGACGGGCCGGCTCGACGACGCCTGCGCGCTGCGTGGGCGGCCGCCGGGCGACATTCGCCGCCTCGCCTTGGTGGGGTTGGAGGCGGGCTGGGCGGACGGTACGAAGGCGCGCTGGAACGACTTCACGGCGCGCATCACGGACCTCGGTTTCACTGACGTCGTCATCCATTGGCCGCGCCCGGACGACCCTGACCTGCCGGGTTGCGACCCCGACGTATTCGACGACATCTGCGGGGTGCTGTGAACGATCTCGACGATCCGGCCGAGCGTGAGATCGTCGCCACCGTCCGCGAGTTCGTCGACCGGGAAGTTCGCCCCGTGGCGCGCGAGCTGGAACACGCGAATACGTATCCCGAGCAGCTTATTGACGCGATGAAGCAGCTCGGCATCTTTGGCCTTGCCGTACCGGAGCCGTTCGGCGAGGCGCGGGTGACGACCCCCTGCTACGCCCTCGTCACCGAAGAACTCGCTCGCGGCTGGATGAGCCTCGCCGGCGCGATGGGTGGCCATTCGGTGGTGTGCAAGCTGCTCGTGTCGTTCGGTACGAAGGAGCAGCAGGAGCGCTACCTGCCGCGGTTAGCCACCGGGCAGTTGCGCGCCACCATGGCGCTCACCGAGCCCGGCGGCGGCTCCGATCTGCAGGCGATGCGTACGAGCGCCCGGCGCGATGGCGACTCGTACGTCATCAACGGTTCCAAGACCTGGATCACCAACGCGCGCCGGGCTGACCTCGTCGCGCTGCTCTGCAAGACCGATCCGCGCGCGGATCCGCCTCATCGCGGAGTCAGCATCCTGCTCGTCGACAAGGTCGACCCGGTTGCCGGCTTCGAGGTGTCCCGCGATCTGCCGAAGCTCGGCTACAAGGGCGTCGAGAGTTGCGAGCTCAGCTTCGACGGCGCCCGGGTGCCGGCCGACGCGTTGCTCGGGGAGCAGGAGGGTCGCGGCTTCGCGCAGATGATGCACGGGCTCGAGATCGGACGCATCCAGGTCGCGGCCCGCGCCACAGGAGTCGGGCGGGCGGCGTTCGACGACGCACTTCGCTATGCCCAGCAAAGGGAAAGCTTCGGCCAGCCGATCTGGCAGCACCAATCGGTCGGCAACCTGCTCGCCGACATGGCCACCCGGCTGACGGCGGCCCGCCGGCTGCTGATCTACGCGGCTCAGCGCGTCGAGTCAGGAGCCCGCGCCGACCTGGAGGCCGGTATGGCGAAGCTCTTCGCCTCCGAAGCCGCCATGGAGATCGCCCTGTCAGCCATGCGGATCCACGGCGGCTACGGCTACTCGACCGAGTTCGACATCGAGCGCTACTTCCGCGACGCGCCCCTGATGATCGTGGGGGAGGGCACCAACGAGATTCAGCGCGGCGTGATCGTGCGGCAGCTGGTCGCTCGCGGCGGGCTCGACTGAGCCTTGCCGCTCGTTCATGTAACCAACAGCTTCGGCGCGCACACTTGCGGTGCATGGCAGTGGCAGGGTGACTCAGGGAGGCGTGAGCAGTGATCGAAGCGCGCGGCCTCATCAAGCGTTACGGCAGCAAGACGGCCGTCGATGACCTCACGTTCACGGTGGCGCCGGGGGTGGTCACCGGATTCCTCGGACCCAACGGCGCCGGCAAGTCCACGACGATGCGCCTGATCATCGGTTTGGACTCCCCGACGGCCGGCTCGGTGACGGTCAACGGCAAGCCCTACGCCGAACACCGCATGCCGCTGCACGAGGTCGGGGCCCTGCTCGAGGCCCGCTCCATTCATACCGGTCGTAGCGCGCGTAACCACCTGCTGGCGCTGGCGCGCACCCACGGCATCGGCCTGCGCCGCGTCGACGAGGTGCTCGATCTGGTGGGCCTGCATGACGTGGCCCGCAAGCGTGCCGGCGGTTTCTCGCTCGGCATGGGGCAGCGGCTCGGGATCGCCTCGGCGATGCTTGCCGATCCCGCGACGCTGATCCTCGACGAGCCCGTGAACGGCCTGGATCCCGAGGGCATTCGCTGGATGCGCGGGCTGCTGAAGGGGATGGCTGCTGAAGGACGCACGGTGTTCGTCAGCTCTCATCTGATGAGCGAGATGGCGCTCACCGCCGAGCGCCTCGTCGTCATCGGGCGTGGCCGGCTCATCGCCGATACGACCGTCGCCGACTTCACCGCACAGGCGTCGAGCGATCTAGTCCGCGTGCGTACCCCAGCGCGCGATCGGCTGCGCGAGCTGGTGATCTCCGCCGGCGGCAGCATCACCGCTCCGCCCGGCGACCCAGCCGTCGGCGGCTCGCCGGACGAGCTCGACCTGCTCTACGTCGCCGGGCTGACGAACGCCGAGATCGGCGATCTCGCGGCCGCGCAAGGAGTCGCGTTGCACGAGCTGACCCCCGTGGCGGCATCTCTGGAAGAGGCGTTCATGGCACTCACCCACGATTCCGTCGAGTACCCGGGCGCGGCGTGAGTACGCCATCGGTGGCCTTCGACGCCAACCCGCTCGCGCGCGGCACGGTGGATGTGCGTCCGGTCACCCAGTGGCGCGTCATCCGTTCCGAGTGGACCAAGCTGCGCTCCTTGCGGTCCACCGTCTACTCGCTCATCGCGGCGTTCGTCATCGTCGTCGCGCTCGGCATACTGATCAGCGCTGCCCGGGCATCGCACCTGGAGCGTGAATCGCTGGTCGAACGACTGACCTTCGACCCGACCCTGACCAGCCTGAGCGGCACGTTTCTGGCCCAGCTCGCGGTCGGGGTGCTCGGCGTCCTGATCATGACCGGCGAATACGCGACCGGCATGAACCGCGCGACCTTCGGCGCCGTACCGCACCGGCTGCCGGTGCTCTGGGCGAAGGCGATCGTCTACGCGGTCGTCGCGTTGGTGCTGATGACCGCCGCCACGTTCATCGCCTTCCTCGGCGGGCAGGCGGCGCTATCGGGCAAGCACTTGCAGACCACGCTCTCGCATCCGGGAGTTGCCCGCGCGGTGATCGGCGCCGCGCTTTACCTCACGGTGGTGGGGCTGTTCGGACTGGCGCTGGGCGCGTTGATCCGCAGCACGGCCGGTGGCATCGCGACGCTCTTTGGACTCCTGCTCGTCCTGCCGCTGATCGTCCATTTCCTGCCGGAGAGCTGGAGTAGAGACATCAGCAAGTACCTGCCTGGCAATGCCGGGCAGTCGGTGATGATCGTCGTACGAGACAGCGGCTCCCTCTCGCCCTGGACCGGATTTGCGGTCTTCTGCGGCTACGTCGTCGTGGCCCTCGGGCTCGCCGCGATCGGGCTCAAGCGCCGCGACGTCTGAGCCTGCGGACCTGCGGGGCCGCATCCAAAGAGCGCTGTGTTCGTTGTCCCCGCATCCGGGTAGCCGGGCTGTGAGTTGGCCCGCATATTTACCTGGTACGGCGGGTATCACTAACATGCGCGGCGAAGGAGGTTCCCATGAGCGCCGTACCTGGTTTTGACATTTCGCCACAACGATTGGTGGCAAGCACCGCAAGTGCTGCCCTCGCACTTGCCGGGGTAGCGGTGACGGCAGGACGCCGCGCCCGTCGATCGGCACCGGCCGGAAAGCCGCTCCGCGGCACGGCCGGGCGCTTCACGACCCCGCTGCTTCCCGACGACTACCTGCAGCTCATCAATCCGCTTTGGTCGGCGCGCGAGCTGCGCGGCCGAGTCGAGCGAGTCGAACGCGAGACCGACGACGCGGCCACCGTCGTCATCCGGCCGGGCTGGGGCTTCTCCTACACCTACCAGCCGGGTCAGTACGTCGGCATCGGCGTCAACGTCGACGGCCGCTTTCACTGGCGCTCGTACTCGCTGACCTCACCGCCGAAGCGCGTGCAGAAGCACATCGCGATCACCGTGAAGGCAATGCCCGAGGGGTTCCTGTCGTCTCATCTGGTACGCGGCCTCGCCCCCGGGACGATCGTGCGCCTCGCGCTTCCGCAGGGCGAATTCGTCCTGCCGAACCCGCCGCCCGAGAAGCTGCTCTTCGTCACGGCCGGCAGCGGGATCACCCCGGTGATGGCGATGCTGCGCACCCTCGACCGGCGCAGAACGATGCCCGACGTCGTGCTGATCCACTCAGCCCCCACCGAGGCCGAGGTGCTTTTCCGCACCGAGTTGCACGGGCTGGCCAAGGGCCAGTCGCAGTTCAATCTGATCGAGCGTCACACCACCAAGGACGGCCGCGTCGACTTCAGCAAGCTCGACGAGGTGTGTCCGGACTGGCGCGACCGTCAGGTCTGGGCCTGCGGTCCGGAGCGCCTGCTGAACGATGCCGAATCGCATTGGAAGTCGGCCGGGTTGGACGAGGCGCTGCACCTCGAGCGCTTCACCGCTTCGTTCAACACCAGCGCCGAAGGCGGCCACGTGAAATACGCCGTCTCCGGCAAAGAGGTCGACATCGACGGCGCCACCACCCTGCTCGAGGCCGGTGAGAAGGAGGGCATCAACATGCCCTTCGGCTGCCGGATGGGTATCTGCCACACCTGCACGGTCCGCATGGTGTCCGGAGCCGTACGCGATCTGCGCAACGGCCAAGAAACGTCCGGTGAAAACACCAACATCCAAACCTGCGTCACGGCTGCTGCCGGTGACTGCGTGCTGGAGGTCTGAACCGAACATGGCTGTCTCTGACGTCAAGGAATACGCCCACCTGACCGAAGCCCAGGTCGAAGAGCTGGGTGCGAAATTCGACGCGATCCGCAAGGAAATCCAGGATTCGCTCGGCGCGAAGGACGCCGCCTACATCCGCAAGATGATCACGTTGCAGCGCCGGCTGTTAGCGGCCGCTCGGGTCACCTTGTTCGCCAGCGCTTTCCCGCCGGCGTGGGTGGCGGGTACCACCATGCTCGGCGTTGCCAAGATTCTCGAGAACATCGAGATCGGTCACAACGTCATGCACGGCCAGTGGGACTGGATGAACGACCCCGAGATCCACTCGAGCAGCTGGGAGTGGGACACCATGCAGCCCGCCGAGCAGTGGAAGCATTCGCACAACTACATCCACCACACGTTCACCAACGTGCTCGGCCGGGACAACGACATCGGCTACGGGATCCTGCGCATCTCGCGCGATCAGAAGTGGCGCCCGTCCCACCTCGGTAACCCGATCTGGAACCTCCTGCTGGCCACCCTCTTCGAGTGGGGTGTCGCGCTGCACGACCTCGATCTGGAGGCCATCCGCAAGGGCGAGAAGGACAAGAAGCTCCTGCGCGGCCAGCTCAAGCAGATCGGCCGCAAGATTCGCAAGCAGGTCGGCAAGGACTACCTGCTCTTCCCGCTGCTGACCGGGCCGAACTTCCTGACAACGCTGACCGCTAACGCGACCGCGAACCTCATGCGCAACCTCTGGTCGTACCTGGTGATCTTCGTTGATCATTTCCCGGACGGGGTCACGTACTTCACCAAGGAGGAGCTCGAGGACGAGACGCAGGGGGAGTGGTATCTGCGGCAGATCCTCGGCTCGGCCAATTTCCGCGGCCACCAGACGACGCACGTGATGGCCGGCTACCTCAGCTACCAGATCGAGCACCACCTCTACCCGGACCTGCCGAGCTACCGCTACCCCGAGATCGCCAAGCAAACGAAGGCGATCTGCGAGGAGTACGGAGTGCCGTACATCCTGGGTTCGCTGCCCGGACATTACTGGCAGACGTTCCGCACGATCTGCAAGATGTCCGTGCCGAACGGGAAGCTCTGGAACAAGGACCTGGACCCCATCGACCCGGTGCGTTTCGAGCGTCCGGAACGGGAGCTGGCCGCCGTCGCCTGACCTGAGAATCGTTAGCCTGGCGGTATGTCCGCCCTGGCTCACTGGTGCTATCGCCATCGCCGCCTTGTCATCGCGGTCTGGCTGCTGGTGTTCGTGGGCATCGGGGCGACGAGCCGGTCAGTGGGGTCGGCGTATGCCAACTCGTTCAGGCTTCCGGCGACGGATTCCTCACGCGCGCTTGACCTTCTGAAGGCGCAGTTCCCGGCGGCCTCTGGCGAGACGGACTCGATCGTCTGGCATTCGTCGTCGGGCACGGTGACCGATCCAAAGGTAGCCGCCCCCATCGGCCGGATGCTGGACCGGGTCTCGAAGCTGTCACGGGTCAAGTCGGTCGTCAGCCCCTACACGCCGAACGGGGCCCGCCAGATATCGAAGGACCGCACGACCGCCTTCGCCAGCGTCACGTTCGAGGGCATTGGCGCGTCCGTGCAGACGAGCGCGGTGAAGGACGTCATCAGCACCGCTCAGGCGGCGACCACCAACACGGTGGACGTCGAGCTCGGCGGCACAGCGATCCAGGATGCGGGCGGACGCGGCAAGACCGGCGCTTCGGCGGTGATCGGCATCATCGCCGCCGGGGTCGTGATCTTCCTGGCGTTCGGCTCGCTCCTGGCAATGCTGCTTCCCCTGCTGACGGCGCTGGTCGGGATCGGTACGGGCCTTTCCCTCGTCGCCCTGATGTCGCACGTCTTTCACATCGCGGAGTTCGGGCCGACGCTTGCGACCCTCATCGGGCTTGGGGTCGGGGTCGACTATGCCCTGTTCATCGTCAGCCGCCACCGCGCAAACCTGCGGCGCGGCATGGACGTCGAGACCTCGACGGCACTTTCGATCAATACGTCCGGCCGCGCGGTGATCTTCGCCGGAGTCACGGTCTGCATTGCGCTGCTCGGCCTGTTCACGGTCGGAGTCTCATTCCTGTACGGGCTCGCTGTCTCGGCCGCGATCGTCGTCGCCTTCTGCGTCGTGGCGGCGGTGACACTGCTGCCGGCGCTGCTCGGATTCTTCGGGATGAAGGTGCTCAACCGCCGAACCCGCAAGCAGCTCAGGGACGTGGGACCGGCCGGAGAGCGGCTCTCTGCGCGCTGGTGGGCCTGGGGGCAGCTGGTGGCGCGCCGCCCGGTCGCGTTGTCGACGACGGCGGCGATCATCCTCGTGCTGCTGGCCATTCCGTTCGTCTCGCTGCGCCTCGGGGCGTCCGACGAGGGCAACAATCCGCTGTCAACGACGACGCGTAAGGCATACGACTTGCTCGCGACCGCGTTTGGCCCGGGGTTTAATGGGCCATTCACCGTGGCGGCGAAGACGACGGGTGCCGCCGATCTTCCGGAGCTGACGAAGTTGGCGTCGGCCATCCGAGAGACGCCGGGCGTGGCGTCAGTGTTGCCGCCGAGGCTGTCCCCGTCAGGCAAGGCGGCGATCATCTCGGTGTATCCGACCACCAGTCCGCAGGAGGCTCAGACCACGTCTTTGCTGCACCACCTTCGGCGCGACGTCATCCCCAGAGCGGCGCCGGACCACGTCGTCTACGTCGGGGGAATCACCGCTATCTTTGCCGACTTCACCACGGTCGTATCAGGCAAGTTGCCGCTCTTCATCGGCATCGTGGTCGCGCTGGCGTTCCTGCTGCTGGCGGCCGCGTTCCGGAGCTTGCTGATCCCGTTGACGGCCTCCGTGATGAACCTGCTCGCCGCTGGCGCGGCCTTCGGGGTGGTCACCGCCGTATTCCAGTGGGGGTGGGGCGGCTCGGTCATCGGCATCGGCAAGGAAGGGCCAGTCGAACCCTTCCTGCCGGTCATGATGTTCGCCATCCTGTTCGGGCTGTCGATGGACTACGAGGTTTTCCTGGTCTCGCGTATGCACGAAGACTGGTTAGAAACATTCGACAATTCCGATGCCGTCACCCGCGGCCAGGCCGAGACCGGCCAGGTGATCACGGCGGCAGCCAGCATCATGGTGCTGGTCTTCGCCTCCTTCGTTTTCGGCGGCGAGCGCATCATCAAGGAGTTCGGGATCGGCCTGGCGACGGCCATCCTGATCGACGCGCTGCTCGTACGCACCGTGCTGGTTCCTGGAGTCATGCACCTCATCGGCCGGTCGAACTGGTGGCTTCCGCGCTGGCTCGACAGGATCCTGCCGCGGGTGTCGGTCGAGGGCCCGGATGCCAGCCACGTTGATCAACAGCACCCAAATCGATGCCGCCGGGACGGCACACGTTTTCGTGTGAGGCACTGAAAGCGGCACAAAGTTGCCGGATTGATTGCCCCGCCCAACAACTGCCTTAGGGGCCTGGCAGCGGATTGGGTGCCCCGGCCGACATCCGCCGCACAGTTCCCGCGCGGGTGACGAGCTGGAAGGGGTCAGCCCGTGCTGGTGGGAGCGGTCAGGTCGTACGCAGTCTGACCGCCGATCGTCGTTGACTTGTAGTGGGATTCGACCCAGCTAGCGATGTCGCTGCTGGTGCTGGTGCTGGACGAGCCCGGGCCGCCGCCGAACCCGCCACCGGCGATGAAGTAGTGGATCTTCCCGGCCTTCACCCATGCCTCGAACTGGGTGAGAGTGGGGCTCGGGTCGGTGCCGTTGAAGCCACCGATTGCCATCACGGCCTTGCCGGTGGCCAGTTGCAGCCCCGCAGCGTTGTTGGAGCCGGCGGTCGCCGCGACCCACCGGTAGGAGCTCGCGTTGGCCAGCAGCGCGCTCTTGAGTGCCGCCGAAGGGGTCGACGCGTCGAGCAGACCACCCAGGCCGCCGCCACCCGCTCCGGGGAACTGACCGGTGCCCTGCGGCAACTGGCCGGTGCCCTGCGGCAACTGGCCGAGGCGCTGGCGGAAGTTGCCCCCGCCGGGACCGCCGCGACCGCCGAAGCCGCCGCCCTGTCCCGCCGGCCCCGCGGACGGGATGGAGCCACTCTTGCCTGTGTCGGCCGTAGCCACCGAGTACGCGAACGGCCCGGCCAGCCCGACGCTGATGGCGAGCGTCGCTGCCGTGACAGCGATGACCCGCGACATCCGTGGCATGACGGCGATGTACGCCGCGACCGCGAGCCCCACGAGCAGCACCGCGAAGCGCAGCCAGGAGTTCCAGTTGGCCGTGCGGTGCAGCAGCAGGTACGCCCACACCGCAGCCGTACCGATGCCCGCAGCGAGCACGAGGCGGGCGGTCAGCTGGTGGCGGTACTGCCAGAGCGTGACGCCGCCGATGCCGACCAGCGCACCGATCGCCGGGGCCAGCGCGATCGTGTAGTAGGGGTGGAAGATGCCGGCCATGAAGCTGAACGTGAGGCCGGTGACGATCAGCCAGCCGCCCCACACGAGCAGCGCGGCTCGCCGCCCGTCGGTGCGCGGCATCCGGCGCGAGAGCCAGAGCAGCCCAAACAGGAAGATGAGCGCCGTTGGTATCAGCCATGAGACCTGGCCACCGATCTCGCTGTTGAACATCCGGGTGATGCCCGTGATGCCCCACATCCCGGTGCCGCCGGCCTGCCCGCCGCCTCCGACACTGCCGGTCTCGCTGCCGTTGATGCGCCCGAGGCCGTTGTAGCCGAAGACCAGGTCGAGTACGGAGTTGTTCTGCGAGCCGCCGATGTAGGGCCGCGAGTTCTTGGGCCACAGCGAGACGATCGCCACCCACCAGCCGGCGGCCACGATCATGGCGACACCGCCGTACAGGGTCTGGCGCAGCCGGCGCCAGAACGACGTCGGTGCCGCGAACAGGTAGACCAGCGCGAAGCCGGGAACCACCAGGAACGCCTGCAGCATCTTCGCCAGGAAGCCGAAGCCGATCAGCGCCCCGGTCGCGACCATCCAGCGGGTGGAGGCATTTTCGAGCGCCCGGGTCAGCGTGTACGCGCTGCCCACCAGCAGCAGTACGAGCATCGCGTCAGGGTTGTTGAAGCGGAACATCAGCGTCGCGACCGGGGTCACCGCAAGCACTGCGCCGGCGATGAGGCCGGCTGCGGGACCGAACCGGCGCTTCACCGTCGCGTAAAGCAGCCCGACCGCGGCGACTCCCATCAGCGCCTCGGGAACTAGCAGGCTCCAGGAGTTGACGCCGAAGATGCGCGCCGAAATGTCCTGCACCCAAAGGGAGGCGGGCGGCTTGTCGACGGTGATCGCGTTGCCACTGTCGAAGGAGCCGAAGAAGAAAGCTTTCCAGTTCGACGACCCCGCCTGCACGGCCGCCGAGTAGAACGCATTGGCGTAGCCGGCAGCGGCGAGGTTGATGATGTAGAGCAGGCCGGTCGCGGTCAGCAGGCCGAGCAGCGCGGGTCGTGCCCACCTGCGATCGTCCGGATTCCCGGCGATGGTCCGCCGCCAACGGCCGGTACCCGCAGGCGTGTAACCCCTGGCTCGGTCGACAGGCAGCTCCGGGACCGGGAATCCGGTGGGTGCTGGTGAGGTGATGGTCATGGCCGCCCCTTCGGGTGGTCGTCGCTAGGCACGTCCTTAGCTTCGGCGAGCGCCCAGGGACGGTGCTGAACGCTGCCTGTGGGCTTGCTATGAGGGCAGGTCCGGCTGGGCAGAATGCAGGAATGGATCGCTTTCGCTCGGGAACGCTCACCTTCCCCGTCAAGGACAGCGGACCCGGCGAGACCGGCGAGACCGTCATCCTGCTCCACGGGTTCCCGCAAACCGCCTCGTCGTGGGATGCCCTCACCCCTGCGCTCACCCAAGCGGGGTATCGGGTGCTGGCTCCTGACCAGCGCGGTTACGCTCCCGGCGCGATGGCGAAAGGGCGGCGCGCGTACCGGATTCCGGAGCTGGTCTCTGACGTCATCGCCCTGATCGACGCGGCCGATCTGGACCAGGTCCACCTCGTCGGGCACGACTGGGGAGCTGCCGTCGCCTGGGGCGTCGCGGCGCAGGCTCCGGAGCGGCTGGCCTCGCTCACCGCGCTGGCAGTGCCCCATCCCACCGCGTTCACCAAGGCGTTGTTCACCAGCAGCCAGTTCCGGAGGTCGTGGTACATGCTCTTCTTCCAGCTGCCCTGGCTTCCCGAGCGGCTGCTCGATCCCCGCCGGCCCGCCGGTCGCAAGCGCTTCATCAAGGGCCTGCTTGCCACCGGGCAGCGCCCCGAGCAGGCGGAGCGCGATGCAGACGCGCTCGCCATCCCAGGCGCAATGACGGGCGCGCTGAACTGGTACCGCGCGCTGCCGTTCGCTGGTCGCCCGCTTGGTGCCGTCAGTGTTCCGACGTTGTACATCTGGAGCCGTGGAGATACCGCCCTGGGACGCAAGGGCGCCGAGCTGACCGCGAACTACGTGACCGGGCCGTACACGTTTCTCGAGATCGACGGCAGTCACTGGATTCAGCCCGACGTGGCGGACCCGCTGCTGGCCCACCTGGCCTGGAACCTGCAACCGCACGCAAACCAGGAAAATTGAGCGGAGGCTCCGGGATTCGAACCCGGGAGGGACTTTGTGGTCCCAACCGCATTAGCAGTGCGGCGCCATCGACCAGACTAGGCGAAGCCTCCAAAGCGAACCGGCCCGAGATTACCGTACGCAGGGTGGTCCTTCCGTGCGGAAGCCCGCTCAGATCAGGGGCTCACGGCTTGGCAGCAAGGGCGGTGAGCACGGCTCGGCGAATGCTTTCGCGCGGCTCACCGGCCAGCAGCGGACCGTCTCCGCGGTTGCGAACGTAAAACGAGTCGACGGCATCCGCCCCGATGGTCGACACGATCGCGGTACGGATGTCGAGGCCTGACCCGAGCAGCGCCTCCACCACCCGGTGCAGCACGCCCGGACCGTCCGGAGCCCGCACCTCGACCACGGTCGTACCGGTCGAAACGTCTTCGAAGCGCACCTCGGGGGGGGCCGGCGGGGGTCCGCGCCGGCGGCCCGGGTACGCCCGCTCCCGCTCGGCGAGGCGCTCGGAGATCGGTCGCCCCTCACCTGAGAGGGCGGAGGCGACATCCTTGGTCAGCCGGGACGGGGCGGGCAGGTCATCGCCGTGACGGGGCTGTACCCACAGCTCGATCAGCGCGCGGTTTTCGGGATCGCCGGTTCCGGTGGCGGACGCGCGCCTCACGTCCAGCCGGTGCAGCGCGACCACACCCGTAACCGCTGCCATGAGACCGACCTGGTCGGGTCCGGTGACGATGACCGAACCACCGTGGCTATTGGGCTGCAGGGTGACGACGAGCCGGCCATCCCCGCGGTCCATCACCTCGCGCTGGGCAGGGGTTGGGACGCCGAGCCGGGGGCCTGGCGGCGCACCCTCCGCGCCGAGCGCACCCTCCAGGACGGCCTTCACGCGGCGCGCCAGATCGGCGATCAGCTGCGCCTTCCAAGGCGACCACGCGGTGGGGCCGGTAGCCCGCCCGTCGGCTTCGGCGACCGCCGCGAGCAAGTCGATGACCATCGGATCCGGTACGACCGAGGCGACGAACTCGGCGGTCGCCGGGTCCTCGAGGTCGCGTCGGGTCGCTGTGTCGGGCAGCAGCAGGTGGTGGCGGGCGATCGTCACGAGCGCCTCGCGGTCAGCGCCGTCGAAGCCCATCTCGGCGCCGATCCGCCCGGCGATCTCGGCGCCGACGACGCTGTGATCTCCCGGGAGCCCCTTGCCGATGTCGTGCAGCAGAGTGCCGACGAGCAGCAGGTCGGGGCGGCTGACGCTGCGGGTCAGTGCGGCGGCATTCGTGGCGGCTTCGACCAGATGACGGTCGACGGTGAACCGGTGGTAGGGATTGCGCTGCGGGCGGCTGCGAACGTGCTCCCAGTCCGGCAGCAGGCGTATGAGGATGCCGGCATGGTCGAGGGCCTCGACGACCGCTACGGCGGGCCGTCCGGCGGCCAGCATCCCCACGAAGGCCTCACGCGCTTCAGCGGGCCAGGGCAACGGCAGGGGAGGGCTCTCCAGGCGCAGGCGCTCCAGGGTGTGCGGCGCAAACGGCAGGTCGGCGACTGCGGCCGCGCGGGCGGCGCGCAGCACCAGGGTCGGGTCCTCGGCGGGCTTGGCGGCGACCGCGAGCGTCACCTCGCCGTCGTGATCGACAACGCCTTCTTCGAGTCCGCGCCGCACCACTTTGCGCCCGCCCCAGCGGCGCGGCTTGAGGTTGCGGGCGACCCGATACCAGGCGGTGTTCCAGGCGTACGCAATCGTGCGGCCGGCGTCGGCGACCTCGCGGGCCAGTGCATTGGCGTCTCCGAGCCCGAGCGCCTCGGCGATGCCCGGCTGCTCCTGCAGCAGCAAGCGGTCGCGCTGGGTACGCCGGTGCAGCTCGCCCCGGACGTCGAGCAGCACCGTCGCCGCGGCAAGCACCTCGGGGGTTGGTGGATCCGCCACCCAGGCGGTCGCCAGCGCCCGGATCGCGGTGATGTCACGCAGCCCGCCGCGGGCCTCTTTGAGGTCAGGTTCGAGCAGGAACGCGACCTCGCCGTTGGAGCGTTCCCGCTCGGCGACGGCAGCCGCCACCTCCGGGAGTCGCGAGCCTGCCGTCGCCCGCCACCGGCTACGCATTTGGCTGACCAACCTGTCGGTCAGTGACGCGTCACCGGCGACATGGCGGGTGTCGAGCAGGCCCATGGCGGCCTTAAGGTCCTCGTCGGCGACCGCAAGGGCTTCGGAGACCGTACGGACGCTGTGGTCGAGGCCGATTCCGCTATCCCACACCGGGTACCAGATCCGGTCGGCGATGGCCGCCATCTCCTTGGATTTACGGCTCTTCCCGTCGTGGATCAGCACCAGGTCGAGGTCGGAGCCGAGCGCCGGCTCCTGGCGCCCGTACGCGCCCACGGCGAGCAGCGCCACCCCCGGTCCGGGATCGCCGAGCAGGCTGGTGAGCCACTCGTCGGCCGCTGCCACCAGCTCACGCCGAAGGGCCGGCCCGACCAAGTCGGACCGGCCCTTCAGCTCGTCAAGACGGGTCTTGATCGAACCTTCTCCGCTTCTATCAGGACACAGCTGCTGTCAAGAAAGCGCTTACAGGGCGTCCCGCCCGCGCTCCCCGGTGCGAACCCGCACCACGGTCTCGACCGGGGTGACCCAGACCTTGCCATCGCCGATCTTGCCAGTCGCCGCCGACTTGACTATGACGTCTACCACGTCTGCATCGTCATCGTCGTCGACCAGCACCTCGACGCGGACCTTGGGCACGAAGTCCACGCGGTACTCAGCACCGCGGTAGACCTCCGTGTGTCCCTTCTGGCGGCCGTAGCCCTGGACCTCGCTGACCGTGATGCCCGCTACTCCGAAGCTCTCCAACGCGGCCTTCACGTCATCGAGCTTGAACGGCTTGATGATCCCGGTGACGAGCTTCATGCGTCCACCTCCTCACGCTGGCTGTTGATGCGGCTAGTGGCGCTGGTGAGGGTGCCACCGCCGCCTCCGAGGCCGCCCCAGTCGTAGCCGGTCTCGTTGTGCAGGACGGTATCCATACCTTCGAGCTCCTCGTCCTCCGTCATCTTCATCTTCCAGACGAAGTTGATCACGTACGCGATGATCAGCGTGGCGAAGAAGGAGTAGGCAACTGTGCTGACCACGGCCAGGGCCTGCTTACCCATGAGCGTCCAGCCGCCGCCGTAGAAGACGCCGTCCAGACCCGCCACGCTCTTGGAGCCGAGCAGCCCGATGAGCAGGGCTCCCAGGACACCGCCGACGAGGTGAACCGCGCCCACATCGAGCGAGTCGTCAAGACCCAGCTTGAACTTCAGTGTCGTGCACAGGCAGCAGATCGAGCCGGCGAGAAGACCGAGCAGGATCGAACCCATGGGAGTGACGAAGCCCGCTGCGGGGGTGATGGCGACCAGTCCAGCCACTGCTCCCGATGCTGCACCCAGGGTCGTGGGGTGCCCATCGCGAATCTTCTCCACGAGAAGCCAGCCCAGGAGTGCCGCGGCCGTCGCGGTGTTGGTGTTGACGAAGGCATAGCCGGCAGAGTTGTTCGCGGCCAGCGCGGAACCCGCGTTGAAACCGAACCAGCCGAACCACAGCAGCCCGGCGCCGAGCAGGACGAAGGGCACGTTGTGCGG
>JBBRSE010000060.1:0-21612 GCA_038245655.1 Mycobacteriales bacterium | reverse complement strand
CACCGTCCCCAGCGACTGACCCAGCCACACGGCCCTTACGCTCACCGTAGTAACACGACCCAGATCGCCCCCGCCCGCGTTCCCGCAGCTCAACGGCCCCTTTCGGCCCATCGTGTGCTCATGATCTTCGGAAGTCCGGACACCCGGCTCGGTATGACGGACCCGCGGTCGGTCACCTGTGCGGCAGGCCGTACGACGAGGCGGACTGCCCGGGAACGCAAAGGGGCAGTACGCCGCCTCGGCTTCAGCCCGCCCACCCTGGTCGTACGAACGCTGCGACTTCTCGTGCGCGTTGCCGACGGCATACGCCGCCGAGGAAACGGGAGGGGCGTGATGCTGGGTCTGCTCACGGGAAACCACTGGTACAAGGAGCGGGTTGATGAGGCGGAGCAGAGTTGCTGTCGGAGCGATCGGTGCTGGCGCTGCGGCGGCGTTAGTCGCTGCTCGCGGCCCGATGAGGGAACACTGGGCAGAGGGAACGCTTCCCGGCCGATCCGGGAGCTGGCTTAACTCCTACACGAATCGACCGGGCCTCAGGTCTCTGGCGGCGACAGTCGACCTCAGCCCCGAGGACGACCTGCTCGACGTCGCGTGCGGCCGGGGCGAGTTTCTGCTCGTCCATGCCTCGCAGGCACGTCATGTGGCGGGCATCGACGTGTCAGCAGAGAAGGCTTCGCTGGCGCGTCGGCGTTTGAGCGATCGCATCGCGTCGGGAACAGCGGAGGTTGTTCAGGGCGAGGGAGCGGCGACGCCGTGGCAGGAAGCAACGTTCAGCGCCGTCACGTGCATGGACTCCTTCCCGTTCTTCCCTGCTCCCGAGCGGCTCCTGACGGAGATTCTGTGAAGTCTTGCTCCACGTAGCCCTTAACCTGACGCGTATGGACCTCGTGGTCGGCCTGCAGGGCTGCCTTGAGCGGGTCGTCACCGCGTCGGACACCGCCACGGCGCTCGGGAGCGGCGACGTCCCCGTGCTGGCGACCCCACGGCTGCTTGCCTGGGCCGAGGCCGCCACCGTAGCGGCTGTCGCCGGGCGGCTTGATGCTGGCGCGACGTCGGTGGGCTCACGCATCGTGATGGAGCACAGTGCGGCCAGCGCGATCGGGGCGCAGGTCACGGTCACCGCCGCTCTCATCGCAATCGACGGGCGGTTGCTGCGCTTCTCGGTAACCGCGCGAGACGCGGATGCTCGTGCGCTGGCCTCCGGTGAGCTGACCCGGGTGGTCGTCGACCGGGATCGCTTCCTGGCTCGGCTCTGAGGCTGAGTGTGCCCGGCGGCAGGTCCGACCCGGGCGTTGTGACCTGCAGAGTCGGCGCCGGGTCAGATCCCCGTCGTCGTGCGCGGGTAGGCGATCGCCGGGTCGGTGATGACGTTGACCAGGTAGGGCACATCGGAGGCGAATGCACGGTCGAGCGCGGCGCCCAAACGGTCCGGATCAGTGACCGTCTCACCGGCTCCTCCGAGCGCCCGGACGACGTCGTCATATCGGGTGGCCGGCTGCAGGTCGGCGGCAACGTCGTAGCCGTAGAGGAACTGCATGGGGTGTTTCTCCAGCCCCCACACGCCGTTGTTCCCCACGATCATCACGACCGGCAGCCGGTGCCGGACCAGCGTGTCGACGTCCATCAGTGAGAACCCGGCGGCACCGTCACCCAGCAGCAGCACGACCTGAGCGGACGCCCTCGCCAGCCGGGCCGCCAGCGCGTAACCCAGGCCGGTACCCAGGCAGCCGTACGGCCCGGGGTCCAGCCAGCTGCCCGGGCGGGCCGGCTCAACGAACCTGCCAGCGAAGGACACGAAGTCGCCGCCGTCGCCGATCACGATCGCATCCGCAGCCAACCGCGGCAGCAGCTCCCCGTAGATACGGCCCGGGTGCATCGGGGTGCAATCCGCGCCGAGCATCACGCCGTCCGCGGCAACCGCAGCGGCCGCCTGGGCGCGCAGGACGGTTGTCCAGTCCGCGTACGACGGGCGGTGCGTCAGCCGCTCCCAGGCCTCCCGGATGCCGTCCAGCACCCGGCTCAAGTCACCGGCAGCCGAGGCAGCCAGGGTGACGTGCGTGGCCAGCTGATCGTGACAGTCCGCCAGGTGGACGACGCGGGCTCGGGTGGCAACGTCCGCGCTGCCGAAGACGCCGTAGCCGAGCCGGAAGTCCAACGGCGTGCCCGCAACAATGACCAGGTCGGCGCGTCCGAAGGCGCCCGTGCGCGCCCGAGTGACGAGTAGCGGATGCCCGGCCGGGATGATGCCGCGGCCCAACCCGTTGGCGATCACCGGCAGCCCGGCGCTCTCCACGAGCCGCAGCGCTGCCGCTTCCGCCCCGTCCATCCACACGTCCGAGCCGATGACCAGCACTGGCCGCTGGGCGACGCCGAGCAGGCCAGCAACGTCAGACAAGTCGACCGGGTCCGGCTCCTGGCCCGACGTCGCCTGTCCGGTGATGCTCGACACCAGGACCTCGGCCCGGGAGTAGAGCTGGTCCATCGGAATGTCGAGGAACACCGGGCCGCGGTGCGCGCGCAGGGCCAGCCGGAGTGCCTCGTCGACCCTTCCGGCCAGCTGGCTGATCTCGTGCACGGTGCCCGCTTGCTTGGTCACCGGGGCCAGTAGCGGCGGCTGGTCAAGTTCCTGCAGGGCGCCGTTTCCCCAGCGGTTGCTGGGCGCACGCCCTCCGAGAACGAGGATCGGTGACCCGTTGAAGTACGCGGTGGTAACCGCAGACACACCATTGGTCACACCAGGCCCGGCGGTCAGCACCGCCAGACCCGGGCGGCGAGTCAACTTAGCCGTTGCCTCCGCCGCGAACACCGCGGTCTGCTCATGCCGGACGTCGATGATCGGCATCGGCGGGACAGCCTTCACCGCACCGTCGAACAACGGGAAGACATGCCCGCCGCTGAGCGTGAACATGCGCTCCACGCCATGCTCCCGCGCGACCGCGACCGCCAACTCGCCGCCGTGTCCCTCAAGTCGGGCCTCGATCCCGTCTGCAGAACGCGTCACGTGGCGAACCTATCGGCCGATCGCACATTTCAGTCGCTCCTGCACCCTGATCCTCCTTGGCGCAACAACGTCCGTCCGCGCATGCGAACCAGCCGTTGACAGCCGTGGTTCCAAACTTGTCAGGAACGCGCAGAACGCCGGACCATTCGCCGGGTTCCGGCGGCGGCTGCTTCGAACGGTGGCCGGGCGCACGTGAGCTGCACGGCGTGCCTGCCGGGCGCATGGACATCACGGCGACGACGCCGGTGAAATACCGGAAGATCGCGTACGTCAAGACCTTCCCGACCGCTGCCATTCGGACCCTTCAGTGGGTCGACGACCAGACGACGACGTGGAATGCGATCGTGCTGATGTTCGCTCAGCTTCCGGCGGGCTGACGGCGTGGACGTCCGGTAAGAGCGCTTGAGGCGGCGTCACGACAGATCGGGCATTGCCACGTGATCCCCTTCCCGGCGTTCCGGCACCCTTCAGCGTCGCCCTGTGCCACGTCTGAGCTCGGTGCCAAAGGAGGCGGACATGGGTGTGTTCAACGGGGTATTCCCGATCCAGGCCGGCAAGGAGGGGGACGCTCGAGCGTTCGCGGCAGAGAACTTCGGAGCTCGGCGCCCAGACTTCGAGGCGCACCTCGCGCGCGCCAGCGTCACTCGGGAGACGTGGGCGCTGCAGGAGACTCCCATGGGCAGCCTCATCCTCGTGTGGCTCGAAGGTGATGTGGAGAAGGCATTTGCCGACCTCGCCTCTGACAACTCCGACGACACGACGTGGTTTCGTGCTCAGGTCCTCGAGGTCCTCGAGGTCCTCGAGGTCACCGGGGTCGACCTGGGGACACCGTCGGACGACCCGCCTCCTGCGGTCCTCATCGACTACCGCGCCTGACCTGCGACGCGGCGCCGATAGCCGACGAAGACTCGCCATAACTCCCTGATCGCGATATTCAGTTCGCACGGTGGAGGGGTGGACTCATGCCGCCGGCAGCCTGCCCGCTGTGGAGACCGAGCGGAGGTGTCTACGGGCGGTTTCCGGCCGGTCCGCATGTGTCGCTGCCTGCTTAGGATGGGTTGTGGCTCATTATCGGACGTCGGTGCGCACGGGTTGGCAGCCGGAGGCGGCCTTCGCTTTTATGTCCGACCTGCGCAACTTCGTCCGCTGGGATCCCGGTGTCCGAGATGTGCGTATGGCCGCTGGTGAGGTTCCCGGACCCGGTGCCGCCTTCGACGTAGCCGTGCGCGTTCCGCTCGGCGCTTTGACGCTGCGCTACGAGGTGATCACGTGGGCACCACCCGGTCGACTCGTCGTACGTGCCGAGACGTCGGCGTTGACCTCGCTCGACGAGATCCTGGTGGAGCCCACCCCTGATGGCGCGTTGGTTACCTATGACGCCGTGCTGCGTCTCCGGGGCGTGTTACGGCTCGCGGATCCTCTGCTCGGCGTGGTATTCGGTCGTATCGGCGACCGGGCGGCTGCAGGGTTGCGCACGGTGTTGGCTGCCGACTCGGCTCCGGTGTCATGACCAGCCTGGCGGATGTCGTCGACCGAGGGCTCGAGCTGGCGATCGTCCCGAGCTTCACCCGGATCGGGTATGACGTTCGATCCCGTCTCGACCACTGGAAAGCTGTCGGCGAGTACGACATGACCGGCCGGGTCGTGGTGATCACCGGCGCGACGTCTGGGCTTGGTCTTGCGGCGGCACGCGCGCTCGTTGCCGATGGCGCGACCGTCGAAGTCATCGCACGCGACGCTGCGAAGGCGGCTGCGGTGTGCGAGCGGTTGCGCGGCGAGTCTGGATCGGGGGATGTCGGGTTCGTGGTCGCCGACACCGGGGATCTCGACGGGATCCGCGACGCCGCCGACGAGCTGATCCACCGGCACGGCGAAATTCACGCGCTCATCCACAATGCCGGAGCGCTCGACAAGGAGTATGCGCTGTCACCGTCGGGCATCGAGCGCACCGCGGCGAGCCAGGTCGTCGGGCCGTTCCTGTTGACCGGTCTTCTCCTGCCGCTCCTACGCGCAGCGCAGCACTCGCGTGTGCTGTGGGTGTCCTCGGGTGGCATGTATTCCCAGCCGCTGTCGGTTGCGGCGCTCGACATGGGACCCGACGGTTACGACGGAACGGTCGCGTACGCGCGGGCGAAGCGCGCGCAGGTGACGCTGGCCCAGATGTGGGCCGAGTACCTGCGACCAGATCGGATCACCGTGCATGCGATGCATCCCGGCTGGGCCGACACACCCGGGGTGCGCCGCTCATTACCGACTTTCCGACGGGTGACGGGACCGCTGCTGCGCAGCCCGGAGCAGGGCGCGGACACTCTCGTGTGGCTGGCAGCAGACGACGGCACGCCCCTGGACGCGACGGGCATGTTCTGGCTCGATCGTCGTCCGCGGACGATCCACCGGCTGTCGTCGACCCGGCGGTCCGATACCGCCGAGGAACGTCGCCGCCTCTGGGACTGGTGCATCGAACGCACGGGTTTCACCGATGGCGGTCGCCCGGATCTCTTGCACTGACGGCGGCACTGTGGGCGAGTGGACGCAGCGACGCCCACTACGCGTTGCAGCGATGGTGGGCCGCGCGGCTCGTCGATGGCCTGCGCTACTTGGCGGGCATCAGGTTCGACATCGAGGGACTTGATCGGCTCGGCGTCGCGGACGCGATCCTTCCTGTCTGGTTGCACGGCAAGGCAGGAATGCGGCCACCTCGCCAACCCGAGCATCTCGGCCACCGCCCACCGAAACCTCTGCTGGAACCCCACGTGCGGTCTGTCGCCGCCGCGCCCCTCACTCCAAACGCAGTTATTGAAGGTACTGGACCTCGCTGGCATCGACGCCCCGCTCGACCAGCATGGCCGCTCACCGGCGTAGCGTCGCGGTGGTGAACGCCGCATTCCCCCGGCTGACCGCGCGCGACCTGAACGGTGGTGACGTGTCGTTGCCCGGCGGCCTGCCCGGCGAGCTGAACGTCGTCGTCGTCGCCTTCCGGCGTGGCCAACAGGCGCTGGTGGATTCGTGGCTGCCGTGGCTGGAGCAGAAGGCCGCGGCTGACGCCCGGCTGCGATACGTCGAGCTGCCGACGATCGGGCGGCGCTGGGCGCCGGCCCGGCCAGCGATCGACGGCGGGATGGCCTCGTCCATCAGCGATGACGCGACGCGTCGTCGCACCCTGACCGTCTACACGGATGTGCGCCGGGTGACGGCCACACTGGGCATCGACGACCGCGGCACCATCTGGCTGTTCGTCGTCGACCGCGACGGTCGGGTCACGTGGCGGGGATCCGGTGGTTTCGACCCATCGACGGCGGAAGCACTCGCGGCCGCCTTCGACGGCACCGGGCGCCCGAACGACGACGATGTCGAGCAGTTCGAGATGGCTTTCGACCCGCGGTTCCGGCTTCCGCTGGCGGCGCTCGGCGTCACCCCGACCACCGCGCACGTCACGATCGGACCGGACCGCCTGGTCGCCTGTTTCGGGCCGTGGGTGCTGCGGACAACGCCGGCGAACGTGCGCGCCGTCTGCCTCACCGGCCCGTATCGTGGCTACCGCGCGATCGGCGCCCGGCTGTCGATGGCCGACCACGGGCTGACGTTCGGGTCGACGGTCGCGCGGGGCGTCTGCGTTCTCTTCCGCGACCCGGTGCGTGGGCTCGACCCGCTGGGCCTGCTCCGCCATCCGGGGCTGACCTTGACGGTCGCCCAGCCGGAGAGATTCGCCTCTGCGGTACGCCGCTACGCCGACCTGCCTGAGGCACCCTGACGGGAGGGCGCCCGATCGGTGCGACCGGACAATCCAAGTTCAGGCCAAGCCCATGCGCGTTCTCACTCGGCAGGCACGTTGAACGCCTCCGTGTAGGGCGCGAAGTCTGAACGGATCTGGGCGCGATCGAGCCCAAATTCCTCGGCGGAGTAGTGGTGTGAGCCGTGCTTGTCCTGCGGTCGCGCGGCGAGATAGGCCGCGACGCGCTGGGGCATCTCAGCATCGAAGGTCATGCCCAGCTGCTCGTACGCGCCTGCGATCGCCTCAAGCGGATCGCGCAGCAGGTCGAGGTACTGCAGATCGGCGACCTGCCCGACCGGCAGCTGATCGCGCTGCTCCCGCCATCAGGAAGCTCGGGACGTTCGTACACGTTGCCCACAAGCCGGAGTCGAACTCGGGCGCGAAGAGCCACAGGCATTCCTCCGGAAGTGCGGCCTTCAGCTCGTGTACGGCGGCGAACGCGGGGTTGACGTCGGCCCAGAGGTCGAACTCCGACTCCGCCCACGCGGCGCGCTCATCCGGCTCACCGGCTGGCGGGGCGAAGGGGACGTGCAGGCGCGCCTCGTCGTTGATCGCCGCTACCTTCGCTGTGGCGACGAGGTCCTCGGGATCCAGCGACATGACGCGCTAATGGTGGTACGACGGGATATGCGCGTTCTGCGGTGGCTCGGCCGGCGCGACCTGGGGCTGGCCGCTCTGCGCCGAGCCGGGCGTTCGGCAATCGTGATGCCGGGCCTTTTCGCGTTAGGCGACAAGGTGATCGGCAATCCCGACGTCGCGACGTTCGCCGCCTTCGGCTCATTCGCGATGCTGCTGCTGGTCGACTTCACGGGCCCGATGCGCGACCGGCTGCAGGCGCAGCTCGCACTCGGGATCGTCGGCGCGATCTTCGTCTGCGTCGGCACGCTGGCTTCGCGTGCCGCCTGGCTCGCTGCTCTGGCCATGGCCCTTGTCGGGCTGGGGGTGCTCTTTGCGGGGGTCGTAAGTTCGGTGCTCGCAGGCGCGACGACCGCGTTGCTGCTCGCGTTCATCCTGCCGGTCACGCTGACCGGGCCGGCGTCGGTCATCCCCGACCGGCTGACCGGCTGGGCGATGGCTTCGGGCGCGTCGATCCTTGCGGTGGCGCTGCTGTGGCCGACGCCGGCGCAAGCTCCCTTGCGGCGACCCGCGGTGGCGGCCTGCCGAGCGCTGGCCGCCCGCCTGCGGGTCGAGATTGCTTACGCGCTCGGCGAAGCGATGGCACCGTCAGCCGCGGACCTTGCCGCCGCCGTTGCCGAGGCGCAGGCCGCGGTGGGAGCCCTTCATCGGGGCTTTCTGGCGACGCCCTACCGGCCGACCGGTTTGAGTACGGCGACCCGGACCGTGGTCCGGCTGGTCGACGAGCTCAACTGGCTCAACATCATGATCGCCGCCGGCGAGCGACCGGAGGGGGTCGCGGCCAACCGGGGAGCCTGTGCCGTCAAAGCGGCAGCGGCGACCGTACTCGAGCGCGGAGCCGCGCTCCTGGAGGTGACCGGCGGCCGCGCCGATGACCTGCACCGCGCGATGGCAGAGCTGGAAAGTTCCTTGCACAGCATGGAGCGCCACGCGACCGCGGACCTTCCCGTGCGGCGGATCGGCGCCGGCGAGAGCGCTGCCCAGCAGGACTCCGAGGTCAGCGAATTCATCTCCTCGCTCGATCCCAGCTTCCGCGCGCAGGAGCTGAGTTTCGCCGTCACGATGATCGCTCATAACATCGAGCTCACCGCCGCGGCCGAGCGGCGCACCTGGGTTGACCGGCTGCTCGGCCGCCAGCCCGTGGGCCTCACGGGAACGTTCTCGGCGGCGGGGGAGCGGGCAGCCGCTCACGTGGAACGCCACTCGGTGTGGCTGCACAACAGCGTGCGGGGCGCCATCGCGCTGGGCCTTGCCGTACTCGTCGCGAATCTCAGCGGCGTCCAGCACTCGTTCTGGGTGGTGCTCGGCACGCTCTCGGTCCTGCGGTCCAACGCGTTGAACACCGGCCAAAACGTGATTCGCGGCCTGCTCGGTACGGTCGTCGGGTTCGTGATCGGAGCTATCCTGCTCCAGCTGGTCGGCACCAACTCGACGATCTTGTGGCTCCTGCTGTCGCCGGCGATCCTGCTGGCTGGCGTGGCGCCGGCGGCGATCTCCTTCGCGGCCGGCCAAGGCGCGTTCACGCTGACGCTGGTGATCTTGTACAACATCATCGAGCCGGCCGGCTGGCAGGTCGGGCTGCTGCGGGTCGAAGACATCGCCATCGGCTGTTCGGTCAGCCTCGTCGTGGGCCTGCTCGTATGGCCGCGCGGGGCGGGTGCCGCCCTCGGCAAGGCCCTGGCGGAGGCCTACGAGGACAGCGCGCGTTACCTGGCCCATGCCGTCGAATTCGGGATGCTGCGGTGCGACGGTGCGGCCGCACCGGGAAGCGCTCCGACCGCGGACGCCGTCCGGGCGGCTGCCGCGGGTCGCCGGCTGGACGACACCTTCCGCAGCTACCTCGCCGAGCGCGGCGCGAAGCCGCTGCCGCTAGCTGACGTCACCCGGCTCGTCACCGGGGTGGCGGGCCTGCGCCTCGCCGCAGATGCGGTGCTCGACCTCTGGCAGCGCGAAGACGGCACCGGGACCGGCGACCGCGCCGCCGCTCGCAGCGAGCTGATGCGGACGGGCGAGCGGGTACGCGGCTGGTACGGAGAGCTCGCTGCCGGACTGGTCAGCGGCCAGGCGATTCCCGAACCGCTCGCTGTGGACAATCGGGCGGATGCCCGGCTGATCGAGGTCGTGCGCCACGACCTGCAGGATGAGGCTGGGCAGGCGAGTGCGACGGCCGTGCGAATGATCTGGACCGCTGATCACCTCGATGCCGCCCGGCGGTTGCAGGAGGCGGTGGTGGAACCCGCTCGCGCGGCCGCGAACCAGCGCGTCGCCGGGCCCTTCGACGGGCTGCTGCCCAGGCGGCTAGGCGGGCATCGCGACGCCGCACCGGCCGTATCGGCGCCCAGCTGAGCGAGCCGTCCTGTAAGCGGGTTCTGCCCCGCTATGCGAATGGCTATCGTGGCTCGTATGCAGCCTGCCGGCCCGGGTGACGCCGCCCCGCAGCGCGAGGCGCCCGCCCGCCAACCGGCCATCCTGACGGTGGACGACGACGCCGCCGTCTCGCGGGCTGTCGCCCGCGACCTGCGCCGGCGATACGGCGACCGGTATCGCATCGTGCGCGCCGAGTCGGGTGCACAGGCCCTGGACGCGCTGCGCGAGATGGCGCTGCGCGGCGATGCGGTCGCGGTCCTCGTTGCCGACTACCGCATGCCCGAGATGAGCGGCATCGAGTTTCTCGAGCAGGCCATGGATCTGTACCCGGCGGCGCGGCGCGTCCTGCTGACCGCTTACGCCGACACCGGCGCCGCCATCGACGCGATCAACCTGGTCGACCTGGACTACTACCTGCTCAAGCCGTGGGATCCACCGGAGGAAAAGCTCTATCCGGTGATCGACGCCCAGCTGGACAGCTGGTTGACCTCGGACCACCGGCCAGCGCACGAGACCAAGATCGTCGGCCATCGCTGGTCGGCACGCTCGTCGGAGGTGCGCGAGTTCCTGGCTCGCAACCAGGTGCCGTACCGGTGGTACCAGTCCGATTCGCCCGAAGGCATGCGGCTGCTCGAAGCTGCGCAGGCCGACGCGGAGAACCTGCCGGTGGTCATCACCACCGACGGCGAAGCGATGGTGGCGCCTTCCGACGCGGCGCTTGCCGAGCGCGTCGGGCTGACCACTGCGCCGGCGAAGGAGTTTTACGACCTGGTCGTGATCGGCGGCGGTCCGGCCGGACTCGGCTCAGCCGTCTACGGCGCCTCTGAGGGTTTGCGCACCGTGCTCGTCGAACGGTTGGCGACCGGGGGGCAGGCCGGCCAGAGCTCGCGTATCGAGAACTATCTCGGCTTTCCCGATGGCGTCTCCGGCGCCCAACTGACCGATCGCGCGCGCCGGCAGGCGATCAAATTCGGCGCCGAGATCATCACCACCCGCGATGCGGTGGGGCTGGAAGTCAATGGCTCGGCTCGTACGGTGCGGTTCTCGGATGGGGCCACCCTCGATGCCCACACGGTGATCCTGGCGACGGGGGTCGCGTACCGGCGGCTGGCGGCACCGGGTTGCGACTCGCTGCTCGGCCGCGGTGTCTATTACGGCTCGGCGCTCACCGAGGCGGCCAACTGCAAGGACCAGGACGTGTACATCGTCGGCGGAGCCAATTCCGCCGGGCAGGCTGCGGTGTACCTCGCCAAGGGCGCGTGTTCGGTGACGATTGCGGTGCGTGGCCAGTCACTCAACGCGTCGATGTCGCACTATCTCGTCGAGCAGATCGCCGGGATCGGCAACATCAAGGTGCGTACCTGCACGGAAGTGATCGAGGCCCACGGCGACGGTCACCTGGAGCAGTTGACGCTTCGCGATGATTCGACCGGCACGCAGGAAATGGTCGACGCGTCCCATTTGTTCGTCTTCATCGGTGCGTCGCCGCAGACGGGCTGGCTCGACGGGGTCGTGATGCGTGACGGGCGGGGATTCGTTCTCGCCGGCCCGGATCTCGTCTCCGATGGGGCGCTGCCTCCGGGTTGGTCGCTCGAGCGGCCGCCGTACCACTTGGAGACGAGCACACCGGGAGTCTTTGTGGCAGGCGATGTGCGTGCCGAGTCGGCGAAGCGGGTGGCGTCCGCGGTCGGCGAGGGGGCGATGGCAGTGATGCTCGTTCACCGCTATTTGGAGCAGCTGTAAGGGACCCGCGATGACTGTTGAAGATGGGGTGGCGCCGCGACCCACGGCTGAGCCGTGCAATTCCCGCGAATTGCACACCCTTTTCCTGTTCGAGCAGCTCGACGAACCGAAGCTGAAGTGGCTCTGCGAGCACGGTCGGGTCGAGGCGTTTGACCTTGGCTTTCTGTTTCACGAAGGCGACCCGTCCGAGTGCTTCTACGTACTCCTTGACGGCGAGATCGCGACCTCCCGCCGGGTGGGTGCCGATGACGTCGAAGTCGGCCGTACGAGTCAGCGCGGCGTGTATGTGGGCGCCTGGACGGCTTATCTCGGCGATGCGGTGCCGCAGGCCTACATGAATTCGGTACGCGTCACCGCGCGCGCACGGTTCTTCGTCCTTGACGCCAAGCACTTTGCGCAGCTGATGAACGAGTGGTTTCCGATGGCCGTTCACCTGCTGGAGGGTCTGTTCTTCGGTACCCGTAGGTCCAACGAACTGACCGGTCAGCGCGAGCGTTTGCTGGCCCTCGGCTCGCTGTCCGCCGGACTCACTCACGAGCTGAACAACCCAGCGGCCGCGGCCGTACGTGCCACGTCGTCGCTGCGCGAGCGGGTCGCCGGAATGCGCCACAAGCTTGCGCTGCTCACCCAAAGCGCCTACGACCGTTCGACCCTCGAAACTCTGGTTCGCCTGCAGGAAGACGCGGTCGAACACGTCGCCAAAGCGCCCGAGCTTTCGCCGCTGGAAGCGAGCGATCGCGAAGACGAAATCGGCGACTGGCTCGAGAATCACGGCATCAGCGGGGGATGGGACATTGCACCCACCTTCGTGGGGGCCGGACTGGACATCGACTGGCTTGACCGCCTGCTCGACAGCGTCCCGGCCGTCGCCCAGGAAGGCGCGGTGCGGTGGTTGAACTACACGCTCGAGACCGAACTCCTGATGAACGAGATCGACGACGCGACGACGCGGATTTCCACTCTTGTCGGCGCCGCCAAGCAGTATTCGCAGCTTGACCGGGCGCCGTTCCAGGTGGTCGACATTCACGATTTGCTCAGCAGCACCCTGCTGATGCTGAAGGGCAAGTTCGGTCCGGGCATCAAGATCGTGAAGGACTACGACCGCTCGCTGCCCGAGGTCGGCGTCTACGCCGCGGAGCTGAACCAGGTCTGGTCCAACCTCATCGACAACGCCATCCAAGCGATGGCGGAGACACCGTCAGGTGAGGGGACGCTGACGCTGCGGACCTCCCGGGAGGATGGATACCTGGTCGTCGAGATCGGCGACACCGGCCCGGGAATTCCGGAGGAGATCCAGCGGCGGATCTACGAGCCGTTCTTCACCACCAAGCCGGTGGGTGAGGGAACCGGTCTCGGGCTCGACATCTCCTGGCGGGTCGTGGTGAACAAGCACCACGGGGACCTGTCGGTGGTCTCCGAGCCCGGAGACACCCGTTTCCGGGTCCGGCTTCCGCTCGCGCCGCCGCCGGCCTGAGGCGCCAAACCCCACCAGTGGCGGCGCCAGTGGCTCGGCGCCATCGCCGGTGGCCTGGCCGAAGCGAGTGTGGCAAATCCCGTGTCGCAAGCTGCTCGACGCTTCCAACTCGGGCCGCTACCGCGCATTGTCAAGGAATGAGCCGTGCGACGCAGGCCGACAACGGGCCAGACGCCGCTGAAGGACTCCCGGAGATTGCCCCAGACCAAATCGGCGACACCCTCGCCGAGCCGGCGGCTGCTCTCGTACGCGAGTGGCTGGCTGCCGGGGAAGCTGCCCTCAGCCGGCGCGAGCGGCGTGAACGCCGTCGTTTCCAGCTGCTGACGGGTGACGCTCGCTCGCTGGCGTTCACGATGTCGTTCTGCGATCGCGTGCTGCGCGCGGAGAGCGCGTCGGTTGCCGCCGCCCAACTCTGCGCCGTGGCCGCCGGGCCGCCGCCGCCGTTCCTGTCGGCGTTCGATCGCCTGCTGCTGCGGGCCGGGGTCCGCCTTGCCGCGGTGGCGCCGGGTGTCGTGATGCCGCTGACCCGGCGCCGGCTCCGCCAGATCGTCGGGCGGCTCGTCGTCGACCGCGACGACCCTGGGCTCGGGCGCCACTTGCGCCGGCTGCGCGAGGCAGGTTTCGACGTCAACGTGAACCTGCTCGGGGAGTACGTACTCGGCGACGAAGAGGCCGAGAGGCGCCTTTGCGCCATCCTGGGTCTCATCAAGCGATCTGACATCGACTACGTCTCGGTGAAGGCCTCAGCCGTCGCCAGCCAACTCAACCTCTGGGGTTACGACCAAACGTTGGAGCGTGTGAAGCGCCCGCTGCGGCGGTTGTTCTTGACCGCCACCACCGGCGACGAAGGGAGCGTAGCGACCTTCGTCAATTGCGATATGGAGGAGTACCGCGATCTGCGCCTGACAGTCGATGCGTTCAAGGCGCTGCTGGAGGAGCCGGAGCTGCGCTCGCTGGACGCGGGGATCGTGCTTCAGGCGTACCTGCCCGACTCCTTCGACGTGTTACGCGAACTGGTGGAGTGGGCGGATCGGCGAGCCGCGGCAGGTGGCGGCGGGATCAAGGTACGGGTCGTCAAGGGCGCCAACCTCGCGATGGAAGCCGTCGATGCCGTCATGCACGGATGGCAGCCGGCGCCGTACGCCACCAAGGTCGAGACCGACGCCAACTACAAGCGAATGCTCGATTGGGCGTTTGACCCGAAACGGCTGTCCGCCGTGCGGATCGGGGTGGCGAGCCACAACCTCTTCGACGTCGCCTGGGCGCGACTGCTCGCGCAGACCCGTGGGGTAGCCGAACGTGTCGAGCTGGAGATGCTGCAGGGGATGGCGCCCGGGATCGATCGGGCGGTGCTGGCGGCGAGCGGCCACGTGCGGCTCTACACGCCGGTCGTGGCGGCCGCCGATTTCGACAGCGCGCTGGCGTATCTCTTCCGCCGGTTGGAGGAGAACAGCAGCGGCGAGAACTTCCTGCGCCGGTCGTTCGATCTGAGTACGGATGAGGCGGCCTTTGCTGCCGAACGCGAGCGGTTCGAGACCTCGCTCGCCAGGCGGTGGCAGGTGTCGTCGCGTCCGCGCCGCCGAGGGCTGCCTGAGGGGCGCGCCGCCGGGTTCGAGAACGCCGTCGATTCCGACCCGACCGACCCGCAGGTGCGCGAGCGCGCGATCGCGGCCGTCGATGGATGGTCTCCCGCCGAACTACCGGCAGAAGTGACGCAGACCGCTGGTATTGATGGACTTCTCGGGATCGCCGCTGCTGCTGCCGAGGCGTGGGCGGCAGCGCCGGGCGTCCGGCGCGACCTGCTGCGCCGGGTTGCCGTGGAGCTTTCCGGTCGCCGCCCGCAACTGCTCGCCGTCATGGCACACGAGGCCTGTAAGACGCTTGGCGAGGGTGACGGTGAGGTGTCCGAGGCGATCGATATGGCCGCGTACTACGCCGAACACGTGCCTGGTCTCGAATCGGACGCGCGGGCCGTCTTCACGCCCCTCGGCGTGGTGCTGGTGACGCCGCCGTGGAACTTCCCGCTCGCCATCCCCGCTGGAGGCGTGCTCGCGGCCCTCGCCGCGGGTAACGCGGTCGTGCTCAAAGCGCCGCCGCAGACGCCGCAGTGTGCGCTGGCCATTGCTGACGCGGTGTGGGTCGCGTGCCGCGCATTGGGCGTCACGACGGACGTGCTGCAGTACGTCCGCTGCCCGGAGGAGGTCGTGGGCGAGCATCTGGTCGCTCATCCGAAGGTGGCCGCGATTGTGCTCACCGGAGCCCGCGAGACAGCCCAACTCTTCGCCCGGCTGGCACCCCGAACCCCCTTGTTTGCAGAGACTTCCGGCAAGAACGCGCTCGTCGTCATGCCGGATGCGGATCTCGATCTGGCGGCCTCGGATCTCGTCCATTCGGCCTTCGGTCACGCGGGGCAGAAGTGCTCGGCAGCCAGCCTTGGGATCTGCGTCGGCGAT
The DNA here is from genome assembly GCA_038245655.1 of Mycobacteriales bacterium. Classification (GTDB taxonomy): domain Bacteria; phylum Actinomycetota; class Actinomycetes; order Frankiales; family Frankiaceae; genus DATAZK01. The sequence continues at coordinate 6,166 of JBBRSE010000060.1, read as the reverse complement.
GTCTACGACTCGGCTCGCTTTCGCCGGCAACTGGTCGACGCTGCCGCCAGCCTGGTGCTCGGCCCGGCGCAAGACCCGTCGGTCACCCTGGCGCCCCTTATCGGCCCGCCGGCGAGTTCGCTCAGTCGGGCGCTAACTCGCCTCGACCCGGGCGAGAGCTGGCTTCTGGAGCCCCGTCTGGTCGACGCCAACCGCAATCTGTGGTCGCCCGGGATCAAGCTCGGGGTACGTCCCGGCTCGTGGTTTCATCAGACCGAGTGCTTCGGGCCGGTCCTGGGGCTTATGCAGGCCGCCGACCTCGAAGCGGCGATCAGGCTGCAGAACGGCACCCGCTTCGGTCTCACCGGAGGGATCCACACCCTCGACCCGGTCGCTGCGGACCGCTGGCTCGAGCGGGTGCAGGTCGGCAACGCGTACATCAATCGGGTCACGACCGGGGCCATCGTTGCGCGCCAGCCGTTCGGCGGTTGGAAGGAGTCGGTGGTCGGGCCGGGGGCCAAGGCAGGCGGGCCGAATTACGTTGCACAGCTGGGCGCTTGGCGGGACGAGGGCCTTCCCATCCGCGGCAAGGCTCCGGCTCGCGCGCTCCTCGGCTGGCTGACGGATGTGACCGCCGGACTGGGTGACGGGCCGCGGGAGTGGCTGGAGGCCGCGGTGCGCAGCGATGAGTACTGGAGGCGCGACCACTTCGACGTCGACCACGACCCGAGCGGGCTCTTCTGCGAAGCCAACGTGTTCTGCTATCGCCCCCTCGGACGTGTGGTCATGCGGATCGAGAGGGACGCGGATCCGGCTCATGTCGTACGGGTGATCGCTGCCGCCCGGGCAGCGGGCTGCGCCGTCGACCTCTCGGCGTCCTCGTTCGCCGGCCTACCCGAGCGGATCGCGGCGCTGACGCGGCCGGAGACCGGAGCGGAACTGGCCGCGCGACTGCTCGCCGACCCGCCGGATCGCGTACGCGTGATCGGCACCCGTGCCACTGAGCTCACCGGGCTCGAACTGCCGTGCTTCATCGACGACCGCCCCGTGGTGGCTGACGGCCGGATCGAGGGGCTGCGCTACCGCCGTGAGCAGGCCATCAGTCGCACCCTGCATCGCTTCGGAACGGTAACGCTGCCAAAAGGTTGAGGAAACGGTTGTCGTTCGGCCCTTACGGCCGCCACTTCCTCAACCTTTTGGCGCGACGCTGCTACTAGGCTCACGGCTCGTGGATGGACACGTACCGACCCGTCGCGCCTTGCTGACCGCGGGCCTGCTCGCCGCCGGAGCCGCTGCCTGCGGGAAGAGCTCGGCCAAGCCGTCGGCAAAGCCCTCAGCGAGTGCCTCGGCAAGCGCAAGCGCCTCGCCGAGCCCGACCCCCAGCCCCGCTCCGGCCGTGATACGCAAGCCCGGATCCCTTCCGGATCCGAGCATTCCGGCGGGTACGGACACCCTGCCGGAGATCGACCACATCGTCGTGCTGATGATGGAAAACCACTCGTACGACAACTACCTCGGCGCGCTCCGGCGCGGTGACGGGTTCACGCTGGATGCGCTTGGTCGCCCCACCGAGAGCACGCCTGATGCGGCCGGCAAGCCTGTACGCGCGTACCACCTGACCAGCACCTGCCAGCTGAAGACCCAGCCGAGCCAGTCATGGGACGCGAGCCACGTGCAGTTCGGCAACGGGCGCAACGACGGCTTCGCACGAAGCGAAAGCGGCCCCGTGTCGATGGGTTATTGGACGCGCGCGGACCTGCCGTTCTATTACGGTTTGGCGTCGACCTTTCCGCTGGCCGACCGGTACTTCTCCTCAGCCCTTGCGCAGACGTACCCGAACCGGCGATTCCTCTTGGCGGGTACGGCCTTCGGGCGGGTCGACAACGCGGTCGCCGGGTTCAACGACCCACCGCCCGCGGGCGGCACCATCTTCGACCGGCTGAACGAGCACAACATCACGTGGAAGAACTACTTCTCATCGCTCGCGTCGACCCTGATCATCCCGAGCATTCATGCCAAGAAGCCGAACAACCTGGTGCCGGTCGCCGAGTACTTCGTGGATGCGGCGGCCGGGAAGCTGCCGGCGTTTTCGATCGTCGACCCCGACTTCGAGAAGACCTCCGAGGAGAACCCGCAGAACATCCTGCTAGGCGAGGCCTTTGCGGCCAAGGTGATCAACGCGGCCATGCAGGGACCGGGATGGGCAAAGACGCTGCTGATCTGGTGCTACGACGAGGGCGGCGGCTACTACGACCACGTCCCACCGCCTGCAGCCATCAAGCCGGACAACATCGCCCCCATCCTTACCGGCAAGACCCAGCCGGGCGCGTACGACCGCTACGGCTTCCGGGTGCCTGCTGTGATCGTTTCTCCGCGAGCTCGCAAGGACTACGTGTCGCACATCGTGCACGACCACACGTCGATCCTCAAGCTGGTCGAGACGAAGTGGAACCTGCCAGCGCTCACGTACCGGGACGCCAATGCTGACAACCTGCTCGACTCGATCGACTTGAAGGGGACGCCTGCGTTTCTCAAGCCACCGACGCTGCCCGCCGCGCGCTCGGCAACCTGCTAGCGCAGCGCTAAAAGCGTGTTTCCCTATTCGTCACAGTCGTCCGATATGAGGTTCCTGGCGCCGTTACCGAGGGCACCCGTCTCGTGCCCATGACCTCGGGAGTTCACGTTGGAAGCATTGGCCAAGCTAGCGATCCGTCGGCGTTGGTTGGTCATCGTCGCGTGGATCGTCGTGATCTTTGTCGCTCAGGGCGTTGCGAGCGCCCTGGGCGGAGCGGCCTACAAGGACACGTTCAGCCTGCCGCATACCGAAACGGCGACGGTCACCAAGCTGCTCAAGAACGCGGGACTCAACAACCAGACCGGCGCGGTCGGGACTGTCGTGCTCAAGGACAAGAACGGGAAATTCAGCGGAGCCCCATCCGGGCTGCAACCCGCACTGGTCGGGGTGTGCAGCTCCGGTAACCATGTAGCGCTGATCACCACGCCCTGGCAGTCGATTGACTGCTCGAAGGGCGCCGCCGTCACGAGCGGAAACCCAAAGCTGCTCAACACCCACCGCGGGTCCACCACGGCATTGGTCAACATCACCTGGGAGAACAGCCACTACGAGGCCAGCTGGTTCAAGCACGTGTACGACCGGCTGAAGCAACTGCGCAGTCCCGTGCTGCAGGCCGAGTTCACCGGTAACGCTTTCGGGGGCGTCGGGCAGAGCCAGGGCTCCGGCAGCTCGGTCTTCATCGGCTTCCTCGCGGCGCTCATCATCCTGGCGATCGTCTTTCGGACTGTGGCCGCCACCGTGTTGCCGTTGGCCTGCGCCGCGGTTGCGCTCGTCGGCGGGCTCGGCATGGTCTACATCCTCAGTCACGGCATCAACGTCTCCAACATCACGCCGTACCTGACCGAGCTGATGGTGATCGGTGTCGGCGTCGACTACGCCCTGTTCATAGTCACCCGGCATCGCCGCAATTTGCGCCGTGGCATGTCCATCCCGGACTCGATCGTCATCGCCATCAACACGTCCGGGACGAGCCGTGCTGTTCGCCGGGACGACGGTGTGCATCGCCATCCTCGGGCTCATCGCACTCGGCGTGAGCTTCTTCAACGGGATGGCCGTAGCTACGGCTCTTGCGGTTGCCTTCACCATGGCCGCGTCCCTGACCTTGCTGCCGGCCTTGCTGAGCCTGTTCGGCTTGAAGGTGCTCCCGCGTAAGCAACGCGCCGCCGTCCGAGCCGGTCAGTTCATCTCCGACCGTCCCATCGGGCGCTGGGCTCGCTGGTCGGAGTTCGTCGCAGGGCATCGGGCCGTTGTGGCGATCGGCTCGGGTGCGCTGATGGTCGTCCTGGCGCTGCCGTTCTTCTCGCTGCAGCTGGGGTCGAGTGACCAGGGCAGCGATCCGAAGAAAGCCACGACGCGGATCGGGTACGACCTGATCAGCTCCGAGTTCGGGGTCGGATACAACTCCGCACTGGAAGCTGTGGTGAACGGACCCGGCGCGTCCCAGCAGCCGTACCTGCAGCGCGTGTCGCAGACGCTCAAGGGGGTTCCGGGCGTCGATCCGAGCAGCGTCGGCGTCGTACCGCTGAAGTCGAACATCGCGTTCGTGACCTTCAAAACGACCACGTCACCGCAATCGGAGCAGACTTACCAGCTGGTGCGCTACGTTCGTTCGGACGTCTTGCCGCCGCTGTACAACGGCACGGCGAATCACATCTACACCTACGGTGATACGGCCATCAACGTCGACTTCGCCAAGGTCCTCACCCGAAAGATGCCGCTGTTCATCGTTGTTGTCGTCGGCTTGTCGTTCATCCTGCTGGCTATCGCGTTCCGCAGCCTGGTTGTGCCGGCGACCGCCGCCGTCATGAACCTGCTTGCTGCCGGGGGCTCGTTCGGTGTCTGCGTGGCGATCTTCCAGTGGGGGTGGGGATCCGAAGGCATGGGTGCGGGGCCGGGTGCTCCGCTCGACGCCTGGATCCCGGTGATGCTGTTTGCGATCCTGTTCGGTCTGTCGATGGACTACCAGGTGTTCCTCGTCAGCCGCATTCACGAGGAGTGGGTGCACACGAAGGACAACAAGCTGGCCGTGACCTTCGGCCAAGGGGAAACCGGCGGGATCATCACCGCGGCCGCTCTGATCATGATCGCGGTGTTCCTCGGGTTCCTGGTCAGCCCCGGGCGAACGATCAAGATCTTTGGCACGGGCCTCGCCGCGGCGGTCTTCCTGGACGCATTCGTGCTGCGAACGATGCTGGTCCCAGCTCTCATGCACATTTTCGGTAAGTCGAACTGGTACTTCCCCCGGTGGCTCGAGCGCGTCGCACCACGCGTCTCGGTCGAGCCACCCGAAACCAGGCGGGAGCAGGTTGCCCGCGAGGAGGAGTACTCGACGGTCGATCGCTAAGGGCTACGGCGGACTAGCGGGCTACGGCGGAGAGGCCGGCCATGCCGGTCGGCAGGTTACGTCCGACCTCGTAGAACCGACTGCCGGTCCAGGAATTCGCCCATCCACATGCCGCGTTCCCAGCCTTCGCCGGAGCCGAAGCCGCGGCGTTGATTTCGTCAGGTCCTGTCGGGGCCGCCGCGCTGGGCCCGCTTCAAGCGCGCGGCCGCCTGCCTGGCGACGCGCTCGGCGTGGTCCAGGGCCGACCGCGACTTGCCGGCTTCTCTTTCCGCGGAAGCGTGTTGTGTCGCCGCCCGGCCGAGTTCCTCCTTCAAGCGCTTCACCGTCGCGTCCAGCTCCCTGACGGCTGCCGTCGCCTCACCCAGCCGCTGCTGGGCCGCATTGCGCGCGGCGATTGCTTCGTCCGCTTCCGTTTGAGCCTCGGCAAGTTCCCTTTCGGCGCGCTCGCGTTCCGCGGCCCGGCGATGCTCGTCTCGCTCCTTGCTGTCGCTGCTCTGCTCCTTTGCCGGAGCTGGCTCGCGCGGCTTCGGCGGCGTGCGTACGCCACCTCCCGGCGTGGCCCCGAAACCCACGTGTTCGAGGGCTGCCGTCAGGCGACCTGACGCGAGTTGATCGGCCAGCTCGCCCTCCGCCAGCGCCGCCCGCAGCGTCGTTTCCAGGCCCTGGGCTGTGGCGTCGGTGAGCTGGTGCTCAGCCTGGCGGGCTATTGCGCGCGCCTGCTGGATCAGCGCCTGAATGACCCGGTGCTGCTGCGCGGAAAGCTTGCGTAGCTCGTCACCGCTGAGGCTCGCCGTCGCCTCGCGGAGCGCGCCGCCGAGCTCGAGGAGCGGATCGATCTCGTCCGGATGCTGGCGTACCAACTGGTTCGCGAGCCAGGCCACGGTCGTCGGTTTGCCGAGGGCGTGAACCTGTTTCGCGAGATCGCGGTCGCCATCGGCGCGGGCCCGTTTCTCGGCTGCCGTACGCGCGGCGGTGAACTGGTCCGGCGGCAGCCCGTACAGCACATCGGCGACCGCATCGAGGCCGGCATCCACACGATGATGGTGCCCGGTACCCCGTTGACTCATGTCAAGATGCGCGCGTAGCTGGAGTCGTTGACTCATTGGTGGATGCGCGCGTGCGGGTACCTCGTGCGGAGGGTTTCGCCGGTGCCGTCGCCTTGCTGGTGGTGATCTTGAGTAGCTGGTCGGTGAGGGCCTGGATCTCGCGTTGGACAGCTGCGGGGTTCAGCTCGGCGTAGGTGTCGGTGAGGATGTTCTTGTCCTCGT
>JBBRSE010000059.1:0-21853 GCA_038245655.1 Mycobacteriales bacterium | reverse complement strand
TCAGAACGCAGTCCAAGCGCTGACCGCCATCCTCTTGCCGACAGTCCGCGAAGACCTGGCGCACAACGGCGACAACGACAACGAACCCGGCCGAGGCGCTCGCTGATGCTCGGCCGGGTTCGTATTTACAGGCAACAGTCAGTTAGTCAGTCAGTGGAGGTGGCGGGAATCGAACCCGCGTCCTTCGGTACCGCAACAGGGCTTCTCCGGGCGCATCCTGACTTACGACCTCAGCCCCACCAATCACTCAGGCCAGTTGGTGGTTGCCCAGTCGCTGTTTGATTTTCCGAACGTCCCCGCGACCGGGACGGACGGTGATCCTCCTGGCGACGCCAGATCCTGGGCCGGAGGCACTCCCAGGCTGACGGCTTAGCTAGTCGCCTCAGGCGGCGAGAGCGTAAGCAGACTGCGTTTTGTTGGCAGTTATTTCTTTGAACGGATCGTTTACGAGATAACCGTTCATCCTCGGCCCGCTTCCCCTGCCCCGACAACCGAAGTCGAAGCCAGTCACCCCCTGGTAGGTACTACGTGATTGCGACCGGCACAACGCCTGACGCGTCAATCATCTTCCCAGCTGACGTCCCATTAGTCCAACCTGTTAGCTGGCTGGGCTCAGGCCTCGAGCCGCTCCAGCAGCTCGACGGTGACGCTCTCGCCGCGCTCCTTGCCGATCGCGCGCCGCAGCGCCGCCTTCATGGGCAGCTTGTGGGTGCCGTCGCCCATCGCCATGAAGGAGCTCTGGAACGGGTGGCCGTCGACCGTGCCGCGGACCTTCACCAGTCCGCGGGTGCCGAAGAAGGCGACCGAGCCGTCCATGACGACGTACGTCCACCCGCCTTTCGCCTCGGACTGCTGCAACACCGCCGTGAATTGCTTGTTCATGCCGCCTCCCGGCGCGTGATGATCCGCCAGCTTGGACGTCCGGGCCGCCGCGAAATCATCGCCGGCCTACACCAGACCCGCGACGCTCGCCGCCACCAGCCCGCCAAGCTCCCAGCAGTCCTCACGCTCCTGCTTACCCACCGTGCCCACCACCGTCAGCGGCGGCCGCACGGCTGACCAGCGCAGCGCCCCCACAATCCGCTCGATGCTGCGTACCGCACCTTCGGTGTCGCTGCCACCGTGAACGTAGAGGCCGTACGGACGCCCGATCGTCGCGTCGAGGCACGGGTAGTAGATCTGGTCGAAGAAGTGTTTGAGCGCGCCGCTCATGTAGCCGATGTTGGCGGGCGTACCGAGCAGATAGCCGTCCGCTTCCAGGACTTCCGCGGCGCCGCAGGCCAGCGCCGGGCGTACGACGAGCTCGACGCCCTCGACCTCCCCCACCCCGCGGCGCGCCTCTTCCAGCAGCTCCTGCATGCCTGGCGACGGCGTGTGATGCACCAGCAGTATGCGCACGTGAGGCTCCTGTCCGGCTCAGCGATTCGTGACGCTGTCGATGCTCTCGCGCAGCAGGTCAGCGTGACCGTTGTGGCGCGCGTACTCGCCGATCATGTGCACGTAGACCATTCGTACCGACATCACCTCGCCGCGCGCGTCGATGGTGTCGTCGACATCCGCAGCGGCGGCGACCAGATCGGCGAGGCGGCACTCCTCCCCGAGCCGCTCAACGGCGGCTTCTGCCTTAGCCGGATCGAGCTCGTTGAAGTCAGCGTCCTTGTCGGGAGAACCCGCGTAGAGCCACTCGATCGGCTCCCGACCGATGCGGATCCGAAACCAGACCCGCTCGACCTTCGCCATATGACGCAGCAGGCCCAGGAGCGAGAGGTTCGAAGACGGGATCGGCCGGCGCGCCAGCTGCTCCCCCGTCAGGCCGGCGCAAATGTTGAGCAGCGTGCGGCGCTGCCACGCCAGGTAGCCCTCGAGGATCACGCGGTCACCGCCGACCATGGGGCCGTCAGCGGGAGCAGGAACAGGTGCCGTCCAGGTCATGCCCCGATGCTTCCACGGGGAGCCGAGAGCTCCGAACGCGCGATGGGTGTGCAAAACCCGCGAAGTTCCCGTCAGCGGCGGCGGCTGGCCCGCTATTCTCGGCGTGTCACCGCAACGATCATGAAACTTCGCGGGATTTGCACGGCAAGCCGCCTCGGGACGCCCACAGCCACGCCAGCACCACGGCCACACCGCACGCGCCGGCGATCGTGATCGCGACCCGCAGCGACAGCAGCTGACCGGCGGCGCCCCACACCCCGAACGCTAGGCCCTGCACGAACATCAGTCCCGACTGATCAACAGCGAGCGCCCGAGCCTGCAGCCCTTCGGGCGCCGTGTCCAGCAGCAGCACGTCGAGCGGGAGATCGTGCCAGTAGCCGATGCCGACGACCACCAGCAACGCCATCGCGACGCCGACCCCCGGCAGCGCAACGAATGCGAGCAACGGCGCCGTCGTCATCAGTCCCCCAAGGGCGATGTAGCGCCGGTCTACGCGCCGGCCCAGCAGTCGTCCGGCGATCAGGTCGGTCACCACCATCGCCGCCGGCGTCGCCGCGAGATACAGGCCGATCGCCTGCTGCGAGCCGTGAAGCGCATGAACGTACGGCGCAGCGAGCGCTTCCGGCGCGATCGCACACGCGGGGACCAGCCAGCGAAAGAGCAGCAGATGGCGAGTGGGCCGATGGACGAGGACGCTGCGCACTCCGCGCAGCGAGTCCCGCACCAAGGACGACGACGCCCGCCCTACTGGCGCGTGCGCCCGGATTCCGGTCCTCACGACGACCGACGACACGACGAACGAACCCGCGTCGATCAGCAGCGCCGTCCGAGACCCCACGACGGCCAGCAGGAGCCCGCCTAGCGCGTAGCCGATCACCTGCGACCCTTGCGCCACGATGCGCATCAGCCCCCGGCCCAGCATGTAGGTGGAGCCCGATCCGAGGAGCTGAGGGAGCAGTGCTGTACGCGTGCCGGCAAACACCGGCATGATCAAGCCGCCCGCGAACGCCAGCCCGAGCAACCCCGCGACGGGAAGCCCCGGCAGGGCCATGAGCGTGAATACGGCGGCGCTCAACAGGTCGCAGGACACCATCGTCCGTCGCGCCGGCCACCGATCCACCAGGCCGCTGAAGAGTGCACCGCCGAACAGGAACGGCAGGAATCCGACTGTGAACGTCAGCGCCGCCAGCGCAGGCGACCCGGTCCGCCGGAAGATGAGCACGGTCAGGGCGACCTCGGCGACCATCGTCCCGAGCATCGATACGGCATGGGCGAGGAAGAGCGCCCGAAACTCGCCGCGGCGCAGCAGGCCCCCGTACGTCGCCCGCGCCGACGTCGGCGCCGGTACTTCCGGCAGCGTTGCTGTCACGATCAGGAGCATGCGGTAGCGAGCCGCCGACTAGCCAAGGATTTGGCTAGGGCCGAATGGAAGGCGACGGCAGACCGATGGCGTACGAGATCCGGCTGGGCGCGGATGACGTTGTCCGCGTGCGTTTTGCGACCTCCCCACTCTGGGAGACGGCGCTCGCGGTGCGTTCGCTGAGCGACCCGCGCCAGCAGTCCTACCACCTGCCCTGGCTGGACGAGGTCCGCCCGCTGCTCGCCGACCTCGACGTCATGCCGCTGCTCGCACTGCAGCCCAAGCATGGCTACACGCCGGACCTTATCGTTCCGATCCCGGAACGTCCGCAGACAAGTGCCAAGGAGCAGTTGGAACGTCTGCGCGCAACACCGCTCGCACACGTGCGCACCGAACTCGAGCGGGCCATGGCCGATCGCGACGGGGAGCCGATGCCGGCGGAAATGGTCCAGCTGGCCAAGCACCCGCGCATGGCCAGAGCGCGCCTGGCCGACTCGATCGAAGCGTGCTGGGAGGTGCTGATCGAGCCGTACTGGCCACGCATCCGCGACCTGCTGTCGGCCGACATTGCGCACCACTCGCGCCTGCTCGCCGAGTACGGCCTCGAGCGCCTCTTCCCCGCGCTGAACGCCGCTGTGACCTGGCGCGAGCACACCGTTCAGGTGGCGGCGGATGCGCCGGGCCGCGTCCGCCGCGCGTCCCGCGGTCGCGGCCTGCTGCTGCAGCCCAGCGCGTTCAGTTGGCCGTCGGTCATCGTCGTCACCGACGAGCCCTACCAACCGACCCTGATCTACCCGGCGCGTGGCGTCGCTGAGCTGTGGCAGCCGTCCGCCGCGCCCACCGATGCCGCCCTCGCCAAGCTCCTCGGGCGTACTCGCGCCACCCTGCTGGCTTCAGTACGCGAGCCGGCGAGCACGACGACGCTCGCCCGCCGTCACGAACTGGCCCCGGGCACGGTCTCCGAGCACCTCGCGGCCTTGGCAGGAGCCCGCCTGGTGACCTCCTCCCGTAACGGCCGTGCCGTCTTCTACGTGACCACTTCGCTGGGGGATGAACTGCTGACCCCCAAGAGCGAAGCCGGCGCGGTCCATAACACCTGACGCAGCCAGTCGTCGCCTATGTCCAGTCTCACCAGCGCCTCGAGTTGATGCTCGTAGCGGTAGGGGATCGACGGGAAGTCGCTCCCGAGGACGACTCGGCCGGCCAGTCCCAGGTCACGTAGCTGAGGAAGGCGACCGAGCGGGAAGGGCGTGGTCTCCTCGACGAAGTCGGTGAAGGCCATCGTCGTGTCCAGCACGACCGACTCGTATTTCGCTGCCAGGTCGAGGAAGTCGGCGTAACGCGGCATCCCGGCGTGAGCGATGACGAACCGCAAGGTTGGGTAGCGCGCAATCACCTCGCCGATCGGCCCGACGCCGGTGTGCGGCCCCGGCACCGGCCCGTCGCCGCAATGGGTCACGACCGGTACGCCGGCTTCCGCGAGCAGCGCCCAGACGTCGTCGAGCAGCGGATCACGCGGGTCGTAGCCGCCGACCTGCAGGTGGGCCTTGAAGATCCGGGCCCCCCGATCCAGGGCGCCGCTCACGTACTCCAGCGCCCCAGGCTCGGGATAGAACGTGGCCGAGGGAACGACCTCGGGCGTCGCCGCCGCGTAGTCCAGCGCCCAGTCGCAAAGCCACGCCGCCATCCCCGCCTTGTGCGGGTAGACCAGGCCTGGGTACGCACGCACTCCCAGCTTCTGCAGCTCGGCCCGACGTTCCTCCAGCGGCCAGGCGTACGCGAGCGGCCAGGTACGCCCGTAGTGTTCGCCGGCCTGCTCGAAATACGCCCACACCTTGCGCTCAACGTTGGGCGGGAGCACGTGGACGTGAACGTCGACCATCCCAGGCAGGCCGAGCTCCTGCCACACCGGCGCGCTCACGCGGCCACCTTTTCCGCCGCGGCCTCCGCAGGGCGCCGGCGGGCGCGGATCCACCGCAACAGCACCGGCGCGATCGCGAGGGCCGCGGCGTCGAAGAAGCAGTAACCGCCCGCCGCTCCGGACGGCGGATTGCCCGTCGCGATCCAGTGAAAGACCGGGTTGTGCGGCTGCCATCGCCAGGTGCCGACAGCAGTCCCGAGCAGCTCCAAATACGTCACGACCAGCAGTGCGCCCGCGTAAACCCGCTTGTCGCGACCGCGCCACAGCCACCACAGCAGGCAGCCGGCCCAGAGGGCGCCGAGCACATCGAGCTGCGGGGAGAACAGCAACCCCCACATTGCGTACGCGCTCACGCCCACCGCCGCCGCCGGCACCGACCAGCGCGGCGCATGACGCCCGATCACGACCGCCGCGAGGTAGACCAGTCCGTGACCAGGGGGAACGAAGCTCGGCACCTTGTCGAACGTGCTCAGCGACGACCCGTGCAACCGGTAGATGTAGACGTGGAGGTAGCCGGAAAACGTGTACTCCACGAGCGTCGCGTAGACCACGACTACCCCGACGGAGAGCCGGGTCAGCGCGTCCTCCCGCCAGAGCAGCAGCGCGAGCAGCGCCCAGGAGGCGAGTCCCAGCAGCCGCTGCTCACCGAGCGACGCGGTGCGGTCGAGCAAGAGGACCGCCGGGATCCAGGCGATGACCGCGAAGGCCGGCACCCCCGTACTACCCCATGCCCTTGCGGCGCCGCCCCAGCGCCCGTTCGACCTCGCGGGTCGCGTCGCGCTTGGCGAGATCCTGCCGGTGGTCGTAGCTCTTCTTGCCCTTGGCCAGCGCGATCTCGACCTTGGCCCGGCCATCTTTGAAATACAGCGCAAGCGGGATGATCGTCAGACCGCTTTCCTTGGTCTTGCCGATCAGCTTGGCGATCTCGTCCTTGTGCAGCAGGAGTTTGCGCTTGCGCCGCGGCGCATGGTTGGTCCAGGTGGCCTGCGTGTATTCGGGGATGTGCAGGCCGACCAGCCACGCCTCGCCGTCGTCGATACTCGCGTACGCGTCAGCGAGCGATGCGCGCCCCAGCCGTAGCGATTTGACCTCGGTGCCGGCCAGTACAAGACCAGCTTCGTAGACGTCGAGAATCGAATAATCGTGGCGCGCCCGCCGGTTTTGCGCGACGACCTTGCGGCCGGTCTCTTTGGGCACCTGCTGAGCTTACGGGCACCCCACAAACCGATTTCCCGAGATCAGCGCCTGCGGTGACTGGCGCTCGCCGTCGCGTTGCGCGACGGGGCGCTCGCCGCGGTCACCGGCTCCAGCGGGGTGCGCGGCGGCGGTACGGACTTGCGCAACTGCCGCGACGGTCGCCTGGGCTCGGCGGCCCGCACGTGTCGGCGCAGGGCCACGAACGCCATGAGCGAGGACGCTCCCGCGCCGGCGAGCAGGACGTAGACGATGACCTGCCAGACGTCACCGTGAGTCAGCACCGGCGTGAACTGCTGGTGGCTGAAGCGATGGTCGATCAGCGCTACCCGCAGGCCGTAGAGCGCCCCGCCGGCGAGCAGACCACCCGCCAGACCGGCGATCGCGCTTTCCAGCACGAAGGGCAGCTGGATGTGGATCCGGGTGGCCCCGACCAGTCGCATGATCGACGTCTCGCGGCGGCGGCTGTGAGCCGACATCCGGATGGTGTTGTAGAGCAGGACGAGGGTCGCGAGTCCCTGCACGCCGGCCAGGATGTAGGCCGCGAGCTGGAAGCCGTGCAGGAAGCGGAAGAAGCCCTTGAGGCGCCCGCGCCAGTCCTGAACCGCATCCACGCCCGGCAGATGCGCGTACTGCGGCGCCACCTCGCCGTACTTGCGCGGATCGGCGAGCTTCACGTGGTAGGAGGCCGGCAGCAGGTCGGCCGTGACGCCGGTGGTGAGCTCAGGCGAGCTCTTGTAGAGCCGCTTGAACTCGGCGAACGCCGCGTCCTTGCTCTCGTACGTCGAGGTCTTGACCAGCGGGTCGTGGGCCAGCTTGGTCGCGATCGCGTCGGACTGGGCGCTGGTGATGGTGTCGTTCACGTAGATGGTGAGCTCGACACGTCCGAAGAGGTGCTTGCTGGTGATATCGACCTGCCGGTTCAGCAGCAGGCCGGCACCGAAGAGGGTCAGCGATACGGCGCTGCAGAGCACGACGGCGATCGACATGGCGAGGTTGCGGCGCAGGCCCTTGACGGCGTCGCGCAGGATCGGGACGACGCGGGTCATGCGCTGTTTCCCACCGTGACGGCGGCGCCGCTTCCGTAGACGCCGCGCTGCTGGTCGCGAACGAGCAGGCCTGAGTCGAGTTCGATCACGCGCCGCCGCATCGCGTTGACGACCTCGGCGTTGTGCGTGGCCATGATCACGGTGGTGCCGGCGCGGTTGATCCGATCGAGCAGGCGCATGATGCCGACCGCCGTCGCCGGGTCGAGGTTGCCGGTCGGCTCGTCGCACAGCAGCATGACGGGTCGGTTGATGAACGCCCGGGCGATCGCGACGCGCTGCTGCTCGCCGCCGGAAAGCTCGCCGGGCATCCGGTCGCCCTTGCCGGCCAGGCCGACGAGCTCGAGGACCTCGGGGACGAGCTTGCGGATCATGGAGCCGGGGCGACCGATCGACTCGGGCGCGAAAGCGATGTTGGCCGCGACGTTACGGTCGGGCAGCAACCGGAAGTCCTGGAAGACGCACCCGATCTGGCGGCGCAGCTGGGGCACCTTCCAGGTGGACATCCTCGTGAGGTCGCGCCCGGCGATACGAACGGTGCCCGTAGTCGGGAGCTCTTCGCGCAGCAGCAGGCGCAGAAAGGTCGACTTACCGGAGCCGGAGGTCCCGACCAGAAACGCGAACTCGCCGCGCTGGATCTCGACAGAGATGTTTTCGAGAGCGGGTCTGGGGTTGGAGGGGTAGACCTTCGTCACGGACTTGAGCTGGATCAACGTGGCCTCGACTAGTCGGCGGCATCTCGGATAGCTGGTGTCACTGGTCACGACGCCCTCTGGGGGCATGAGCCTAAGTGCGGTTACTCTCGTATCGGCGCTAAAACGCCGTGGTGCAGCCCGGCGCGCCGAGTCGGCTCGGAGCACCCGAATGGGCTAATCGCCCGCAGCCCGGCGGGTGCATGCCGGCAGTCGGGCGGGTGAGATGTCGCTCGCATCGAACCTTTTAGTAGTCCTGAACGTTAGACGGGCATATCCTGAAGCCTGGGGCGTCTCGTGATCATGCCCCGCATCATCATGGAGGTGGGTTTGCATGCGTAGTGACCACCTCGTCTGTGCTCACTGCGGCGGAATCGTCGCCGAGGGCAGTTGCCCGGTCTGCCGGATCACCCGCGCCGAGCTGGCCCGCCAGCGTTTCACCGTTCCGCCGGCGCTAGTCGCCCTGGTCGCGCTGCTGCTCGCCGTGATGCTCGCCTACGTGGCGCGTCACGCCGTTTAGCCCTCGTGGGCTTTGCGCCATCTGATCTCGGCATCGAGAAACCCGTCGATGTCCCCGTCCAGCACCGCGCCCGTATTGCCGGTCTCTTCCTCGGTGCGCAGATCCTTGACCATCTGATACGGGTGCAACACGTAATTGCGAATCTGCGACCCGAAGCTCACGTCCTGCGGACCACCCGTCAGCCGGGTCCGCTCCTCTGCCGCGTCCTGGCGGCGCCGATCGAGCAGCTTGCCGGCGAGCACCTGCAGCGCGGCGGCCTTGTTCTGCAGCTGGGAGCGCTCGTTCTGGCAGGTGACGACGATGTTGGTCGGCAGATGAGTGATCCGCACCGCGGAGTCGGTGGTGTTGACCCCCTGCCCGCCCGGGCCTGAGCTGCGGAAGATGTCGATCCGCAGGTCCTTCTCGTCGATCTCCACCTCGTCGGTGTTTTCGACGACGGGGGTCACCTCGACGCCCGCGAACGACGTCTGGCGGCGCGACTGGTTGTCGAACGGGCTGATCCGCACCAGCCGGTGCACCCCGTGCTCGCTGCGCAGAGTCCCATACGCGAACGGCGCCTCGACGCGGAAGGTCGCGCTCTTGAGGCCGGCCTCTTCGGCGTACGAGGTGTCGAACACCTCGGTCTTCCATCCGCGCCGCTCCGCCCATCGCAGATACATCCGCATGAGCATCTCGGTCCAGTCGGCCGCATCGACCCCGCCCGCACCCGCCGAGAGCTGCACGATCGCCTGGCGGGAGTCGTACTCCCCCGACAGCAAGGTGCGGACCTCGAGCGACTCGACCTCTTTCTTCAGGCCCGGCAGCGATTCCTCGGCCTCGGCCGTGAGGTCAGGGTCGTCGAGCCCGATCGCGGCCAGCGCGTCGTCAAGGCGGCCGCGCAGGGCCTCGACGCGCATCAGGTCAGAGCGCACCCGGGAGAGCTCGCTCGTCACCTTCTGCGCGCGGGCCTGGTCACCCCAGAGATCAGGATCGGAAGCCTGCTCCTCGAGAGCGTTCAACTCGGTGCGCAAACCATCGACATCCAGCACCTTTTCGATACCGGCGAGGGTCGCGTCAAGCTCTCTCAGCTCGTCGGGCAGCTCAGCAGGCACGTCCGCGAGCGTACCGGCTCAGCTCTTGATGTCCTTGCTGGTGAAATACGCCCAGGCTGCGCCGAGCATCACAGCGACGTAGACGGCCTGCAGCAGCAGCCCACGTTCGACATCGCGCCAGAGCACCGGATTGCGGAACAGGTCAACGAACTTCAGCCAGTAATGCGTCGGCAGATACGGCTGGGCCGACCCGGCGGCGTCGAGCGCGTCGAGCGTGGTGGAGGCGACCAGGATCGCGAACCCGCCGAGGGTCGCGGCCAGCGGGTTCTCCACGATGCTCGAGAGCAGCAGGGCGAAGGCCGCCACCCCGAGCATCGAGACGGCGACGTAGAGAACGGTGAAGACAATCCGCAGCGCGGTCTGCGACGGGGTCAGCGGGTCGCCGCCGGAAACCGTCGTGATCGACCCGGAACTCTTGAACAGGATGATGCCGGACAGGTAGCCGGCGAGCGCGACGATGATGACCGCCGTCAGGACGTAGATCACGACCGAGACGAGCTTTGCCGAAAGCAGCCGGCTGCGACTGACCGGGCGCGTCAGCAGGTAGCGCAGGGTGCCGGAGCTGGCCTCGCCGGCGATGGAGTCGCCGGCGACGACGAGCACAGACAGTGGCAGCAATGTGATCAGATCGATGGCCAACGCGGCGGCGGCGAAGAGGGTTCCGTTGCTCAGCACCTGGCTGAACAGGGCGGGAGCCGTGGGGTCGCCCGGCTGGGGCGCGATCTTGGTGACTGCCAGGAAGATCGCGGCGGTCAACGGCAACGCGACGAGGATGACCAGCGAGATCCAGGTACGCGGCCGGCGGGCGAGTAGCGCCAGCTCGACGCGGATCACGAAAACACGCTCGCCTGGGTCGTCGCCAGGAAAACGTCTTCGAGCGAGCGACGCTGAACGTGCAGCTCGATGACCCGCACCCCGGCCGCCACCAGCTGGGCGTTGAGTGCTGCCGGATCCTCGCTGCGCGCCACCAGCCACTCGCCGTCGGCGCTGACGACCGCGCGGCCGATGATCCCGACCACCTGGTCCACGTCAGGAGTGCGGATGCGCACCCGGCCGGTCGTCTGGCGAAGCGTGGCGAGCTCGTCCTGGACCACCATCTTGCCGCCGCTGATCACCCCGACCCGGGTGCACAGCGCCTCGATCTCGGTCAGCTGGTGAGAGGACAGGAAGACGGTGGTACCGGCCTCGTTGAGCTCGATCAGCAGCTCGCGGATCTCGAGAATGCCCTGCGGGTCCAGGCCGTTGGTCGGCTCGTCCAGCACCAGCAGGTCGGGCTTGCGTAGCAAGGCAGCGGCCAACCCGAGGCGCTGCTTCATGCCGAGCGAGTACGCCTTCACCGGCCGCTCGTCGACGGCCGTCATCCCCACGCGATCCAGCGCCTCAGAGATGCGCGCCTCCCGGCCTCGCCTGCTGCCGCCAGGGCCGGCGGCGTCACGGAGTGCGAGATTGCGTCGGCCGGGCAGATGCGGCCAGAAGGCGGGCGACTCGATGATCGCGCCGACGCGTTCCAGCACGGCGCGGGCGTGCTTGGGGACTGGCTCGCCGAGCACCTCGATTCCGCCGCTCGAGGCAAAGACCAGGCCGAGCAGCATCCGTACCGTCGTCGACTTGCCGGACCCGTTGGGGCCGAGGAAGCCGTACCGATCGCCGGGGCGAACGTCGAGGGCGAGATCGTCGACGACCGTAATCTTGCCGTACCGCTTGGTGAGCCCCTCGGTGCGGATCACGGGCCGTGCCGAATGGGCTGCGCGACGCCGACCTGCTTCGGAGGGTGGAGCACCAGGTCCAGAGCCATAGCTTCGATCTGATCACGAGTGACCGTGCCGAGCAGGAAATAGCCGCTGTCCTGCGTGGCGAAGACCAGGCCGGTCAGTAGCGGCGCCTGGATCAGCGAGCCCTGCCCGAACTTGCCGAGGATCGGTGGCCGGCTGGGTGAATCGATCTGCGCACGGATGGCCATCGCGGACTGCGGATCGCCCAGGTCGCTGACCGCGACCAGGGCCACGCCGCGCCCGTACGTCCCCACCAGCGGTTTCATCTGACTGCGCAGCGGCAACCCGGCGAGCGTCGGGGGCAGTTCGAACCGCGCCAGGCCGATGTCGTTCGCGACGCCTTCGGAGTTCTCGACGGTCGCCGTCGGGTCGTGGGACGGGTCGAACGTCAGCCGGGCCTTCGAGGGAGCCTTGAGCGAGAGTTCGAGGAACGACGTGCTGAACGCCCGGCCGGTCGATCCCACCTCCCGCACATCGACCGCGAGCGGCAGCCCGGTGGCCTGATCTGCCCAGACGTTCACCTGGCCGACGAGCGATTTCTTGTCCTTCGGGTGCCAGATCAGGCCGAGGGCGGTGCGGCCGGCGATGCGCCGCGCGGCGACCGGGGCCACGTCCTTGGCTGACGCTTGCTCGAGGAGTCGCCTCGCCAGATTGGCGGGCAGCGCGTCCTGCGGCCCCGGCAGCGGAACCTGCGGCGCGCTCACCGTGAACTGCGCGATGCGGCGATCGGAATCCCACGTCCAGACCCCGCGGCCATCGCGGTAGATGTCGCTCTCGGCGCCGAACGTGACCCGGTCCACCCGGTAGTGGGCCGGCCCGGCCACCCAGGCTCGCAGCCGGTTCGTGCGCGACAGCAGGTCGATGACGTCGTGGCCGGTGCCCAGGTCGGGGATGTTGAGCCGGCCTGAGGAGGACGCGAGGCCCGAGTAGGCGACCGTGTCGGACGCGCGGATCCTGGCCAGCAGCGACGCCATCGACTCCCGCTTGGCGTCGACCGGGATGGCGCCGACCAGCGCAGGAAGGCCCGCCAGCACCGCGACGACGACCAGCACCGTCGCGTAACGCCAACGCGCACCGGGGCGGCTGAGCGCGCCGTCCGCCCACCAGCGTCGGGCGCCCTGGGTCACGCGCTGCCCTCGGCCGGTCACCGCCACAGGCTACGAGCGCTGCCTGAATACCGCCGACGGCGCGGTGGCTGACGGGCACTCAGAAGTCGCCGCCCTCCTCGAGCAATCGGCTGGCGAGCGCCGCGACGGGCGACCGCTCGGCCCGGGTGAGCGTCACATGGCCGAAGAGCGGATGACCGCGCAGCCCATCGACCACCGACGCGATCCCGTCGTGTCGCCCGACATGCAGGTTGTCGCGTTGCGCGATGTCCCAGCAGCAGACGGCGCGACTGTCGGCCGCGAGCCTGGACAGGGCCGCGAGGAGCACCGTCCGCTCGATGTTCTGGACCTCGTCGATGATCACCCAGGCGCCGGTGAGGGTCCGCCCCCGGATATGAGTGAGCGGCGCGATCTCAATGAGGCCGCGGGCCTTGATCTCGGCGATGACCTCGCGATGGGCGAAGGACTCGAGGGCGTCCATGACGGCGAGCGCCCAGGGCTCCATCTTTTCGTCCTGGCTGCCAGGGAGGTAGCCCAGGTCCTGCCCGCCGACCGCGTACAGCGGCCGGAACACGATGATCTTGCGGTGGGTCCGCCGTTCGAGGACCGCCTCGAGTCCGGCGGCCAGCGCGAGGACCGTCTTGCCGGTGCCGGCGGGTCCGCCCAGGCTGACGATGCCGACGCTATGGTCGGCGAGCAGGTCGAGCGCGATGCGTTGCTCGGCACTGCGGCCGGTGACCCCGAAGAGCGACCGGTCGGGCGGGATGAGGTGCACCCGCTTGTCGGCACCGAGCCGGGCGAGCGCGCTCTGGCTCCCGGCGGAAAGGACGAGGCCCGTATTGACCGGAAGCTCGCGTACTTCCGCGAGATCGTCGGCGGCGTCGAGGCTGCGGTGGTCGAAGAGGTCATCGACCACCTGACTCTGCACGTCCAGCTCGACCATGCCGGTCCAGCCCGAGTCCACCGCATGGCGACGGCGGTAGTCCTCCGCGGCGATGCCCGCGACGGAAGCGTTGAGCCGCAGCGGCAGGTCCTTGCTGACCAGTACGACGTCGGCGCCCTCGCCCGCCAGGTTGGCGGCGACGGCAAGGATCCGGCAGTCGTTGGACTCGCGGCGTAGTCCCGCGGGCAATGCAGCGAGGTCACGGTGGTTCATCTCGACGCGCAAGGTGCCGCCGGAGTCGTTCACCGCAACCGGTTCGGTCAGCTGCCCGTACTCAACGCGCAGCTCCTCGAGCCGCTGCAATACCTGCCGCGCAGCCCAGCCGAGCTCCGGATGGTGGCGCTTGGCCTCCAGCTCGGCGATGACGGGGAGTGGCAGCACCAGGTCGTGTTCTTCGAACGCTCGCAAGGCGGAGGGGTCGGAGAGCAGGACGCTGGTGTCGAGCACGTACGTGGTGCCTTGAGCTCGCGCGCTGCGCTGGGTGCGGGCGCTGCGCGTGGTGCGGGCTGAGCGGGAGCCAGCAGATGTCAGAGCGGTCACGGGTCGCCTTCTGGTCATGGGCCGGGGATAGGACGCGTCTCTGCTCCCGCCCGTGGCGGTGGCCGCGCACGCATGCAACGGCGATGTCGAAGACGATCTCCCGGTGTGCCCACCGCATCTGACGGTAGATCCGGACATGGCACTACCGCGGCAGGCGCGCGTGAACATCGTGTGACGCGTCGGTAAGCGGAGGGTTGCAGCGCTGCTACCCGCGTCCCAGCCTGGACGGGATCGCCGCTGTGCGAGCGCAGGACCTCTGGGAAGGTCTGGACCCAGAAGTCGAAGCCTTCGTGCGGCGGATCGTGCTGTGTGCGTATTGGTCGAACGACAGCTCGTGGAGTCGGTGGCTGGATTCGGCCCGCTGCGGCCCTACCTCGACGACCCCACCGTCGAAGAGATCTGGATCAACGAGCGACTCTCGGACGATTAGGGTGCGCCCGGTCGTTTGGGGCGCGGAGGTCAGTCCGCGGCTGCCGTGACCTGTGCGCTCTGGTCCGGGATCCGCACGGTATCGACCGAGACCCCGCCACCGGAGTACAGCTCCTCGATGATGAGTCCGTAGCGGCTCAGGACGCCGCGGCGCTTCAGTTTCATGGTCGGTGTGAGTTCCTCGGAGTCCGGTTGCCACTCCTCACCCAGCAGGCTGATCCGGCGGATCCCCTCGGCCTGGGACACCCGTTGATTTAAAACGGCGACCTCCTTCACCACGGCCTCGATGACGGCTGGATGTCGGGAGAGCTCGGTCAGCGACTCGGCCTCGATCCCTTGGCTCTTGGCCCAGGCCGGCGCCACCTCCGGATCGAGGACCGCGAGCGCCGCCAGGAACGGCTGGCGGTCGCCGACCACCATGGCCTGACCGATCAGCGGGATCGTCTTGAGTTCGGCCTCGAGGTTGGCCGGGGAGATGTTCTTCCCACCCGCGGTGACGATGAGTTCTTTCTTGCGGTCGACGATGCGGACGTAGCCGTCGGCATCGATGGATGCGATGTCGCCAGTGTGCAGCCAGCCCTCCGAGTCAAGCGCTTCGGCCGTGCGGCCCGGATCGTTGAGATAACCCGCGAAAACGACGGGACCTCGACAGAGGAGCTCGCCGTCCGCGGCGACCGCCAGCTCCATACCCTCCAGCTGGCGACCGACGGCGCCCGGACGTACCCGGATCGGGTCCCAGATCAGGGCCCCGGTGTTTTCCGACATGCCAAACAGCTCCGACATGGGTGCGCCGATATCGCGCAGGAAGACCAGAACCTCCACCGGGAGGGGCGCCGCACCGCTGACCATGATCCGCGTCTGGTCGATGCCGAGCAGCTGCCGGACCGGCCCGAGTACTTCGGCATCGACGCGTGCCCACTGCTCCGCCAGCTCGGCAGGCAGGTCCGCTTCCCGCGCCCGCAGTTCGGCGACCTGATGGCCGACCGCCAGAGCCCGTTCGAACACCGCCTGTCGCTCGGGCGCCGTCGCGGCGAGTACCGCGCGTACCCCGGCGCACATCTTCTCGAAGACTCGTGGAGGGCCGAACAAGAAGGTGGGTCGGACGTCAGCGAAGTACTGGCTCAACTGTCCGATGTCGGGACACGTGGTGACCTGGCTGCCCCAGAACATCGGCAGGTAGTGGCTGACGATCCGCTCGGCGACGTGGGCCATCGGCAGGTACGACACGACGCGTTCATTGCGGCCGTCGGGACCGATGTGCGGCTGCAGGGCGCTGAACTCCGCGACTACGTTGGCGTGGGTGAGCATCACGCCCTTGGGTGGTCCGGTCGTCCCGGACGTGTAGATGACCGTGATCAGGTCGGTCGGCCGCAGCGAGTTGGCGGCGGCGCGCAGGTCGAGTGGCTCTGAATCGGAAACGGTCGCGAGTAGGGTTACGGCGCCCGGGGAGTCGGTGACGTCGATGGTGTCCTCGTTGTCGATGACGACAATGCGTCGCAACCGCGGCAGGCGGTTTCGCACTGCGAGGACACGCTCGAGCAGAGCGCGTTCGACGAAGCAGACCGTCGCGTCGCAATGGCCTGCGAGCCACGCGATCTGCTCCGGGGACGACGAGGTGTAGATGGAAATCGGGACGCCGCCGTTGAACACCACCGCCATGTCGCACGCATGGAACGCTGGCTGGTTGCGCATCAGCAGCACGGCCCGGTCGCCGGGAACGAATCCGAGTTCTCGCAGCCCACCCGCGGTGCGAGCGACGGTATCGGCGTACTCCCGCCAGCTCCAGGAGCCGAAACCGTCGCCCTGCCTCCAGCGGAGCGCCGTGGCATTCCCTTGCCGGTCGACCATATCCAGGAAGGCGTCACCGACGGTTCGGGACGTTGTCGTGTGACTGTCCATGCTTCCTCCAGCGGATCCGGCGCGGCCTGGGGAACCGTCGTCGGCGGAGCGTCGATCGCGTCGCCGCGGCCGCTCGCTCATGAACGGGGGCGGAACGTAACAAACAACGCATCGCGGTGTCGAGGGTCATTCGTCCCGCGGAGACCGCGGAACGGCACGCCTCTTGCGTCGAATTCAGCCGGCCATTACTTCGTCGGGTGACTTCACCCGGCCGGCGTCGCGTTTGACGAGGACGTCGTTGTAGGACTCGCCCTCGCCGACCGTGGCGAACGCCACTGGAAGGTGGAAACCCACGTACAGCGCTTGCGCCCGACGGTCGGAGACGAGGGTTGCGGGCGGATGACCTCGCGCGCTGCCCGCAGCCACCCAACTTCGGTGCTCGTCGTGGACGAGTCTTTACGTCGACTTTCGTCCGACGGCGCTGACGGACAGCCTCGTCGGTGCGGACGCTTCCAACATCGTCGTGCTGCCTTCACCGACGAAGTTCTTCGGCATAGCCGGCGTCCGAGTCGGCGTTGCATGGTCACGAGACGTCCGTCTGCTGCAGCAGATCAGGCTGGCGACTGGCACGTGGCCGGTTTCTGCAGTCGAGGCACCGCCGCGATAGCGGTGCTGGGCGCAGCGGACTGGGCAGCCGATGTGCGCTTGCGACTGGCGTCCGACGCTGCGTGGCTCGACGACTGGGTGAGGGCGCCAGCCTTGCGCACCGCCGGTAACGCCGACCACTTTCGGCTGGTGTGCGAGCCGCCGGCGACGCTAATGCGCACGCTGAAGCGGGCGGGCATCGCCGTGAGGTCGCTCGGGACTACCCACGGGCGACCGGACCCCGCGGTACGCATCACCGCCCCGCGGCGCGGCCGGATGCCTTGGACGACCCGAGGCTGCGCAGAAACGTGCCACTACGGAGCAGGCAGTCGCCCATGGATGCATGGTTGACGGTCGTTCCAGGGCTGCGCCGCTTCGAGCTGCGCCGCCACCCTGATCAGCATGTCCTCCCGGCCGTAGGCGGCGACGAGCTGCACACCTGCGGGAAGCCCGTCCTGCGTCCAGACCCTCGTACAGCGGGTCACCGGCGGAGTGCGCGACGAGGTCCTTGAGCAGCATCGGGACGCCGCAGAACGGGCCGTCCGGCAACTCACCGCGGGCGGCGTCATACGCCTTGTCGAACAGCGGTGTGACGAGCACACCGAGCTGCGGGTCGAACGCCTCCAGACGCGCGATTGCTGCGTCGACGAGTTCCTCTGGCTTGACCTGCCGGCGGACGACATGGTCGGCCTGGGCGGTCGCGTCGAGGTGGGCGTAGGGGTCCGTCGTCATGCCGCGGACCCTACGACGTCCGCCGTTTCGCCTACGGGTCTGGGCCTCGGCTGACACCTGCACCAGCCTGCAAGGCCGTGAAGGCGCGCCCGGGCAAGTCGGTGGACGTCCGTTGCCACGGGTGTGGGGTCTGGGACGAAGTGCTCTGGCGTCGCCCTGACCGGCCGCGCGACGGTGGGAGCCTCAGCGGAATCGTTACGCCGGATGGCCTAGTGCCGCAGACCTGATTCGCCGCGGGTGGGAAACGGTCGGGCGAGGAATAAGGGAGTCGCGATGACGCCGACCGCCGGTACGTCGGATACCAGCAGCTACCCGACGCCGGCGGTGTGGGTGGCGCGGATGTTCTACGACCGGGTGGCGGCGACCCCCGAAGCCGAGGCGTTCCGTTTCCCGACCAACGGTGGCTGGGCGTCGGTGACCTGGAGTCAGACTGAGGAGACGGTCAAGGCCACGGCCGCCGGTCTGCTCGCGCTGGGGATCCAGCCTAGGAGCGGGTGGCGATCGCAAGCACCACCCGCATCGAGTGGCTTTACGCGGATATCGCGATCATGTGCGCGGGCGCTGCGACGACCGGCGTCTACCCCTCGACCGGTGGTGACGACGTCGCCTTCATCCTGTCCGACAGCGGATCGCGGATCGTCTTCGCCGAGGATGACGTCCAGATCGCCAAACTCCGTGCCCAGCGAGACCACCTGCCGGACGTGAACCGGGTGGTCACTTTCGATGGCGAGGCGGACGGCGAGTGGGTGCTGAGCCTGCAGGACCTGCAGGCCTTGGGTGCGAAGCACCTCGTCGAGAACCCGACCGCCGTCGACGAGGCGGTGGCCGCCGTCCAGCCCGACCAGCTCGCCACGCTGATCTACACGTCGGGGACCACGGGGCGACCCAAGGGGGTGGAACTGCCCCACCGCTGCTGGACGTACATCGGCGCCGGGGCCGAGGCCATCGACATCCTGTCGCCTGGCGACCTTCAGTATCTGTGGCTTCCGATGTCGCACTCCTTCGGCAAGATGCTGGAGGCGGTGCACCTGCAGATCGGGTTCCCCACGGCTGTTGACGGGCGCATGGACAAGATCGTAGAGAACCTCGCGGTGGTCCGGCCGACGTTCATGGCAGGGCCCCCGCGGATCTTCGAGAAGGTGCACGCGAAGGTCGTGCAGACCGTCCAGGAAGAGGGCGGGATCAAACTCCGCTTGTTCACCTGGGCCTTCGGCGTGGGCAACAAGGTCTCCAGCGCCCGGATAGAGGGCACGCGCCCGAGGCGAATGGTCCAGGCCCAATACGCGCTGGCTGACCGGTTGGTGCTGTCGAAGATCCGAGCCCGTCTTGGTGGCCGGATCCGCTTCCTGGTCTCAGGCAGCGCGGCCCTGTCAAAGGACGTCGCCGCCTGGTTCCACGCCGCTGGGTTGCTTGTGCTCGAGGGTTACGCACTGACCGAGACCAGCGCCGGGGCGTGCATCGTCCTGCCCGAGCACCCGACGTTAGGGCTCGTGGGCCCGCCGCTTGTCGGCACCGAGATCAAGATTGCGGACGACGGGGAGATCTTCGTGCGGGGGCCCGGGGTGATGCGCGGATACCACAACCTGCCCGAGGTCACGGCCCAGGTGCTCGACGCGGACGGGTGGTTGTCCACCCGTGACGTCGGCGAGATCGACACGGCTGGCCGGCTGCGGATCACGGACCGGAAGAAGGACCTGATCAAGACCTCCGGCGGGAAGTACATCGCGCCGCAGGCGATCGAGGTGATGTTCAAGGCGATATGTCCGCTGGCCAGCCAGATGCTGGTTCATGCCGACGGCCGCAACTACGCGACTGCGCTGATCACGCTGGATCCCGAGGCGCTGGCCCAGTGGGGCCGGGCGCAGGGCCTGGCGGCCACCGACTACCCCTCGCTGGCCGCGGACCCAGCGGTCCACCCGCATGTGCAGGCCTGTGTCAAGGAGCTCAACGGCCAGCTCAACGGCTGGGAGACCATCAGGGACTTCCGGATCCTCGACCACGACCTGTCGGTCGAAGAGGACGAGCTGACGCCCAGCATGAAGGTCAAGCGCAAGGTCGTCGAAACGAAATACGAGTCGCTGCTCGACTCGATGTACGACGGACGGTCCCGAGGTTGACCGCGGTGCCGGCCATGTGCAGTTCCGCCGCTGAGGTCTTGACTTCAGGCGACGACCGCCAGCGACCACGGTCGGGGGGGGCTGGGTGACCAAGGACGACGAGCTGAGGCAGCGGATCGTCGACGTCGCGGCGGAACTGTTCGCGGAGAAGGGATACGGCGGCACCAAGCTGCGGATGGTGGCCGAGCGCGCCGGGGTCTCCCCCCTCACGGTGAGGCGGTTGACCGGTGGGCTGGACCAGCTCTTCGCCCGGGTGATCGCCACCAAGCTGACCTCCGAGGCCGCCGATCGCATCGCCGCTGCGGCCGCAGGCCCCGATGCCGCGCCACCGCTGGCGGTGCTGCTCGAGGCCGCCGGTCAGATCTTCGCGGCACCCGGGCTCAGCTGGAACGTCCTCGAGCTCGAGGCACTCACGCGCGCCCACCGGGATGACGACGTCCGCGCCCTGGAGTCGGCCCGGCTACAGAAGCGCTCGGCGAACATGAAGACGGTCGCCGAGCAGGCCCGGCGGTCCGGCGGTATCGACGACGGCCTCGATGACGGCGCGCTCGTTCACTTCGCGCTGGCCCTCTCCGTGGGCCTCGCCGTGGTCGACCCGGTGGTGGCTCGGCCGCCGACCCAGGCGAACTGGAATTCGCTGATGGCCCGGATCAGTGCGGCTATCGCGCCTGCGGAGCTGCTGCTGACACCCGAGCACGAAGCCCGCACGCCATGGCGGTTGCGCGTCGACATCCCGGACCGTCCGGGCGGACTGGACCGGCTGATCCGGACGTTGAGCACGCTGCACGTGTACATAGTGGCGACGACTGTGCTCGGCTCCCGTGACGGCATCTGCACCATCGATCTGGCGGTGACAGTGCCGGAGAAGGTCAGCGCCGAGACGTTGCTGGCGGCAGCTATGGCGGCGGGCAATAACGGCCACGTCACGGAGGGCTCAGCAGACGACGGTCTCGACCTGCCGACCCGGGTCCTCGACGGCGCCACCGAGCTGGTCACGAACCCCGGGTCCGCGCCGCTGGCTGCCGCCACGCTGGTGGAGGCGGACCACTTCGAGGTTACCAAGGCGACCGAGGGCGACGACGACGCCACCGACGTCCTGCGGCTGCAGTGGACCGCGGACCGGCACGTGGTGCTCCACCGGGACTGGGCGCCGTTTGCCCGCGCTGAGAAGACGCGGGCCTCGGCGCTGCTGCGCCTGGCGGCGGCGATCGCCAACATCGAGGGCGGTACCGAGGCACGCGGCTGGGTCGAACCGATCAAGGGGGGCGGCACGGTCTGGATCCGGCTGGGGCGCCCCGAGGACACCGATGCGGTCGCGGCCATGCACGGGCGCTGTTCCGAGCTGAGCCGCTACCGGCGATACCTCACCGGGGTCGGCGACTGGCGCGACATCAGCCTGCGTCAGCTCACGGGCGGGCACCGGGGCGCGACCCTCGTCGTCATGAGCGAGGAGGGTGCCATCGTGGGCTTGGGCAACGTGTTCCCGGATGCCCCCGGCGACGAACACGCGGCGGAGATCGCGGAGATCGTCGAGGACGCCTACCAGTGCCGTGGCATCGGAACCCGGCTGCTCCGGCACATGTTGGAGCTGGCCGAGCGTCTCGGCTTCCAGAAGGTGGTCGCCACAGTCCTGGCCGAGAACGCGGGGATGCTGCGGGTACTCGAGGCAACTCGGTTGGACTGGACCCGCGACCTCAAGGAGAGCGTGCTCACCATGCGGGCGCCACTGCCCGTCGTGGAGTCCGGGTCGCTGTCCCCGGGCCACCCGACGTCCCCCTGGGTCTCCTGACGGGCCACTGTCCTCTGGCTACTAGTCGGGATACAACGTGCGGTGTGAACTGACTTGCCCCGCTGGGAGTGTCTGAACCGCCCGGCCGGGCACGTCGTCTGGCGGCGGAAGTTATCGGTTCACAAGCCCTCTAGACGTGCCGACCCGTTATGGTGCCTCGACAACAAGCTGGACGTGCAACGGCG
>JBBRSE010000058.1:0-23504 GCA_038245655.1 Mycobacteriales bacterium | reverse complement strand
TAGCCGTGCACCGGGCGCCCCCACCGGCCGCCGGGGAGGCGGACGAGGAGCATCTTGTCCTGCAGACCGGCGATGGACAGTTCGGAGTCGTCGTAAAGCCCGAGCGGGTGGGCGGGAAGATCGGCCAGCGCCGCTTGGAGAGTGACGTCGGTATAGGCGACCGTCATGCTTTCTCGCTTCGGGTCAGGCCGTTCGACGGCGATGGTGACGGCGCCAGCGACGTCACGGCCGAACTTTGCCAGCATGCCGAGCAGGTCAATGCTGGTGACCCCGGCTAGGGCGGCCATCGCTGCCCGATGCTGCCCTTCGGGCAGCAGCCCGATTGTGAACGCCCAGGCATCGTGCTGGCCTGGCCGTACCGGTAGGGAGCACGACAGCAAAGGTGTTCCAGGCTCGAAGCGCTCCAACACCGCCGGAAGGTAGCGGCAGGTGACCCGCCCGATGCGGGGCGCGTGCAGGGTGGCGACCGGTTCGTTGTGGAGCCAGACGCCCAGCTCGCGAACTCGGGCCATTGCTCAGCCCTCTCGGTCGGTCGGGTGGTCCGGTCGCGGCTGGCCGGTGTCGGGGAGGGTGACGGTGATTTGTGCGCCGAGCCGGCGCAGCAGCCGCACGATGCGGTCGAGCAGCTGTACCGACAGTCCGGACTCGATCCGGGCGAGGTAGCTGCGATGCAGCCCGGCAATCTCGGCAGCTTGCTCTTGGGTGAGCCCGGCTGCCATCCGTGACTGGGCGACGGCGAAACCGAAGTCGCGGCCGGACCGGATCGTGATGCGGCGCGGCGGCGGGATCCCGAGGTCGCTGCCTCTCGCTTCCACGGCACGCTGAGTCTGCCCCGATTTTGACACATCAGCATCATAATCGGAGTTGTTCTAATATCAAGACTAACGGTGGTCAATGACCGTTGTGCTGATATTGAGACGACCCGTTTGTTAGAGGGTCTACTCGCGTCGCTCCTCGACCTGCCCAGCCCCGGCGAACCGGTCGCTGCGGGCAGCCACTGACGGCTGCCCTTTCAGCGCGGCCAGGTCGCTTCCCCGGCATCGCGGTGACGGACGAAATCGACTCGTTCCGGCGGCGCGCCCGGCCAGGTGAGGGTGGCGGCCACCGGGGCGGTTTCGGCGACGATCCGTCCCTTGGCAATCACGTACCACGGCCTCACCTGACGGCGAAGGGCGTCGAAGGGATCGGTCGCCGGCAACACGATGAGGCTGGCCGGCCGGCCGACTTCGATGCCGTACGCGTCGCCGAGGGAAAGGGTCGCGGCGGCGCGATCCGTCACCATGGAAAAGCATTCGGCGAGTTGGGCCGGTGAGGTCATCTGGGTGGCGAGCGCACCGACGTGGGCGACTTGAAGCGGGTTGCCGGTGCCCATCGGGAACCACGGGTCCATGACGTCGTCGTGGCCGAAAGCCACGTTGACTCCGGCGCCGAGCATCTCCTTGACCTGCGTGAGCCCGCGGCGCTTGGGATAGCCGTCGAAACGGCCCCCCAGGTGCAGGTTCACCATCGGGTTGCAGACCAGGTTGATGCCGGACCGGGACAGGATCCGCTGCAGCTTGTAGCTGTAGGCGGCGTTGTAGCTGCCCATTGCCGTGGTGTGGCTGGCGGTCACACGGCCGCGCATGCCGGTACGCATCGCGTGAGTCGCGAGCACCTCGACGAAGCGGGACTGCTCGTCGTCGATCTCGTCGCAGTGCACGTCGATGAGCAACCCGGCATCCAGGGCGGTCGACACGGCGATCTCGAGGGAGCGCACGCCGTCGTCGCGGGTGTCCTCGAAGTGCGGGATGGCGCCGATGACGTCGACCCCGCGACGAGCGGCCTCCGCGATCAGCTTGTCGCCGTCGCGGAACGAGACGATGCCTTCCTGCGGAAACGCGACGAGTTGAAGCTCGACCACGTCGCGCACGCGCTCCCGAATCTCGATCAGCGCGTCTAGTGCAGTCAGCGAGGGATCGGTCGTGTCGACGTGACTGCGCACGTGGAGCACGCCGTTGGCTACCTGCCAGCGCAGCACCTCATCGACCCGCGAGACGACATCGTCATGCGTGAGCGTCGCCTTGCGTTCCGACCAGCAGGCGATGCCTTCCCACAGCGTGCCACTCTCGTTCCACCTCGGCTCACCCGCGGTGAGGCAGGTGTCCAG
Organism: Mycobacteriales bacterium; assembly: GCA_038245655.1. Lineage (GTDB taxonomy): Bacteria > Actinomycetota > Actinomycetes > Frankiales > Frankiaceae > DATAZK01. The sequence goes on along the minus strand of JBBRSE010000058.1, from coordinate 21,358 downwards.
ATGTACGTGAGGCTCGACGTAAGGGGGGCTGAGCATGGCCCCGCTGACGTCGACCTCCCTGGCCACATCGGCGACCTGTACGCCGGCCGGTTCGATCCCTACGAACCGGCCGTCGTCCACGAGCACGTCGACAAGCCCATCCAGCCGACCCTGACGGGACTCACCAGGGCGGTACAGGCGGCCGTTGCGGACAACGAGTTGCATCAGACACTCGCGTGCTCAGGCAGCGGCTCGTGAGCCGGCTCGTCCTTCGGTGGGTTGCTGCGGGACAGCAGCGGTGACCTGCTCGGGCGACCGAGCACGAGATACACGACGCCTGCTACCACCGCACCGACCAGCCACGTCAGGTCGATGTTGCCGATCGCCTTCGCCGCGGGTCCCTGCATCCATCCGACCTGCCCGTACTCGAACGACCAGGCGGCGACGGCACCCAGAACGAACGCGATGATGGCCGACCAGCGCACGTTAGCGATCCGCGAACTCGACGGCGGGTCGTACAGCATATTCACGTCGACCTCCTGGCGCAGGAAGTAGTAGTAGTGGATCAGAGTGATCGCTGCCCATGGTGCGATCCACATGACCAGACCGGCCAGCCAGCTGTCCAGCGTCTTGGCGAAGCTGGTCTGGAAGATCAGGAAGATGCTGAACACGGTCGCGATACCGCCGACCAGCAGCGCAATCGCCCGCCGGTTCAGCTTCCAGTCAAGGGTCTGAGCACACAGAGAACAGCTGTAAATGTTGAGGATGTTGGTCGCGATGGGGCCATGGAGAACGAGCAGCAGGACTGGGATCGCGAGCACGCCGAAGTTGGTCACGACCAGCGCGCCAGGGTCGACCTTCTGCGTCACGGTCGCCAGCGTCGCGCCGAACACTCCGAGCCACACCACGGGAATGAACTGGCCGAAGACGCTCGCGAAGAACACCTTGGATCGCGAGAGCGTCCTCGGCAGGAAGCGGGAGTAGTCGGACGCGTAAGCGAACCACGTGCAACCCCAACCGATGCCGATCGCGGTCATGATGGTCGCCTCCGCGGACAACAATTCCTTGCCGTGCAGGTGGCCGCCGCCGTAGCTCCAGTTCACATGGTTCTTCGACCAGGCAACGATCGTCATCACGATGAGGACGGCAAAGGTGACCGGCACGGTGTAGCGCTCGAACTTGGCGATCGAACCGAAGCCCCGTGCGGCGAGCCAGACCTGCAGGCCCATGACGATCAACACGATGACGATCTTCAAGGGGGTGCCGCCGTGATAGCCGATCTTTCCGATCAGCGCGAGGACCAGATCGAGGACGATCCAGGTATTCACCGCACACCAGCCGGCGGAGATCAGCCCCTGGATGGCGGCCGGCAGGTACGCGCCGCGGCGGCCGAAGGCGCTGCGAGCCATGACCATCTGGCTGACGCCCGTGCGCTGGCCCATCAGGACGAAGAAGCCGAAGGCCGTCATCCCGATCAGGTTGCCGATCACCAGGACCGTCAGAGTCTGGCTCAGGCTCAGCCCGATCTGGATTCCCAAGGAGCCCAGGACCCAGTTGATGGGAGCGATGTTCGCTCCTGACCAGATCCAGAACTGGTGACCGGCGGTCGAGGTTCGGGCCGAGTCGGGAACCGGCAGGAGTGCCGTCTCGACTTCCTCGACCGCTGCCTTGTCGATCTTGACGCTGTTACTGCTCATTGCGCATCTCCGGGAGCCGAGCTGGTGGCCCCGGGACTAGGGCCTACCCAGCGACAACGAGACAAGGTAAGGCAGCGCGAGTGGCGGCCACTAGGGCCACCGGACTCCTCATCTCAGTCGTTGGTCCTGCTCGAACCGGCCGCCGCCGCGGATGACTTGTCCCGGTCAAAGCGGATTTCCGGCGGACGTTGCGGTGCGGCGCTGACGATAGGTGGGCTGTCGGCGTGCAGCCCAAGGTGGCATATAGCCAGCGGCTGAGACTGAGATTGCGAACGTTTGTATGTGTAGTACGCGGCCTGCCTGCCAGATTCACGAATTTCGTCAAGCGGATGTGTCCCGGACCCCGACTCGGGTCAGGCGGCAATACTGGCTGTCGCGGTGGCCGTCGGTTGACAAGAATTGCCGGCTCTGACTGGCGAGGCCAATTCCGCTGTGGCTACAGGTGCAGCGCGCCAGTGACGAAGCTCAGGTAGGCGACAGCACCCCTTCTTAGTCGGATCGCGGAACGCAGTGGTTTTGTCCGGTGCCTAGGCGATAACTGAGTCAGGTGGACCAAGGTTGAGACCTCTGGCGCCGATACCGGTCCTCTGCATGATCGCTTTAGCCACAGCCTGTGCCCCTTCTGGACAACTCTCCGGCCAGGCAGCGGCGCTCAAGCCGGTCCATCCTGCCGCCGTCACGCAGAAGTCCGTTCCCAGCTTGTCGCCGAGGGCCACGCCGAGCCGGTCGCGACCCCACGGAAAGTGACTCTGCCGCCAAGGGTCGCATCAGCGATCGCGGCGGATCTGCCGAACAAGGGGCTTACGACGGGACACGTCTTCGCCGGTGCGACGGCGCCGCAGGTGTGCGTCAGCGGCTATAGCTCAAAGGTGCGGAAAGTGACCTCGTCGACCCGTCGAGCCGTGTTCGCCGCCTATGGCATTTCCTACACGCCGGCGAGCGGTCTCTACGAGTTGGACCATCTGATTCCGCTCGAGCTCGGTGGTGACAACACAGCCTCCAATCTGTGGCCCGAGCCCTATCACGGGACCAACAGCGCAGACGTCAAGGACCATCTGGAGAACCGGCTGCACGCCCTGGTCTGCGACCAGCAGGTCGGCCTTCGCGAAGCCCAGCAGGCCTTCGCGGGCAACTGGTTGACGGCGGCCGTGAAATACGACGCTTTGCCGCCAACCAAACCCGCCCCGGTCCGCACTGAAGCAGTGCCGGTGCACGCTGCTCCGGCCACTACAACACCGGTCCCGGCGGCTCCCACGTCGACCGCGGAGTCGTTCGCCACCTGTCGGGAGATGAATGGCACCTACCCACATGGCGTTGGACTTCCCGGCGCCGTCGACCACACCAGCGCGATACCTGTCACGAACTTCTACAGGTCAACCGACCTCTACAACGCTTACCGGAGCCACGACGCGGACAATGACGGGATTGCCTGCGAACGTCGATGAAACGATGAAACTAGCGTTTGGCGAAACGGTTGACGGTTTAAGCCGTCATTTCCTCCACACGGCTACGGCGTCCTGGGAGGCGCGGATCGAGCGCGTGATTCTTCCGTTGTAGCACCACCGGTCCACTGAACGCGGTCTCTGACTCCCTGCCTGCCCGGTCAAGCCCGAGAAGTCGGCATCGCGAAATGTGATTTTGTGGCGCCCCTGCGATCGCGCTTACTTCGCCAGCCAGAGCGCGGTCCCAGATCGCGGCCTCCAACGTATCGAGCTTGTCCATTTCCTGGGCCAACAGAACCTTTACAGCAGCAGCCGTCTGCTGCTGCTGCTGCGCGCCGCGCACCACGCCCTACGCCGTCCCGCGGTTGCTGTGCCCCACCTCTCTGGCAATGAGGTCATAGCTGAAGCCTTGGGTGGCGAGTTCAGCGGCACGGGCGCGTCTCCAGGCTGCGAGCGGGCGATTTCGGCGGCGTGACCCTGGACGTGATGCGCACCTGCTGCCGCGGTCGGATGTGGTGAGCGAAGTACCAGAACGTGCCCGCCGACTTCGCCAAACTGGTGAAGCCGGTGGGTTCCAGCGAACCGTGGCCGACGACCGCAACGGCGCGCCGCTCACAGTGGCGTTCGACGTGCTAGGACTGCCGTCGCTCAGCGCTGGCATGCGCGTGACCTGGCAAATCGGGCTGGCGTTTTGGCCAGCGAGGGCTGCTTTTCCCTGAAATTTGCCTGTTTGCCTCCGCTTACCTGGCGTGCGGGTGGGTATGAAAATGGCGGCAGCGGACGGCATAAGCGCGAGACGGGAGCACCTCGTTCGTGGCCAGGGGGTGAGCACGACGGAGGACCAGACAAGCGGCGTAAAGCAACGCGGCGCCTCGCGGCGGGGGCGTCACCGGGCGTCATTGGCGTGGCGGTGGCTCGTGGCCGTCCTGCTGAGCTCAGCTCTGGTGGGCGGCAGCTTCGCAGCCACTCGCGGCGGCGCCCAAGCGGGCGTCGGGCCGGTCGATCTGTCCGGAGTGACGTGGCCCAAGGCAGCTGTCGCCGGGCCGCCGGCCCCGAAAGCCTCCGGCAAGGCGCTCATCCTCTACGACAGCGTCGGCGAGTACGGGCCGCTGGCAAAGGTTTACGCCACCATGGCCGGCGACCTCGCATCGCACTTCGCGCACCCGGTCGTGCAGCCCGTCGGACGCTATCGGGGCGGGGAGATCAGCGGCTACCGGGCGGTGGTGTACGTCGGCGTCGTCGAGGGTGAGGCTCTTCCCGCTGACTTCCTCACGGACGTCGTCACCACGGCGAAACCTGTGATGTGGCTAGGAGCCAACGCCGATCAACTCGTCGCTGCCGCCGCCGCGCACCAGAGACGGCTCGGTTGGCGGTCCGACGACAACGACAACGCTGCCTACACCAAAGTCACTTACAAGGGCACTGTCCTATCGCGCAATGCCGACGCCGCCGGAACGCTCGTGGATGTCGTGCAAATGGACTCGCAGACGGCGCGAACGCTGGCTGTCGCGAGCGCCACGAGTGGTCGGAAGACGCCCTGGGCGGTGCGCTCCGGCAACGTCACGTACGTCGCCGAGGTCCCGCTCGATGCCGAAGACGTGTCCACCGACCGCTATCTGGCGCTGACCGACCTAATGTTCGACCTGTTCGGCACGCAATCCCGGCCGCGCCATCGGGCATTGCTCCGACTTGAAGACATCGGCCCCAACAGCGATCCGGCTCAGCTCGCGAGATTGGCTCAGCTTCTCTCGTCACGGCATGTGCCGTACAGCTTTGCGCTCTACCCCGTGTACCGCGATGAGGTCACCGCCCATCCCCGACGGACGATCTACCTGTACCAGCGGCCTGAGATGGTCCGGGTCGTCGCCTACATGCTCACCCATGCCGGCACCATGGTGCTGCACGGATTGACCCATCAATTCGGCGATCTACGTAACCCCCTAAACGGGCAGAGCGCCAGCGATTTCGAATTCTTCCGGGTGCACAAGGCGCCGGATGGCGTTCTCGTCTACGACGGCCCGGTGCCCGGCGACTCCGAGGCCTGGGCTCGCCAGCGGATGCAGGCTGCCATCGACCAGGTGACGCGAACCGGGCTGCCCCGGCCGGAGCTCTGGGAATTCCCGCACTATGGCGCATCGGTTGCCGACTATGCGGCCGCCAAGCAGCTGTTCTCCGGGCGGTATGACCGTCCGCAACTATTCTCGACGGCCTGGCACGGCGGTCCGCTGTCGCCATACATGTTCGACCAGTACGCGCCCTACGTCACGCAGGACGTATACGGCAGCACAGTGACACCAGAAAACCTCGGTTACGTCGATGGGCCGCCGGTGCCCGCGAAGGGTGTCGGATCGCTTGCGGACATCGTGTCCGGAGCTCGTGCCAATCTCGTCGTCAGAGACGGGATAGCGAGCTTCTTCTTCCATCCGTACCTCGGGACGGACCGGCTGACCTTCCTGCTCGACCAGTTCACGTCGCTGGGCTACACGTTTGTCTCGCCGAGCCGACTGTGATCGAACGAGACGCAGCCGGCGCCGCGAGGACTGAAGGCTAGGGGGATGCATGCACCAGGTAGTTGCGGGGATGCTCGATGTCCGGCTGGTTCCGTCGTCGAGCGGCGTCCCGTTCGAGATCGGCCGATGGCTGTTACTGGCCGCGGGCGCCTTGTTTCTCGCTTACGTCGCAGTCTTAGCCGTCCTCGTCGCGCTCAGCGAGATCAGACACGGGAACCCCAAAGCCGAACGCGCGCCCCGTGACTAACGTGCTGCTGCTGGCCGCGTCCCTGGCGGTTGTCGCCGGATTCGCCTACGCGATCGGGATGTATCTGGAGTCCGGTCTCGTCGAGGACCCCGCGGTGGACAATCCGTCACCGCCGTTGCAGTTCATCTACCTCATCCCCTGCTTGAACGAGGAGCGCGTGCTCCGGGCGACACTCGACCGTCTGACGGCGAATGACGACCAGATGACGGTCCTCGTCATCGACGACGCATCGACCGACCGCACCTATGAGCTCGCCTTCGGCTATCCCGACTCCCGGGTGCGGGTCGTACGCCGCGAGCTGCCGGACGCGCAGAAGGGCAAGGGCACCGCGCTTAACGCGGCGATCGCCTACCTCGGGGAATCCGACTTGCTCGACGGACGCTCCGCCGATGACGTCGTGATCGCTCTGCTCGACGCCGACGGCCGGCTCGACCCCGGCGCAGCCAAACGCGTCGCCCTCTACTTTGCCGATCCCGCTGTCGGCGCGGTGCAGGTTTCGGTGCGCATAAACAACCGGCGCAGCGCGCGCCTGACGCGCATGCAGGACATGGAATTCGTCGTCTTCACCTCCGTGTTTCAGAAGGCCCGCAACCGTCAAGGCAACGCCGGCCTCGGTGGCAACGGCCAGTTCACTCGGCTGTCCGCGTTGCAAGATCTCGGCTCCGCTCCGTGGTCGAACGTGCTCACCGAAGACTTGGACCTCGGCATTCGAATGCAGCTAAACGGCTGGCGCACGCTGCACTGCGCTGAAGTCGAGGTCCACCAGCAAGGTTTGACGCACATCGGACGGCTGGTGCGCCAGCGTTCCCGCTGGTTCCAAGGCCATCTTCAGTCGTGGCGACTCGTGCCCGACGTGGTCAGGAAGTCCCGCGGGCGGTTCGCCGCCGAGACGCTGCACGTGCTGCTCATGCCCTGCCTGGTGCTCCTGAGCTCCTTGATGACGTTGTCGTTCATCGCCTCAGCTGCCGGGGTACTGATCTCGCCCATCGCGCGTCAGCAGATGATCGCCGTGCAGCCGCTGCTCTTCTGGTACTTGCTGACGTTCGCTCCCGGGCTCCTCTTCGGCTACGTCTACGTCCGGCGTACACAGGAGACGTCCCTGCCGGTAGGCCTCGTGCTCGGGCACCTATTTATCCTCTACGCGCTCATCTGGATGGTCTCCGGCTGGTGGGCCGTGGGCCGAGTCCTGCGCAGGCGGGAGGGCTGGCTGAAGACCGCCAGGAACGTGGAGGCTTACGGGTGGCCGGTGGATGTCAGCGCTGCGGCGGCGCAGGGTGAAACGCCGAGATGCGAGGTTGATCCGAGGCTAGAAACCAGCGCCCACGCGACCACCGCACAGCTCGAAAGGCGCAGCTGAGGTCATGGCGCGCAAGCTGCCGGTAGCACTGGGAATAGCGGTCGTGATCGTAGCTGGGCTCGTTGGCGGTGTTGTACTGCCGAGCGGAAACCATTCGTCCTCAAGATTCGACGAGTGCACCTCTTGGGCGGAGGGTCAGACGTGTCATGACTTCCGGCTTGTCTACACCGGTTACGGGACCGCAAGCGTGGCGGCCAATGGCGCTTTTGTGCTCTCGCCCGCGCCCGCCTCTGATCCGGCGCAGACGCATGCTGCGCTGGCCGTCCGTGACTTACCTTCCGGCAACACCGACGTCTCGGCGACCGTGCAGACGGTGCGACGACTGCGGCGCCCCCAGCCGAACCCGTGGGAAGTCGCGTGGCTGCTCTGGAACTACACCGACGACTCGCACTTCTACAGCCTGGTGCTGAAGCCGAACGGGTGGGAGGTCGGCAAGGAGGATCCTGCCTATCCCGGTCGGCAGCGTTTCCTGGCTACCGGCGACTCACCGGTCTTCCCGGTTGGCGGGACTTATCGCGTGCGAATACGGCAGACGGGGGCGTCGATCCACATCGAACTGCCTGGATTGACAATCCGGTGTCGCGACAACGTGCTCCCGTATACATCCGGCGGCTTCGGCCTTTACACCGAGGATTCCGTCGTCCAGTTCACGCGTGTCCAGGTAGCCGACTAACCGACAGCAAAAAGGGAAAATCCGTGAAACGAGTTATGGCAATATACGGCACTCGACCGGAGGCGATCAAATTCGCTCCGGTGATCCAGGCGATGCGCGAAGACGCCATTATTGATCCTGTCGTCGTCGTGACGGGACAACACCGATCAATGCTCGATCAGGTGAATGAGCTGTTCCATATCCGTCCTGACTACGACCTCGACATCATCAGCGCGCAGCAGTCGCTCGAGGACGTCACCTCCCGGACACTCGCCGGACTCCGCGAGATCCTGGGCGTCGAGCAACCTGACGCCATTGTCGTCCAGGGCGACACCACCACAGCCTTCGCCAGCGCGCTCTCTGCGTTCTATCACCGGATCCCCGTCGTGCACCTCGAGGCTGGACTTCGAACCGGCGACGTCTACTCGCCGTATCCGGAAGAGATGAACCGGCGACTGGTGAGTCGCCTGGCCGCGCTCCACCTCGCGCCTACCTCCGCGAGCGCGCTCAATCTGCTCCGAGAAGGTGTCCAGCCAACGTCCATCGTGATCACCGGCAATACCGTCATCGATGCTCTGCTGTCGGTCGCCGCTCAGCACCCTCCATACGAGGATCCGACACTGGCTCGGCTGGAGGACGATCCGCGCCGGATACTGCTCGTGACCATGCACCGGCGGGAGTCATGGGGGGCGCCCATGGCCCGAGTTGGGAGAGCTATCGCAGCTTTGTCACGCCGCTACCCGGGCCTGCTCATCGTCGTCCCGGTCCATCGCAATCCCGTCGTACGCGAGGCGCTGCTGCCTTTGCTCTCACGTTTGCCGAACGTGCTCATCAGCGAACCTGCCAGCTATCGGGACTTCGTCCGCCTCATGATGCAGTCGACTTTGATCCTTACCGACAGCGGCGGCGTGCAGGAGGAAGGCCCGAGCCTGGGTAAGCCCGTGCTGGTCCTGCGCGAAAACACGGAGCGTCCCGAGGCCTTGTCGGCCGGCACCGTCCGGCTCGTCGGTACCGACCAGGCAAGGATCGAGTGGGAGGTCGCGCGGCTTCTCGGCGATCCCGTCGCTTACGCGGAGATGGCGCAGGCAATCAACCCCTACGGTGACGGAGCGGCGGCTGGGCGGACGGTTCAGTCGCTGCACCACATGTTCGGTCTGGGGCCGGCGCCGGAACCGTTTTCGTCCGCGGGGTCGACGATCGTTCTGGACGGGGATTCGTCGAAGATCAGCGCGTAACGGGGACGCTGACCGAGACGTCGTCGTGGTGTACCAGCGCATCCTCCGTGTAAAGCCCGACACTGCCGCTGAAGTACGGCCGCTGCTTGTCAGTCACGGTTGCCAGCAGCTGCCCGTCACCCCAGGCCGTGATCTGATTTCCGACTTGCCGCACCCGGATCGTGTGCCAGGGTCCGACAGCGAATTTCGGCGATGAACCGGTGGCGAGGTAGCGCTGCGCACCTGGGTAGGCGGGATCTTCCTTACCTAGCTCCCAGCCATTGGATTTGAGCACTACGGAGTAGAAGTGGTTGTCGTCCGTGTAGTTCCAGATCAGCCACGGCACTTCCCACGGGTTGGGCTTGGGCAGGCGAAGCTGTTGAACGGTCCGCTGGCGCACGGTGGCGTCGATGTCGCCGAAGCGGCGGGTGGTCAGGGCGAGGGCGCCGTGGGTCTCAGCGGGACGGGTGCTTTGCTTGGGGGATTGGGCGAGGACGTTGCTGCCATCGACGGCGATGGTCGTTGAGCCGTAGCCGTTGTACGCATCAGTCCAGCTGCCGTAAACCCCGCCGTCGACCCAAGAAGTCCCCTGAGGCAGGTCGACGAACGACTGCGAGAAGGTCGGAAGGGCCACGCCTGAGCTGACCGAGGCCGGCTTCGGTTGGCACGCCACAACGCTGAGAATAGCCAATGCGGCCGCTGCGACCGCGGTCGTGATGCTCCGGCCTCGGAGGGTGCTATGAGTGCGCATGGGGCTGGCCATTGACACGAAAGATCACCTCTCGGTTGCACGCCGGAGCGATTGCTGATGGGTTGCTTGCTCCCTTGTGTCGACGCCATGCAGGACGGGCTTGAGTCCCGTCAGGTGACCGGGCAGCTCGATGACTGCCCGTGTTTCGGGAAGGCTTGAACGAGGCCGTCGGAGCGGGCGGCGTGTCCGAGGGAGGTCAAAATGGACCTCAACCAGCACGGCCAGGCTGATCAGCCCGAGGTGACGGGCACCAGGTCGTGGGCGGCGAGTATCGAAGTGGACCAGTGACCCAACTGACCGGCCATGCTCAGCCGTCCAACGGTTGCGAAGGCCAGCAACGCTGCCTATCCAAACCAAGCCACCGGCCGCCGCTCCCGCCGCCAGCACGATAGCCGCAGGTTTGGGGGCAAGGCGCCGTCTCCCGGACGCCGGCAGAGGCTAGCTAGCTGTAGCTAGCTGCGTGCCTTTTCATCGAACGCTGTTGCGTCCCTTGGGGGTTGCCGGCTTGCCCGGAGCGCCCACATTATTAAGGGAATTTGTAGCGGGAGGCGTCCCCAGGCCAGGATTGGGTCGTGAAGCAGACCGCCCGATCCACCGGAACTGAGCGCCATCTGAACGTTCGCAGGGAAGACGGCGACGAATAGGGCCGCCGCCGCTAGCCCGCCGTTTCGTCGTCCTCGGCGGGTGGCGAGAGCTACGGCGCAGGCCAGTTCTGCGACGCCGCTGAGACGAACCCAGAGCGCTGGGTCTGCCAAAAAACGTGGAACGATCTGTTCGAAACCCTTCGGGGCGAGAAAGTGCAGTGTGCCTTTTGCCGTCAGCAGGCTGGCGAGTAGCAACGCCGCTGTGCGACTCGAAGGCCGACGCCGGTGCGTTGTTCCTGACCTGCGGATGATCATTGCGGCCTGCCCGCCGCCGGTGTTGTATCGGCTAGCTCCGGGACGGTGACTGCCCCGGATCGGGCCAACACGACACCGCCTGACTGTTTGGTTAGGCACTGCCGATGGGGAGTCGGCGGATGCGGAGTGTGTTTTCGCCGGGGACGGAACCGGCGCCGGCTTCAAGATCGCTTGTGATGGTGGGAAGGTTCTCGAGAATATGTTCGGCTTGCACAACTGCGCGGCGGCCAGACGCGCGTCGTATGAGCAGAAACGAGGGACCGGTCACCCGGCTGCGGGCGAGTAACGTGCCGAAGTCGGTATCCGCGCTGACGAGCACGCGATCTTCGGCTCGTGCCGTCTCGATGACCGTTTCGTCCTTGGACCTGGCGAGCCCGATATCTCGTACACGGATTGCGTGATGTCCGGCGTCTCGGAGTAGTGCCGCGAGCCTTGGTGAGAGGTTTTCGTCGAGCAGGAACCTCATGACGCGTTGGCAACTGGACCTGGCACCGACCTGAAGGGGTTCGCGAGCGCGCTGGGCTTCGGCATCCTGCTCGACGCCACGATCGTGCGCTCGCTGCTCGTGCCGGCGCTGCTGTCGATGGTCGGTGACTGGAACTGGTGGATGCCGTCCTGACTCGGCCGCGTTCTGCGAGTGCGACCGTTGCAGCGGGTGACCGTGCCATCGCGATCGGCCGAAGGCGAACGAGTGCCAGTCCAGTAGCGCATTACCGACGCAGCCGGGAGGTTGGCGCATGAAGACCATGACCTGTAAGCAGTTAGATGGCCCCTGCGATCTCCAGCGGAACGCAGACACCGCGGATCAGGTCGTCAAAACTCCCGTCAGGCCGGATGCACCGGCAGGTAGGACCGCAGCCGGTCCTTCAACGAGCTCGGCCAGCCCGGGGCAAAACCACGCGACCAGTCCCAGCCGGCGGCATCCAGCCCACAGCTGCACAACAGGCCGCTCGCTGTGCTGCCGCGCCGCCTCTTCCCGTCCACCAATGCCTGCAGCGTTGCGAGCTGATCGAGCTCCGACGTGAACCAGCGCGTCAGCCAGCTCTCCTCCGCGGATTCTCGGGCCGCGCGCAAGGCGGAATCGGCTCGCGCACACGCTTGATCTCAGGGGCGTCGGACCGCGGCCCCGTCCATGGCTTCGCTCACGGGACGATCGTGCCAGTTAGCCAGCCGCACCGGACGGGATTCCACCTCCGCTATCGCCGAACCCAGGGTCGACATGATGACCGGAGCCGCTTGTCATCCACCGGGTCAAGCTCCACCAGTACGTCGATCACCGGCGATGCCGTGCCGCCGATGTTCTGGCTCCGCGATCCAAAAGGCAACGTGTTGTTGATGGTCGAAGTCGACTGGACCGTGCGACCAATCGCCTATGACCGTGACGCTGATCGCTGTCCACGTTTCGGCATCCAGGTCTCGGTATCGGGTGCGCCGACCGGGCACCATCGATGCCTCATCTGCACGTCCTTCTTCCAGAACCACCTACTCCTGGCAGCCTGGCACGCCGGGGCTGGATGGCCCGGGCTCGACGCGTCGCATAACCTCCCCCTCAGCTCAAGCGACAAGAGGCCCGGGAATCGACTATGACTACTCAAGACAGACCGGCCACCAACCGGGAGCTCCGCTCGTTGGTGACGCGCGAGGGCCTCGCCGGAAAGGTGGAGCTGCGCTTGGTGGACGTCCCGACCCCCGAGCCGGAGGCCGATCAAGTGGTGGTCCGGGTAGAGGCGGCGCCGATCAACCCGTCCGATCTGGGGCTCTTGTTGGCCGGTGCGGACTTGAGCACCGCTCAGGTCTCGGATTCGGCTGACGGTCCCGTTCTGACGGCGGCCATCCCCGAGGCGGCGATGCGGACTCTGGCTGGGCGGGTGGATACGTCGCTGCCGGTCGGGAACGAGGGCGCGGGCACCGTCGTCGCAGCCGGGTCCTCGCCGGGCGCCCAGTCCCTGATCGGTCGCACGGTGGCCGTTGCTGGTGGCTCGATGTACTCGCAGTATCGAAGCGTTCACGCGGTGCAGTGCCTGGTGCTGCCCGAAGGCATGCCGGCCGCGGTGGGAGGTTCAGCTTTCGTCAACCCCCTCACGGCTCTCGGCATGGTCGAGACGATGCGTCGCGAGGGGCACACCGCCCTGGTTCACACGGCGGCGGCGTCGAATCTGGGCCGGATGCTTGTGAAGCTCTGCCTCGAAGACGGCGTGGACCTGGTGAATATCGTCCGCAAGCCGGAGCAGGAGGAGCTCCTGCGCGCGATCGGCGCCGTTCACGTATGCGATTCAAGCTCACCGTCGTTCATGAGCGACCTGATAGAGGCCCTGACGCAGACGTCGGCCACCCTCGGCTTCGACGCCATCGGGGGCGGCGAGCTGGCCGGGCAGATTCTGTCTGGGATGGAGGAGGCTGCTTCAGCGCCGCCTCGGGAGTACAGCCGCTACGGGTCCACCACGCACAAGCAGGTCTACATCTACGGCGGTCTCGACCGCAGCCCTACCGTGCTCAACCGCAACTTCGGCATGGCCTGGGGAGTCGGCGGCTGGCTGCTGACCCCGTTCCTGCAGACCATCGGGCCGGACACGTTCCAGGCAATGCGGGAGCGGGTCGTGGCCGGATTGCAGACCACGTTCGCCACCACTTACACCCGCGAGGTGTCCCTTGGTCAGGCACTGCAGCGTGAGACGGTGATGGCGTACGCAAGGCACGCCACCGGCGAGAAGTACCTGATCAACCCAGCTGCGTCGGGTTAAGTTCGTGGCGTACGCCCACGTTCGGGGTTGTTCGTTTCCTTGGCAACTGCAGCAGTACGCGAGAGTCGATGGTTTCGCCTGTAGTTGCTGGCATTTCCGCGGCTCGCCAGGGCGGCGGTCCTTTGGTTTTGGGGGAGGGGGTGGCTCGGCGGCGGCTGACGATTTTGCGTCGAATTGGGTGTTCGCGACGCTCTACTCGGTCATTCGGTGGTCGAGATCGGCGTTGGCCGATCGTGCCGTGGAGTTCGCCGTCGATACCGCTCGCGTGTTCACGGACGCTAAGCCAATAGCCTGGCGCTGTGGACATTCGGCGGGATTTTCGGCGCACGTCGGGATGCGTATGCGGTCAGGTGGGAAAACGTAGCATCATCGATTTACTTCGGTGTCAGGCCCGGTCAGCGTGGTGGCGGACGTAACAAGGTCACCGGGGTCATCGATATTGCGACGTTGCAGACTCTGGCCCGGACCGAAGACATCCACGCGGTGACGGAGGGATATGGGCTTGTCGTCGTCGACGAATGTCACCACGTTCCTGCTGCAGCGTTCGAAAACGCGGTCCGCCAGATCGCTTCCAGACGATGGATCGGACTGACTGCGACGCTAGATCGCAGGGACGAACTGGAGGAGCTGATCTTCCAGCAGCTCGGACCTGTGCGGCACACCATGGCCCGAGCGGAAGCGGGGACCTTGCCGGCACGAGCCACGGACATTCCCGCGCCGGATCCCGTGCTGCATGTCCATCCGACCGCCCTCCGCTATGGCGAACCCGGCGATGGCGGCCGGGCTGCTCATAGCCGCTGGGGCACAGCTGGGCGCCGACCTCCGTCAAACGAACCCGTGGTGGACGTGGGCTCACTTCGCGTGGCAGCGGGTCGTCGGATGGCTCCGCAAACGGCACCCGGGCATTTCGTGGGCACGGCTGCGCCGTCGCTTCCGACCCGGATGGCGGCCTACGCAGGACGGGATCAGCCTGCTCAACCCGGGGACGATCACGGTCAGCCGTTATCGCTACCGGGGCAACAAGATCCCGCTCCCATGGACAACTCCGGCCAGCACCACCGTCTGATCCAACGGCACGGACTTGTGGAGAGCCGGATGCTCGGGAACGGGCACGTTCGACTCGGCGGGCGGGCCGAGGAAACGGACCAGCTGAAAGGCTGACACCGCGCCTCGGCCCGACCCAACACGTACGTCAAGATCTGCGGGCGGTGGACCTGCCTGTAGCGGGCGATCGACGGGCACGGCCAGGTCATCGACGTCATGCTCTCCGCACGGCGGGATCTGCCTGCTGGCAGGGCCTTCTTCACTCGTGCGCTCGCCGTCGGCGGGACTGCGCCGGAGGTGACGACAGACCGAGCGCCCACCTATCCGCGGGTGCTGGACGAGTACGCCCCGACGGCCCTTCATGTCGTGGAGCAGTACGCGAACAACCCCATCGAAGCCGACCATGGCCCGCTGGGAGGGCTCGACCATCGTCGGTCGGTCCGTCAGGCGGCGCGCCGCCGGGCGATACGGGTGGCGTCGGGCCAGCGGACGTTGGTGGCCCAGCCGAGGCGTTCGAACCCCCGGATGAGGACGGCGGTGGAGTCGACTTGGCCCGGGTCGACGCCGTGGCGGGCGCAGGTGGGGTCGGCGTGGTGCAGGTTGTGCCAGCTTTCGCCCATCGACACGATGGCCAGTGGCCAGCAGTTGGTGGCTTTGTCGCGGCTTCGGAACGGGCGGCTTCCGACGACGTGACACACCGAGTTCACTGACCAGGTGACGTGATGCAACACGAACATTCGGACCAGCCCGGCCCACAGGAACGCTGTCAGGGCCCCGGTCCAGGACCAGGTCAGCAGACCGCCCAGCAGCGCCGGGCCGAGCAGACTGACTGCGATCCATAGCGGGAACAGGGCGTTGACGCGGACGATGTCGCGGTCAGCTAACAGGTCGGGGGCGAACTTGCGTGGGTTGGTGCCCTCGTCGGAGAACAGCCAGCCGACGTGCGCCCAGACCAGCCCCTTCGCCAGCGCCCGGCGGCTGGTACCGAACCGCCACGGGGAATGCGGATCACCCGCCTTGTCGGCATGGGCATGATGGCGTCGGTGAGCGGCAACCCAGTCGATGACCGAACCGCCCACCGAAAGGCTCCCGGCCACTGCCAGCGTGATACGCAGCGCCCGGTTGGCCTGAAACGCCCCGTGGGTGAAGTAGCGGTGGAACCCGGCGGTGACACCATGCCCGGACACTGCGTAGAACACCACCGCGAGCGCGGCATCGATCCACGTGGGGCCGATCCCGGCCCACACCGCCAGCGCCGTCCCAGCGGCGACTGCTGCCAGCGGACCGATCAAAACGGTCCAGAGCACCGCTGTGTGCCTGGGGGTGGCGACTCCGTGAACCACCTCTGGTTGCGGGACCGGCGCGACTGGTTCCGCCGACCCGATCGGGTCGGGGTCGATGACGGATTGGGCGAATGCGGCGCTACTCATAGATGGCAATCCAAAGCTTTCGATGCCTGTAGGGACGCGTCAACCAGCACGAACGCCCGAGCAGGCAAGCGACAACGATTCCAGACCAGCCACAGCTCGTACCAGGCTCATACCCGCGAAAGAAGCGTCTATTCGGACACCCGACCGGGCCGGCCGTAGGCACCCGTCAGTGCTGAGTACCGGATGCCGGCCCCAGCAGCGTCGTCTTTTCCGTGGGTAGTGTCGTTTCGGTGCCCCTTGTCGGTGTCACTGCACATCAGCATGCGGTGGCGTGCCTGAAGGCGAGCCATCAAGATCTTTCTGCCGACTCGCCCGTTCGGTTGGCCAAACGAACCTCGAACGTGTTTCGTCCACCCCGGGTATCCGGCGGTCTGGACGTGCACGCACTCAGTGGGGTCATTGATATCGACGTGCTGGCCCGCACCGCCGACGTGCAGGGGATGTGCACCTACGAACGGCTCGTGAACGAGACACTCGCGCACGGGTTGATGCCGCTGGTTGTGCCGCAGCTGAAAACGATCACCTTAGGCGGCGCGGTCACCGGGGTCGGCATCGAATCGTCTTCGCTGCGTAACGGGCTCCCGCACGAATCAGTACTCGAGATGGACATTCTCACCGGGACCGGCCAGATCGTCACCGCGACCGAGCACAACAACAGCGACCTTTTCTTCGCTTTCCCGAACTCCTACGGCAGCCTGGGTTACGCGACGCGATTACGTATTCGGCTTGAGCGGGTCTCACGATTCGTCGCCTTATGCCATGTGCCCTGCACGTCATTGGACGAACTCACCGCCGTCATCTCCGAGATTGCCGAGACGGGAGACTGGCAGGGCCAGCACGTCGACTTCATCGACGGTGTCATGTTTCACGAGACCGAGTCGTATCTGACACTCGGCCACTGGGCGCAGCAGGGGGTGCCCAGCGACTACACCGGGCAGCAGATCTACTACCGTTCAATTGAGCGGCGTGACGTTGACTGCCTCACGGTCCGCGATTATCTCTGGCGCTGGGACACCGACTGGTTTTGGTGCTCGGCAGCGTTCGGAGCCCAACACCCGCTGGTGCGCCGGGTGTGGCCGCGGCGTTTGCGGCGCAGCGACGTTTACCACCGCCTCCTTCGACTGGAAAACCGTTACGGCGTCGCCGAACGCGTGCGGCGACGCCGCGGCCACCTCGCCCGAGAACGTCTCGTACAGGACGTTGAACTGCCGCTGGAGCGGACCGCCGATTTCCTGCGCTGGTTCAACCGTGAGGTCGGGATGTCGCCTGTGTGGCTATGTCCGCTGCGCGCCCGCCGGGGGTGGCCGCTTTACCCGCTCGAGCCGGGGCGGGTGTATGTGAACGTGGGCTTTTGGGGCACTGTCCCGATCCGGCCGGGCGGCCGCGACGGCGATGTGAACCGGTCGGTGGAACGGGCGGTTGCCGACTTCGGCGGACACAAGTCGCTGTACTCCGACGTGTACTACGACAGGCGAACCTTCGATGCCCTTTACGGCGGCGAAACCTGGCGCACCGTGAAGCACAAATATGATCCGGACGGAAGGCTCAGCGGGATGTATGAGAAGGTGACCGGCCAATGACAGTCGCAGATTTGGTACGAAGTGTCACCGACGGCGATGTCCCGATGCGGGTCGAAGCTTTCGACGGTTCGGCCATCGGCAGCCTCGACACCGAGGTAACCATGCGGGTGCCCAACGAGCGTGGACTGCGTTACATCCTCACTGCCCCCGGTGACCTAGGGCTGGTCCGCGCCTACGTCACCGGAGACCTGGAACTGGTCGGGGTGCATCCAGGAGATCCGTACCCGGCGGTGCAGGCGCTTTGGCGCTGGAAGTTCCGCCGCCCGACGGTGGCTGAGTTGCCCGGAGTGCTGCGTGAACTCAGACTTCGGCGTCTCGTCCCACCTGCGCCGCCCCCGCAGGAAGCGCTGCCACGCGCACGGCGCGTACTGGAGGGCTTGCGGCACTCGCACGCCCGTGACAGGCAGGCAATTAGCAAGCACTACGACCTATCGAACAGATTCTATGAATATGTTCTCGGCCCTTCGATGGCATACACCTGCGCTGTTTTTTGCACACCGCACGCCAGCCTGGAGGAAGCTCAAGCCGACAAATTTGATCTGGTGGCCCGAAAGCTCGTCCTCAAACCGGGCATGCGATTACTCGACGTCGGCTGCGGTTGGGGTGGGATGGCCCGGCATGCCGCCAAGAACTATGGGGTGAATGTCGTCGCGATCACGCTGTCCAAAGCACAGGCCGACTGGGCTGCCTCGGCCATCGAGCGCGACGGTCTGACACGCCAAGTCAGGGTCATCCACGGCGATTACCGCAACTCTCCCGGGTGCGGCTATGACGCGATCAGCTCCATAGGCCTGCTGGAACATGTCGGCGTCGGCCGTTACAACTCGTACTTCGCTTTCCTGCGCGAAAAGCTGCGCGACGGCGGCCGGCTGCTCAATCACTGCATCACCCGGCCCGACAACCACAGCCGCGCCACCACCGGCGCGTTCATGGACCGCTACGTCTTCCCCGACGGGGAATTGACCGGCGCCGGCAGGATCATCAGCACCGCGCAAGACAACGGTCTGGAAGTACGACACGAGGAAAACCTGCGTGAGCACTACGCCTTGACCTTACAAGCCTGGTGCTCCAACCTGGTCGCCAACTGGGACGCCTGCGTCCAAGAGGTAGGCCTGCCCACCGCCCGCGTCTGGGGCCTTTACATGGCCGGCGCCCGCCTCGGCTTCGAAACCAACAACGTCCAGCTACACCAAATCCTCGCCATCAAGACACCCCGAGGAGGGCACTCCGGCCTCGATCTGCGTCCGGCCTGGTAACAAGCAAGACACCCCAGATCGGGCGTCGCGGTCGCCATGCCAGGTCCTGCCGTCTTACTACTGGTCCGGGCACAAAGTCACCTGGCCAACAAGAAGACGGCATGCAAGCCGGGACGGTTCAGTTGGCCGAGCGGCCTCATGTGCGGGATCGGGTTGAGTGATCATGGCTTGTGTCGACGCGTCTGGCCCACTTGATCTTCACGCGACTGTTGAGCTGGATGGTGTTGATCCTTAGCCTCCAAGGACGCCGAACTGCTGGTGCTTCGGCATGAGGTTGCAGTGCTGCGATGGGTGAAGCCCAAGCCCAAGCTGGACTGAACGGGCAGTCTTCGCGGCGTTCGCGCGGCTGCATCCACCTGCCGTCAGACGCCATCGGCTCGTTGCGCCCGGCACGCTCTCGCGCTGGCACCGCCGACTGGTTTCAAAGCATTGGACGTACCCGTATCGCCAAGGCCGACCGCCGATCGACGTTGCATTGGCCGGTCTGATTGAACGGATGGCCCGGCAGAACCCCAGATGGGGTTACCGGAGCCTCGGTGTCTTACATCATGTGTTACATTTCCAGAATGGCTGAGACAATCACGTTCCGCCCTGACGAGGACGCTCAACGCGCGCTCGACGCGCTCACCGCCGACGGCGCTGCGGTATCCACCGTCGTGCGTTCGGCGTTGATCGACGCTGCCCGAACCCGGGCGGCGCAACGATTGACTGCTGAGGCCGAGGCGCTTGCAGCAGACCCGGTGGACCGCGCCGAGGCAGCCCAGGTCCTTCGTGATATGGAGACGCTGCGTGCGTGGTGATGTGTTCAGTCTGCGGCCCCCGCGAGGGACGCGTGGCCACGAG
Organism: Mycobacteriales bacterium; assembly: GCA_038245655.1. Lineage (GTDB taxonomy): Bacteria > Actinomycetota > Actinomycetes > Frankiales > Frankiaceae > DATAZK01. The sequence goes on along the minus strand of JBBRSE010000058.1, from coordinate 1,716 downwards.
CAAGCCGGTGCCCGATACGCCGTTGTCGTTCAATCCGATGCGCTCCCACTCTCAACCTGGCTCGTCGCCCCGACGTCAACCTCCGCCCGCGCCGCCACTTTCCGGCCCGAGATCGAACTTCTCGGAACCACCACCCGCGTCCTCGCCGAACAGACGGCAGCCATCGACCCCAGTCGCCTCGGAGATCACGCAGGCCACCTGAGCTTCGATGAACTACGCCAGGTAGACGCTGCACTTCGCCTCGTACTCCATCTCTGACCGGCCTTGTTCCGTTAGCCGATCGCGGTGCGCGGCTTGCCACGAAGGGCCGGACGCGGCACGGCCAAATTGCGGGCCCCTGTCGGCGTTCCGCTCCGTCCGTTGCCGATGACGGAGTCTTCAGAGAAGAAAAACGTGTCCGCGCGAGACATCCAAGATCTGAGTTTGTCCGAATGCCTTGTTGCACCGAGTCATCGCCCTAGGGAGGCGAATGTGTATACGGTTCGCGAGCCCTCGGCGACGGGACAGCGAGGTGATCATCGTTGTCCAGATGGTCTCGCCTTGCACGGGTGAGCGCCGCCACCGCCGCAGGTGTCGCGGCGCTGAACTGGGTGACAGCTTGGACCCGATCGCGTCGTAGCGACAGCCCGGTGCCACGACCTTCGCCATTTACGTCGCAATCTGAGATTCCACAATCCGCCTCGGAAAGCCGGAAGGTGCCCATGGGTCAACCCCCGCAGTCGACGCAAGGAAGCGAAACGCCGACGCGAGCCCAACAGGCGATGGCGGCCGTCGTTGCGATCTGGGTGGGCGCGCTCGTTGCACTGGTGCCCGGTATTTCAACATCGAGCGGTCCGACCATCGCCGCGAGCTTGATCGTCCTCGCCACCGCGCCCGTCGTGCTGCTGATACTGCTGGGGAACGCGGCCGTCAAAAAGCGTCGCGCGCAGCCACCGAAGGGAGAGCAGGTCTTTTCGCCGGCAGCGTGAAGGCTGCAGGATGGATATTGGTCTCTTCGAGCGCCGCGGCAAACTTCCTAGCGGCGCCGGGTGGAACCCCACCGGCCTGTCCGTCCGGCTTGTGTCGACACCGTCGATTATGTCGGAGTATCCCTGGGTGGAGGTCCGGTTCACCCAGGCGGCTCGCAAAGGTCGGGTCGGCAGGGCCTCCGCTCGCTACGTCATGCGCCAGGTGATGCCAACGGCCATCACGACTGATCAGGGCAACGCTGGATGGCGTTACGTGGGAAGCGATGAACGTGAGCGGGAGTTGGAGATCGTCGCCGTGGAAATCGATGGTGATGGCGACCTGGAACCGTTTCTCCTCGCGAGCCACGTCATGCCGACGCAGCTTCGTGGAAGTGATCAGAATGCCTGAGCGCAGCCCACCGCGCATCACGGCCAGCACCCCCGTCGGTCCGGACGTTGACCTTGACGGCGAGGACATCCGACTTGCCGACGGAACGCGGCTCACCCAGCAATCGCGGACAGCATCCTTGAACGGGCACGGCGTTCCGCCGGGCGGCCGTCCCTTTCTGGAAACGCCGCGGTCTCCCCGCAGATCGCGTTTCGTGTTCCCAGAGCAGTTCGTGACCGGGCCTGTACCGCTCGATAATTGGATTCTGACGTCAGGCGAGCTGGTGATACTCGTTTATGGCATTGCCGAGGACGGAGTGTCGCCGGGTCCGTTGGGCGGCGAGATCGGTGACTGGCCGAACCGGCAGCGTCGCGGTTTCGG
>JBBRSE010000057.1:0-23872 GCA_038245655.1 Mycobacteriales bacterium | reverse complement strand
GGTCCCTCGCGGTGATCATGGATGGCGTAGGAACCGCCATGATCAACTCAGGGGTCGCGCCCGCACCTGTTACCCCGTTCTTCGGCGTGTCGCAAACCGCCCAGATCACCCATCACCACGACTTTGCCGACCCCCTGGCCAGCTGACCGACCGGCAACACCCAGGGCAACAACATTGCCGACCGTCGGTAAGGTAAGCGATCCAGGATGCTGGACTCGCCGTTCCTCGGCAGGACCCGGCTGGTATTTGGCTTGCCGATTCAGGTCATGCGCATAGGCCTTGACAGTGTTCGGCGACCGTTCGATCGCGCTCAGGTAGTCCAGATACGTTTCGATCGCCTCGACCGGCTGATCGTCTTCCCCGAGCACCGTCCACGACATGACCCGTGACCCCACCGGAGCCACCCGCCGCACCAACGTCAACCTCCGCCTCAACCCCTGATGGACTGGTCCGAGATAAGCACGTCCAATACGGGGCGAACGGACTCCGACACGTGCGTGGTGCACGTTACGGACAGCGGATACCGGGCTGGAGATAACACTCGAGCGGCTCAATCACGAAGTCAAACGCCGCACCGACGTCGTCGGGACCTTCCCCAACCCGGCCGCGCTGCTGCGGCTATTGGCCTGCGTCCTGATCGAAGGGCACGACGAATGGCAAGACAGCGACCGCCACTAACTATCCGAAGAATCCATGGCCCCGCTCACCCCGCCGACGCACGCCCGTCCGGCGGCCCGCGCCGCATACCGACCGCGCCGCATCATGGCTCTAATGAGGACTTTTTCATTAGGGTCATCACATCATCATCGCCGTCCGCGGGTGTTGTGGCTCCCCCGAGCCAACCAGGGCTTAGCGGGCGCGCCGGCACTGCCACGGTCGCGGGAGCTGTCGCCCGGCAGGCTTCCTGATCGGGTAACAGCTTGAAATGCCTGCGCGCCGACCCGGTGCGGCTAGACCGCGGTCACTGACTGCCGTAAGAAGCTTTCATGGCTGCCGATCAAGCACCTCTCGCGACCAGCGCCTCCCGCAGATTCCTACGAGGCCTGGATGAATCGAATCGGTGAGGGGAAATGCGCAAGCGTTTGGATTCTCCATCACCGTGACGGTCACTTTTGGCGTGGTGTCCGCTGACCAGGCTTCGGAGTCCACCCCGGAGCTGATGGTTTTCGCGTTGTCGGCGGTAGCCGCGTTCTCGCTGTTGAACCTATTGGTGGCTCACCTCACTCGAAAACGTCCCTCCGGGACGAGTTCGAGCCGGGTTGTGTTGATCTCGACGGCCACGGACTTCCTCGCCGTGGCAGCGGCTGTCGGCTGCGCCCTTGGCGTTCGCTATCTAGCGACCGGCCTGACCCGATGGAGTATCGCTCCACTATTTGCCGGATTGGCCTACGTCCTGGTCCAGTCGATCGAACTGGCTGTCGGCCAAAGACAGACGAGACGTGGAAGCCCGACGTAATGATCACGCGGCAGGCGTTTCCGACGATGCCGTCGACGCTGATCGCAGAACGGAATGTCGCGAGAGGCTATTCGCGGTGGCCGCCGGCGTCGCTGATCCCGTCACGGGCCACCCAGGATCTGTTCGCCGGCTGGTGGCAGCGGCTGTCGTCACCTCCCTTGGTGTGCCGCCTGCAATGCCAGCGCTGACTGGCCGATGATCGACATGGCCTCACGTGGGGGAAGCGGCCCACCATCGCGCAGAACCGTTGACAGCGGCTGGCCGGGCACGAGTCTCATCACGATGAAGCCGGTATCGCCGGGCGCGCCTTCAATGTCGACTTCGCCGTAGTCGTAGACCGTGGCGATGCCCAGATCGGACAGCTGCGCGGTGTTGCGGGCTTCGGCTCGAAACCGCTGAACGAAGGTCGGGTCGATGGCGTAGTCGGCGGCACAAGCGGCGCGAGATTATCCGGCGTTACCGCACGCTCGGATCTACGCTCCCTCCGCGGTCGCCGCGTAGCCCGTCGAGGGCTGGGCCCGAGGTCTGGTTGGCGATGTTGCTGGGCGGCCTGCTGGGTTGGGGACTTGCGGAGACTATTCGGGCGGCGTTTAGCGATGTGGCGTGGGTTGCGCTTGCGGGGTTCTGGCCGTTTGGGCGATCAGCGAGAGCAGGTCCGCGCTGGCTCCGGCGAGGCGCTGCCTCTGGGGCCAGACCGCGCGGAGTTGGCGGGTGAGGTCGACGCCGCGGACGGCGACCTGGACGAGTCTGCCGGCGGCGACGTCGTCTCGTACGGCCAGGTCGCTGAGTACGGCAGGTCCGGCGCCGGCCGCAACGGCTGAGCGAACGCCGCTGCTGGTCGACAGCTCGAGCAACGGGACCGCGAAAGGCGCGAACGCGGCCAGGGCGAGCTCGAGGGAGGTGCGGGTGCCTGAGGTCGGCTCGCGTTGGACCAGACGGGTCGCGGCGAGCTCAGCGGCCTCGATCGCCTTGTGGCGCCGCGCCCACGGGTGGGAGCGGGGGACGATGACGACGAGCCGGTCGTAGGCGACAACCTGTTCTTGCAGCCCGACGGGCAGGTCGGGGCCCTCGACGAAGCCCAGGTCGGCCGCGCCGGCCAGTACGGACGCGGCGACTTGGGCGCTGTTACCGGCGTCCAGGCTCACGGCGGTGTCGGGATGCGTCGCGGCCAGGCGGACCAACCAGCTGGGCAGCAGGTGCTCGGCCACGGTCAAGCTGGCGGCAACGCGCAGCCGGCCCGCGCGGTCGCTGCGCAGGGTGTCGATGCCGGTGTCCAGCACCTCGGCGGCCTGCAGCACGGCCCGCGCCCACTCGGCCAGCAGAGCGCCAGCCGGAGTCAGGCTCGACCCGCGGGAACTGCGGGTCAGCAGCGGAAAGCCGACCAGCCGCTCCATGGCCTGCACTCGGGCGCTCACGGCCGGCTGGCTCAGCCCGTGACGGACAGCGGCGCGTCCCAGGCTGCCGCTGTCGGCGACCTCGAGCAGCAGCTGCAGCGAGTCCAGGTCGGGGACGCGCCGGAGACTCATCGCCCGATTCTATGACCACCCATCAGCGTAGCTGATGGGCCCATCAGGTCGCCGGGGCTACTGCCTGGGGCTTGCGGGCGCGATCCTGGAGACCGATGACCCGTTGGAGGTGTTCGTTGACCCTGCTGCTTCAGGCAATTCGCAGATGCCCCCGCACGCCTAGCCGATGCCGGCCGAGCTGCTCGCCCGCGGCGGCGCCCGGGGCTTCCTCCCCGCTGCCGGGGCTGCTTGCTGTCGCGGCGGCGACCGCGGTCGCGTTCGGCGTTGCGCGACTGATTCCCGCAGTCAACCCGTCGACTGCGGCGGTCGCACTCGGCGCTCTGGCGGCCAACTTGGGTCTGCACCGGCCCGCCTTACACGTTGGCACTCACGTCGCCTCGCATCGCCTGCTGCGCCTCGCGGTCGTGTTGCTCGGGCTGCAGCTCGGGTTGGCGCAGCTGCTGCACCTCGGGCTCGGCGGCGCCGCCGTCGTGGTCGTGACTGTCGCCGTCACCTTCATCGGCACCCGGTTGCTGGGGCGGTTGCTCGGCGTTCCGCCCGCCCGGTCCCTGCTGATCGCGACCGGATTCTCCATCTGCGGAGCGTCCGCAGTCGCTGCGATGAAGGAGGTCTCGGACGGCGGCGACGACGACACCGCCGTGGCCGTCACCCTGGTCACGCTATGCGGGAGCCTCGCAATCCTGCTGCTGCCGCTGCTGCGCGGGCCACTCGGCCTGGACCCCGTCGCGTTCGGCAGCTGGGTCGGCGCCAGCGTCCACGACGTGGGGCAGACCGTCGCTACCGCCAACCGCGTCCCGGGTGCTCTCACCTCCGCCGTCGTAGTCAAGCTCAGCCGCGTCGTGCTGCTCGCGCCGCTGGTCGCCGGCGTCGGCCTGGCCCGCCGCCGCGCTACCAACAGCGCGACGTCGGGGCGTCGACCGCCGTTGCTGCCGCTGTTCGTGGCCGGCTTCATCGGCGCCATCACGCTCGCCAGCACCGGGCTCGTTCCCGCCCATGTCCTCGATGTTGCCAAGACCGTGCAGGGCGTGTTGCTCGCCGCCGCCCTCGTCGGCCTCGGCACCGGGATACACCTGCCCACTCTGCGGCGCACCGGCGGACGAGCCCTGCTCCTCGGGTTGCTGTCCTGGCTGCTGGTCGCCACGATCGCCTACCTGGGCGTCCGCCTGCTCGCTCGTTGACCTTGGCGCGCTTATGCCGAGGTGCTCAACGTCGCCAGCGTCAGCCGCGACTGGCCTGACCTTCCCGTGTCTGGAGGCGCCGCTGAGCACCGGTGGGTCAGTGGCGCGTACGCGGCCGCACGCCAAAACCAAGATTGAGTGAGAAACGGCGTGGTGGCCGCGTCGGTCACGAACGATTGCCATTATTGAATTCCGACGCATGTGCTGCTCGGTCGAGCAGCGGGGCTAACGACGAGAAACTTGCCCACCTCGGCGATGACCCTCTACCCGAAGGCCTCTACACGTCGGATGAAGCGGCGATCGTCCGCTATGCCCAACGGTCTTCTCGCATGGAGGTCATCGACGACACCATGTACAGCAACCTGGCCGTGCATGTTGCCCCCAAGCAGATGATTGAAATTTGTTTCACTGCCGGCACGTCGAACATGATCAATCGTTTTCATGCGACGTTTCTAACCGAGCTAGACCCGGCGACTCAGGAGGCGCTTGCTCCCAGCTGCCCTTTGCACTACCCCGAGCTGACAGCCGGCCGAAACCCGCCTTCAGTAGGTGAGGTCGCCGAGTAGCTCTTTTAGCATGGGAGTCAGCCGTGCCAGTTCTTCTAGGTGGGCGGCGGAGAGCGCTGCTAGTTTGCGTTGGCCTTCGGCGCTGAGGTCGAGGCGTACCACGCGGTGATCATCGTCATCGCGCCGTCGGCGAACGAGGCCGAGTTGTTCGGCGCAGTCGACCAGCTCGGCTGCCGAGTCGGGACGGATAAGTAGGTAGTCGGCCACCTGGCCGATCGTCGGCCCTTCGGCATTGGGGTGGCCGCGAACGGCGAGTAGTAGCTGGTGCTGACTGGCGGTGAGACCTAGCGTCGACGCTTGGGCTGCGCTCCAGCGTTCAAACTCCCGTAGCCGCGTCCGTACGCCGAGCAATCGGCCGTACTGCGGGTCGCTGGCAGCTTTGGTTGTCATGCGCTGAAGATCACTCCTCGCGACAATTTGTACTGCGAGTTTATGTCGTGTCACGATGTATTTGGCCTAAGGGGGTGGTTGTGACCGTTCTCGAACCGGTCCCCACGGCTGGCCGGCCCGCAATGTGGGGCACCTTGGCGATTTCACCGTAACTCCCCGCATGTTGCTGATTGCCGCGTTGGCGGTGCCGGTGGGTGTGGTGAGCGGTTGCGTGGCGTGGGCGCTGCTACGGCTCATCGGATTGATCACGAACGGAGTGTTTTATGGTCGCCTGGATACGCGGCTGGTGGCGCCGGGTGTTGGACACCACAGCCCGGCAGTCTTGCTGCTCGCGCCGGTGACTGGCGGGTTGGTCGTCGGTTTGATAGCACGGTATGGCTCGGAGAAGGTTCGTGGTCACGGGATGCCGGAGGCCATTGAGTCGATCCTGTTGGGTGGCAGCACGGTCGCTCCACGGGTGGCCCTACTCAAGCCGGTATCGGCAGCGATCGCGATCGGTAAGCGCACGTCTTTCCAACGGTAGGCCCAGGCTTTTGGGCGTTGATCGCCCTCGCGGGTGTGCTGGGCGGGGTGATGCGGTCACCGTTCACCGGCGTGATCTTTGCGCTGGAGCTGACCCGCCGATTTGATGCACTGTTGCCCCTCATCATCGGCGCGTCCACCGCTTACGCCGTATCCACTCTGCTGCTGAAACGTTCGGTCCTGACGGAGAAGATCGCCCGGCGCGGGTTTCACCTTTCTCGCGAGTACGACGTCGACCCATTGGAAATCCTGTTCGTCAGTGAAGTCATGGAAAGCACCGTGCTCACCTTCGAAGATGATCTGGCCGCTGATGCTGCGCTCGCCGCGATCTCTGACACCGACCCGGCCAACGTGCTCGTGCGACGCCAGATGATGTATCCCATCGTCGGCGACAAGGATCGCCTTCGGGGCATCGTCACGCGCACCCAGCTCGAAACGGCGGTGCATGACCAGCGCGGAGAAATCACGGTGGCCGAGTTAGGCATCGCGACCCCGATCGTCACTCATCCTGACGAGATTTTGCGTTCGGTGGCGACGTCCATGGCCGCCAACGAGGTCGACCGGATGCCGGTCGTCAGCCGCGACGATCCCCAACGGATCGTCGGGGTCGTGTCGTTGACGATGCTGCTCGCCGGGCGGCTGCGCACCTTGCAGCAGGCGCGTGACACAGAACGGGTGCTCAAACTGCGCGTCGTTCGCCCGAACTGGCTAACGCCGCGGGACACCACGCCGCCTCGCCAAACCGCGTCGTAGTCCAGGTCTTGCGGTGTGGCGCTTTGCTCACCCGTGACCCCAGCCGGTCGTCGGCGAACGATCGCTGCCCTAGATGGTCCGCTTATTTCCGCAGGGCGACCAGTCCGGCTGCACCTGCGGCGTAGATCAGCAGCACAGCGATCGAGTCGATGCTCATTCCCGACACCGTGATGGCGAGTTCTGGAAGGTTGGTCGCGACGGCCAGCAGGATGCGTCCACCGAGCGCTTGTCCACGATGTAGGCGTTCAGACAAGACGGCAGTCTTGTTGCTGCGACAGATCCCGCCGCCCAGATGACCGCGGCACATCCAATGAAGATGACGACGTCAGCCCAAAAGGGAACGCTCGAAAGCAGATTCATACCGGCACCTCGATGGGGCTGAGGGGGCCGCCTTTCCTATCGTCGCTTGACCAGAGGCCGCAGCAGAGCAGCTGACGCCTGCGGTCTGAGATTTCGGAGGCAGAAGATCGCCTGAGGACCTCTCAGCTGCAGATTCCCATCGCGACCTTCAATAACCCTTGCACGTGCGCAAACTTTGCAGAAGGATGACTCAACGGTCCCGCAATGACTACGAGGGAGCTGCTGATGGCGCAGCGTTCGCGGCTGTCTTCGACGGCGTCCCCGTACGTGATGTACCGCAGTTTGATGACAACCAATGAGCCGGCGCCCCGTCGGCGGGCAGGAGATCGGGATGGGTCAGAACGTGGTGATTACCGGGGCGAGTGCGGGCATAGCCCGTGCCACCGCGCAGCTGTTCGGTGCCCAGGGGGCGAATGTAGGCCTGCTGGCACGTGGGCAAGCCGGTTTGGATGGGGCGGCGCGTAACGTCGAGGAGGCCGGCGGGAAGGCGCTGACGATAGTGACCGACGTCGCCGACTACGCCCAGGTGGACGCAGCCGCATCACGGGTGGAAGACGCATTCGGCCCGATCGACGTGTGGATCAACGTGGCGTTCACGTCGGTGTTCGCCCCTTTCATCGAAATCAAGCCGGAGGAGTTCAAGCGGGTGACCGAGGTCGCCTATCTCGGTTTCGTCTACGGCACCCAGGTGGCATTGTCACGGATGCTGCCGCGCGACTGCGGGACAATAGTGCAAGTCGGTTCCGCCTTGGGCTACCGCGGCATCCCTTTGCAATCGGCCTACTGCGGTGCCAAGCACGCGATCAACGGCTTCACTGAAACGATCCGGACCGAACTGCTGCACGACAAGAGCAACGTGCACATCACCGTCGTCCAGATGCCGGCAGTGAACACACCGCAGTTCTCCTGGGTGCTGTCCCGGCTGCCGAATCATCCGCAGCCAGTGCCGCCGATTTATCAGCCGGAGGTCGCCGCCCGCGGCGTGCTGTACGCGGCAGACCACCCGCGCCGCAAGCAGTATTACGTGGGGGCATCCACCGTCGGGACGATCTGGGGCAACAAGGTCGCCGCACCCCTGCTGGACATCTACCTCGCCCGGACCGGGTTCCAATCCCAGCAGACCGATGAGAAGGCCGGACCGGACCGGCCGCACAATCTGTGGGAGCCGGTCGACGGTGACGGCGGTCATGACCACGGCGCGCACGGTGTGTTCGATGACAGGTCACATCCGCATGCACCGCAGTTGTGGTTTTCCCACCATGTCCGCGAGGTCAGCGCAGCGACAGCAGCGGCGGCGGCCGGCGTTCTGTTCGCCGGTGCCCGTTGGCTGCGATGCCGGTGAACGCGGCTGGGGTGCCGGTGGACGGGCTGACGGTGTCGGTCTACACGGTCCCGACCGATCAGCCCGAAGCCGACGGCACGATCGCCTGGTCGGCCACAACGCTGGTGCTCGTTGAGGTCACCGGCGGCGGGCGCAGCGGGCTTGGCTACAGCTATGCAGGCGAGGGCTGCAAACCCGTCATCGAAGGCCCGCTGACGGCTGCTGTGCTCGGACGGTCTGCGCTGGACGTGCCGGGTGCCTGGGAGGCTATGGTCCGCGCCGTGCGTAACCTGGGTCGTTCCGGCCTGGTTTCCTGCGCGATCAGCGCGGTGGACACGGCGTTGTGGGACCTCAAGGCCAGGCTCCTGGACCTGCCAGTGTGCCGGCTGCTCGGTGCCGTGCGCGACGAAGTGCCGATTTATGGCAGCGGCGGATTCACCACCTACGACGAGAGCGCCGCGAGGGAGCAGCTGGAGCGCTGGGTCGGCGAATGGAACATCCCTCGAGTGAAGATCAAGATCGGTGAGTCGTGGGGGAGTCGCACCAGCCGGGACCTGGCACGAATCGCGTTCGCGCGTCAGGTGATCGGTCCGGATGTCGCACTCTATGTCGATGCCAACGGCGGCTACACCCGCAAGCAGGCGATCCGCATTGCGCATGCCATGACCGATCAAGGCGTGACGTGGTTCGAGGAGCCGGTGTCATCCGACGATCTTGCTGGACTACGTGAGGTGCGTGATCAGACCAGCCCGGACACGGCGGCCGGGGAGTACGGCTACGACTTGGTCTACTTCGCCCGGATGGTCGACGCGCAAGCGGTCGACTGCCTGCAGGTCGATGTCACCCGTTGCGGCGGGATCACTGACTGGCTGCGGGCCGCCGCCGTCGCCGCGGCTCACAATCTGCAGGTTTCCGGTCACTGCGCGCCCAACCTGCACGCGCATGTCGCGGCGACCATCCCCAACCTGCGGCACCTGGAGTACTTCCACGACCACGTCCGCATCGAAGGCATGCTCTTTGACGGAGCACTGGACCCCGCCGGCGGGGTGCTGTGCCCCGACCAGGGCCGACCGGGTTTTGGGCTCGCGTTCAAACGCGCGGACGCAAACCCGTTCCGGGTGGCGTAACTCTGATGATCGACGTGCAGGCGTATGTCAGGCAGGTGCGCTTCGAGCTGCTGGGAGGACGGGGGAAAGGTGCTAGCACCGCTGAGATCAGCCGCCGTACCCGGGGTCGATCTGGGCTGGGCGGCGCGTCGACCTGCGATCAACTGGAGACGCTCGCCCGGCAGACGGCGATCGCCCGTGGTGACGCGGAAGCCATTGCTCTGGACATCGCCGCCACCCGCGACCGGCTGACGCGCACCATTGAGTCAGTTGGTGCCAAGGCGAGCCGGGCGCGCACCGACCTCGGGCGCCCCCGTAATGTCGCTGTCGGCGGGGTGCTTGTGCTTACGCTGATAGTGCTCCTGCGCGGCGGCAAGGGCCGTTAGGCGAGCCGCGCTCCCCAGCTGGCGGTCGTCGATTCGCCTGGTTCCAGGCGTTGGAGTCCGTCGCCTGTCTGGAACGCGTTCGGCGGGCAGGTCATCGGCTCGGTACCCAACCCCCGACGCCGGCGGAGCTTGGTCAACGTGTCGCCGGTGTACAGCTCGATGATGGGGTAGGCCTCATCGGCCCACAACGCGGCGCAGGTCCCGTCGGCGGCGGTGAGCCGCACCCAGGCCCGCCGGTCGCTGTCGCGGGTCAGGTCGGTGTAGGGAGAGTCCAGGTGCTGGTCACCGATCTGCTTGCCGCCGGCGAAGTCAAGCGGGGTGCCCTTCGTGGCTTGCCTGCCGGTGGGGAGCTGCCGCTCGTTGTCGGTATCGATCCAGGTAGCGGCGTGCAGTTCCAACGTGCAGTCGTCGAGTAGCCCGCTTCCGGGCGACAGGTAGGGATGTTGCCCGGCGCCGTATGGGCAGGCAACCCCGCCGAGGTTGGTCGCGGTGGTGGTGACAACGAGACCGTCCTGGCTGACCCGGTATTGCACCTGCACCTCCAAGGTGAAGGGATAGCCTTGCATCGGATGCAGCCGGCACGCCATCACCACCCGGTCGGGTTCACGTTCGATGGCCTGCCAGTTTCGCCAACGCAGAAATCCGTGAATCGCATTGTTCTTGTCGGGTTCGTTGATCGCCGTCTGGTAGGCGGTGCCGTCAAAGCGGTAGCAGCCGTCGGCGAGCCGGTTCGGCCACGGTATGAGCGGTGCCCCATGCGCGCCGTCGCACATGGCGTCGATTGGATAGGGCTCGAGCACGTCCCGGCCGCCGACCGCGTACGCGCGGACGCCGCCGCCGACTTCAACGATCGTCGCGCGATGCTCGCCGGCGGCGATGTCGAACTGGCCACCCGACGGCGGGACGGTCGTGGGGCTAGACACGGGTGGCCGGGTCGTTCCAGGGCTGGGCGAGGCGGGCGGCGCATTCGAACATGAAAGCGTGGACGAATGCCTGCGGAAGGTTCCCGCGCAGCTGACGTTGGGTGGTGTCGTATTCCTCGGAATACAATCTGGGTGGGCCGCAGGCGGACCGGTTGCGTTCGAACCAGCGAGTCGCTTCGACTTCGTCGCCCTGCTGGTGCAGCGCGAGTGCCATGGTGAAGCCGCACAGCAGGAATGCCCCTTCGGCGTCGCCGAGCGGCCCGGCTTGCTGGCGGAACCGGTACAGGTAGCTGTCGCGGCCCAGCTCATCCTGCAGGCCCCGCAGGGTGGCCAGCGTCCGTGGGTCGCTGGCGGTCAGCGCACCCCGGATCGGCGGCAACAGCAACGCTGAGTCCAGCCGCTCGTCGTCGGGGGCGCGCTGCCACCGGCCGGTGGGGTGAGTGGAGCTGGCGGCAGTCTCGGCGAGAATTTTCTCAGCGAGCGCCAGCCAGTCGCCGGTCCGCGGCGCGGGTGCACCGGCGGCGCTGATCGCCCGCAGCCCGGCGACGCAGATCAGCCGGCTTTCGGTCCAGTTCCGCGCATCAAGCTCCCAGATGCCGGCCTCCGGTTCCCTCCAGCGGCTGGCGATGGCGGCGGTGGCGGCCTCCGCGGCTTTCCAGCCGTCGGCGTCCAGGTGATCTGCGCGGGCGGCGGCGGCCAGCAGCAGCAGCGACTCCCCGAAAGCGTCGAGCTGGAACTGGGCGTTGACATGGTTGCCGGTGATGTCGTGGCCGCCGGGATAGCCAGCAAGGTGCAGCGAGCGTTGGTCGGGTACCGGCCCGCCGGCCACGGTGTAGGCGGGTTTGAGCTGGGGGCCGTCGGCGAGCAGCCGCTCGGCGACGAACCGTACCGCGTCGTCAAGCAATGGATGCGCTCCAGTGGCAGCGATGGCCTGCCCGGTGAAGCATTGGTCCCGGACCCACACGTAGCGGTAGTCGTAGTTGCGGCCCTGTTCGGCTCGTTCCGGCAGGCTCATCGTCGCGGCGGCGACCATCCCACCACCGGAGCTGGTCAGGCCGCGCAGCACCGCGTAGCTGTGCCGGGCGTCGGAACGGGAGATGGTGTTTGCGAGTTCCGGGACGGCGGCGGCCCAGGCGTGTTCGGTCGCTATCCAGGCCTGATCGGGGTCGGTGAGAGCGTCGGGCAGCGGCTGCTCGGACAATTCCAAAACCAGGTCGTGGTGCTCGCCGGCAGCGAGAGCGAACTCGGCTGCGAGGGCATGCGCGTCATGTCCGGTGGCGCCGGGTCTGGCCTGGTCGCCGCCGGTCCAACGCAGCCGCAGCGACCCGCTTTGCCCGGTCCAGACCCCGTCCTCGCGCGACAGCGACTTCGCCGGGTGGCGGCCGAAGCCGGCCCGGGGGTCGAGCAGGATCCGCACTTTGGCGGGCCCGTCGCACGCGATAATTCGGCGAAGCACTACCGCCCGCCCCGGCTCGCCGGGGAAGGCGAGTGCCTCGCGGCACTCTACGATCCCGGTTTCGGTCATCCACCGGGACCGCCAGATCAGGCTGCCGGCTTCGTAGAAGCCGCCCCACACGTAACGGCCGACCGGAGTCACCGCGTAGATGCCATGGCCGCCGATCAGCGAGGAGAACACCGCTTCGGAGTCCCAGCGAGGGGCGCACATCCACACGAAGTCGCCGCGGGGGCCGACCAGAATGCCCCGTTCCCCGTCGGCGAGCAGCGCGTATTCACGGAGTACGTGCGGCGGAAACTCCCAGCTATCGTTGCTATCTCGGGCCGTCATGGGTATCGACACCTTTCATGGGGTGCGCTCGGGTCGAAGGACTTCGGCTAGGTGCAGGGCATAGCGGCCGGTAGCCTGCGGATCTGCTCGTGGCAGCTGAGCCCGTCCGTGCGGATGCGGGTGAGTGGATCGGCGGCGCGTACGGCGGGCAGCAGGACCTGCTTGCCGCAGTCTTGGGACGGCTGATAGTGCGCGGCTTGCGAACCCGCATGCTCCGCCAGCCGGCCAGTTCGGCGCCGTTGAGCATCTCGAACAGCAGCCGGGAACGGCCGCGGGTGGCGCCTGCCTCTTGTCCGGTTACCCGGTAGCTGGGAGACATGGTCGTGCCTTCGTGCCGGCGGCAATCGCCCACTCCGACGCAGCGGCCGACCGCTCGTGAGAAGTCGCGATCGTCGTCGGGGTAGGAGAAGAACGTCTCGACCTGCCGCGGCCGGTGGTCGAGGTTGACGATGCTCGTGCAGTACTTGGAGAAGTCAAAGCACACCCCGGCGTTGCAGCATTGACCGGCTGGGCTCGTTCCCGTGCCCCGGCCGAACACCGACGCCTGATGCTCGCGGCAGACCGCCAATGCGGCGACGTCGTCGTCGAGGTCGAGGTCGATCAACACGCCGATCGGTAGTTGCCGGTAGTTCGACGCATCGGTCGCGTATAGCGCCCGGTCGCCAGCGCCGAAGCGAACCTCGCCCCGCACTTCAGCCAGCAGCTCGGCTGCCAGGTTCGCGTCCCGGGTCTCTTCGACGCTATTGCGCCCCCGGGCCGACAGCCCGAGGTCGACCCTGCTCATCGACGGCCCCTGTCAGGAAGCGTGCCTCGGCGGTCCATCTAGATGCCGGCGGCGTTGGCGTAGTACTGCTGGTCTTCCCGCCAGCCGCCTTGGCCCATGCCGATGTCGGTGACGTCGTCGACGAACTCGATGGCCTTGATCCACTTAACCATTTTGAAGCCGAGCTGGGTTTCGATCCGCAGCCGGATCGGGGCGCCGTGCTCGATCGGCAGCGGACCGCCGTTCATCTCCAACGCCAAGATGGTCTGCGGGCCAGTCGCCAGGTGCAGCGGCACGGTGCCGTAGAAGTAGCCGTAACGGCCTTCGCCTTCGGTCTCACCCTTGTCGTCGAAGGCGTAGAAAACGACGTGCTTGGCCTCCGATTTTGGGTTCACCAGCTCCACCACTCGGACCAGCGGTACCCCGGCCCATTGCGCGACCGCGGTCCATCCCTGAATGCAGTTGTGCTTGGTGATCTGCACCGATTCGCCTAGGGCCCGCAGGTCGGGTAGCGACAGCGACACCGGGTTTTCGACCAGCCCACCGATGGCGAGCCGGTAGTCGGTGAAGTGGCTGGCGGCTAGCTGCTGGTAGGCGGCGCCGACCGGTGGGTAACCGTTGACCCGGAAGTAAGGCGAAATGTGCTTGCGGATGTACCGCTCACGGGAGGTGAAGGTCCGGGAGATGATCCGCTCGAAAGGATTGACGACGAGTCCGAGCAACCGCTGGGTGGCACGTTTGTATCGCAGTGACAGCACCGTGATTACGACATGGAAAACGAGGATCAGGAACAGTCCGGCGAGTCCGATGGCCAGCGCGAGCGGCTTGCTGTGCTGGTAGCCGCCTAAAACGATCGCGGTGAATTCGTGCGGCACCCCGTGGATGATCACCATGAAGACGTGGACGACGATGAACGCGGCGAACGCGCACATGCCCAGGAAATGCAGGCTGCGGGCTCCTTGCTTACCGCCGAACACTTTGCCGTACCAGGGGAAACGCGCAAGAACCGCGGGGGACATGGCGGCTCCGGTCGCGATTTGGAACGGCGCCAACAGGAAGATCACCACGAAGTAGGACAGCTTCTGCGCCGGCTCGAACGGCTGGCCCGGGATCGTCTTGGGAATCTGGAAGTGCAGGTAAGTGCCCACCGAACGGATGGAGTCGGGAATCAGGTGCCAGCCGTCCGGGATCAGGTAATGCCAGTAGCCGGTCGCGAAGACCATCGCCACGTAGACGGCGCCGGTGACGATCCAGAACTGGATGGTCAGGAAATGCCAGTGCCGGCCTAGGCCCAGGTTCTTCTTCCCCGGTAGGGCGATCAGCGGCGACCAGGCTTCTTCCTCATCGAGGGAGGTCCATAGTCGGCGGGAGTCCGCCGCGAACATTTTTTTGGAGAAGCGGGCCCATTCCCGGCCGGGCGGGCAGTCGTCGTGCCAGTACAGCTTGGGGAAGGCGGACAACACTTCTAGTCCACTGCGAAACAACAGCAGCATGAAGAAGATGTTCAGCACGTGGGTGATGACGATCCACCACGGGAAGAAGCTGGGCATGGGTCGCGCTACCTGACCGGCTGGTGGGCCGATGAACGGCCGGAGCGGGCCGCGGGATCGTCGTCCATTGCCGTGCCGTCTGCTATCCGTTCGGCGAGCCGCGACGCCAGCGCCATGATGGTCAACGCCGGATTAGCCGAGCCTTGGGTGGGACACACCGAACCGTCGGCCAGGAACAGGTTCGGCACCGCCCAGGCACGTTGGTTGGCGTCGATGACGCTGTTGTCGGGGCTGGTTCCCATCCGGCCGCCGCCGACTAGGTGCGCGTAGCGATGGATCGTCAGCACGTCCTGCGCTCCGGCCGCATGCAGGATGTCGGTGATGATGGTGGTCGAGTAGGCGATGTTCGCTTTGTCGTTGTCGCACAGCGAATAGTCCATCCGGGCGATCGGGATGCCGTAAGGATCCGTTTCGTCGGCAATGGTGATGCGGTTGTCCGGTTGTGGCAGCAGCTCGTTTAGGACACCGATGGTGGTCCAGTGGTTGTAGTCGCGCATGTACTCCCGCAGCGCCCGTCCCCAATGCCCGTCGGCGAGGACATGCTCGGCCCAGCCGATCGGCAGCGGGGCGACGGTCTGGATCGAGAAACCGCGAACGAAACCGCGGCCGGGATCGGTTTCGTAAAACTGCTCGGACGACACCTCCGGCGGTGGCGCCTTGTACATCCGTAGTTCCTCGCCGAACCGGCCGGCGGTCTGGCTAGCGCCCTGCACCATGACGTACCGGCCGACCTGATCTTCGTTGTTGCATAGCCCGTGCGGGAAACGCCGGGAGGTGGAATTGAGCAGTAGCCGGGGGGTTTCGATCGAATAGCCGGCGACGGCGACGAACCGGGCTCGCTGCAGCCGTTCCGTCCCGCCGACTTCCTCGTGGTAGACGACGCCGATCGCGCGGCCGGTGGCGTCGTCGAGTTCGACGCGGGCAGCCATGCAATTGGCGCGGATCTCGACCGCATGCGCCAGCGCGTCGGGTAGGTGGGTGACGTACGGACTGGCCTTGGCGTTGACCTTGCAACCCTGCAGGCAGTAGCCCCGGTAAATGCAATGCGGACGGTTTCCGAAGGTCCCGTTGACGATGCCGACCGGGCCGGCCCGCATCTCAATGCCTAGTTTGTGGGCGCCTTCCCACAGCGTTGCGGCCGCACCCGAGACCGGATGCGGGGAAAACGGGTAACGGTGCGGGTATCCCCATGGCCAGTTCTGGCCGGCGACTGGCAGTTCACGTTCCACCCGCTCGTAATGCGGCCGGAGGTCTTCGTAGTCGATCGGCCAGTCGGCGCCGACCCCGTCGGTGCTGGCGGTGTGGAAGTCGCTGGGATGAAACCGTGGGCAGTAGCCGGCGTAGTGGACCATTGAGCCACCCACTCCACGGCCGGAATTGTTTTTGCCTAACTCGATCGGATCGCTGCCGCCGATGATGCGTTTCTGGGTCCAGTACAGCTCGTGGGAGCCGGCTTCGTCGCTGACCCAGTCTTCGTCCGGATGCCAGAACGGGCCGGCTTCTACGATCACGATCTTCCAGCCGTGGCGGGCGAGGCGCTGCGCGAGTACCGACCCTCCGGCGCCGGCGCCGACGATGACCAGGTCGACTTCTTCGTCGGGAGAGTAGCGGCGCATGGTGTCCTCGCCGGGTAGTTCCCTGGATTGCACGTCCAGCAAGAACCGGGAATCGTTATCGGCCGGCCCGATCGAGCCTTTCAGGATGCCGCGCAACAAATCGCCCATCAGCTCTGCCCGTCCTGCCCGACCCGGGTCGGGTCTTCGCTGGTGGCCCCGTGTTTTTCGAACGGTTCGGTGGTGCTCATCGGACCGAGGCGCATGAACCCGCGCGGATAGGCCGGTCCTCCGAAACCGATCTCGTTCCACGCCCACGGATGGGAGTAGAAACCGGCCAGTACCGAACGCATGCACACCGCCCATGCCCGGCTTGCGTTAAGGGTGTCCCACACGCCTCCGGTCAGCTGCCCGCGTGAGAGCTCGTCGACGATCGCCTCACGCGTCTGTGGCTCCGCGTCGGCAAACCCTGTCTTGCCGTACCGATCCCGGGCGACGTCGTCCAAGCCGCTCAACGCCAGTTGCCACGTCTGCCGGTCGTCGGGCATGTCGACATACTGGTAGCCATCGAGGCGTCCGGCGGCGAGCTTGGCGTCGATGAACTCAGCTACCGGCACCCGCGGCTCGCCATCCTGAGCCAGCACGGTGTCACAGAACGCGCGAAGCACGGATTCTTCGGCGGCGGTGAAGAACTGCATCGGCCCGTACGGTTCCAGCCGTGCCATCACCACCTTCGTGGTCGCCTCATCCCATCGGTCGCGTTCGACCAGCACGTCATAATCGGGGTAACGGCCGATCATCTGCGGGCTGATCCCACGTTGCTGCGCCGGTAGCCAACCCGGATGCGGCGGCTGCCGGTCTGCCCGCAGATTGGGCAGGTGGGCGGGTTTACGGAAGTCGGGCATGGAGGATCTCCTAGCTTTCTCTGCGTAGCACGGAGGCCAGCAGTCCCATGCCGCCGACCATCGCCATCAGCCCCGGCGCCGAGATTGGCGGGCCCATCGGCACGTTGTAAGAAGCCAGCGCCCAGCCGCCCGGTTTGCGGGCGACTCCGCGGGCGTGAAAGAACTCACCCGCCAAACCGTTCAAGGCGAAGATTCCCGCGGCGACCGGCAGCGCCGTCTTAGCCCAACGCTTGGAAAACACCCCGCCGACGCCGGCAACAACCAACGGTGGGGTGACCAGGATCGGGCTCCACATGACCTTGTTGCCGAAACTGGCCTTGTAATGCTCGAGATAAACCTCCGCGCCGGTCACGGCGGCAGCAACGGCGGTCAGCCCCGACAAAGCACGCTCGAAGCGGCCGTGCGCCACGTTCGCGAGCAGCCGGTCCACCACATGCTCGGCACCTGACAGTGCGCCGTGCGATGCGCCACGATTGATTCCGTTTGTGGGTGTCATGGCTACCGTCCTGGAAGGAATTCGTGGGCGAATTCCCGGGCGGCGGACAGTGCGCCCGGGATGCCTTCCTTGGGATCGGCTAGCACCGACTTGGTCATCGCTTTGACCTGCTCGAAGGTGATGTGCGGCGGGATGGGCGGTTCCTCCGGATCGCTCATCGCGTCGATGATCACCGGCCGGTCGGCGGCGAACGCTTCGCGCCAGGCGTCCGCAATTTGGGATGAGTGCTCGACCTTGATGCCCTTGAGCCCGATCATGTCCGCCCAGGCGTGGTAGGGGACGTAGGGGATGTCTTGGGAGGCGTCGAACTTAGGGTTGCCTTCCATCGCCCGCTGCTCCCAGGTGACCTGGTTGAGGTCCTCGTTGTTCAACACCAGGATCACCAGCCGCGGGTCGGCCCACGTCTTGTAGTACTTGGCGGCGGTCAGCATTTCGGCCATGCCGCCCATCTGCATGGCCCCGTCGCCGACCATCGCTACCGCAACCCGGTCCGGGAAGGCGAACTTTGCGGCGATCGCGTACGGCACGCCGGGCACCATCGTGGCCAGGTTGCCCGACAGTGAGGCCTTCATCCCGCGGCGGATCTTGACGTGGCGGGCGTACCAATTCGCCGACGAGCCCGAATCACTGGACAGCACCGCGTTGTCGGGAAGTTGGCGTGACAGTTCGGCGAACAGGGCCTGCGGACGCACCCGGGGACGGTCCCGCTGCACATCAGCCGGTTCCGCGCGGTCGTCCATCAACGTCCACCAGTGCGTGACGTTCTTGCTGATGGTCTCTTGCCAGGACCGGTCCTGCTTGCGGGTGAGTAGCGGTAGCAGTTCAATCAGGGTCTGTTTGCTATCGCCGATCAGGGCCAGGTCCATCGGGTAACGGATCGACAGCATCCGCCCGGACAGATCGATTTGGATGCCCTTGGCTTGGCCCGTTGTTGGCAGAAACTCCGAGTACGGGAAGGACGAACCGACCATCAGCAGCGTGTCGCAGTCCTGCATCATCTCCCAGCTCGGCTTGGTGCCCAGCAACCCGATCGAGCCGGTGCAGTAGGGCACGTCATCGGGCACCACGGCCTTGCCTAGCAGGGCCTTCGCCACCCCGGCTCCGAGCGTGTCCGCGACCGCGAGCACCTCATCGGTGGCGTGCATCGCACCGGCGCCGACCAGCATGGCCACCCGCTGTCCGGCGTTGAGTAAATCCGCCGCGGCCTGAAGGTCGTGTTGCGCGGGGATCTGGCGCCCGGGCCAATACCCGACACCCGAGTGCACGGTGTGCGTCGCTTTCGGCTGCTCGGGGACGGCGTCCATGTCCTGCACGTCCGCCGGGATGATCACCGCGGTGACGGTGCGTTCGGCCTGCGCGGTGCGCATTGCCCGGTCCAGGATGTGGCGGATGCTGCCTGGGTCGTTCACCTGTTCCACGTAGGCTGACGCGACGTCGCTGTAGAGCTGCAGCAGCTTTACTTCCTGCTGGAAGCTGCCGCCAAGGGCGCGCACGAACGTCTGACCGACGATCGCCACCACCGGCTGATGATCGAGCTTCGCGTCATACAAGCCGTTGAGCAGATGGATGGCGCCCGGCCCAGAAGTGGCCATGCAGACCCCGACCTCACCGGTGTATTTGGCGTGCCCACACGCCATGAACGCCGCCATCTCCTCATGGCGGGTCTGCACGAATCGCAGCCGGTCCTGATGCCGGCGCAACGCCCCGAGAATTCCGTTGATCCCGTCACCCGGGAAGCCATAGATCGTCGTCACTCCCCATTCGATCAACCGATCGCACAGGTAATCGCCGGCGTTGTCGCTCATTGGACCTCCATATGTCGATGCTGACTGTTGACTTGCTCTTTACTCACCGGTTCACACCGCTCGGATTCATTGGGGTCATCACGCGAGCGGGGCTTCGTCCGAGGTCAGCTCGAGAGTAGATCTTCCAGCAACTCTTGCAAATGCGCAAGCGTTGCGCAACTACAGGAGAGAGCAGTGCCGCGCGTTCCTACTGCGGCACGAGGGTCGCCGCGGCGACCATGCTCATGGAATGCAGCGCGTCGACAGTGCACGCCAGTGTCAGCACGCGCCGAGTGGGCTTGCCGGATTCGATCGCGGCTGAACCGGGTGACTGATCGAGCACTGACGCCCAACTGCTCAGAACCACTAGGGTTGGCCGCACGGTTGGGATGTTGCCGTCAGACCGAGCCGGAAACACAAGGCTGGACCCCTAGCGGAAGTTTCCTGCCTATCATGATCGTCGGGGACTTTCGCCAGGTGTGGCGGGGGTTTTGGACGGTCCGTGTATTACCGAAGTGGTCTGGTTGTGGGTGGTCAGCGGGTCGGTGCGTAGCGGTCGATGCCGAACAGGTCGGCCAGCTGCTGCTGGGTGGGGTTCATGTCGGTGAGTATGCGTTTGGCGCGGGGGCGGCCTTTGCCGCCGTCGTGGTAGAGCAGCACGGTCTCCTCGATGCCGCCGAGGGTGGCCAGCAACTCGCGGACGGACAGGTGCAGGCCGGTCTGGTCGGCTTCGCGGCGCATCAGGTGGGCGATGGTGAGGGCGAGCACGCAGTAGAAGACGTGCACCCGGATCTTGGAGTCGGTCCAGTGGCGCATCGGGCCGAAGGACACGACGTGGGGGTCTTTCATCTGCCGGAACCCGGCCTCGACCTCGGACTGGGAGCGATGGCCGGCGACGACGTCGGCGGTGCTCCAGTCGTCGCGGTTGGTGAACAGGATCCGCTTGCCGAACAGTCTGTCTTCCAGTTTGGTGCGGGCCCGGGTGTTGGCGCGAA
This sequence comes from Mycobacteriales bacterium, assembly GCA_038245655.1. GTDB lineage: Bacteria > Actinomycetota > Actinomycetes > Frankiales > Frankiaceae > DATAZK01. Next base: position 3,553 of record JBBRSE010000057.1, on the reverse strand, counting down.
ACGTCAGCCGGAGTTCGGCCGGGGTGTCCCCGGTGAGGGTGACGGTCAGGACCTGGTTGACCCAGCGGGCGTTGGTGATGGCGGCGATCTCGGTTTCGACGGCGGCCCGGTCGCGGCGGGTGTTGCCTCGGGCCAGCATTGCTTGCAGGTCGGTGAGCTTGCGCTGTGCTTTGGCCAGGGTCTGGGTGAAGCCACGGGCTTGGGCGGCGTGCAGGGTCGGTGAGTGGGTGAGCACCGCACGGCGGTTCACCCCGAGCGCAGTGACCTGGGTGTCGACGCAGGTCAGGCCGGGGTAGCGGGCGGCGTCTACGGCCTGGTAGCGGGTGGTCGGGATGGCGAGCAGGGTGGGGTGGCCGGAGGGGGGCAGCGACCCGACGAAGCCCAGCTGGGACTCTTCGATGACGGCGTGGTTGGCGGCGGAGTTCTGCCCGGCGTCATAGATGACGGTCAGTGATTCCAGCGAGGTAGCCAGGTCGCGGTAGCGGTCCACCAGTTCGCCGATGACGGTGGCGAACTGGGTGACGTCGGGGCGGTCGCCGGGGTAGGCGTGCGAGAGCAGCGGGACATCGCCGTCGCGGGTGACGATCAGGGCCAGGCCGACCAGGCGCAGGTCGGTGCGTTTCTGCTTAGCCTTGCCGCGCTGCGCGAGGGGGGCCTTGTCGTTGGTGGAGTCGATATAGGTGGCGAAGTTGGTCATGTCCAGCACCAGCCCGGACAGGTCCAGGCCGAACTCGCTCACCATCCGCGCCCCCAGCGTGGCCTCGACCACGCGCAGGTCTGGCTCGTCCAGGCGGTCCATCGCCTTCCAGAACTGGCGGTGGTCCAGCACCGCGCCGCGCAACTTCACCCACCGGGGACCGGCGGTGGTATCCCACCAGTCCGCGAACGCCAGCTTCGAGCACGGATCCACGATCCGGTTCGCGGTCGCCAAGGCGATATAGGTCCCCACCGAGGCCGCCGCATCACTGCGTCGCGGGATCACCGCGTCAATCACCGCGGCCACCTCCAGGCGCTCCAGCACCGACCAGACCGCGGCGAGATCCCCGAAGCTCTTGTGCTGTGTGCGCACCGGCTCACCGCCCGACCCCCCGGACAGCTTCGCCATCACCTCCGCCGCGCTACCCAGGTACTGCTGGGACACGATCCGGGGCTTGCCGTCCACCCGAGCCGACTCGACCAGGTAGTAGTACGTCTGGTTGCCCTGACGCTTCCCCACGATCGACGCCATATCTAAGTAATACTTCTTTGAAGGCCGAAACTCCTGCAGCAACACGGGAAACACGCCGATCAATCAGCTAGGCAGGAAACTTCCGCTAGCTGATACGGAGGCGGGTGAGGCGCCCCCACGTCTCTGCCGGCTGCTGATCTGGGGTGGTGGGTTCAAGGACAGCGTCACCCACGGGATGCGTGCACTCTTATCCTCCTCGATGTGTCGCACGACCGCGAAGACGGCGTCGGCGTCCGCCGTATCGGTGGGGAGCACGACGGGTTCCGCCTCGCTGACGGACGTCCTCGGCGGCGACAGCTAATCCTTGCTCGCCGCGGGCGATTAGCACCCACGGTGGCACCTCGGGCGGCGAAGCAGCAGGCGACAGCCCCGTCGACGCCGCCGCTCGCTCCGGTCACGACGACAACCTGCGCAGCCATGTCAAAGTGCTCCCTGAAGGCGTTTAGCTGGTCGGTTCGGTGGGCCAGCCCGTGGCCCACACGTCGGCCGCTGTGAGTTCTCCGGCGGCGGTCGCGAATTGGCGAAGCACGGTGGAGAGCTGCTTTCGCTGGTCGGCAGGCATGTCGTGCAGCACGACTTCGATGGCTTTGCGGCGGTGGTCCATCACCGTCGATACGAGCCGCTGCCCCTTCTTGGTGAGGGCAAGGGTCAGATTGCGCCGGTCGTCGGGGTTGTCGCGACGATCGAGTAGGCCAATGGCGACCAGCCGATCGCAGGCCCGGGTCGCGTTGGAGGCGTGCACCCCCATCGAGTCCGCCAACCGGACGAGGTTCACCGGTCCGAGGCTGGAGATGACGACCAAGGCGCGCAGCTGCGGAACGCTCACCCGGTGCTCCACCGCGGCGATCGACTGAGCGCTGATACCCACCAGCACGCGGGAAGCAGCCATGACCGCATCCACCTCCTCGATGCTGGCCGCTGAGGCTGGCGTCTCACCAGGAACTGCCGTTACTTTTGCCACAAAAGGATCTTGCCGCAAGACTTGTATGGACGCAAGCTTTGCGGGTAAAGCACAAGTGGAGGTGCCTCCGAGGTTCGCCTCGATTTTGAACGGAAGCCTCGGGAGACGGCGGCGGACGACAGCGGCTGGGACGGACCGGAGGGTGACCGATGAAGCAAACCGTGGCGGATGTGCTGCTCGCCCGGCTGCGGGAGTGGCGGGTAAGGCAATTTTTTGGTTATCCGGGGGATGGCATCAACGGCCTCCTCGCGGGGTGGGGCCGAGCGGATGACAAGCGTCAGTTTGTCCAGGGCCGGCGTCAGGAGGCGGCCGCCTTTGAAGCGGTCGCTTCGCCAAGTTCTCTGGAGGCGCCCGCTTACTGCGTACCGGCCTCGCACGGGCCGGTCGCCGCCGCCATCCCGAATGTGCGTCACGTCGAGTACTTCATCGACCATGCCAGGCTGGAACCGCTGCTCGTCGACGGAACACCAGCAGTTCACGATGGCGCGCTGCACCCAGACCCGAGTCGGAGGGGGCACGGCGTGAGCATGCACCCCGGCGCAAGCCGCTATCGCACCACCGAATGTGGACCCTGACATGTCAGAGGACCACGATGGCCACAGCCGAGCCGGACCGTGGATATGCGTCGCCGTCATGATCGTCGGCTTCATCGCCGGCGCCGTGCTGTTCATCGCCCGCGCATGGTGGCCCTTCGCCGTCAGTTGCGCTGTCGTCATCGCCGCCGGCCTCATCTCGCTGAAGGTCGGGATCATGCAGGACACCCGCACCGGCCGATTCGACCAACCGTCCTCATGAGCACGGAACTGGCCGGCTGGGCCGAGTACGGCTACTGCGCCAGCCACTCCCGCTACTTCTGGGGGCTACGGCTGCACCTGGTCGCCACCTTGGCCGGGCTGCCGATCGGCTATGCGCTGACCGGCGCGAAGGCCGACGAACGCCAGGTCCTGAGGTTGTCCCGAGTTCCGTGGAACTTCGGTAGCGGCCCGATGATCATTTAGGCGGCTTCGACGGTTTCATTGTGCTGTCCGTCTGCGACATTTTCGGCGGTGACGCGCTCGAGTTCGGCGGCGAGTTTCGCGAGATGCAGGTGGCCGTTGACGCGGCGGAACTGTCCGGCGGCTTCGACCATGCCGGCGGCGCACCAGCGCAGCGCCATCTGCCCGTCACGCCAGCGTTTGACGTTGCGGGCATGGTCCCTGCAGATGCCGATCATGGATTCGATGGTTATCTTCAGCTTCGTTGTTGATCATGGTTTTGAGCTGCCGGGATGCTTTGTGGTCGGTGTCCATGACGGGCGATGTCGCTCGCCGGAGTATGCGGTCAACACGGGCCGATCGTTACTGAGTTGTGACGCTGTCGGCCGG
>JBBRSE010000056.1:0-24526 GCA_038245655.1 Mycobacteriales bacterium | reverse complement strand
GGCAGCCACGTCCACGGTGACCGCCGCCTTGACGCGCGCCTCGCGGCCGCGCTGATGGGGATCCAGGCCATCAAAGGCGTCGAACTCGGCGACGGATTCGAGACCGCCCGCCGGCGGGGCTCGGCCGCCCACGACGAGATCGTGCGCGATGCGGATGGCGAGTTGCGCCGGGTCACGGGGCGCTCGGGTGGCACCGAGGGCGGCATGTCGACTGGCGAGGTCCTGCGCGTGCGCGCCGCCATGAAGCCGATCTCGACCGTGCCCCGGGCGCTGCGCACCGTCGATGTCGCGACGGGGGAGGCGGCCGTCGCGATCAACCAGCGTTCCGACGTCTGCGCGGTCCCGGCTGCCGGCGTCGTCGCCGAGGCGATGGTTGCCCTCGTGCTGGCCGATGCCGTGCTGGAGAAGTTCGGCGGCGATTCGCTTGCGGAGATCAGCCGCAATGCCCAGAGTTACCTGGCGACGCTCGACTCGCTCATGCCGGCGTTGCCGTGACGCCGCGGCTGGTGATCGTGGGCCCGCCCGGGGCCGGCAAGACCACCCTCGGGCGGCTGCTCGCCGAGCGTATTGGCGCCCCATTCGTCGACACCGATGACCTGGCAGCGAAGGAGGCGGGCAAGTCGGTCGCCGACATCTTTCTCGAAGACAGCGAGGAACGTTTCCGCGAGCTGGAGCGGGCCGCCGTCGTCGGCGCGCTTGACCCCTCGGGTGATTACGCCGGCGCGGTCGTGGCGCTCGGGGGCGGCGCCGTGCTCGATGCCCGGACGCGCGCTGATCTGACGGGTCAGCGGGTGCTCGCCCTGTCCGTCGACCTCACCGACGCCGTGAAGCGGGTCGGGCTGGCCCGCGACCGTCCGCTGCTGGTCGAGGCCCCGCGCGCCCGGATGTCGGCGACGCTGCGCGAGCGTGCCCCGCTGTATGCGCAGGTGGCCACCCGGAGCGTCGACACGTCGGGTCGCACCCCGGTTGAGATCGCCGACGAGGTGCTGGAATGGCTGACGGCGTGAGCGAGGTGACGCGCATCGAGGTCCGGCCCGGCGACGCGGCCTCGTACACGGTCCAGGTCGGCACCGGGCTGCTCGGTGAGCTGGTCGACGCGGTCGGCGCGGCGACCCGGGTCGCGCTCCTTCATCCGCGGGCGCTGCGGGCCACGGCCGATGGCGTACGCGATGAGCTGATGGCCGCCGCGGGCGGCGCCGAGGTCCACCTGCTCGAGGTTCCGGATGGCGAAGACGCGAAGGACCTCGCGGTTGCCGCCTACGCCTGGTCCGTGTTGGGTCAGGTCGGATTCACCCGCGACGACCTGGTCATCGGTCTCGGCGGTGGAGCGGTGACGGATCTGGCCGGCTTCGTCGCGGCGACCTGGCTGCGCGGGGTGCGTGTGGTTCAGGTGCCGACCACCCTGCTCGGGATGGTCGACGCCGCGGTGGGTGGCAAGACGGCGATCAACACCGAGGCCGGCAAGAACCTGGTCGGCGCCTTTCATCAGCCGTCCGCCGTGCTCTGCGACCTGGCGACGCTCGAGACCCTGCCGCCCCACGAGTTCACCGCCGGGCTCGCTGAGGTCGTCAAGACCGGGCTGATCGCCGACCCGGTCATCCTCGACCTGCTCGACGCCGACCCGACCGGCCGCAGCCACTTGCGCGAGCTCATCGAGCGTTCGATCGCGGTGAAAGCCGAGGTGGTGAGCGCCGACCCCAAGGAGGCCGGTCGACGCGAGATCCTCAACTACGGACATACCCTCGGCCACGCCATCGAACGGGCCGAGAAGTACCGGTGGCGGCACGGCGCGGCCGTCTCCGTGGGGCTGGTCTTCGCCGGGGCGCTCTCGCGGTTGGCAGCCGGACTCGACGACGCGACTGCCGACCGGCACCGTTCACTGCTCGAACGCATCGGCCTTCCGGTGTCCTATCCGGCGGACCGTTGGCCGATGCTGGCCGACGCCATGCGCGTCGACAAGAAGGCCCGTGCGAAGCGGCTGCGTTTCGTGGTGCTGTCCGGGCTGGCCCAGCCGCGCATCCTCGACGACCCCGATCCGTCGCTCCTGGTGGCGGCGTACAGCGAAGTGGCTGCCTCATGAAGGTGCTCGTGCTCAACGGCCCCAACCTCGACCGGCTGGGCATCCGCGAGCCGGAGATCTACGGCCACGGCACTTATGCCGACCTCGTCGACGCCTGCCGTGACACGGCCTCGCGGCTCGGTCTCGACGTCGACATGCGCCAGACTGCCGACGAGGCCGAACTGATCCGCTGGCTCCACGAGGCCGCAGATGCCCTGCTACCAGTCGTACTCAACGCGGGTGCCTGGACCCACTACTCGTACGCGCTCCGCGATGCTTGCGTCGGCCATCCGGTGCCGCTCATCGAGGTCCACATGTCGCAGATCGCCGCCCGCGAGTCGTTTCGCCACGTGTCGGTGCTGTCCGGCGTCGTGACCGGCACGATCACGGGGCTCGGCGTCGACTCCTACCTGCTGGCCCTGCAAGCCATCGCCTCGCTCACCGGGCGCTAGTCCTCGCGCCGGCCTGCGGGGTCCGCCGAACCCCGAAGCGCGGGCTACGCCGGTCGCTTAACCCAGCGATCCCCGTTCGGCGCAGGACGGATCGGTCGGCGGGGTCGGATCGGCCGCTGCGTAGACTCGGCGGCGACCGCGCGCGCCGGCAGGTCAGCCGGTGACCGCGCCGGTGACATGCAGGTAAGGCGCTTGCGCCTCCGCAACGAGCTCCAAAGGTGATTCCGTGCCCTCCACAAACGACCTGAAGAACGGTATGACGCTCGACCTCGACGGCGGGCTCTGGAATGTCGTTGAGTTCCAGCACGTCAAGCCCGGCAAGGGCGGCGCGTTCGTACGCACGACGCTCAAGAACGTGACGACCGGCAAGGTGGTCGACCGTACGTTCAATGCCGGCGTGAAGGTCGAGATCGCGACTGTCGACAAGCGTGAGATGACCTACCTCTACCGCGAGGGCGACGACTTCGTCTTCATGGACACCGAGTCCTACGAGCAGATCTACGTGCCTGCGCTGACTGTCGGGTCGGCCGCGGATTACATGCTGGAAAACACCAACGCGAATGTCGCCCTGCATGACGGGTCGCCGCTGTCGGTCGAGCTTCCGGCGTCCGTCGAGCTGACGATCAGCTACACCGAGCCCGGTTTGCAGGGCGATCGTTCCAGCGGTGGTACGAAGCCGGCGGCCCTCGAGACCGGCGCAAGCGTGCAGGTCCCGCTTTTCGTTGTCAACGGTGAGCGCATCAAGGTCGACACCCGCGACGGCCGCTACCTCGGGCGCGCCAACTGAGCGGCGCCACGGACAAGCGGCGCCCGGGCTCCATGTCGGCGCGTACCAAGGCGCGCAAGCGTGCGCTCGATGTCCTGTATGAGGCCGATCTCATGGGGCTGGACCTCGTGACCACCCTGGCTATCCGCCTCGAGCAGGCTGACCCGCCGGTGCCGGAATACGCGGTCGAGCTGGTCGAGGGGATCGTGGCGCATCGTCCGGAGATCGACCGCCTGATCGCCTCCGTGTCGGAGGGGTGGACCATGGCGCGGATGCCGGCGGTCGACCGTAACGTGCTCCGCCTCGGTGCCTTTGAGCTGCTCTTTCGCCCGGACGTCCCCGCCGGAGTAGCGGTCAGCGAAGCGGTGGAGCTGGTGGGACGGCTGTCGACCGACGAGTCAGCATCCTTCGTCAACGGCGTGTTGGCGAAGGTGGCGCAAAGCCGGCCGCCCGCGGTGATGGCCTCTGACAGCACCGCCGCGGACGACGCTAACGCTTAGTCAGACCGTCTCGACCGCGCGGCGGGCGTCAGGTGACAGCACGCCCCAGTTGATCAGCTGCTCGGTGAGCGTCGTCGGGTTTTCGTCGTAGATGACGGCAAGCGAACGCAGATCCTCGTGGCGGATCGACAGGACCCGGCCGTTGTAATCCCCGCGCTGGCTCTGGATGGTCGCCGCATAGCGCAGCAGCGGGGCTCCCTGATCGCGCGGCACGGCCTGCAGCTTCTCCAGGTCAATGATGATGCGGGGCGATTGCTCGAGAGCAATGATCGCCTCGCGCTCCGGAAGCAACTCGTTCACCGGCACGCCGTAGAATTCGGCGAGTTCCGAGAGACGTTGAACCGTGACGGCACGATCCCCCCGCTCGTACGAGCCCACGACGACCGCCTTCCAGCGGCCTTCGGACTTCTCCTCGACTCCGTGCAGCGACAGACCTTGCTGGGTTCGAATCGCGCGCAGCCGGGATCCGAGCGCCTTGGCGTAGTCGGACATCTCGTGCTCCGTTCAGCAGGGTGGTTTCGTGGGCCAATCTGGCGCTACTAGCGTCTTCCGACGCGGTGCCGCAGTGACTCAGTGTAATGCGTTTGCGGTGAGCGGGGATGAATAACCAGTAAAACGGCTCGTGTCGTCACGCAAGGGTACCGATCATGACTGGTAGCGATCTTGTTCCGATGTTGTTTTTCCGGTCCGTGCCGACGTGCTCGTGTTGAGATTTCACATCTGACGGTGCCGACACGCCGAGGCCGCTCCCAGCCGTCCGGGAGCGGTTCGGCGGCTGGTAGCTTCAGAGCGTCCACTCCTTTAACGACCCGTCCAGCGAGGCGGGGAAGGAGGGCGAGAGCCTGATGCTGTCATGACGTCCCAGACCCACGAGGCGAGTCCCGGGTTCGACCCCGCCACAGATCCCGCGACAGATCCGGCGGCGGTCTCACACGATGTTCTCAGCGCCGCGGATGTCGGTCGCACCCTCTCCCGTATCGCCCATCAGGTGCTCGAACACACCGGCGGCGGTCGCGATGTGGTCTTGCTGGGCATCCCCACCAGAGGCGTTGACCTCGCCCACCGGCTCGCCGCCAAGCTCGCCGACTTCGAGGGCCTGCACGTTCCGGTGGGCTCGCTCGACACCACGATGTACCGCGACGACCTGCGCCTTCGGGGCGTCCGGCCGCTGGGGCGCACCCAACTGCCCGGCACCGTCGATGACAAGGTCGTCGTCTTGGTCGACGACGTCCTCTACTCCGGACGCACGGTGCGGGCCGCGCTCGATGCCCTCTCCGACCTCGGCCGCCCGCGCGCGGTCCAGCTGGCCGTCCTCATCGATCGCGGGCACCGGGAGCTGCCGATCCGGGCGGACTACGTCGGCAAGAACCTTCCGACCAGCCACGGGGAGACGGTGCGCGTGCTGCTGGAGGAGGTCGACGGCCGCGACGGCGTGGTCATCGAAAGTCGGCCGGGGACGAGCGCGGTGCCTGACGAAACGGCTGTGACAGATCCCGGCTTGATCGGGCCGGTGCGAGAGAGGGCCTGACATGGACCGACACCTGCTCTCCGCGGCCGATCTGAGCCGCGACGAGGCCGTTCTCGTGCTGGATACCGCCGAGGAGCTGGCGCTGGTCGGCGACCGCACCGTGAAGAAACTGCCGACCTTGCGCGGGCGTACGGTCGTCAACCTCTTCTTCGAGGACTCGACCCGCACGCGTACCAGCTTTGAGGTTGCGGCCAAGCGCCTGTCGGCCGACGTGATCACGTTCTCGGCCAAGGGCTCGAGCGTCTCGAAGGGGGAAAGCCTCAAGGACACGGCGCTCACCCTGGAGGCGATGGGCGCCGACGGCGTGATCTGCCGCCACAGTGCGTCCGGTGCGCCCCACCGGCTGGCGACCTGGATCCGGGGGAGCGTCATCAACGCCGGTGACGGCACTCACGAGCACCCGACCCAAGCGCTGCTTGACGCGTTCACGATGCGCCGCCGTCTCGGGAGGCTCGCGGGCCTGAAGGTGACCATCGTCGGAGACGTGCTGCACAGCCGGGTCGCTCGCTCCAACGTCCTGCTGCTGTCGACGCTCGGCGCGAGCGTGACGCTGGTCGCCCCGCCGACCCTGCTGCCGGTCGGCATCGACGCCTGGCCCGCGGAGGTGTCGTACGACCTTGACTCGACGCTCCCGAAGAGCGACGTCGTCATGATGCTGCGGGTCCAGCGAGAGCGGATGGGCGCCTCCTACTTCCCGACGGTGCGGGAGTACAGCCGCCGCTACGGGCTCGACGGCGCCCGCGTCGCAACGCTGCCCGACCACGCGATCGTCATGCATCCCGGGCCGATGGTGCGCGGGATGGAGATCGCCTCCGATGTCGCCGACAGCCTGCGCTCGACGATCGTGGAGCAGGTGGCCAACGGAGTGAGCGTCCGGATGGCCGTGCTCTATCTGTTGCTCGGCGGGAGCGAGGCAGCATGACCGACGCAAATGCCACGCTTTTGCGCGGAGCCAGCGTCCTCGGCGGGGCCCCGGCGGACCTGCTCCTGTCTGGCGGCATCATCACCGAGACCGGGAGCCGCCTCGAGGTGCCGCCCGGCGCGGTGGTCATCGATGCTGGTGGTCTCATCGCGGTCCCGGGCTTTGTCGATCTGCACACCCATCTGCGCGAGCCTGGGCGGGAAGACGCCGAGACCGTCGAATCGGGTACGCGAGCGGCCGCCCTCGGCGGTTTCACCGCGGTTCATGCGATGGCCAATACCGACCCCGTCGCTGACACCGCGGGCGTCGTGGAGCAGGTGTGGCGGCTCGGCCGTGAGGCGGGCTGGTGCGACGTCGCACCGGTGGGAGCGGTCACGTCAGGACTCAAGGGCGAGCAGATGGCCGAGCTCGGTGCGATGGCCGAATCTGCCGCGCGGGTAAGGGTTTTCTCCGACGACGGGGTCTGCGTCAGTGACCCGGTGTTGATGCGCCGCGCGCTGGAATACGTGAAGGCGTTCGACGGGGTCATCGCCCAACACGCCGAGGAGCCGCGGCTCACGGTCGGCGCCCAACTGAACGAAGGAGTCATCTCCGCGCGCCTTGGCCTCACCGGCTGGCCGGCGGTCGCCGAGGAATCGATCATCGCCAGAGACGTATTGCTGGCCGGACATGTCGGTAGCCGGCTGCATGTCTGCCACGTCTCGACGGCCGGCTCGGTCGAGCTCTTGCGTTGGGCGAAGGCAAAGGGCTGGCAGGTCACGGCCGAGGTCACGCCCCACCACCTGCTGCTGACCGACGACTTCGCCTGCGGGTACGACCCGGTGTACAAGGTCAACCCGCCGCTGCGCACCGCCGAAGACGTCGCCGCCCTTCGTGACGCTCTCGTCGACGGCACGATCGACGCTGTCGCCACCGACCATGCTCCCCACGCGCTGGAAGACAAGGAGACCGAGTGGGCGGCCGCCCGGCCCGGCATGCTCGGCCTGCAGACCGCACTCGGAGTCGTCATGCTGGCGCTCGGCGATCGCTTCAGCTGGGAGTTGGCGGCGCAGCGGATGTCGTACGCCCCGGCAGCCATCGGGCGCCTTCGTGGCCACGGACGCCCGCTCGACGTCGGCGCCCCCGCCAACGTCACGCTGATCGACCCCACCGCCAGCTGGACCGTCGATCCGTCGGCGCTCGCATCGCGCAGCCGCAATACCCCCTACGCCGGACGTGAGCTTCCGGCCAGCGTCATCGCCACTTTCCTGCGCGGCCGGGCGACAGTGCTCGACGGCAAGGCTGCGTGATGCATCTGCTCGCCTCGCTTCCGGCCTCACGGCTCGGTCCGCACCTGCTGCTGGCAGCTGCGTGCATCGCCGCAATCCTTGTTCTGGTGGCGATTGCGGCGCTCGCTGCTCGCCGGCGGACCCGGCGGGCCGCCGCGGTGTGGCCGGCGCTGCCGGCTCCGCCGCGGCCCTTCCCGGTCTCGCTGACCACCCCGATGTCTGGTGTCGCGCTCGGCACCACGGCCCCCGGCGGTTGGCAGGATTCAGGGGTGCGCGGAGTGCTGGGAAGCCGCAGCACCGGGGAGCTGACCGTCACGTGTGTTGGGGTCGATGTGGCCGGGCTCTGGCTGCCCCGCGCGGCGCTGCGCTCGATCCGGACCGACGAGCGGTTTGCCACGAAATTCATGCCGGGCACCGGCCTGTTGGTCATCGGCTGGGAAGCCGAATCACGTCAGTACGAGAGCGGGTTCCGCGGTGCGGCGTCCGGTTATGAGGAGGTGGTGGCCGCCGTGCGGGGCCTGCTGGAAATAGGTGCAGAATCGCGCGTCGCTGGCCCAACGAGTGCGAGAGGGGTGCGCGCGTGAGCGACTCGCAGCGCGCCGTGCTCATGCTCGAGGACGGGCGTGCCTTTTCCGGCGACGCCTACGGAGCCGGCGGCGAGACGTTCGGCGAGGCGGTGTTCGCAACCGGCATGACCGGCTATCAGGAGACGCTGACCGACCCGAGTTACGCGCGACAGGTGGTCGTGCAAACGGCGCCGCACATCGGCAATACCGGTGTCAATGATGAGGATCCGGAGAGTCGGCGCATGTGGGTGGCGGGCTATGTCGTCCGCGATCCGGCCCGGCGGACGAGTTCCTGGCGGGCCACCCGCAGCCTCGATGAGGAGCTGCGCGAGCAGGGGATCGTCGGCATCAGCGGCCTCGACACCCGGGCGCTCACCCGACACTTGCGCGAGCGCGGTGCCATGCGCTGCGGCATTGCGCCGCTCGATGCCGCTGATGGCTTGCTCGACCGGATTCTGGCGAGCGAGCAGATGCTCGGTGCCGACCTCGCGCCCGCGGTCTCCACGCTTGAGCCGTACACCGTTTCACCCGCAGGCACACCGCGTTTGCGCGTTGCCGCGCTGGACCTCGGCATCAAGTGGCGTACGCCGGCGCGCATGGCGGCTCGTGGGATCGAGGTCACCGTCCATCCGGCGACGGCGACAGCCGCCGACCTGCTTGCGAGCTGTCCCGACGGCGTCTTCTTCTCCAACGGTCCCGGGGATCCGGCGACCGCTGACTACGCGGTGCAGGCCGCCTGCGGGGTGCTCGATTCGGGCGTTCCCCTGTTCGGAATCTGCTTTGGTAACCAGGTCTTGGGGCGCGCGCTCGGCTTCGGCACCTACAAGCTCCGCTACGGCCACCGCGGTATCAACCAGCCCGTGCAGGACCGCGCCACCGGCAAGGTTGCCGTCACGAGCCACAACCACGGTTTCGCGGTCGACGCCCCACTGGTTCGCATCTCCGAGACGCCGTACGGGCGGGTCGAAGTCAGCCACGTGGCCCTGAACGATCAGGTCGTTGAAGGGCTGCGACTGCTCGACCGGCCGGCGTTCTCGGTGCAGTACCACCCGGAAGCGGCGCCTGGCCCGCATGATGCCGACGGCCTCTTCGACCGGTTCGTCGAGCTGATGGACCGCTCGAAAGCGGCGGCCAAATGAGCCCCGCCGGTAGCCACCGCATCCAGGGCGTCGAGAGCGTTCTGGTGATCGGTTCCGGGCCGATCATCATCGGTCAGGCTTGCGAGTTCGACTACTCGGGTACGCAGGCCTGCCGGGTGCTGCGGCAGGAGGGCCTGCGGGTCATCCTGGTCAACAGCAACCCCGCGACGATCATGACGGACCCCGAAGTCGCCGACGCCACTTACATTGAGCCGATCACGCCGGAGGTGGTCCGCCAGATCATCGACCGCGAACGTCCTGACGCGCTGCTGGCGACTCTTGGCGGGCAGACGGCGCTCAACGTCGCCGTCACGCTCGCTGATACCGGGGTGCTCGAGGAGTTCGGGGTGCGCCTGCTCGGCGCCGACATCGAAGCCATCCGGGCGGGGGAGGATCGCCAGCGTTTCAAGGCGATTGTCGACGCGCTTCCAGCTGAGTTGGGGGCTGAGAGCGCACGCTCGGAGATCGCTCACACGATGGAGGAGTGCCTCGCCGTCGCCGGGCATCTCGGATACCCGCTCGTTGTTCGTCCGAGCTACACCTTGGGCGGCAAGGGCGGCGGCATCGCCTACGATGAGACGCAGTTGCGCACTATCGCCGGCGGTGGGCTCATCGCCAGCCGCGGCTCCCAGGTGCTGCTCGAGGAGAGCATCCTCGGCTGGAAGGAATTCGAGCTCGAGCTCATGCGCGACCGCGCTGACAACGTCGTGGTCGTTTGCTCCATCGAAAACGTCGACCCGATGGGCGTCCACACCGGCGACAGCGTCACAGTCGCGCCCGCCATGACCCTCACCGACCGCGAATACCAGCGGATGCGCGATGTCGCGATCGCCATCATGCGTGCCGTGGGGGTCGATGCGGGGGGATGCAATATCCAGTTCGCGGTCGAGCCTTCGACCGGCCGGCTGGTCGTCATCGAGATGAACCCGCGGGTCTCGCGCAGCAGCGCACTCGCCTCCAAAGCAACGGGTTTCCCGATCGCCAAGATCAGCGCCAAGCTCGCCCTCGGTTACACGCTCGACGAGATTCCCAACGACATCACCCGCGTCACCCCGGCGGCATTTGAGCCGAGCCTCGACTACGTCGTTGTGAAGGTGCCCCGGTTCACCTTCGAGAAGTTCCCGGGCGCCGACCACGTGCTCACCACCCACATGAAGAGCGTCGGCGAGGCGATGGCCATCGGACGCAACTTCGGCGAGGCGCTGAACAAGGCGCTGCGCTCGCTCGAGACGCCGGCCGCCGGTTTCTGGACCGTTCCGGACGACAGGCTGCCCAACACGGAGCCGGATGCGTTGCAGGCATTGAGGATTCCGCACGAGGGACGCATCTACACGGTCGAGCGCGCGCTGCGCGAGGGCGCGTCCGTCGAGCAGGTCTGCGAAGCGAGCGGCATGGATCCGTGGTTCGTCGACCAGGTGCTGGCGCTGCTCGAGATGCGCAACGAACTCGCCGCAGCGTCGGGCGATCTCGATGTGTTGCGCGCCGCGAAGCGGGCGGGTTTCTCCGACCGCCAGGTGGCCGCGATCACCGGCGTGAGCGAAGGCCAGGCGCGCGACACCCGTCATGCCGCCGGGATCCGGCCAGTGTTCAAGACGGTGGATACGTGCGCGGCCGAGTTCGCCGCTCACACGCCTTACCACTACAGCACCTACGACGAGGAGACCGAGGTCCAGCCGCGCGAGCGGCCCGCGGTCATCGTTCTTGGCAGCGGACCCAACCGTATCGGGCAGGGCATCGAGTTCGATTACGCCTGCTGTCACGCGGCTTTTGCGCTGTCCGAGGCCGGCTACGAGACCATCATCGTCAACTGCAATCCGGAAACCGTCTCTACCGACTACGACACCAGCGACCGGCTCTACTTCGAGCCACTGACGGTCGAGGACGTCCTGGAAATCGTCGACGCCGAGAGGGCTGCCGGGCCACTCGCCGGCGTGGTCGTCCAGCTCGGCGGTCAGACGCCCCTCGGCCTCGCAGCGGCGCTCGAGCGGGCCGGCGTTCCGATCGTTGGCACGACTCCCGACGCGATCCATCTCGCGGAAGACCGCCGCGAGTTCGGCAAGGTGCTCGAGTCCGTTTGCCTGCTGGCGCCGCGCTACGGCACGGCGTTCTCCTACGAAGAAGCCCGTGCCGTCGCTGCCGAAATCGGCTATCCGGTGCTGGTACGCCCGAGCTATGTGCTCGGTGGCCGCGGTATGGAGATCGTGTACGACGAGTCCTCGCTCGAGGCGTACGTCAGCCGGGCGACGTCGGCGAGTTCAGAGCATCCCGTCCTCGTCGACCGCTTCCTCGACGACGCGGTCGAGATCGATGTCGACGCCATCTTCGACGGCGACGAGTTATATCTGGCCGGCGTGATGGAACACATCGAGGAAGCCGGAATCCACTCCGGCGACTCGGCCTGCGCGCTGCCGCCGATCACGCTCGGCAAGGCCGACCTCATCCGCATCCGCAATGCGACGGAGGACATCGCGCGCGGCGTCGGCGTGCAGGGCCTGGTCAACGTCCAGTACGCACTCCAGGCCGATGTTCTCTATGTGTTAGAGGCGAATCCGCGAGCTTCGCGCACCGTTCCGTTCGTGGCGAAGGCGACGGGTATTCCGGTCGCCAAGGCCGCTGCACGGGTCATGCTCGGGGCGAGCATCGCCCAGCTGCGTACCGAGGGGCTGCTGCCCGCCGAGGGTGACGGCGCCGACATGCCGTTCGACAGCTACATCTGCGTGAAGGAGGCGGTGCTGCCGTTCAACCGCTTCACCGGGGTCGACACCGTCCTCGGCCCAGAGATGAAGTCCACCGGCGAGGTAATGGGCATCGACAGCGGCTTCGGAGTGGCCTACGCCAAGAGCCAGAGCGCGGCATACGGCCCGCTGCCCACCAAGGGTTGCGTCTTCGTCAGCCTGGCCAACCGTGACAAGCGCGCCATGATCTTCCCGGTCAAGAGGCTCGTGGATCTTGGCTTCGAGGTCATCGCCACCGAAGGCACCGCGCAGGTCTTGCGGCGAAATGGGGTGGCGGCCACGGTCGTCCCGAAGCATTCCGAAGGGCTGCCCGGCGACGCGGTCGCGAAGATCCTGGCGGGCGAGATCGACCTGGTGATCAACACCCCGTTCGGTAACGGCCCACGGGTCGACGGTTACGAGATCCGCAGCGCCTGCGTCACTAGCAACACCCCGTGCGTCACGACGATGCCGGGTGCTGCGGCTGCCGTGCAGGGGATCGAGGCGCTGCTGCGCGGTGAGCTGAACGTGCGCTCCCTGCAGGAGTGGCACGCCGATCTGGAGGTCAGCCGCAACGGGAAGCCCAGCCGTGGCTGAGCCTTCGCACGAGGGGGCTGCGAAGCCCAGACCCGTGCAGTTACGCGAAGCACAGGTGCTGCGCGTAGTGCGTGACGGGTCCTACACCAGGCTCGCGGTCCACGCCCCGGCCATCGCCGCCGCGGCACGCCCCGGGCAGTTCGTCGCCTTCGCGGTCGGCGGGCCGGCGTCCGGGTTGCTCTTGCGCCGAGCGTTCTCGATCGCCCGAATCGGCCCTGCCGGAACGATTGAGGTCGTCGTGGCCGCCGTCGGCGCGGGCACCCGCTGGCTGACCGCGCGCGTCGCCGGTGACCGCGTCGACATTGTGGGACCGCTCGGCCGTCCCTTCCCGCTGCCCGTCGCTGCGGAGCCCGGTTCCGGCCCGCGCGCCCTGCTGGTCGGCGGTGGCTACGGAGCGGCGCCGCTATTCGCCTTGGCGGCGGCGCTGCGCAAGAGGGGCTGCCACATCTCGATGGCCCTCGGTGCGGCCAGTGAGGACAGGCTCTACGGCACGCTCGAGGCCCGCCGCATCGCCGACAGCTGCGTCTTCGCGACCGACGACGGGTCCTGCGGCGTTCACGGCCGGGTCACGTCAGCTTTCGACGCGGCGCTCGAGGAGATCGACATCGTGTACGCGTGTGGCCCGATGCCCATGCTCGCCGCGGTGGCCGGGCTGGCCCGCGCGGCGAGCGTCCCCTCGTACGTCGCGGTCGAGGAGGCGATGGCCTGCGGGATTGGCGTCTGCATGACCTGCGTGCTCCCGGTCCGGCCGCGGCGCGGCGCCAATGGTTCCAACGGGACCGCAGGCGGGGACGGGAGCGGGACCCCCATCCGGATGGTGCGCGCGTGCACCGAAGGGCCCGTTTTCCCCGGCGACGCCGTGCAATTCGATCTCATCGGGCAGCCGCTCCCGGCGGCGTTCGGTTCGCAGCCCGGCCCGCCGCCCCAGCCCGTATCCGCCCCTGCGACGACGTTCGAGGCTCCGCGATGAGCACACCTGAAGCCCCGCCCGAGTTCGAAATCGATCTGTCGACCACGCTGGCGGGCGTCGCGTTCCCGAATCCGATCTTCACGGCGTCAGGGTGTGCCGCGGCCGGTCGGGAGCTGTCGGCTTTCTTCGACGTCGCCGACCTCGGCGCGATTGTCACCAAGTCGGTGATGCGAGAGCCGCGCCTCGGCCGCCCGACCCCGCGCATGGCCGAGACCCCCAGCGGCATGCTCAACTCGATCGGTCTGCAGGGCCCTGGAATTGCCGCCTTCCTGGAGCACGACCTGCCGTGGTTGACCCGGCACGGTGCCCGGGCGGTCGTCAGCATCGCCGGCAGCTCCGTCGATGAGTACGCCGAACTGGCCGGTCGGCTGCGTGGGGCCGTTGGGTTGACCATGGTCGAGGTCAACATCAGCTGCCCCAATGTCGCCGACCGGGGGCAGGTCTTCGCCTGTTCCTCGACCGCAGCCGCCGACGTGATCGCTGCCGTGCGACGCGAGCTGTCCGGTGCTGCCCGGGTCCCGGTGCTGGCCAAGCTGTCGCCGGATGTCACCGACATCGTCGACATCGCGCGATCGGTTTCCGCGGCCGGCGCCGACGGACTCTCGCTGATCAACACGCTGCTCGGGATGGTCATCGATCCCCATACGCTGCGCCCCGCGCTAGCCGGGATCACGGGCGGGCTTTCCGGACCCGCCATCCGTCCGGTGGCGCTCCGGTGCGTCTACCAGGTTCATGCAGCGCTGCCAGAAATGCCCATCCTCGGGATGGGCGGCGTGCGTACCGGCGCCGATGCTTTGACCTTTCTCGCTGCGGGCGCGTCGGCGGTCTCGGTGGGTACGGCCGTCTTCGGTGACCCGGGCGCTCCGGTGCGCATCGTCGACGAGCTCGCCGCCGAACTCGCTGCCCGCGGGATCGGATCGGTCGCCGACGTCATCGGCGCAGCCCATCGGCCCGCCGGGACATCTATTCGGGGCGCTGTGGCGCCCGTGGGGGAGTTGGTATGACCTCTGACCAGCCCGCGACAACCCCGCCGAGGTGGGCCGGCAAGGCTCCCATTGCCGTCGCCCTCGACGCGCCGGACGTCGATACCGCGGCGCGTTGGTCCGAAGCGGTCTCCCCGCACGTTGCCGTCGTCAAGGTCGGTCTCGAGCTTTTCTGCCGCCACGGTCCGGCGATTGTCAACGCGGTCCGCGGGGGGACGGGTGTGGGGCTCTTCCTGGACCTCAAGCTGCACGACATCCCGGCGACGGTCGCCGGCGCGGCCCGGGCCGTCGCGGGGCTGCGCCCGGACTTCCTGACGGTTCACGCGAGCGGGGGGACGGCGATGGTGCGCGCCGCCGTGGAAGCCGCTCCCAACGTCGACATCGCCGCCGTCACCGTGCTCACCTCGCTGGGTACGGCCGACCTAGAGGACATCGGCCTGGACGGGCTGCCGCTCGACGCTGCTCGCCGCCTCGCGGTCCTGGCCGTAGCCGCCGGCGCCCGGGCCCTCGTCTGCAGCCCTCAGGAGGTCGCTGCCGTACGCGCGGAGGTCGGCCCAGGGATCACCCTCATTACCCCGGGCGTACGCCCGCAGGGGGCCGCCAGCCAGGATCAGGCCCGCATCGCGACCCCCGCCCAAGCCCTGGCCGCTGGCGCTGATCTGCTGGTCATCGGCCGGCCCATCACGGGTGCGGCCGATCCGGGCGCTGCCGCCGCCCTGCTGGCCGCCGATCTCGCCTACTGAAGGGCGCTGGCCGGCGGTCACACTAGGCGTTTACCGACGCGTAGCGACCCCCTCGGCACGCGTCGGTGTGTCACCCGCCAGAGGCCCATTGCGGGCTGTGCTAGGTCCGCGGTGGGCGTGTCGCCGGTTGTTTCGGGTCTGCGGCGCGCCGTATCAGCCCCAATAGTGGACCCGGGCCTGGGCATTCAGTACGTTGCCGCTGCTAGACCTGATCGTTGTTTCCCTGTAGCTCGTTCCCCAAGAGGAGGCGAAAGTCGCCGTGGCCTTGCCGCCGTTGACACCCGAACAACGCACAGCCGCGCTCGCGAAGGCCGCGCAGGCCCGCAAGGCGCGTGCGGAGGTGAAGGAGCAGCTCAAGAAGTCTGACGAAACCCTCGAGTCGGTGTTGGCCAAGGCCGACGGCAGTGAGGTCATCGGCAAGATGAAGGTCTCGGCCGTGCTCGAAGCCCTGCCGGGCGTCGGCAAGGTTCGGGCCACCAAGATCATGGAGCGGCTCGACATCAGCCCCACGCGGCGTGTCCGGGGTCTCGGTGCGAAGCAGCGGGCCGCGCTCATTGCTGAGTTCAACCCCTCAAGCTGACTTCACGCCGGTTCGTCCGGTTCGCCCGGACGGCGGTGGCGAGTGGCACGGCTGACCGTCCTCTCCGGTCCCTCGGGGGTCGGTAAGGGGACTGTGGTCGCGGCTCTGCGTCGGCGACATCCGGGCATCTGGGTGTCGGTGAGCGTCACCACCCGGGCGCCGCGGCCGGGCGAAGTCGACGCAGAGCACTACCACTTCGTCGACGACCGACGGTTTTCGGAACTGGTTGACGCCGGAGAGTTGCTCGAATACGCGACATTCGGCGGTCACCGCTATGGCACGCCCCGAGCCCCGGTCATGAACCAGCTGGCCGCGGGTCGTCCAGCGCTGCTGGAAATCGATCTGCAGGGTGCCCGCCAGGTGCGGAAGTCGATGCCGGACGCTCGGCTGGTCTTTCTGGCTCCTCCGTCCTGGGAAGAGCTGATTCGCAGGCTGACCGGCCGGGCCACGGAGCCCGCTCATGTTGTCGCGGAACGGCTGGCTCTGGCGCAGGGTGAACTCGCTTCCGTTGACGAGTTCGACCGGACCCTGATCAATCACGACGTCGATTCCGCGGCCGATGAGCTGGTAGATTTGATGCTTGAGTAGGTGTGCTGCGCGAAAACGCTGATCGCCCGCCGACCGTTTGAACCCAGCTCAAGCCATTTCTTGCCGTTTTCTTGCCGCAAGCCGCTATTTCTGGAGGTACCCCGACGTGGGTAGCACCCCGGCCGCACCAATCGGCATCACGAACCCCCCGATCGACGAGCTGCTCGCCATTACGCAGTCGAAGTACGGGCTGGTCATCTACGCGTCAAAGCGCGCGCGCCAGATCAACGCGTACTACAGCCAGCTCGGTGAGGGCCTGCTCGAATACGTCGGCCCGATGGTGGAGACCACCCCGCAGGAGAAGCCGCTCTCCATCGCCATGCGCGAGATCAACGCCGGTCTGCTGACGGCCGAGCCGATCGCCGACCCGGTCGTCGACTGACTTTCACTGCGCGCCAGGTCCACGTGACGAAGCCGTTTCGTGAGCGCTGATCCATCGCCGGTCCGCCCGGAGGTGGTTCTCGGCGTCTGCGGCGGCATCGCCGCCTACAAAGCGGTCGAGGTGTTGCGTCAGCTCACCGAGTCCGGCCACGCCGTCACGGTCGTCCCGACCGAGGCGGCGTTGCGGTTTGTTGGCGAGCCGACCTGGGCGGCGCTGTCGGGCCGTCCGGTCGCGTCGGATGTCTGGTCGGCGGCGCATGAGGTTGCTCACGTTCGGCTGGGCCGCGCCGCGGATCTGGTCCTCGTCGTGCCCGCTACAGCAGACCTGCTTGCCCGAGCCGTGGGCGGCCGCGCCGACGACCTGCTGACCTCCACCCTGCTGACGGCGACCTGCCCGCAGATCTTCGCCCCGGCGATGCACACCGAGATGTGGGAGCACCCGGCGACCCGCAGCAATGTGGCGATCCTGCGCGAGCGCGGCGCCCTGGTGATCGAGCCCGCGTCGGGCCGCCTGACTGGGTCAGATACCGGCCCTGGACGGCTGCCCGATCCTGTCGACCTTGCCGCCACGGCGCGCTCCGTTCTCGAGCGGGTGCGAGCCGGACAGGTTGCGCGCAGCAAGTGGTTTGACCTCGCGGGCCGCCGGGTTGTCGTTTCGGCCGGCGGCACCCGTGAGCCGCTTGACCCGGTGCGCTTCCTCGGCAACCGCTCGACAGGCCGGCAGGGCTACGCAATCGCTCGCGCTGCCGTGGCCCGTGGAGCAGTGGTTACGCTGGTCAGCGCCAATGTGGAGCTGCCCGAGCTGGCCGGTGCGACCCGCGTCGCGGTGCAGACCGCGGCCGAGCTCGAGGCAGCCGTCATGACCGCGTCCCGCGGCGCCGATGCGGTCGTCATGACGGCAGCCGTCGCCGATTTTCGGCCTCTCCAGGAGCAGCCGACCAAGATCAAGAAGGTCGACAATGCCGACCCCGAGCCGCTGAAGCTGACCCGCACTCCCGATGTGCTGGCCGGCTTGGTGACCCGCCGCGCGGCCGGCGACCCAGGCGCCAGCCCGGCCGTGATTGTCGGGTTCGCCGCCGAGACCGACGACGTCATGCGTCACGGCCGCGAAAAGTTGCAGCGCAAGGGGTGCGATCTGCTCGTCGTCAACGAGGTCGGCGAGGGTCGTGGTTTCGCGGTCAACCACAACGCGGCCGTCGTGCTGAGCGCCGACGGCGACGCCGTCGACATCCCCCAAGGATCCAAGGACGCGCTCGCTCACCGGCTGTGGGACCTCGTGGTGGACCGGCTTGTCAGCGCCGCGCCGCGGCTCCCGACAGCTACTCTGTAACTACTTCTGACAAGCAGCACGCCTTGAGTGCACAGCCGTTCGCCCCAACACCACAAGGAGCACTGTGGCCAGCCGTCTCTTCACCTCCGAGTCCGTCACCGAAGGACACCCGGACAAGATCGCTGACCAGATCAGTGACGCGATCCTCGATCAGATGATCAAGGGCGACCCGGTCAGCAAGGTCGCGGTCGAGACCATGATCACCACCGGTCAGGTCCACGTCGCCGGCGAGGTCGACACCAAGACTTACGTCGATATCGCCAGCGTCGTGCGTGATGTCGTGCTCGGGATCGGTTACGACTCGTCCGCCAAGGGCTTCGACGGCCGCTCGTGTGGTGTGAGCGTCTCCATCGGTGCGCAATCGAGCGACATCCGCCAGGGCGTCGACGACGCGTACGAGTCGCGCACCGGGTCGTCGGTCGACGACCTTGACCGCCAGGGGGCCGGCGACCAGGGGCTGATGTTCGGGTTCGCCTGCGACGAGACTCCTGAGCTGATGCCGCTGCCCATCGCGCTCGCTCACCGGCTGGCCCGTCGCCTGACGGCCGTCCGCAAGGAGGGCCTGGTCGGCTACCTGCGGCCCGATGGCAAGACCCAGGTGACCATCAGCTACGCCGACCACCGGCCGGTTCGCCTCGATACGGTCGTCGTCAGCTCGCAACACGCTGCCGACATCGACCTCGACACCCTGCTGGCGCCGGACATCCGCGAACACGTCGTCGAGCCGGAGCTCGAGGGTCTCGGCCTCGACATCGCCGACTACCGCCTGCTCGTCAACCCGACCGGCCGGTTTG
Source organism: Mycobacteriales bacterium (assembly GCA_038245655.1). Lineage (GTDB taxonomy): Bacteria > Actinomycetota > Actinomycetes > Frankiales > Frankiaceae > DATAZK01. Next base: position 5,646 of record JBBRSE010000056.1, on the reverse strand, counting down.
AAATCGGCGGCCCGATGGGCGATGCCGGCCTCACCGGCCGCAAGATCATTGTCGACACCTACGGCGGCATGGCCCGCCACGGCGGCGGCGCTTTCAGCGGCAAGGACCCGTCGAAGGTCGACCGTTCGGCCGCTTACGCCATGCGCTGGGTCGCCAAGAATGTCGTGGCCTCCGGGCTCGCGACCAAGTGCGAGGTCCAGGTCGCCTACGCGATCGGCAAGGCGCAGCCGGTCGGCACCTTCGTCGAGACGTTCGGCACCGGTTCAGTGCCCGACGAGCAGATCCAAGACGCGATCCTGTCGGTGTTCGACCTGCGTCCGGCCGCCATCGTTCGCGACCTCGATCTGCTGCGTCCCATCTACCAGCAGACCGCGGCGTACGGACACTTCGGCCGCCCCGAGCTCGACTTCACGTGGGAGGGCACGACCCGCGCCGACGCCCTGGCCCGCGCGGTCAAGGGCTGATCCTCGAGCTGCGTCATACCCACAGGTGGTTCTAGCGTCCTGTGGAGATGACGGAGAGCGCCGTCGCGACGGTTGCGGTCGATGTGCCGGTGCCCCATCTGGACCGGGTGTTTGACTACGCCGTCCCGCCGGAGCTCAGCGAGGTAGCCCAGCCAGGCGTTCGCGTACGCGTTCGGCTGGCCGGCCGCTTGGTCGGCGGCATGATCCTGGCCCGGCCGACGGATTCGGACTTCACCGGCCGGTTGCAGCCGCTTTCGCGGGTGCTCGGCGCTGAGGCCGTACTCACGCCCGAAATTGCGCGACTGTGCCGCGCTGTCGCCGATCGGTGGGCCGGCACGTTCTCGGACGTTTTGCGCCTCGCCGTTCCGCCTCGCCATGTCCGGGTGGAGAAGGAGCCGGGGGCTGCTGCTGTACCCGCTCCGCCTCCCGCGGATCCGGCCGGTTGGGCGCGCTACGTCCACGGTCCCGCGTTTCTTGAGCGACTCGCGGCCGGTTCGGCTCCACGCGCGACCTGGGCCGCGCTTCCTGGCGACGGCTGGGACGCCGAGCTGGCTGCCGCGGCCCACGCCACCCTCTCCGGCGGCCGCGGCGCGGTCATCGTCGTCCCGGATGGCCGTGAACTGACGCGGGTGTCGGCAGCGCTGCGCGCGTGCATCGGACCGGAGCGCTTCGTCGAGCTTTCCGCCGATCTCGGTCCGGCGGAGCGCTACCGCCGATTTCTGCGGGTCACCCGCGCTCAGGTGCGGGTTGTGGTCGGTACGCGGGCTGCCGCCTACGCGCCGGTCGCCGACCTGGGGCTCGTCGCCGTGTGGGACGACGGCTCTGACTTGCACGACGAGCAGCACGCCCCGTACGCCAACGTGCGGGATGTCCTTGTTCTGCGCGCCCATCTGAGCGGTGCCGGCGCGCTCATCGGCGGTCAGGCACCTAGCGTCGAGGCCGTCTCGCTCGCTGATACCGGCTGGTCGCGGCTCGTCACCGGCGGTCGTGACACCGTGCGCGCGACAGCACCGCGGGTAGAGATCGCCGGGTCCGATGCTGCCATGGTCCGCGACCCGCAGGCGCGCGCCGCTCGCCTGCCTGACCTGGCCTTTGCCGCCGTTCGCGCGGCGCTCGCTGCCGGGGATCCGGTGCTTATCAGCGTTCCGCGCCGCGGTTACCGGCCCACCCTTGCTTGCGCACGCTGCCGCACCCTGCTGCGTTGCCCGCGCTGCGGCGGACCGCTGGCCCAGGAAGGCGAGAGCGAGACGCTCACGTGCCGCTGGTGTGCGACCGTCCATCCGGACCTCGCGTGTCCGGAATGCGGGTCGCATGAGCGCCGGGCCGTGGTGATCGGCGACATCCGTACGGCGCTCGAGCTTGGCCGCGCGTTCCCCGGCGTTGCGGTGGTGCGCTCGAGTGGAGCAGATGTGGTCGACAGCGTGCCGGCTGGCCCCGCCCTCGTCGTCGCCACGCCTGGGGCGGAGCCGGTCGCGGCGGACGGCGGCTACGGCGCAGTTCTGCTGCTTGACGCCTGGGCGCTGCTCGGCCGGGCAGATCTGCGAGCGGGGGAGGAGGCCGTCCGCCGGTGGATGGCTGCGGCGGCCCTGGCCCGGCCGGCGTCAGGGGGTGGCCAGGTGGTGTTAGTCGGTGCGGCGGCCGGGCTGTCGGCCGTGCAGGCGCTGGTGCGCTGGGATCCGGTCGGCTACGCCCGCGGCGAGGCGGCTTCGCGCGCCGAGCTCGGATTCCCCCCGGCCAGCCGGATGGCGGCGCTGGAGGGTGCTGAGCCCGACATCGAGGTGTTGCTCGCGGCGGCACAGCTACCGGAGAATGCGGAGCTGCTGGGCCCCGTCCCGGTGGCGGGAGGCGGCGAGCGAATGCTGGTGCGCGTCCCGCGTACGCAAGGGGCCGCGCTTGCCGCAGCGCTGCAGGCGGTGACGCGGCTGCGCAGCATCGCCAAGGAGCCGGTGGTGCGTATCCACCTCGATCCGGTCGCCATCGGATGACCCGCGCGGCCCGTCCGTAAGCTGGCAGGCGCCATTGCCAGCCAGTGCCGGAGGGTTCAGCTGTGTCCGTTCGACCGATCCGCCTGTTCGGTGATCCGGTGCTCCGCACCAAAACGAGCGTTGTCACCACATTCGACAAGGAGCTTCGGCGGCTGGTGAAGGACCTGACCGACACGATGCGCGACGCGCCGGGCTCGGGGCTGGCCGCCCCGCAGATCGGGGTATCGCTGCGGGTGTTCACGTATGACATCGACGACGAGATCGGCCACCTGATCAACCCGGTGCTGGGACCATTCAGTGCGGAAATGATGGACGGTGAGGAAGGCTGCCTGTCGCTTCCGGGCCTGTCGTTCGAGCTCAAGCGGCCCGAGCGGGTCGTTGCCGCCGGGCAGAACATGTACGGCGATCCGGTCGTGATCGAAGGCACCGGCTACCTGTCGCGGGCGCTTCAGCACGAGACGGACCATCTCGACGGCGTCATCTTCATCGACCGCCTCGACAAGGCGACCGCCAAACAGGCGAAGGCCGCCATCCGCGAGGCGGAGTGGTTCGGCGATCCGGCGCCCCTCGTCAAGGAGAGCCCGCATCCGCTGTACGGACGGGCGATGTAGCCATGCGCCTGGTCTTCGCCGGCACGCCGGCCGCCGCCGTTCCCAGCCTCAAGGCGCTGCTCGACAGCCCGCGTCACGAGGTCGCCGCCGTTCTGACGCGTCCGGACGCCCCCGCCGGACGCGGCCGCAAGCTCAGCGTTTCGCCGATCAGGCAGCTGGCGCTGGAAGCAGAAATCGAGCTGTTGACGCCGCGCCGCCCTCGCGAGCCGGAATTCCTGACCCGCCTCGCCGAGATCGCTCCGGACTGCTGCCCGGTCGTTGCCTACGGCGCGCTGCTTCCCCGCGAGGCACTGGACATTCCGCGCCGCGGCTGGGTCAACCTGCACTTTTCGCTGCTGCCGGCCTGGCGCGGCGCTGCCCCGGTGCAACACGCGCTGCTGGCTGGCGATGACATGACCGGTGCCACCACCTTCCGCTTGGAGGAGGGCATGGACACCGGGCCGTACTACGGCATCGTCACCGAGCCCATCGCCCCCGAGGACACCTCCGGCGACCTGCTGCTGCGCCTTTCGGAGTCGGGGGCGCGGCTGCTGGTCGCGACCCTTGACGGGATCGAGGACGGCACCCTCGAAGCGCGACCCCAGCCCGCCGACGGGATCTCGTTGGCACCGAAGCTGGTGGCTGACGATGTGCGCATCAGCTGGAAGGAACCCGCCGTCGTCGTGGAGCGGCTGGCCCGGGCCGCCACGCCGGCACCCGGCGCCTGGACGACGTTTCGGGACCACCGTTTCAAGATCGGGCCCGTCACCCACACTGCCGTCTGGGGCATCTCGCCGGGCGACCTCAGCCTGCGCGAGGGCCACGTGCTCGTCGGGACCGCCACCACCGCGATACGCCTTCGCATGGTTCAGCCCGAAGGCAAGCCGCCGATGGCGGCCGACGCCTGGGTACGCGGCATCCGGCTGCAACCTGGCGATCTGCTCGCTTGACTCACGAAGTCCCATCCAAGTGACTCACGACCCCGCCCGCCGGCTGGCCTTGGACGTCCTGATCGCCGTCCGGGAGCGCGGCGCGTACGCCAACCTCCTGCTGCCCCAGCTCATGCGGGAGCGGCGGTTGCCGGCTCGCGATCGGGCGTTCGCCACCGAACTGGCGTACGGAGCCCTGCGCGCCCAGGGCAGCCTGGATCTCGCGCTTGACCGGTTCGTGAAGCGCGCCGTGGATCCGCCGGTACGCGATGCGCTGCGGCTCGGCGCGTACCAGCTCTGGCGCACTCGGGTGCCGGCCCGTGCCGCGGTCTCGACCACGGTGGATCTGGTACGAAGCGTCTCCCCGCGGGCGGCCGGCTTCGCCAACGCGGTGATGCGCCGGGTGGCCGAGCATCCGGAGCCGCCGGCTCCTGCCTATGACGACGATCCCCGTGGCCACCTTGCCGTCGTCCACGCCCATCCGCGGTGGATCGTCGACGCTTTCGCCGATGCGCTCGGGCTCCCCGCCGGTGCCGCCGGCGAGGAATTGACCGCCGCCCTGACTGCCGACGACACCCGGCCGCTCGTCCACCTGGTCGCCCGCGCGATGCCGCGCGAGGAGTTGCTGGCCGCGGCCGGCCCCGACGCCGAGCCGGGGCGCTGGTCGCCGCGGGCCGTCCACCTGGCCGGCGGCGATCCCGGTGAGCTTGCTGAAGTACGCGACGGGCGGGCCGCCGTCCAGGACGAGGGCAGCCAGCTCGTGGCGCTCGTCCTGGCGCGGGTCGACGCGCCGGGGGAGCGCGTCATCGACCTGGCGGCCGGTCCCGGCGGCAAAGCGGCTTTGCTGGCCGCCGAGGGGCTGCAGGTGGCCGGGCTCGAGCTGCACGAGACCCGCGCCCGGCTGGTGGCACACACGGGCGTCCCGGTGGTGGTCGGCGACGGTCGGCGCCCGCCCTTCGCGCCCGGGAGTGCCGATCGGGTTCTGCTGGACGCTCCCTGCTCCGGTCTTGGCGCGCTGCGAAGGCGCCCGGAAGCACGCTGGCGACGTACTCCGGCGGACATCAAGCCACTTGCCCTGCTGCAGGAGACCCTCCTGCGCAATGCGCTCGCTTTGGTACGTCCGGGCGGGGTCGTGGCCTACGCCACCTGCTCGCCGCACCGGCGGGAGACGTCCGGCGTCGTCGATCGGGTCACCGCCAACCCACCCGTTGCTCTCGAGCAGATCGACGTACGGCCGTTCCTTCCGCCGGACATGCCCCAGCTCGGCGCCGGCCCCAGCGTGCAACTCTGGCCGCATCGCCACGGCACCGATGCGATGTTCGTCGCCTTGCTACGACGGCTGGCCTGACTCGCTGTCGCCGGATCCGGTGTTCGCGCGGAGCGGGTGTGAGCACGTGCGAGCGCGGCCTACTAGTGCAGCGCCGCATTTGTCCTTGACGGGATTGGTCCTGGGCTACGCCGCTGGTGCGAGCGGGACGTTGACTGGTTCGGAGGCGTGCCGCCGGCGGTAGCGGGCGTGATCCGCGGCAGCGTCGTAGCCCAGGTGAATCGGCGTGCGGTGCGGTTGTAGCGGATCGTGAAGTTGACTATCTGGTTGGCGAGGTCGGTGGTGGTGGTGAACTCGCCGCGGCGGAGTAGGCCGCGGGTGAGCACCGACAGCCACAGTTCGGCCATGTCC
>JBBRSE010000055.1:0-25673 GCA_038245655.1 Mycobacteriales bacterium | reverse complement strand
GCGCGCCGCCGGCCGCGTCGTCAAACGCAAAATGAGCAACTACAACGTCAAACGCGCCCAGCACCGCAAGTGGCCGCAGCCCACCAAGCCCACGGCCACCAGAGTCCTCGCCGCACCGTAAACTTATGGGTATTGGGGCTAGGCGTGTAGATCGCGACGCTCGAAACCGGCGACACCCGCGGCCAGCGCAACTGCGCAGACACCGGCCAGCACGCCCGTCTCCGCCGCTCCGAATCCGGAGGCGAGCGGGTCGTTGGACAGATACCAGCGCCACAGGGTCAGTGGGCGCAGGTAGATGAGCCAGTGCACGCTGGCGCTGACGCCGTAGACGACATAGGACAGGACGGCGTAGCCCACCGCGAGCGCGATGCCGGCGGCCCGGTGTCCGACGGCCGCCGCGACCGCCTGCGCGGCTAGGCCGAGCGCCGCGCAGAACAGACCCATCTGCACGCAGACCGCGGTCAGGTAGGCCACGGGCAGGTTGAACCGCACGGCAGAGTCCAGCGCGGCGACCGGTACCCAGATCGCGACGGTGAGCAGGGTGACGCCGGTGACCACCTCGGCCGCCTTCTGCAGGTACACCGACCGCCGTGGCACCGGCTGGGCGAGCAGCAGGTCGAGGGTGTGCTGCTCCTCCTCACCGGCGACGGCGCCGGCACCGCGACCGACGGCAAAAACCAAAAGGAGCGCGGGAAGGAAGAAGCCGAACAATTGCGTGCTCAGGTAGCCGGTCGCGGAGGTGAGATCTGATCCTCCGAGCAGCTTCTGCGCAGCGGGCGACAGGTCTCCGTAGATCGAGTTCAGCGATGTGCGGTCGCGGATGGACGGGTAGACCATGACCACCAGAACGACCAGCGCCGCGATCGACACGGCCCACAGCACCAGCGAGCGCCGGGCCAGGCGCAACCCGCTGCGCAGCAGACTCCATCGGACCGACCGGGTCATGAGGCTCGGCCGTCACCCGTCGACTCGCCGTAGGCGGAGAAGAAGGCGTCCTCGAGGTCGGCGTGGGCCACATCGAGTGCGGCGACGCGGAACCTGCCCAGCGACTTGAGCACGGCGTCCATCTCCCCGGTGCACGCGAACGTCACGGCGTCGCCGTCGGCGGTGACCTCCGACACCCGCGGCACCCGTGCCAACGCCTCGGCCAGTTGCGGCAGATCGACGGGATCTACCGGGCGTGCGCGTCCACGGCGTCGGGACTGCGCCCGGATGGCGGCCAACTCGTCCACGGCAGCGAGGCGGCCTTCCCGCAGCAGCGCCACCCGGGACGCGATCTGTTCGACCTCGGACATCACGTGGCTGGACAGCAGCACGGTCACGCCGGCGGCGACTCGTTCCGCCACCAGCTGCGCGAACTCCCGCTGCAGCAACGGGTCGAGCCCGCTGGTCGGTTCGTCGAGCACCAGCAGGTCGACCTCGGGCGCGAACGCCACCACCAACCCGAGCTTCTGCCTGTTGCCCTTCGACAGCTCACCCACACGTCGCGACATGTCGAGGTTGAGGCGATCCGCCAGTGATCGGACCCGCCTGGGGTCGAGTGCCGGACGGGCGGCGGTAAACCGGAGCAAGACGTCGTCACCGCGCAGGTGCGCCGGGAACACTAGCTCACCGGGCAGGTAGGCGGTCCGCCGTCGCACCTGCACCGAGGCCGTCACGCTGTCCAACCCGAACACAGCCACCGACCCGGACGTCGGGCGGATGAAGTCCAGGACGGTGCGCATCAGCGTCGTCTTGCCGGCACCGTTCGCGCCCACCAGACCGACCACCTCACCCACGCGGACCTGCAGGCTCACCTCGACGACTCCGCGGTACGTGCCGTACGACTTCGTCAGTGCCCGCGACTCCAGCGCGAGGTCCCCGCTAGTCGGCACCAAATCACCGTATCGGCTGGCTCGTCGGGATTCCGGCGCCGCCCGTCTCAGTCCATAACTGACCGAGTCGTCCGATGACACTCGAACCGGCTATCTGGCTCTGGCTTTGCGTCATTCCCCGATCTGGTGGCCGGACGATCGGGCGTGGCTCGTCGCGACTAAGATCGACGGCTACTTGACCTTGATCTGCGCCAGCCACGCCGCGCTCGGCGCCGCTGCTGGAGCGGCTCGCCATTCTCGAGGCTCTGCAGACGGCGCTCGACAACCCGCAGACCGTGGTCGAACTCGCCGCCGAGAACGAATCACACGCCGATTTCCTGATCGCCGCCATGGCGGCGTTCGCCATCACCTTTGCTCAGGCAATGGCCATCGGCGATATGCAGGTGCGCAACTTCTTCAAGGAAGCCCATAGCGACCTGAAGACCGAGATCCGGCAGGTACGTCGGCAGCTCGAGGAAGGCCCACCCAGCCCGTAGCGCCGCAAATCCCGCTGGCGCACGCAGCTCCGCGCCGAGCGCGGCGAGGTGGCGGGAATCGAACCCGCGTCCTTCGGTACCTACTTACCGGAGGGGCCGGGCCCGCTCAGGGCAGGGCACCGCGGACAAGGACTCCCGTGGCACCCACCAGATGGAATGCCGTCGAGGTGGCGACATCTGATCCTCGCCGGTGCGGGCAAACACGTGGGCGGGCCGCGTGCCTCGGGGTAGACCCTTGCATTGACCAGAGTGGGTCTGATCGTCTTCTGTCCCAAACATGCGTGGTACAGTTCTGTGGTACAAACAGGAGGTCGGGATGTCTTTGCTGGATCTGGTCGCTGCGCTCGACGAACGAGACTCCCAGTCGCTGTCGACATCGGTGCGCCAACCGGCATCCCTTCAGCGGGCGCTTCGGGTGGCTGTCGAGCTCGGCTTTGCCGCGAGCGCGAACGAAGGCCTGAACCAGTCGCTGCGCGCTCAGCTGGAGGCGTTCGCGCAGCGCCGGGCCCTTGACGAGCATTACGCCGAGCACTTGGAGGCGCGACCCACGCTGGCCGAGGTAGCACTCGAGTTGGCCCGACTCGACCACGACAACCTCGCCGAACACTCGGCGCTGATCGCTCAGGCCGCGCAGGAGGTCCTCACGTACCGACCGGACGCGGACGCGGACGACGTGCTGCTCTGGGCAGCCAGTCTGCTCCGGCACCGGAGCGAAACCAGCGTGAAGCAGGCCAGTTGACGCGCAAACCCGGCACAGCGATCGTCGCCATCTTGGACAACGAACCACTGCAAGCACTCGCCGACCCGGCACACCCCAAGCACCGTGAACTGATGCGGCTGTTGGAGGCGGTTGCCCAACGCCGCCGCCGCGCCGAGGCCCCCTCGGTCATCGTCTCCACGGCCGTCCGTCTGGAGGCCGGGATCGACCGGCAAGCACCGTCATCCGCGCTGCTCGGCAAGCTCCGAGTTCGGGATGAGGCGCTCAGCTCCAGCCGGACGGATCGCGCCGTTGCGCTCCGACGCGCAGCGGGTGGCGCTCCTGCCGACGCCGCTACGGTGCAGCTTGCCGAGGAGTCCGCGCCGGCGGCGAGGGTCACCGTCTACACGGCTGACCTGACCGACATGCCCAGGCTCATTGCCGCGCTGGACACCGCCAGCGTACGCGTGCACCGCGTCTAGGATCAACGACGACACGCCCAGGCCGTCGGTCAGTCGACCCCGGTTGCCACTTCACGGCATGAGCGCTCGAAGCGACACCAAGGGGGTCGTCCCGGCAGCGGGTTGACACTCACCGCGTGGTGAGAGGCGACACCGGTGGTCCGAGATCACCACCCCCTCGGCTGGGCGGCCTTCAACGTGGAGCGTCCAGGTGCTCGGAGGATGGGTGTCCGCAAGTTCGGTGCCGCTACCTAAAGCGGTGAAGGCCGGACCGAGCGGTGTCCGCGGGCACGCAAAAAAGCCGCCCTCGGGACGGCCCTCCTGCTGTTTTCTACGAACAGGGCGCTCGTTGCTCTACGAACACCCCTTTGTTGGTGGAGGTGATGCCTTGCCATACGAACCGGGAAGTAGCGTTCGCCGGTCTCCAACTTCGCCTGGGAAAGCGGGCCTCTGTGACTCCCACCTGCCACGATTCTGTAATCGAGGCGTTGACCCACATGCCGACAGGCGCCCATGACGTCGTCTCGCCTGATGATCCGCTCGCGCCCGCTGGGCCAGTCGTTGTTCCAGCTCAGGAGAACCCAAACCCCTTTTGTTCCGCGCGTCCCACAGGCAGACAGTCCCCCTATTCGGCAGCGTAGAACGTTTGCTGGCGAGCCAAGAGCAACATCTGAGTCCGGCAGCAACCACCGAAGTCTTATCTTGGCGCCCGAAGCCCGGCGACCTGACGGGTGATGCAGTCGAGGATCTCGGCGTAGGAGGCGCAGAAGCTTTCCACCCCGGCGCGTTCGAGGTCGGCCGTGACGCGATTGAGGTCTACGCCGGCGGCGGACACACGCCGGAGGGTGTCCGTGGCCACGTCTACGCCGACGATTGTGCCGTCGGAATCGCCATGGTCTGCGAAGGCATCCAGGGTCGCGAGCGGCATGGTGTTGACGGTCCCGGGGGCGATGAGCGACTCGACGTAAAGGAGATCGGAGTAGTCCGGGTTCTTGGTGCCGGTGCTGGCCCACAGCGGTCGCTGCGGGGTTGCCCCGGCGGCCGCGAGTTCAGGCCATAGCGGCGCTGCTGACTGCTTTTCATACAGTGAGAAGGCGACAGCCGCGTTGGCGACGGCGACCCTGCCCCGCAACGGTGAACCCTCCGGAAGCACCGCGTCGACCGCAGTGTCGACCCGGGAGACGAAGAACGACGCTACCGATCTGACGTGCTCGAGCGGGTCACCGCGGTCCAGACGCTGATGAAGCCCGCGCTGGTACGCCTGCAGGAAGGCGGCCGCCCGATCGACCGAGAAGAGCAGAGTGACGTTTACGTTAATCCCGTCGCCGGTGAGAACCTCTACCGCTTCGATGCCCGCGACCGTGCCCGGAACCTTGATCATGGCGTTCGGCTGGTTGATGCGCCGCCACAGCTTGCGTGCTTGCGCGACGGTCCCGGCGGTGTCGTTGGCGAGGTCGGGTGTGCATTCGAAGGAGATCAACCCGTCCCCACCGTGCGTCGCGTCGTAGACGGGACGGAAGACTTCTGCGGCGCGGCGGACATCCTCGAGGGCGAGCGCGAAGAACATCTCGCGCGGGTCTCTCTCTCCTGCGCCGGCGAGTCGCGCTAGCTGGTCGCGGTAGCTATCAGACCGCGTGATGGCGGTGGCGAAGATCGTCGGGTTGCTCGTCGCACCGGTCACAAAGCGGTCTTTGACGAGGTGGGCGAGGTCACCGCTGTTCAGCAGGTCGCGGGACAGGCTGTCGAGCCAGATCGAGACTCCGGCATCGTGCAGGGCGCGAAGACGGTCCATTACCGCTGCGCCGACCCGAACTCGGCCAGCGGGACATCCGGGTCGGTCAGGCGCGTCACGTCCAGCGGCAGCGCGGCGGCAATGATCGCCCGAAGTTCCTCGACCACGTCCCAGACATTGACGTTCATCGCCGCGGTGACGACGCCTTCGCGGTGGTAGAAGGCGATGAACTCGCGCGCCGCGAAGTCCCCGCGGATCACGACCTGGTCGTCAGGAGCGGCGTAGCCGACGTACTCCAGACCCAGGTCGTACTGGTCGGAGAAGAAGTACGGCAGCCGGGTGTACGGCTCAGGCTTCCCGGTCGCGTTGGCGCCCGCTGCGGCCCCCTGGTTGAGCGCGTTGGCCCAGTGCTCCACCCGCAGATGGCGCTGATAGTGCGGGTGCCACGCGCTGGCGATGTCACCGGCGGCGTACACACCGGGCACGCTCGTCTGCAGGTTCTCGTTCACGACGACTCCGTTGTCGACCGTAAGTCCGGCGGCGATCGCCAGCTCGAGGCGCGGGAGGACGCCGATACCCGCGACGACGACGTCTGCTGTCTCGACCCTGCCGTCGGCGAGGACGACCTGCTCGACCGACTGACCGCCGCGCAGTTCGCTGACCCCGACGCCCAGCCGCAGATCGACTCCTTGGTCGGCGTGCAACTGGCTGAACATGGTGCCGACCTGGGGGCCGAGAACCCGGTGCAGCGGAACGGGAGACGGCTCGACCAACAACACTTCGGCGCCCATTTGCCGGGCCGAAGCAGCGACCTCCGAACCGATCCAGCCGGCACCGATCACGGCAACGCGTCCGGCCCCCGTGATGGCCTTGTGAAGGCGTGCGGAATCATCGACCGTTCGCAGGTAATGCACGCCGTCGAGGCTGGCGCCGGGCAGCTCGAGCCGGCGGGGTGTGGCTCCCGTGGCGAGGATCGCGGTGTCGAACCCGATAGTGTCTCCTCCCGCCAGTCGAGCACGGCGACCCCCGACGTCGAGATCCTCGACCTGATCACCAGTGAGGAGCTCGACGGAGTTCTCGGCGTAGTAGCCGCTGTCGTGTACGCGCGAGGATTCGGTGTCCGCTTCCCCGCGCAGAACAGCCTTGGACAGCGGTGGTCGCTCGTAGGGTGGCCTGGATTCCTCGCCGACGAGCACGATCCGTCCCTCGTAGCCGCGGCTGCGAGCGGCCTCGGCGGCTTTCGCCCCGGCCAGCCCGGCACCGATGATCAGAAGCGTTTGAGTGTTTTGCACGAGCTGTCTCTCCTGCCGATGAAGTGCTCTTGCCCGGTGGGGGCGGGATGTCCGGACGCCGTGCACGTTGGACTCACGAATGTCGTCCCGTCAGCGCAAGGAACTCGCCGCGCGATCGCGGATCCTCGCGCAGCAGACCTTTCAGCGATGAGGTCACCGTGACCACGCCGCTGGCTTGGACGCCTCTCAACGACATGCACAGATGCTCAGCCTCGATGACAACCCCGACTCCGCAGCCGCCGGGCAAACTGTTCCACGACGCGGGCGAGTTTGGACAGGCCGAGTATCCGCTCGCCCGGCAGGTAACCCACGTGAGCAACGCCGGTGAACGGCAGCAGCCGGTGCTCGCACAGCGAGTGGAACGGGATCCCGCGCGCGAGAACCAGTTCGTCATAACCCAGGTCGTTGGGAAATGTCGTCAGATTGAACGGGCGGGCCGTGAGCAGTTCGGCGTACACGCCCGCCACGCGGCGCGGGGTGTCGCGCAGATGCTCGCCTTGAGCGTCCTGACCCAAGGCGATCAGCAGGTCGGCCACCGCTCTCTCGGCGCCGGCGACGTCGACCGCGCTCCCTCCGCAGTCCTGCACCGAGCGCAATCTCTCGATGGCCGGTGGAGCAATCGCCGTCGTCATCGCGAGATCAGCCCTCGGCGATCGAATACGCCGGCAAGCCGGAGCAGGGCCAGCGCCGCAAGGAAGAGGCCGAAGTCGCGCAGCGCGACGTCGTAGTAGCCCGCGACCGGTTTGTGGCCATGGTTGTCGCCATCAGCCCACCCTTTCTAAGACCGTATGTTGTTGGTGATAGAACGCTCTCGACCGTGTTCCGTCAAGTAGGTGTTGTTTTAGACTGAGAGCATGGACCGTGTGACTTTCGACGAGCAGGTCAGCGGCATCGCCGCGCTGGAGCATCCGATGAGCCAGCAGGTCTACCGACTCGTGCTGGCGCGGGACTGGGTCAGCCGTGACGCGGCGGCCACCGCGCTCGGGGTAGCCCGCTCGGTTGCGGCGTTCCACCTCGACAAGCTGGTCGATGCGGGTCTTCTCACCGCACGTTTCGAACGGACCTCGGGGCGTACGGGACCTGGCGCCGGTCGCCCGGCGAAGCTCTACGGTCGGTCCCTGCGCGAGATCGAGCTGTCACTGCCGGTACGCCAGTACGCCCTCGCGGGGTCCATGCTCGCCGAGGCGGTCCACCGGGCCGGCGCCGCTTCCGACGCGGTCGGCCACGCGGTATCCGAATCCGCCCGCGAGGCCGGCGCCCGGATCGGCGCCGCGGGCAGGGCACCCCGAAGATCCGGCCGCGGCTCCGCGCTGTCCGACGTCCTGGCTCGCCAAGGCTACGAGCCCCGCCTACTTGGGCGGATCATCGCCATGGTGAACTGCCCGTTTTACGTGCTCGCCGAGGAGCACCGGGACCTGGTGTGCCACATGAACCTCGACTTCCTCACCGGCGTCCTCGAAGGCCTTGGCGAGGCGGACGCATTCAGCGCGAGACTGGCTCCCGAAGCCGGTTACTGCTGCGTGCGCATCGAACAAGGCTGACAAGACACCCACCCTTCTCGTCGCATCAGACGAGGCGATTCGTTCGAGCAATCCCGGCGCTCCCCCGGGCTCCAGTCAGTCGGACTGGTCACTGGCTCGACTGCCGACGTAGGCCAAGAGCGTAGGGTCATCCGAGCTCATTCGGTCGGCTACCTCGCCGCCGCTACAGGTAAGAAGTGCGAGCTCCACATGCGTCGACGTTCGGGAAATGACCTGCCAATGCGCGCCAAACAGCTCCCACCGACGTAACCGATCCACTGGCGAGTCAGCCGGGCGGCCCTGAACCTGCTCACCCATCAGACGCTGCCAAGGATCTGCGGAAGCTGACCTTGGGGACACACGGCTAGCTTCTCCGCGAGTGCGACGACGCTCAACGCCATGGTCGTTGAGCGCGATACGGCCAGAACCAGCTCGCCCCGTACGTTGATCTCCGGGACGGATGGTGCCGCGTCCTCAGGATGCTTCATGGCTCTGCGGCGGCAGGCCAGCCACCATCGACGTGTCGGTGGTCAGCTGGCCGAGTTTGCCGGCTCCGCCTGGCGAGCCGAGCGGGCCGGATTCGCCGGGCAGCGTCTCGGTGAAGAAGCGAGCGTTTTCGGCGGTGTACTCCTGCCATTTGTCAGGTAGGTCATCCTCGTAGTAGATCGCCTCCACCGGGCAGACCGGCTCGCAGGCACCACAGTCGACGCATTCGTCGGGATGGATGTAGAGCATCCGGCCGCCCTCGTAGATGCAATCGACGGGGCACTCCTCGACACACGCCCGGTCCTTGAGGTCCACACACGGGAGAGCGATCACGTACGTCATGGGTGGAGTTTACCCAATATCAACTTGTAAGAATAGGATCGGAGGATGCGCGAACCGAGCACTATAGCGAACGACAGTTCGAGCGAACTGGATGTGCGGAACGTGGCGAAGCCGCAGCGCCATCCACTCATCTTCGCGCGGTTCTCATCGCTGCCACCGCTGGCATCGTTTGTACTGGTCAACAGCCACGACCCCAAACATCTGCGCCAGGAGTTCGAACGCGATCATCCAGGCACCTACGACTGGGGTTATCTCGAATCCGGCCCGATATGGCGGATCCGGATCACTCGGCTCGCCGCGAGCGACCTGCCGCGGATCCTGTATGACACGGGCGCCCTCGTGACCCATGAAGTGGGAGGGGACATGTCGGGCGCCGTGTGGAAGCTGGAGATGAGCCAGCGGCAGATGGATGCCAACGTCATCCATCTGCAACCGAACGGTCAGGTCGAGTCCCATACCGGCCCTGATCTCGACGTCCTCATGCACGTCGTGGCTGGCTCGGGACAGCTGGTACATGAACTGGACAGCCTCCGGCTCGAGCCCGGTTCCCTGCTCTGGCTGCCCCGCCGCTCGCAGCGATCGATCACTGCTGGTGCCGGCGGACTCACGTATCTCACCGTGCACCCGAGGCGACCAGTATTGAGCATCGACGCCCCAGCCCACCCCTAATCCGGTTCAAATCCACTGCAAGAAATGAGTCGAGTTCCTATGACGGGCACCGCACCGCACGCCATCCAAGCGACCGTTCTCGGCTATCCACGTATGGGTCGACATCGCGAGCTCAAACGGGCCACCGAGGGCTACTGGGCGGGAACGGTGTCAGCGAATGAACTGCTGAGGACTGCCGCCACGCTGCGCCGCCAGAACTGGGAGTCGCAAGCGGCTGCGGGGCTTCGCGAGGTGCCGGTAAATGACTTCTCGCTCTACGACCACGTGGCCGACATGATTCAGCTCTTGGGAGTCGTCCCCGAACGGCACCGCATCGCTGTTGGCGAGTCCGCGTGCGGCACCGAACGTCACCGAGCGGGTCTTGATGAGTACTTCGCGATGGCCCGCGGCACCACCGCCGCGGCGCCACTGGAGATGACGAAATGGTTCGACACCAACTATCACTACCTCGTCCCCGAGCTCGGCCCAGACACCACGTTTCGGCTCAGCTCAGACAAGCCCGTCATGGAGCTTCGCGAAGCCCAAGACGCGGGTCTTAACCCCCGGCCGGTGCTGCTCGGTCCGGTGACCTTCCTCCAACTGGCCAAGCCAGCGCCCGGACTGGAACCCGGGTTCCGGCCGCTAGAGTTGCTCAACCGGCTGCTACCGATCTACGAGCAGCTGCTCGGCACCTTCGCCGAACTCGGCGCCGAGTGGGTTCAGATCGACGAACCCGCTCTGATCGCCAACCCCGACATGGACGTGCTCGCCGCGGCGAGCCACGCACTGGACCGACTCGCCGCCGTGCCGCGACGACCAAAGTTGCTCATCGCCACCTACTTCGGCGCCGCCGACGCGGCGTTACCCATGCTGCGCCAGGCTGGGGTCGAGGGCGTGACGCTCGACTTCACCGGATTCGGTCATCGCAACCTTGACCTGCTCATCGCCCATGGCGGGCTTCCCGGCAAACGACTTGTGGCCGGTGTGGTCGATGGACGCAATATCTGGATCAACGACCTCACCAAATCGGCCGCTACGCTGGACGCGCTGGACGCGCTGGCCGGGGAGGTCGTGGTGTCCACATCCAGCTCACTGCTACACGTCCCCATCGACGTCGGGCTCGAGACCGCCCTGGATGCCCGGGTGCGCCCGTGGCTGTCGTTCGCTGAACAGAAACTCAACGAGGTCGCACTGCTGGCGCGAGCAGCGACCTTCGATTCCACAACGCGGCACGCCGCGTTCGCGGACAACGAACTCAGACTCGCTGCGCGCCGAAACGACTCGTCGATACGCGACCAGGTGGTTCGAGATCGGGTATCGGCTCTGGGGTCTGAACATCTGCGCCGCGGCCGCCCCGGCGCCGATCGAGTGGCGATCCAGCAGTCTCGCCTGGGCCTGCCCTTACTGCCGACCACGACCATCGGGTCCTTTCCCCAGACCGCTGAGCTGCGCGCGGCTCGCGCCGGCCTGCGAGACGGCTCGGTCAGGCTCGAGCAGTACGAGAAGCGAATCACCGCGGAAATCGACCACGTCATCGCACTCCAGGAAGACATCGGCCTCGATGTCCTGGTCCACGGCGAACCTGAACGCAACGACATGGTCCAGTACTTCGCCGAACAGCTCACCGGCTTCCTCGCCACCGAGCACGGCTGGGTCCAGTCCTACGGCACCCGCTACGTGCGGCCACCAATCCTCGTCGGCGATGTATCAAGACCCAAACCGATGACGCTGCGCTGGACGGCGTACGCGCGGCGCCTCACCACGCGTCCCGTCAAGGGAATGCTCACCGGTCCGGTCACGATGCTTGCGTGGTCCTTCGTCCGCGACGATCAGCCCTTCGCCGACACCGCCACTCAGGTCGCGCTCGCCTTACGGGATGAGATCGCCGACCTCGAGGGCGCCGGTATCGCCATCATCCAGGTCGACGAACCGGGGCTACGCGAACTCGTGCCGCTGCAATCCGTCGACCACGCCGACTACCTGCGTTGGGCAGTCGAGGCGTTCCGGCTGGCCACCAGCGGCGTACGCGACGACACCCAAATCCACACCCACATGTGCTATGCCAAGTTCGGCGCGATCACGAACGCGATCAATGACCTCGATGTCGATGTGATCAGCCTGGAGTCCGCCCGCTCCCACGACCGGTCCACCCGGGAGCTGACCCAGCTTGGGCCCAGCTACGGCATCGGCCCCGGGCTGTACGACATCCACACCCCCCGCATACCGCCGATCCCGGAGATCGCCCGTCACTTGCGCCAAGCCATACGGCACATCCCTGCCGCACGAGTGTGGGCCAACCCCGACTGCGGACTGAAGACCCGGACCGAGGTCGAAGCAGCGCTGTCACTGAGAAACATGGTGAACGCAGCACGCGACGTTCGAGCTGACCTGAAGCCCTGACTGAACGAGGAGCGCACCCAACGCCTTCTGGTTTGCGCCGACAGGATCGTGATTGTCGTTCCGTAGCGCGCTTTCTAGCTGGCTTAAGCCCGAGTCGGCGCGACCCGCAAGTGAGCCACACAGAGCTTCGGCGTGACAAAGGGCTTGAGCGACTTGGCAGTCAGAGGTGCGCGCAACTCCTTGAGTGCGCCTTGCATAAGCCCAAGGTGAATGCTGCACACTACGTCGGTGTGGCGCTCTGCCACCTCGCGGAACGGGCAGTTGTGCAGCCGAATTTCGACCCGGCCGTCCCCATCCGCGCCGTCGCTTTGCGGCTGGAAGCCGAGGGTGTCGAGCAGGCGACTCAGCCCCGCTAGAGCCTCGTCCGGACCGACCCGTTCAGAGGGCGCAGGCCGATCGACGAGATGACGCCCCCAGGCCCGTCCGGCCCTAATCGCGGTGGGGCGAGCATCGTCGAACGAGGCGACGAGTCCCGTCAGCATCTCGGCAAGCAGACCGTAGCTCCGCGAACTCGGTGCTTCCGCCGAGGCGAGGTAGAGCATCCGCGGGCGCCCAGGCGTATCGCGGACCTCGACACTTCGCTCTGCGAGCCCGTCACTGACTAACCCGTCGAGATGGAACCGCGCGGTGTTGACATGGATCCCGGTCACGTCGGCGACCTGTTGCACGGTCAGCGGGTCGTCCGCCGCCCGCAGCCTGGCGAGCACCTCGGTGCGGCGGGCGCCCACGGCAGCTTCCGTCACCGCATCAGTGAGGCCCACCGCGCCAAACCGGGGAGTCGGCATAGAAACGATTCTACCGGTATCAGTCTTTGCCACACCATCCGCACGCCACAGGTACACCGTCATCCAAGCCGCTTTGTACCCCTTTTGTCGCTCAGCTTGCGAGCAGCTGCCGAAGGACGTACTGCAAGATGCCTCCGTGGCGGAAATACTCCGCCTCGGAGGGAGTGTCGATGCGCACGTCGACGATGAATCGGCGGCTTTCCCCGCTGGTATCAACTCGCACCGTGACTGTGGTCGGCACGAGGTCGCAACCGCGCAGCCCCGTCACCGAGTACGTTTCCTCACCCGTCAGTCCGAGGCTTTCAGCCGACTCGCCTGGCCGGAACTGCAACGGCAGCACACCCATCCCGATGAGGTTCGACCGGTGGATGCGTTCGTAGGAGGTGGCGAGCACAGCCTTAACTCCGAGCAGCAGGGTTCCCTTTGCGGCCCAGTCGCGTGAGGAGCCGGAGCCGTAGTCGGCACCGGCGATCACGATGAGCGGTACGCCCTGTTGTGCATAGGCGACGGCAGCGTCATAGACGCTGAGTTGCTCACCATCGGGTAGGCACCGAGTGAATCCGCCCTCCACTCCCGGCAGGAGTCGGTTGCGTAGCCGGATATTGGCGAACGTGCCACGGATCATTACCTCGTGGTTGCCCCGGCGGGACCCGTAAGAATTGAAGTCGCCCGGCGCGACGCCATGGTCGCTCAGGTAGCGGCCGGCGGGAGAATCCTGCTTGATCGCGCCGGCCGGCGAGATGTGGTCGGTGGTGACCGAGTCGCCGAGGACCAGAAGCACCCGGGCGCCGAGGACGTCGCGCAGCGGCTCAGGCTCGCGTGGCATGTCGTCGAAGTACGACGGCCGTCGCACGTATGTGGACGTTTCCTCCCAGCTGAAGATGTCACCTCTGGGCACCTCGAGGCTGCGCCAGTTGTCGTCGCCGGTGAACACGTCGGCATAGCCGGAGCTGAACATCTCTGCATGCAGCGACTCGTCGACGACCTGCTGGACTTCCCGCGCTGTAGGCCAAATGTCGCGGAGGTAGACCGGTCGACCGTCGGGTGCGGTCCCGACCGGCTCGGTCGTCAGATCGACCCGCAAGGTGCCGGCCAGGGCGTACGCAACAACCAGAGGCGGGGAAGCGAGGAAGTTCATCTCGCACTCCGCGTGGATCCGACCTTCGAAGTTGCGGTTGCCGGACAGCACCGAGCACACGGTCAGATCGTGCTTGGTCACCGCGGCGCTCACTTGCGGAATGAGCGGTCCCGAGTTGCCGATGCACGTAGTGCAGCCGTACCCAACCAGCCCGAACCCGAGCTCATCCAGATACGGGGTGAGCCCGGCACGGTCGTAGTAGTCAGTGACGACCCGAGACCCAGGAGCGAGAGAGGTCTTCACCCACGGCTTCGAGGCCAGTCCCCTTTTGACGGCGTTCTTCGCCAGCAGCCCCGCGGCGACCATCACCGACGGGTTGGATGTGTTGGTGCATGAGGTGATCGCCGCGATGACCACGTGGCCATGGTCGATGTTGGTTCGGCCGCCATCGTCGAGGATGACGGGAACCGGCTGCGACGGCCACTCGCCGTGCCCGCGCCAGCCGTCACCGGCGACCGGCCGGTCGCCGGCATGTCCCTCGCTGACCGCGACCGGGTCACTGGCCGGGAACGACTCGCCCGACGCTTCGTCCAGCCCGACCGGCGGTGAGGGCACGACCGGCTCACCAGCCAGCAATGAGCGCACAGCACGCGACGCGGCGGCAAGCGGGATGCGGTCCTGTGGGCGCTTAGGCCCGGCGATCGACGGCACCACCCCGTCCAGGTCAAGCTCGAGTCGCTGGCTGTATACCGGCTCGTGCTGAGGATCGTGCCAGAGCCCCTGTTCTTTGGCGTACGCCTCCACCAACCGGACGTGTTGGTGCGGTCGGCCGGTGAGCCGCAGGTAGTCCAGCGTCACCCTGTCGATCGGGAAGATCGCACAGGTGGAGCCGTACTCCGGGCTCATGTTGCCCAGCGTTGCCCGATTGGCCAGCGGCACGTTCGCCACTCCCGGCCCGAAGAACTCGACGAACTTGCCGACTACCCCGGTGCTCCGCAGCAACTCGGTGACGGTGAGTACCAGGTCGGTCGCAGTCGCCCCCTCGCGCAGCGCGCCGGTCAGCTTCAGTCCGACAACAGGTGGGATCAGCATGCTCATGGGCTGGCCCAGCATCGCAGCCTCAGCTTCGATGCCTCCCACTCCCCAGCCGAGTACGCCGAGGCCGTTCACCATGGGGGTGTGCGAGTCGGTGCCCACGACAGTGTCCGGGTAGGCGGTGCCATGGTCATCGAACACGACGCGCGACAGATACTCCAGGTTGACCTGGTGGCAGATGCCAGTGTCCGGAGGAACCACCCGGAAGTTGCCGAACGCCTGTTGCGCCCAGCGCAGGAGTTGATAACGCTCCTTGTTGCGTTCGAACTCCAGGTCGGCGTTGATCCGGAACGCGTCCGGGCGGCCGAAGACGTCAACGATCACTGAATGGTCGATCACGAGTTCGGCCGCAATCATCGGATTGATCTTCCTTGGATCGCCCCCGAACGCCTCCATCGCGTCGCGCATCGCGACGAAGTCCACGACACATGGGACCCCCGTGAAGTCCTGTAGCAGGACCCGCGCCGGCGTGAACTCAATCTCGCTGCCGTGGCTCGCCGCTGGCTTCCAGTCGGCCAGCGCATTCACTTGGTCGGCAGTGACGAGCACGCCATCCTCGTTGCGCAGCAGGTTCTCCATCAGCACCTTTAGGCTGTACGGAAGCCGACCCGTCCCAGCGACTCGGTCAAGCCGGAAAACGTCATAGGTCGTGTCCCCCACCGTGAGGGTGTCCCGGGCACTGAAGCTGTTTTTCGTCATGGCTGCCTCCAACGGGACCCTCGTTCCTAGGCGACGAGCGTGCGCGTGTCCGGCAAGCCCTGACGGTGAATCCGCTCAACGGTGGTCGCTTCCGGGTCATCAGTCAACGCGTCTGCGACGACTGCGGAATCGATCCGCCCGATGTCGGCGAGCAGGGCGAGAGCGGCGACGACGATGCCGGCAGCATCCGTACCGAAGTGGGCGCGCAGGTCCTCTCGAGTGTCGGAAAGTCCGTAACCGTCCGTGCCTAGTGCGGTGAAAGGTGCGTCGACGAACCGGGCCAGCTGGTCCGGTAGCGCGGTGACGTAGTCGGTTACCGCGACGACGGGAATGTTGTCTTCGCCGAGCGCGCGGCGTACGTAGTTGGTACGACGGGGACCAGTTGGGTGCTGCCGGTTCCACCCCTCGACCTCCAGCGCGTCGACGCGTAGCTGCTTCCAGCTTGTCGCAGACCACACCTCCGCGGCGACGTCGTACCGTTCGCCGAGCAATTTCGCCGCCTGCTGTGCCGCGAGCACGGCAGGACCTGAGGCGAGCAACCTAACCTGAAGCGAGCGGTCAACGTCCGCTGGCGCGAGCCGGTAGAGCCCGGCGGTGATCGCCTCGTCAATACTGACGCCAGAAACTCCGGACTCAACGGGCTTCGCGGCCTGCTGGTAGTTCTCGTTATAGACCGTCAGGTAGTAGAAACATTCTTCGCCCTCGGCATACATACGGCGGAAACCGTCACGAACGATCACCGCCGTCTCGTAGGCGTAGGCGGGGTCGTAGGCGCGGCAGGCCGGCACTGACAGCGCAGCCAGATGTGACGCGCCGTCGGTGTGCTGGATGCCCTCGCCAGCCAGCGTGGTGCGCCCCGCAGTGGCACCGACGAGGAACCCGCGGCCGCGGGCGTCGGCCAGTGCCCAGATCAGGTCACCAACCCGCTGGAAGCCGAACATCGAGTAGTAGGTGTAGAACGGCAAAACGACGGTGTTCCAGGTAGCACCGGCGGTCGCGGCGGCCGTCAGCTCGGCGAGACCGCCGGCTTCGTTGATGCCCTCCTGCAGCACCTGCCCAGCTGCACCTTCTCGGTATGCCAGCGGCAGGTCGGCATCGACCGGAACGTATTGCTGCCCGTCTGGGGCGTAGATACCGAATTGGCTGTAGAGCACCTCGAAGCCGAACGATCGGCCTTCGTCCGGGACGATGGGCACCACCCGCGGGCCGATCGCCTTGTCGCGCATCAGCGAACGCAGCAGCTTGGTGTAGGCGCCCGTCGTGGAGACGGCGCGAGTGCCAGAGCCGGTGTCGAACTGCGTGAAGATACTCGGCTCCGGCTGGTCGGAAAGCAGCGTCGGGTGCGCTGGACGGCGAGGCAGCACGCCGCCCAGGCAGCGGCGGCGGTCTCGCAGGTAGTTGAGCTCCGCCGACTCTTCGGCCAGCGACAGGTACGGCGGAAGACCATCCGCGAGCTGCGTGTCGGTGACCGGCAGATCGAGGATGTCGCGGAAGATTCCCAACTGCTCAGGCGTCATTTTCTTCATTTGGTGAGTGGCATTGCGGCCCTCGAAGTTCGGGCCGAGCGCGTAGCCCTTCACCGTCTGTGCCAGCACCACGCTCGGCGCGCCCCGGTGCGCGACGGCCTCTGTGTATGCCGCGAAGACAGCCCGCGAATCGTGTCCGCCGCGACGCAACTTGGTCAGCTGGTCGTCGCTGAGTGAGGCGCCGAGCGTCACAAGTTCCGGGTCCTCACCGAAGAGCTCAAGTCGGAGCGCCTCAGGCTCCAGGATCGTGAGTCGCTGAAGGTCACCGTCGTTCATCGCCTCCAGCCGGACCAGGAGTCGCTCCCCCTGGGGTGCGTTGAACAACGGCTCCCACTCCGAGCCCCACAGCACCTTCAACACGTGCCACCCGGCGCCCCGGAACGCACCCTCGAGCTCGTCAACGATCCGGCTGTTGCCGCGCACCGGCCCGTCGAGCCGTTGCAGGTTGCAATTGACGACAAAGGTCAGGTTGTCCAGGTGCTCACGCGCCGCCAGACGAATCGCGGCGAGGGTCTCCGGCTCGTCGGTCTCCCCGTCGCCTACAAAACACCACACCCGAGCACCGGCCGTGTCCGCGAGCCCACGGGCCGCCAAATAGCGGTTAAATCGTGCCTGGTAGACAGCGTATAGCGGCCCGATTCCCATGCTCACGGTGGGGAACTCCCAGAACTGGCCCATTCCCCGCGGATGCGGGTATGACGGCAACCCGAGGCCGTGGCCCGCCACCTCGCGGCGGAACAGGTCCAGTTGCTCGACGCTGAGCCGTCCTTCAAGAAACGCGCGGGCGTAGACGCCGGGGCTGGCATGTCCCTGGAAGAACACCTGATCGCCCGGAACGACCGGGCCAGCCGCTGCCCCGCGGCCACGGAAGAAGTGTTGGAAGCCGACCTCCCACAACGTCAGCGCCGACGCATAGGTGGACAGATGCCCGCCGATCCCCTCATGATGCTTGTTTGCCCGGACCACCATCGCCATCGCATTCCAGCGCAGGTAGGCATTGATGCGCTCCTCCAACGCCTCGTCACCCGGATATGAGGGCTGCCGGTGCGCAGGGATCGTGTTGCGATAGCGTGTGCGGCCCGTCACTGGCACACCGCGGTCTCGGGCGTGAGCGATTACCTCGTCCAGCATCTGCCGAGCCGGCTCGGTGCCGTGCTCCGCGATCAATCCGTCGACCGACTCCAGCCACTCGGCCCGCTCTTCGCCGAGGGCCGTGAACAGCGCCATCGACTCCGATTCGGACATGATTGCCATAAGTTGATTGTCCTGCTAGTCGACAATAAATGCAAGACATCTCGTTTTTATTCGGCCAAGGGGTGGCCGGCAGCTCTTGGTCAGTCCTGACAGCGCCGCGGCCCCACGGACAGTGGGTCGGCCGTTGTGGCGACACCCGCCGGATTTTCGCCTCAGCTGGACACCAGTCGTGCCGCGATAGAAGGATCGCGGAATCGCTCCTGCGGGTCCGCCAACAACTGTGCACGCTGAGCCGGCTCAGTGAGCAGGTGTGTCATGGGCACGGTGGGCAGCGGACGAACCCGTTGCAGCGTTCGTTCCAGACGGCCTTGACGAAGGACGTCGCTCTCCAGGTGGGACGAGGTGGTCGCGGTGACGGCGCCGGGTGTGGGGCGCGTCGGGCGCGGGTTCAGGCGGGGTCGGCCAGCGGGACAGCTGACGATGATGGGCGGCTACCAAAGGTTTTACTGAATTGACTCGTATAAACTCAGGCGGAACGACAGGAGCTGACGATGAGCCTGCCTGCTGTGACACGCATTCAGCGACCCTCTCCGGCCGCGCTGAGCACCGCGCCCGATTCCCGCATCCTGGCCGGCGAACGCACCTTACTGGTGCGTGACGTCCGCCGGCGGGCCGCCCCGATCCTGGCCCTGGTCGCGGCACTGTCCTGGCCAGCGGCCGAACTGCGCGTCCTGACCGGGTTCCTGCGGACCGCGGTACTGCGGCAGGTCTGGGATGAAGAGGTCCTGCTGTACCCCAACGATGGGGCGACACGCTTCGCGGAGCTGAGCGCAGAGCACGTCCAGCTCTACGCGCTCACCGACCAGCTCGATCACCTCGAGGCGGCATCCTGCCCCCTGTCGGAGCTGGCCCAGCTGGTCAACCAGACGCTGGCCGTGCTCGAACACCACCTGATCGCCGAGCAAGCCCCACTGGCCGGGCCAGCTGATGCCCCCGAGCACGTGCCGGCCGCCAGCGGGCTCGCCGCTCGTACCCAGGACTGGCTGCTGGCCGACGACGAACCGGTGCTCATCCTGCTCGACGCCCCGCCCCAGCGGCTGCGCGTGGCGGCCGCCGTCACCCTCGACGAGGTCGACGGCCTGGCGACCGTCATCTCCTCCCAACTGCTGTTCAAAGCGCAGATCAACGGCATCGCCGGGAACGGTTTCCAGCGCGTCGTCGACGAAGCCGCCGCACTGAGCCCGGTCTCCCGGCTGTTCGCCGAGGCACGCATAAGCGTCGAAGCCCTGCTCGGACCAAACTAGGGGCGCCATGTCCGACACGACTCAGGCGATCCTGCTCGGCGTCTTCATCCTGTCCAGCTGCATCTGGGTCGGCGGGTACATCGCCATCGCCGTCGTGGCGCGCGTCGCGACCCGGACGCTGGTGCCCGGACAGCGGGTCGCGTTCTTCCGAGCCCTGGGGCGCAGCTACCTCCTGCTCGGTATGACTGCGCTGCTGGTCGCGTTCGGCACCGGCGCGGGCCTGCTCCGTGATCACGCCTGGGACGGAGTCCTGACCGCCGCGGTCGTGGTCGCGGCCGCGCTACTCGCAACCCTGATCGTCGGCGTGGTGCAGGCCCGGCGGATGACCCGCCTGCGCGCCGCCGCACTGGCGACCCCCGAGGACCGGCACGCGAGCCGCCGGGTACAGCGGGGAGCCCGGTCCGCGGGTCTGCTGCGCGCGGTGATCGGCCTGGCGCTCATCGCACTCGGGTCGCTGATAGCGACCTGACCCGCTGGGCGATCGCCCAGCGACGATCAAAGGAGGACAACCATGACGATCCAGGGGCAGCGCCTGTCGATCCACGACGTCGATGCGAACGCCTACGGCGCCGTGCTGGGCATGGAGCAGTACGCGCGGGGCGGTGACAGCGATAGCGGTGGCCTGGAGCAGGCTTTGCTGGAACTGGTCAAGATCCGCGCCTCGCAGATCAACGGCTGCGCCTTCTGCCTGGACATGCATCACCGCGACGCCCGCGAGCACGGCGAGTCGCAACGGCGCCTGGACGTGCTCGCCGGCTGGCACGAAGTACCCAGCCTGTTCAACGACCGCGAGCGGGCCGCACTCGCGCTCACCGAGGCGGTCACCCGCATCGCCGATGGCGGCGTGCCCGACGAGGTCTGGGACACCGCGGCCAAGCACTTCACCGAACCGGAGCTGGTCCGGCTGCTGATGGCGATCACCGCCATCAACGTATGGAACCGGCTCGCCGTCACCACCCACCAACAGCCACCCGACATCGACTGACCACCGGCCACAAATAAGGAGTGCTGCTGCCGCCACGCGCGCATCGCTCGTTCCCGCTCGCCGAACTGATCTACCCGTCAGCTGCCGCCAGTGTGGCGCGTGGGCGCGCCCACCATGCCGGCACTCCTGCACTCGTGCAGGCGGTCACCGGTGTCTGAGTTCGGCGAGCATCAGTCCGACCGGGATACTCACCAACACGATCGCGGCAACGCCTCGGTAGACGGCAAGCAGCCAACCGGTCCGCCCGGCGCCGCGGACGGCCGCCAGCAGCAGCACCAGCGCGAGGATCAGTAGCGCACCGCCGACGTCCACCACCGGCGTCAGCCCGGAGACGGTACCGGCGATGACCGCGCCGTTCCCCAGATTCCACGCGGCCAGCTCGCCGACGAGCCACCGCGACGAGGGCAGCCGATCGGCCAACCACGCCTGCCCCGCGCCGAGCACGATCTGCGCGACTCCGGCCACCAGCACCAGATAGGCGGCGGTCCAGGTGGCGTTCTCCGACGGCGCGTGTGCGGTGACCGCCGCGACGAAGCCGCCCGCGATCACGCATGCGCCACCGATGGCGAGAAAGGGCAGCGCCGCTCGGGCCCAGGGCGACGCGGCCGTCGCGCGGCTCACCGCGCCGACACTACAAACGGACCGCAGGAGGGGGCCAGGTCGTCGGACGGCTGCCGACGACGTCGCTCGAACATTCGCTGACCTCCGTGGTGTCCCGCTCGCCGGGATAGGCGGGATAGTGAGAGCACGGCGACCGGTGTCACTGCGGCCTTTCCTCGGATGCTGGGTCACCCAGGTTGCCGAGGAACACCAGTGGCGAGGTCGCCCGCACCGATCGACGCGTTCCTGATGCCGCGACCACGGTCGCCCCGGCCGACACCGGATGGGCCACCTCGTCGATGACGACGGCGCCTGTTCCGGACAGGATGTGGAAGCTGGCCGCTGGACCGGGGTGTTCCGGCAGGCCGTGGCCGGCGGCCAGCGCGACGAGCACGACCTTCAACTCGGCCGACTCGTGCAGCACGGCGATGTCGGGGCCGGCGTCCCGGGGCGCGACGACCGCGCGCCAGTCGGCCCACACACTCGCCGGCTCGCCCACCGGTGTGCCAGGTTGCCGGCGCTCGTCCTCGCTCACGAGCGGACTGGGGTTCGGTCGGCGAAGCCAGCGCTGAACGGTTCGCTCACGATGACGCTGGTACCTCGGGTGCCGCGGCGCGGCCGATGCGGACCTGCCACACTTCCGGTCCCTGCTCGAGGTACTGCCAGCTGAACGCGCCGGCGTTCTCGGCCTCGAACTGGTAGCGCAGCGGCGTGGGATCGTGGTCGTTGACGATGACGAGCGCCTGGCCGGGCGCGAGCGCGTCGAAGCGAGCGAAAACGATCTCGTGCCGCGGGCCGTGCGGCAAGGCCCGGACGTCGAGTTCGCCATCCACCTCCGCAGGCCGGGCGCTGACCTGCACAGATACAGCCTGCGCCTCGCCAGCGTCGTGATCACAGCCGCAGCTGTCGTGTTCTGCGTCGTTGTCCCGGTGGCCGAGGATCTCGTGCATGCCGTCCAGGATTGCGGGCAGGTTCAGCCCGGCCTGGTCGAGCGCAGGTAGCAGCAGGTCGTTCTCCTTGCTCAGGTGCACTGTGAAGACAGCCTGCGACGCGATAGCAGTGGTGGCCACCTGAAACGGGTCGGAGGCCAGGGCCAGGTCGGCGATCAGGCTCACCAGGAACCGATGCTCGGCCAGCATCCCGCGGATCAGCAGCCGGGTGGCATCCAGCTCCGAGGCCGGGCTGTAGAGGGCCTGTCCCTCGGCCACGACGTGCGGCATCAGCTCTGTTCGGTACCAGTCGTGCAGCGCGTCGCGTTCGCGCGCACACTCACCGGTCCGTGCAGCGATGGCGACAGCGTCGGTGCGGGAATGTAACTGCTCGGCTAGTTGGGCGTGATGAGCGCGGATCGCATCGATCACTGCCTCGTTGGGGCTGTCCGCCCCCACGCTGTCGGCGTGCGAGGCCGTCGACAGGGCCGTGAGGGTGGTGGTGCTGATCGTGCTGTCCAGCGACATAGCGTTCTCCCTCTGGGCAGGTAGTGACCTATTACCAATCCAGACTGTTTTTACCATAGTGTTCGTGACAACTCCAGCTCATGAGGGCTGGACCACTGTCGATCACCGCACCGCTCGGTGCCGCCGCCCCCATTCGGCCAACGCAACACAGCCCCAAACGCCCAACTGCT
Organism: Mycobacteriales bacterium; assembly: GCA_038245655.1. Lineage (GTDB taxonomy): Bacteria > Actinomycetota > Actinomycetes > Frankiales > Frankiaceae > DATAZK01. The sequence continues at coordinate 2,852 of JBBRSE010000055.1, read as the reverse complement.
CCGTTGCATTTGCGGCACTGCTGCACAAGGTCTTTGCGCGCGCACAGGTCAACCTGCGCGACAGGTACTCCAGGCTGACCTGATGACAGATGCCCGGCGCTAGCTAGCGGCCAAGGGCGCGAGCGACGAGCATGGAGGCGATCTGGGTGGCAGCGGAGATGCGCGCCGGCGGCGTATGCGCACGCGGCGATTGCGCTCGACGCGCACGGCCACGACCCGGCCGCCGACTGACACCGAACCTGGGCGCGGACGGTGGCCACCTGGGGCTTAGCGGGGGGACCGAGCCCGGGTTGGGGCGGTTTGCCGCCCGATGATCTGCGCGTCGAGCAGCGCGCTGGCCAGGACGTCGGTCGCGATTCGCCGCGGTTGTCGGTGGTTGCGGACGTGGAGCAGGTGCTGCCATCGGCGGGACGCCCCGGCGTGGCACGCCGGCGACCGAGGCGACCGTTCAGCTCGCCGCTTTCGTCGATTGCAGATGGGCGAGGCACAGCTGCGGGGTGACGAACGGTTCTAGGGAGGTGGCCTCGACTCGCGCCCGCAACTCGCCGAGCGCACCCTGCATCAACCCGAGATGGATGGCGCAGACGACATCGGTGTGCTTCTCGGCGACCTCCCGGAACGCGCAGTGGTGCAGCCGCACCTCGGTGCCCTTCTTCGTCGCGCGGGCCTCGGGCTCGAAGCCGATCGCGTCCAGCATCCGGGTCAGCCGATCGACCGCCTCCTTCGCGTCGACCTGCTCGGACGGGGCGGCGCGCTCGACCAGGTGCCGTCCCCACGACTGGCCCGCTTCGACAGCTGCCGTCTCGGGGTCCTTCAGAGCTGCGACCAGGCCTGTAAGCATCTCGGCGAGCAGCCCGTAGCTGCGCGGCCCGGGCATCGGCCCCCGTCCCGAGTACAGGATCCGCGGCCGGCCGGGAACGTCACGTGGCTCGGAGGTGCGCTCGGCCAGTCCGTCGTCGACGAGGGCGTCGAGGTGGAAGCGTGCGGTGTTGAGGTGCAGTCCCGTCGCCTCGGCGACCTTTGCCGCCGACAGCGGTCGGTCGGTCGTCCGCAGCAGCCCGAGGACCTTGGCGCGGCGGGTGCCCGCCGCGACGGTCACGGACGCGTCCGCAAGGTTCGCCCCCATGCCATTCATTGTTACAGCCCGCTCCGTTAGAAACAAGCAGCGGGCGTCCGGTTGGATCAACATCCTCGGCCCCGCAGTCAGTGCGGTAGAAAAGTCTCTGGTTATCACCGTGGTTGCAGATGAGCGACGGGTGATATATAAACGAAACTATTAGTTTCTATGGAGGTCGCCGATGGTTCCGTCCGGGCGGTGGCAGTCGAAGCGCCACCGAGCAGGCCCACCAGCTCACTGTTGTGCGCCTGCCAACCGACCCTTCGGTGAAGGAGATGACCAGGATGCGAAACGCCCCACGTCGACCTGAGAGGAAGGCCGCCGTACTTGCCGCGCTCGACGTCGGCTACGCCGCCGACCGGGCCCGCGTCGAGGCCTCCTATCGGCGGATGCGCGACGTCACCGCAGCCCCGCACACCCCCGCCGATGCACGCCAGGCCGCAAACGAGCTCACTGTCGCCTTGCGGCAGGCGACCGCCACCGTGACCCGTGCACTACGCATCGCCGAGCCGACAACTGCACCCTCTTTGAGACACCCGGCACGGCGCCGGCGCCGCGCCACCCGCGCGATACCCGCAGGCGTCCAGCCATGGTCCGCCGAGCTCGTCCGACTCACCGATATCGGGATGTGGCTAATCCGCACCACGCTCGACGACCCCGGCGTCCATGTGGCTCACACGGTGCGTGTCGGCAGCCGCGCGGCGAACGGACCGCACATTGCCGGCATGGTCTTCGAACCTGACGACCTCGTCGCGGCCACGCTGCACGAACCGCGGATCGGCGTTGACCTGCAAGCCATCATCGATGGCTGCCTGCCGCGGTCAACGGCAACAACCGCAGCGACGGCAGCCGCACGGGCGATCCCGCGGGCAACGTGACGACAGCCACGCCGCTTGCTGCCCTGAATCGATCCATCCGTGAGGAGCACAGCGTCCTGCTGTGGCAGACCTGTGCCTACGCCGACATCGTGTACCTGGAGGCGGGATGCAACCCGCATCCGCTCTGGGCCATCAGCATGCCTACAGCGGGGGGTCGCACGTCTGGGCCTACGAACAGGACGGACCGACGCGCTGGCGCGCCCGCCCGGATCACCCGGCGCAACCCGGATGAGTGAGGGGCAACCGACCAGCAGGCTTGGCGATGTTCACGTTGCCCGCCCTGCAGGCGCCCTGCGTGGTGGTGGCGCCCGGTCCGCCATGACCGCGACGCATGACATCCGAACACGCGAGGATGTCACCATCCTCGTGGAGGATTTTTACGCCCGGGTCTTCGCCGATCCGCTCATCGGACCGATCTTCACCGATGTCGCGCACGTCGATATGCGAATCCACAAACCGATCATGTGTGACTTCTGGGAGACCGTGTTGTTCCGCACCGGCAGCTACCGGGGTAACGCCCTCGTCGTGCACCGGGCCCTTAACGAGCAGCATCGACTGACACCTACGCATTTCGCGCGCTGGCTCGATTTGTGGATCGCGACGGTCGATGACTGGTACGCCGGTCCCGTCGCGGAACATGCCAAGATCCAAGCGGAGCGGATCGCCATAAGCATCTCGAAACGTCTCAACCGGTCGCGAAGCGAGCTGCTCGGCTGATACTCGCTACTACCAGGTGTCGCCCCCAGGCCCGCCCGGCCTCGAGCGCGGCACATCGAGCACCATCCATCGAAGCAACAATTCCCGTCAGCATCTCGGCGAGCAGCCCATAGCTCCGCGAACTAGCTGACGCCGCTTAG
>JBBRSE010000054.1:0-26385 GCA_038245655.1 Mycobacteriales bacterium | reverse complement strand
ACGCGGCGTCGCTGCGTCAGGCTTTCGCCCATTGCGCAATATTCCCCACTGCTGCCTCCCGTAGGAGTCTGGGCCGTGTCTCAGTCCCAGTGTGGCCGGTCGCCCTCTCAGGCCGGCTACCCGTCGTCGCCTTGGTAGGCCGTTACCCCACCAACAAGCTGATAGGCCGCGGGCCCATCCCGAGCCGAAAAACTTTCCACCCGAGAAGATGTCTTCTCGGGTCGTATCCGGTATTAGCCCCGGTTTCCCGGGGTTATCCCAGAGCTCGGGGCAGGTTGCCCACGTGTTACTCACCCGTTCGCCGCTAACCCGAAGGTTCGCTCGACTTGCATGTGTTAAGCACGCCGCCAGCGTTCGTCCTGAGCCAGGATCAAACTCTCCATTGATGTTTCTATATCGAACACAGCCGAAGCTGCGGGCGATGACAAAGGAAATCGATCCTGACATGACGTCAGATCCGTAGATCGTCCATCGTGCCTTTAAAGATATTCCGCCACGTAACACCTGCTTGATCCGAACGGATCTCACCGGCCCACGCGGACGGGGGTTGGCACTGACTTTCGGCACGCTGTTGAGTTCTCAAGGAGCGAATGCGCACCAGTACCAGTTTCTCAACCGGCTTTGGGGCAACCTGTCCAACATAGCAGTGGGCATGAATCCTGTCAAAGCCGCCGAGGATCACTTTCCTGCGATGGCCCTGCCGGATCGGCCGCACCGCTTCCCTTGGAAGCGGCGCCCCTCCTCGAGGCGGCCACCTAGATGTCCGCCCCCGTTGCTCGGGCATGAGAGAAGTTACGGGCAGGTGTCCGGTTCGTCAAACGGTTTCGGCGTGGCTCGGCCTGTGACGGATCCGATACGGATCAGCGAGACACGACACGCCCCGAACGTGCTTGTCACGCTTGGGTTTGTGCTAGCTGCGCCTGGCCCGGTGGAAGGGAGCTTTGACGACTACGGCGAGCCGAGTACCCGGACCGCAGCTAGCGAATGCTTACCCCTTCGAAGCAGAGCCACCGCCCCGTCTTCGGCGGCCAGCAGCTGCTCGCGGGCCAACGTGGCTTTCTCGTCACCGATCTTCACATTGTTCACGTACACACCGCCCTGGTCCAGGGCGCGGCGGGCGTCCGAACGCGACGTACAGAGGCCAGAGTCGACCAGCAGCTCGATGATGCTTACGCCCGCGCTCAGCCGGTCGGGCGTCACCTGCGTCGCGGGGATCTCGGCCACGGCAGCCCGCAATGTCGCCGGCGGCAGCGCTTCGAGCGATCCCCTTCCGAACAACGCCTGTGACGCGGCCACCACCCGATCCACGTCCTGCTGACCGTGCAGCAGGGCGGTGAATTCGGACGCCAGCCTGCGCTGGGCTTCTCGGGCGGCGGGACGCTCGGTCACCGCAGCTTCGAGCTGCGCGATCTCCTCCCTCGTAGCTTCGGTGAAGAAACGCAGGTAGGTGCCCACATCGCGGTCATCGGTGTTGAGGAAGTACTGGTAGAACGCGTACGGCGTGGTGAGCTCCGGGTCCAGCCACACCCGTCCACCTCCGGTGGACTTGCCGAACTTCTCCCCGCTGGCGTTCGTCACGAGCGGGACAGTGAGCCCATGGGCCGACTCACCGGTGGTCCGGCGGATGAAGTCGAGGCCGGCCGTGATGTTGCCCCACTGGTCGCTGCCGCCGATCTGGAGCCGGCAGTCATAACGACGCAGGAGTTGCCGGTAGTCGGACGCCTGCAGGAGCTGGTAGCTGAATTCGGTGAACGTCAGCCCGCCGCCTTCGAGGCGGGTGCGTACCGACTCCTTGTCGAGCATCGCGTTGATCGGGAAGTGCTTGCCGACGTCGCGCAGGAAGTCGATGGCCGACAGCGATGCCGTCCATTCGAGGTTGTTGACCAGCAGCGCCTGCGCCGGGCCCGGGCTGAAGTCCAGGAATCGCCGCAGCTGCTGGGAGATGTGCTCGACATTGCTCTGGACTTCGTCGACGGTGAGCAGGGAACGCTCGGAAGCTCGGCCGCTCGGGTCGCCGATCATGCCGGTCGCGCCGCCGGCGATCACGATCGGACGGTGACCGGCACGCTGCAGCCGGCGCAGCGTCAGCAGCGGTACCAGGCTGCCCGCGTGGAGGCTGCGGGCCGTGGGGTCGAAACCGGCATAGACGGTCATAGGAGCGCGCGCGAGCGCGGTTGCCAAGGCGGTCGGATCTGTGCTCTGTGCAATCAGGCCGCGCCACTCCAGCTCGTCGAGCGCGGAAGCGGGTCGCGGCGCGGGTGCGACGAGGGGCCGGGATTCGGAACTCACCCGTCCGATCGTGCCTTACGGCTACGCAGCCCCCCGGGACGAAACGTCGAGACGGCGGGTGAATCGGCGACCCACCATCGCCACGGCCACTCGGCGGCAGGACCGAGATTCGGATTCAGCCCCACCCGAGGGCCGGTGCGCACCGCCTCGTCCGGCACCGCGGCACCCGCGAGGACGGTCAACGGCGGCTCGCCGCGGGTCAGGTCGAGGCCGTTCGCGGATCCGGTGATCTCCAGCAGGCGCGCGAGCCGGGCCGGACCGCGGGCACGATCAACAGGCCGGTCCCGCGGGCGGCGACGGGCCGCTTCGGCCTGGCTTGCCGTCCCACCGGCCACTTCGCCGGCTCGCAGCAGCACCGCCGAGGCATGGCCGGGCGGACCGCAGACCGCGTTCATACACCAGTGCATCCCGTAGGTGAAGTAGACGTACAGCCTTCCCGGCGGGCCCCACATGGGTGCGTTGCGCGCAGTTGGGCCGCGAAACGCGTGGCTGGCAGGGTCGGCCGTGCCGTCGTATGCCTCCACCTCGACCAGTCGGACAGTAACTACGCCGTCGGTCAGCAGGCACCCCAGCAGGTCGCGAGCGACCGCGTGAGCCGGACGGTCGTAGAACTGCGCAGGGAGGGCGCCGGCGATCAGCCGCCTCCTGCCCAGGCCTGGTCGACCTTCAGCTGCCTAAGCACGGCCGCCAGCTGCTCCCGCACGCGCACGGGAGCGGTTCCTCCGGGGGCGGACCTGGCAGCAAGCGCACCGGGGACGGAGAGCACGTCGCGGACGTCGGGCGTCAGGTGGGGGCTGACGGCCGCGAGGTCCGCGTCGCTGACCTGCTCAAGCCCGACATCGTGCGAGAGGCACCACGCGACGAGATGACCGACCGCCTCGTGGGCCTCGCGGAAGACGATCCCCTTGCGCACGAGGAACTCCGCGACGTCGGTCGCCAGGCTGAATCCGGCCGGGGCCGCCTTCTCGAGACGATCGGTGCGTACGCGCACGGTCGCCACGGTGCCGGTCAGCGCCGGAAGGACGGTCGTCAACGTCTCGACCGCGTCGAACACCGGCTCCTTGTCTTCCTGCAGGTCACGGTCGTACGCGAGCGGCAGGCCCTTGAGGGTCGCAAGAAGCGCAACGACATGACCGATCAGCCGGCCCGCCTTGCCACGCGCCAGTTCGGCGACGTCCGGATTCTTCTTCTGCGGCATGATCGAGCTGCCGGTGGCGAAGGCGTCGTCAAGCTCCAGCCAGCCGAACTCGCTCGTCGTCCACAGCACGATCTCCTCGCCGAGCCGCGACAGATGCACCCCGATCAGGGCCGCCGCAAAAAGGAACTCCACCGCGAAATCCCGGTCGGAGACGGCATCGATGGAGTTGGCGGCCGCCGAGTCGAAGCCGAGCTCGCGGGCCGTCGCTTCCGGGTCCAGCGGAAGCGACGAGCCAGCCAGCGCACCGGATCCGAGCGGCGAGATGGCCGCCCGCTTGTCCCAGTCACGCAAGCGATCCACGTCGCGCAGGAGCGGATGGACATGGGCGAGCAACCAGTGGCCGAACGAGACGGGCTGTGCGTGTTGCATGTGTGTCATGCCGGGCGCGGCGGTCTCCACGTGGGCCTGCGCCTGGACGGCGATCGCCTCGGCGAGGGCGAGCACTTCGCGGGCCACCGCCCGGGCGGCGTCACGCAGGTACAGGCGTAAGTCGGTGGCCACCTGATCGTTGCGACTGCGCCCAGCCCGTAGCTTCCCGCCGAGCGCCCCCAACCGCTCCAGCAGGCCGCGCTCGAGCGCCGTGTGAACGTCCTCGTCGTCGATGGTCGGCCGAAACGTGCCAGCGGCGATGTCGACCTCGAGACCATCGAGCCCGCCGAGCAATGCCGCCAACTCATCGTCGGTCAGCAGCCCCGCCCTCGCCAGCACCCGAGCGTGAGCCCGGCTGCCGGCGATGTCGTACGGGGCCAAGCGCCAGTCGAACTGGACGCTGACGGAGAGCTTCGCAAGCGCCTCCGACGGCGAGGATGCGAAACGCCCACCCCACAACCTGAGCCCGCCGGCCGGATAGTCCGTCATCAGCCGCCGGCCTGGCGCTGCTCACGGGCGGCCCACACCCGGGACGGCAGGCCCCACAGGTTGACAAAGCCGCGCGCCTCGCTCTGGTCGAACTGGTCGCCCACGTCGTAAGTGGCGAGAGCGAAGTCGTACAGGCTGCTCTCACTGCGCCGTCCGACGACCGACGCCGTACCGCCCCACAAGCGCAGCCGGACGTCACCCGTCACCGACTGCGAGGCGCTGTCCAGGAAGGCATCGAGCGCGTTCTTCAGCGGTGAGTACCAGAGTCCGTCGTACACCATCTCGCCCCAGCGCTGGTCGACGCCGCGCTTGTAGCGGGCGAGGTCACGCTCCAGGGTGAGGTCCTCAAGGTCACGATGGGCGTTCAGCAGCGTGATGGCCGCCGGGCACTCGTAGATCTCACGGCTCTTGATGCCGACGAGGCGGTCCTCGACGAGGTCGATCCGGCCGATGCCGTGCGCGCCGGCCCGAGTGTTGAGCTGGGCCACCAGGTCGAAGATCGACAGCTGCGTGCCGTCGAGCGCGGCCGGGACCCCGTCGACGAAGCTGATCGTGACCTCGTCGGCCTCGCGGGCGACTGTCGGGTCGGCCGTGTAGACGAACACATCCTCCGGCGGCTGCGCCCACGGGTCCTCGAGGATCCCGCACTCGGCGGTGCGGCCCCAAAGGTTCTGGTCGATCGAGTACGGCGATCGCTTGGACACGTCGATCGGCAGCCCGTGCTCCTCGGCGAAGGCGATGGCCCGGTCCCGGGTCATGCCGCTGTCGCGGACCGGCGCGACGCAGGACAACTCCGGGGCGAGCGCGCGGATGCCGACCTCGAAGCGGACCTGGTCGTTGCCCTTGCCGGTACAGCCGTGGGAAACCGTGTCGGCGCCGTGGGCACGCGCGGCCGCCACGAGGTGTTTGACGATGAGCGGGCGCGAGAGCGCCGAAACCAGCGGGTAGCGGTCCATGTAAAGGGCATTGGCGCGTACGGCCGGACCGACGAACTCCTGCGCGAACTCCTCGCGAGCGTCGACGACGACGGACTCGACGGCGCCGCAAATGAGCGCGCGCTCGCGGATCGCCTCGAGATTCTCACCGCCCTGGCCGACATCGATGGCGACAGCGATGATCTCGGCACCGGTCGCCTGGGCGATCCAGCCGATGGCGACGGAGGTGTCGAGACCTCCGGAATAGGCCAGCACGACGCGGCGGCCAGATCCAGCGGTCGAGCCGGTTTCCAGCGGCGAGGGGCTGTTGTCGGCGGTCACAAGAGGACTCCTTTCGAGAACTTACTGGGTGGGACAAGGCGGCGGAACGGTCGGGAAGCGAGGCGGGGCTAGCCGGTGCGCTGGGCGGTGGCGAGCAGGCGGGCGGCAAGCGCTGCAGCCACCGCATCGCCCGATCGGGAGCGGCCGCTGACCTCCCGACGGCAGACCAGCAGGACGGTGTCGTCGCCGGCCAAAGTGCCTGCAACCTCGGGCATCTCGGCGCCGTCGATGCCCGAGGCCAACAAGTGGGCGCCGCCGGGCGGGGTCCGCAGGACGACCATGCTGCCGGCCGCCTCGGCAGAGACCAGCAACTCGGCCAGCCGGCGTACCAGAAGCGGTCCGGACGCAGCGCCCGAGGACGCCGAACCGTTGGATGGCGCCGAGGGCGGCAGCGCGTACACCAGCCCCTCGGCGCCGCGCACCTTGAAGGCACCGAGTTCCGCGAGGTCGCGGGAGAGCGTGGCTTGGGTGACCGACAGACCGCTCTCCATGAGCTGTTCCGCGAGATCGGACTGCGAGTGGACGGTGCCGCGCGTGATCAGGTCACTGACCTTTGCCTGGCGGGCGGCCTTCGTCAGGGGCAGCCGAGCGGCGGGTGGAGCAGGCGCCGAGGCCGGCCGCGAAACAGGTGCCGTCACGAAGCCTCCCGTCGCACTCCGAGCAGGTACATGAGGAGAGCCTTCTGAGCGTGGAGCCGGTTTTCGGCCTGCTGCCACACCACGGACCGTGGCCCGTCGATGACGTCGGCGCTGATCTCCTGGCCACGATGGGCCGGCAGGCAGTGCATGACGACCGCGTCGGGTCTGGCTTCGGCGAGCACGTCTGCGTTCACCTGGAAGCGGTTGAACACCAGGGCGCGCGAGCCTTCCTCATCTTCCTGACCCATGGACGCCCAGACGTCCGTGTAGACGGCGTCGGCGTCGGCGGCGGCCTCCCGCGGGTCGTGCATGACGAGCGCCTCACCGCCGGTGGCGGCCCCGATCTCGTTGGCATGCCGGACGACCTGCTCGAGCGGCTCGAAGCCGGGAGGCGTCGCGATGTGTACCCGCAAACCAGCGGTCGCCCCGGCGAGCAGGAGGGAGTGGGCCATATTGTTGCCGTCGCCGACGTAAGCGAGGGTGCGGCCTTTGAGATCACCCTTGATTTCCCGCAGCGTTTGCAGATCGGCGAGCGCCTGGCACGGGTGGGCAAAGTCAGTCAGGGCGTTGACGACCGGGACGTCACTTCCGGCAGCAAGCTCTTCAAGACGGTCCTGGCCGTAGGTGCGCATCACTACGGCGTCGACGTAACGGCTGAGGGCGGCAGCCGTGTCACGCAGCGGCTCGCCGCGACCGAGCTGGGTCGTGTTGCCGTCGATGATCATCGGATGGCCGCCGAGCTCGGCGATTGCGACCTCGAACGACATCCGCGTACGCGTCGAGCGCTTCTCGAGCAGCACGGCGATGCTGCGCCCGTCGAGCGGGCGCCTGGCGAGCATGCGATCGGTCAGCCGGTCGGCCTTCAGCGCGTCGGCGAGATCGAGCACCTCGGCTTGCTGGCTGGGGGCGAGGTCGGTGTCGACGAGGAAGTGTCGGACGCTCATGAGGCGGACGCCTTTCCGGTCAGCTCGGCAATGCGGGAGAGCAGATCGGCCACGCCGAACGGCTTGCTGAAGACGTTGCCCTTCCCCAGCTGGTCTTGCAGCGACGGGATGGCTTCCAAGCGCCCGGTGACCACCAGCACCGGCACCCCGGCGAGGCTTGGATTCGTCTGCAATTCAGCAAGAACGCGCATGCCGCCCAGATCCGGCATGACGATGTCGAGCAAGATTACGGCAGGCCGATCGGCCACCGCCTCGGACAGCCCGGCGATACCGTCGCTGGCCGTCGCGACCCGGTATCCCTCGGCGGTCAGCAGCGTGTCGAGCAGGCTGCGAACGCTTGGATCGTCCTCGACAACGAGCACATGCGGACTCGTATCCGGCTCGTGCGGCGAACTCATGGGGTGACCTTAGTGATCTCACCCGCTGGTGGGGAACCGGCGGGCGGCTCCGCCAGAGCCGCCAGCACGCCGGGCACGGCAGCAAGGAAGCGATCTGCCTCGGCTTCGCTGAGAACCAGCGGTGGGGCAAGGCGCAGCGTGTCAGGCGCGACCGTATTGACGAGGAACCCGGCGCCGCGAAAGCCGGCCTCAGCGGCGGCGGCAACGGGTGCACCCAATGCGAGCGCCAGCCAGAGCCCGCTGCCCCGCACGCCGGCCAACAACGGCGCGTCAGCTGCCCGCAATCCCTCCGCCAACCGGCGGCCGACGGCAGCGGACCGCCCGATCAGCCCCTCGGATTCCACCACATCGAGCACGGCGAGGGCCGCCGCGCAGACGACGGGATTGCCGCCGAAAGTGCTGCCATGGTCGCCCGGTCGGAGCAGAGTGGCGGCCCGGCCGAGGCCGATGCAGGCGCCGATCGGCAGGCCTCCGGCCAATCCCTTCGCAAGCGTCACGACGTCGGGCGTGATCCCGGCCGGCTGATGCGCGTACCAGCTGCCTGTGCGACCGACGCTCTGGACCTCGTCGAGCACCAGCAGGGCTCCGGTGGCATCGCACGCCTCGCGGGCCGCCCGTAGATAGCCGGGCGGCGGCGGCACGACTCCCCCCTCACCGAGCGTCGGCTCGAGGAACACTGCAGAGGTCTCGGTACTTACGGCAGAACGCAGCGCCGCGGCGTCGCCGTAAGGCACGAAACGGACGCCTGGCAGCAGCGGCTCAAACGGCGCCCGCTTCGCCGGCTGGCCGGTGATCGACAGCGCGCCCATCGTGCGTCCGTGGAAACTGCCCTCGGCGGCGATGATCTCGGTGCGGCCGGTGCGGCGAGCGACCTTGATGGCCGCCTCGTTCGCCTCGGCCCCGGAATTGCAGAAGAAGATGCGCGCCCCGTCGCCGGCGGGTCCGAGCAGCGCGATGAGGCGCTCGGCAAGCGCTACCGCGGGCTCAGTCGCGTAAAGGTTGCTGGTGTGGCCGAGCGTCGACAGCTGTCGGTTGACCGCCTCCAGCACCTTCGGATGGGCATGGCCGAGCAAGCACACGGCGATACCCGCGATGAGGTCGAGGTACGCGCGGCCGTCGGCGTCGTACACCGTGCAACCCTCGCCGCGTACGAGCGTCAGGGGCGGCCGCGCGTACGTCGTCATCAGGACGTCGTCGCGGCGATCGAGGAGCATGTCGTTGGGACTCACCAAGCCGGTCACGGCGTCACCATGGTGCCGATCCCCGAGTCGGTGAAGATCTCCCGCAGCAGCGCGTGAGCCACCCGGCCGTCCAGCACATGGGCCTGGGGTAAGCCGCCGCGCACCGCCCGCAAGCAGGCCTCCATCTTCGGCACCATTCCGCTGGCCAGCCCCGGCATCATCTTCTCGAGCTCGTCGGCACGCACCTCGCTGATCACCTCGTCGGTATCCGGCCAGTTGGCGTACAGGCCCTCGACATCGGTGAGGATGACGAGCTTTTCGGCGTCGACGGCCAGCGCCAGAGCTGCAGCGGCCGTATCGGCATTGACGTTGTAGACGGTCTCGTGGTCCTCGTCCTGACCGCGGGCGACGCCGGCAACGACCGGAATGTGTCCGGCGTCGAGCAGGGCCGTCACGGTGGCCGGGCGCACCTGGGTGACGTCGCCGACCTGGCCGACGTCGACGAGGACGCCATCGACCATCGCTCCCCGACGCTCGGCAATCAGCAGGTGCGCGTCTTCCCCGGACATGCCGACGGCAAAAGGCCCGTGGGCGTTGATGAGTCCTACGACGTCACGGTTGACCTGGCCGACCAGCACCATGCGGACGACGTCCATGGTCTCCGGGGTTGTCACGCGCAGGCCCCCGCGGAACTGGGTCGCGACCCCCAGACGGTCGAGGTGGGTGGTGATCTGGGGCCCGCCGCCGTGGACGATGACGACGCGCAGCCCCGCGTAGCGCAGGAAGACGATGTCTTCGGCGAACGCCTCGCGCAGCGCCTGGTCGGCCATCGCGTGACCGCCGTACTTCACGACGATCGTGCGGCCGTGGAAACGGGCCAACCAGGGCAACGCCTCGACGAGGGCAGCGGCCTTCGCCGAGGACGTGCCGAGGCGGGAGCCGGGGAGCGCGGCTGGCGTACTCATGTGCTGTAGGCCGAGTTCTCGTGGACGTACGCAACCGTGAGATCGGTGGTGAGGACGGTCGCCTGCTCCGCACCGGCTTTGAGGTCGAGTGTGATGGTCACGTCTCGGCCGGAGAGGTCGACGAGTTCGCGGGGCTCGCCGGGCGCGCTGTCGCGGCAGATCATGACGCCGTTGATGGTCACGTCGAGCGTCAGCGGATCGAACGCGGCCTGGGTGGTGCCGGCCGCGGAGAGCACCCGCCCCCAGTTCGGATCGCCCCCGAACAGGGCGCACTTCAGCAGATCAGAGCGGGCAACGCTGCGACCGACCTCGACGGCCTCGTCCTCGGTCTTGGCTCCGACGACCTCCACACGCACCTGCTTGGTCGCCCCTTCCGCATCCGAGATCAGCTGCAAGCAGAGGTCGCGGAGGACCCCATGAACCAGCCCGAGGAGCGCCTCGGCGGTCGTCGTGACCCCACTCGCTCCGCTCGCAAGGAGTACGACGGTGTCGTTGGTGGACATGCAGCCGTCGGTGTCGACCCGATCGAGCGTCACCCGGGTGGCCGCCCGCAGGACCTCATCGAGTACGGCAGTGTCGGCGACAGCGTCGGTCGTCAGCACGCAGAGCATCGTGGCCAGTCCCGGCGCGAGCATCCCCGCGCCCTTGATCATCCCGCCGACGGTGATCCCGCCAACGGTGGCAGTGGCCTGCTTGGCGAACGTGTCGGTCGTGCGTATCGCCTCAGCGGCGTCGGCTCCACCCTCGGCGTCGAGCACGTCCACCGCCACCGCGATGCCGGGCAGGAGCTTGTGCATCGGCAGGTACTCGCCGATCAGCCCGGTACTGGCCACCGCAACCTCCCCCGCCGCGCAGCCCAGCAACTCGGCAACGTGTTCGGCCGTGTGGTGGGTGTCGGCGAAACCACGTGGACCGGTGCACGCATTGGCGCCGCCGGAGTTGAGGACGATCGCGCGCAGCCGACCGCTGGACAGGACCTGCCGTGACCACATCACGGGAGCCGCCTGCACGCGATTGGTCGTAAAGACCCCGGCGGCCGCGAAAGTCGGACCATCGTTGACCACGAGTGCCACATCGGGCAGCCCGCTGGCCTTGAGGCCGACCATCACGCCCGAGGCGCGAAACCCGGCCGCGGCGGTTACGCTCACGGCGCGATCCCGCAGGCGGAAAGGCCAATCGTTTCAGGCAGGCCGAGCATCAGGTTCATGCACTGGATCGCCTGTCCCGCAGCGCCCTTGCCGAGATTGTCGATCACGCTGACAACCGCGGCCCGGCCGGTCGCCTCGTCGGCAACCACCTGAAGCTGGCAGGCATTGCTGCCATTGACGGCCGCAGCGTGGGGCCAGCTTCCCTCGGGGAGCAGGTGAACGAAGGGTTCGCCGGCGTACGCCTGCTCGAAAGCGGCGCGCAGGTCTGCGGTCGAGGTCGTGCGAGACACCAGGCGTCCGGTGCACGTGGCGAGCAGGCCCCGGGGCAGCGGAGCGAGCATCGGCGTGAACGAGAGGCTGCTGACGCCCAACGCCTGCGCGATCTCAAAGCGATGCTGATGGCCTCCGACCTTGTAAGCCCACAGGTCGCCCATCACCTCGCTGCCGAGCAGGTGCTCCTTCGGGCTGCGGCCGGCTCCGGAGATACCGCTCGCAGCGACGATCACGAGGTCGTCGGGCTCGATCAGGCCTTGGCTGACGAGCGGGGCCAGGGCAAGGATCGTTGCGGTGGGATAGCAGCCCGGCGCGGCGACACGGGTGGCGCCGCGAATCTGCTCGCGGGCGCCGACAAGCTCCGGCAGCCCGTACGGCCAGCTGCCGGCATGGTCGCCGCCGTATCCCTGCGCCCAGTCACCGGAGTCGGTGAGCCGGTGGTCGGCCCCGAGGTCGATAACGCGAGTGCTGGCCGGAAGAGCCTGCACGACCCGAGCCGAGGCGCCGTGGGGCAGCGCGAGGAAAACGACATCCGCCGCCAGAGCGCCGCTCGCCACCGATTCATCGAGGCCGCTGAACACTTGACCCAGAAGGGGAATCAGGTGGGGATGCACGTCGGTGACGGGACGACCGGCCGATGAGCCGGCGGCCAGGACTCCAAGCTCGACCTCGGGGTGACCGAGCAGGAGTCGAAGCAGCTCGCCCCCTGCGTATCCACTGGCCCCGGCGACGGAAACGGTGACACCCACTCGACGCATGTTACACAGTGCACTGCATATCAATGCAACACGTTCCTTCCGCAAGGCATCGGCGCGCGTCGGCTGGCGTTACCAGGGGGTAGGCGGGCACGGTAGGACGCATGACGCCCGCCAGCCCGATCCTCGACCTCGCCGTGGACGACCCGCGCCTGCCGGAGATGTACGAGGTACTCCACCACCTCCGTACTGACCTCACGCTGGAAGGGCTGCGCGAGATCTACGCCGAGGGCTATCCGCAAGGGCTGCGATTCACGGCTGCCCTCTCGGCAGGCGCGATTGTCGCCGTCGCCGGCTGGCGGCTGGTCGCGTGTACGACGGCGACGCGCCGGCTCTACATCGACGACCTCGTGTCGCACCCGGCGAGCCGTTCGGCAGGCCACGGGAAGCTGCTGCTCGCGGATCTCGAACGGCGTGCCCGCGAGGCCGGATGCTCGATCCTCGATCTCGATTCAGGCGTCCACCGCGCGGCGGCGCATCGTTTCTACTTCCGTGAACGCCTGACCATCACCGCGTATCACTTCACCCTCCCGCTCTGAGGATTCAGCTACGCAGCCGCGCACCGGTTCGCTGCCCGGCTGCTGCGACCGCGCAGTCACGACGAGCGTTGACCTCCTCCGCGGTCAGCGTCCGATCGGCCCGCCAGCGCAGCCGATACGCCAGCGAACGCTGACCTTCGGCAGGCGCGAAGTCGTCGAACAAGCGTAGCGACTCCAGGTCCGCTCCGGCTCCTTCGCGAAGCGCTACTTCGACGTCAGCCGCCCTCACGTCGCCGCCGACAAGGAGGGCGACGTCTCGATCAGCGCCCGGGTAGGGCGACAGCGGCGGCAAGACCGGAGGCGGGGTCGCGGCGGCAATCAGCGCGCCGAGATCCAGCTCCAGCGCGCAGGCCCGCGGCGGCAGACCGGCCTCCGTGACGACGCGAGGGTGCAGCTCGCCCGCGTAACCGATCACCCGGCTGCCGTCGTGGGCCGCCACCGAGAGCCCGGCGCAGCGGCCCGGATGCCAGGGGGGCATGACCGCCGCCGTGACGCTCAGAGTCGCTCCCACGGAACGAGCAACGACGTGGGCTGCCTCGATGGCATCGGCCCAATCCGCCGCTCGCGACGGCTGCAGCGGCGCCGCCGGAATCCTTTGACCGCAGAGGATTCCGCCAACGTGAGTGGGTTGGATGGGGAGGCTCGATTCGAGCCCCGCGAGTTCTGAAGGAGTGGGGCGGCGGTCCACCGGCGGGATCGCGGGCGGCGTCGACGGAGCTGCCGGATTGGCCCGAAAGACGGTGCCGACCTCGAACAGCGTGACGTCAGCATTGCCGCGGCCCACATTGCGCGCTGCCGACGCGAGCAGCCCCGCAATCAGGGTCGTGCGCAGGTACGCCTCGTCCTCGGAGAGCGGGTTGGCGACCCGTATCGAAGCGCGCCGCGGGTCCGCAGCATCTACGCCAAGCGCTTCTGCCACCTGACCGCTGACGAACGGCAGCAGCAACACCTCGGCGAAGCCGGCGTCGGCCAGGGCCGCGGTCGCCCTTCGGCGGGCGCGCTGGGCCGCCGTGAGCCCACGGGCAGCGGGCGCGCGCGGCAGGGTGACCGGAATGCTCTGGTAACCCTCGAGCCGCAGCACCTCTTCCACGAGATCGGCGGCCCGGGACAGGTCGGGACGCCACGGCGGCGGCTGAACTTCCAGCGGATCCGTGCCGGAGACCTCGCAACCGACGTCGATGAGCCGGCGCCGGATTGTCTCGACCGGATACACGCGCCCGCCGAGGCGCTCGCATTCGCCTGCAGGCAAAGAAACCTGGGGCAGCGGCGCCGGACTGCCGACGTCAGTGAGCAACACCTGCGCCTCGGGCGTCGCGCCGAGCACCATGGTGGCGGCGATCTCCGCGGCGTAACGAGCCAACTGCGGGTCGACCCCGCGCTCAAAGCGCCGCGAAGCCTCCGACACGAGACCGTGGCGCCGCGCTGTACGGGTGATCGACGTCGGATCGAAGTGCGCCGATTCGAGCGCGACCTCGATCGTCGCTGAGGAGATCTCGGTGCGGGCTCCGCCCATGACGCCGGCGAGCGCAACCGGGCCCGCATCGTCGGCGATCACCAGGTCCTCGGGATGCAGCGTGCGCTCGACGCCGTCGAGGGTGGTGAGCCGCTCTCCGGCCGTCGCACGGCGCACGGTGATGCCGCCCTCCAGCTTCGCCGCGTCGAAGGCGTGCAGCGGCTGACCAACACCAAGCAGGATGAGGTTGGTGATGTCGACGATCCGCGAGATCGGCCGCATGCCGGCCGCGACGAGGCGTGACTGCCACGCCAGCGGCGAGGCCTGCGCACTCGTCGCGCCGTAGCCGGGGAGGCGGCGCAAAACGTAATGACTGCAGCCATTTGCGTCGTCGATACGCACGTCGCCAGCGGGGCCGGCCACGGCGGGTAGAGACACCGCAGCAGGGTCGGTGAACGGCAGACCGAAGGCCGTCGCCAGCTCGCGCGCCAGCCCGCGGTGCGACAGGGCGTATCCACGGTCGGTAGTGACCTCGATCTCGAGCACGGCGTCAGGCCAGCCGAGCAGCGTTGCGAGGTCGGCGCCGAGCGGGGTGCCTTCGGGCAGCACCAGGATTCCGCGGTGGTCATCGCCGAGTCCCAACTCGCGCGCGGAGCAGATCATCCCGTCCGAGACGCGGCCGTAGGTCTCGCGAGCACCGATCGCGAAGCCGCCGGGCAGCACCGCTCCCGGAAGGGCGACCGGGACCCGGTCGCCGACCGCGAAATTCGTGGCGCCGCAGACGATGGCGCGCAGCGGGCCCTCCGCGGCGACGCGTACCTCGACGAAGCGGATCGGCTTCTTGAACTCGGTGAGCTCCTCGATCGAGACCACCTCACCCACGGTGACCCCGTCGATCCCGGCGTCACCGGCGCCGAGCACCTCAACGGCCTCCACCTTCAGGCCCGCCGAGGTCAACACATCGGCACACACCTCGGCGTCAGGCAGCCCGGGAACGAGCTCCTGCAGCCACGAATAGACGGCGCGCATCTACAGGACCCTCCCGCCCGCGAACGGAGCGGCAAAGCGAATATCGCCGTCGAGCAGGATGCGCATGTCTGACAGCCCGTGCAGCGCCATCACCGTGCGCTCCAGGCCCATTCCGAAGGCGAACCCGGTGTAGCGCTGGGGATCCACACCGCAGGCGGTCAGCACCGCGGGGTCAACCATGCCGCAGCCACCCCATTCGAGCCAGCCCTCACCGCCGCAGATGCGACACGAAGGATCAGGCGGCTCGCCGCCGCAGCCGAAGCACTGCAGATCGATCTCGGCTGACGGCTCGGTGAACGGGAAGAAGTGCGGGCGTAGCCGCGTGCGCAGCGGCTGCTTGGACGCGCGGCGGGTTTCCCCGCCGAACATGGCCGCCGCGAACGAGTCGAGCGTCCCACGCAGATCGGCCATCGTGAGGCCCTCGTCGACCGCCAGCCCTTCAAGCTGCGTGAAGACGGGCAGGTGAGTGGCATCGATGGTGTCGGCCCGAAACACCCGGCCGGGGCAGACGACGTACACCGGAAGATCCCGCTCGAGCAAGGCACGGACCTGCACCGGGGACGTCTGCGTACGCAGCACCACCTGGGCCGCCGTCGGCTGCAGGTAGAGCGTGTCCTGCAACTCGCGTGACGCGTGGTCCGGGGGGGTGTTAAGCGCGTCGAAGTTGAACCAGCCGTGCTCGGCCTCCGGCCCCTCGGCCACCTCGTAACCCATGGCGACAAACACGTCGACGACGCGGTCGACCACGAGGGACAGCGGATGGCGGGCGCCGAGCGGAAGGCGGGTCGACGGCACGGTGACATCGACCGCCTCATCGACCAGAACGCGGGCGTCACGCTCGGCGGTCAGCTCCTGCGAGCGCGCCTCGAAGGCCTCGTTGATCTGGCCGGTGAGGGCGTTGAGCCGCTTGCCGGGCTCGGCGCGCTCCGGCTCCGGCAGGCCGCCGAGCGCCCGCCGGGCCAGGGAGAGCGCAGCCGTGCGGCCGGCGACGTGGGTGGTGCGGACCGCAGCCAGGGCATCGAGGTCGGCGGCACCCCCGATCGCGGCAATCGCGTGGCCGCGCAAGGCATCGAGGGCGGGCTGGGAAAGATCCTGCGGCTGATCGCCGGCGGGTGACATGGGACCTCAACTATTCACGGGGTTCTGGGGGCTGCGACTTCGGAGACGAGTCTGTACGAGGGACGAGCGCGACGAGCGAGGCGGCCTGCCGGTCCCTAGGCGTAGGTAGGAGTGCCGGCAGGCAACGTAAATCGAAACTCGGCGCCGCCGGAGTCCGCCCGGCCGGCCGCGATGGTGCCGCCGTGCGTCTCGACGATGCCCTTGGCGATGAACAGCCCGAGGCCGGTTCCCCCGCGCCGCGCTCCCCCGCGCCAGAACTTGGTGAAGACACGGGCCGCCGTCTCTTCGGGGATCCCATCGCCCTCATCGCTGACCGTGACGAGCGCGCCCGGGCGGTTCATCCCCGTCGAATCCGATGCTGCCGGAAGTGATTCGACGCGGATCGTGACGGTGCCGTCGCCGTGGCGCAGCGCATTTTCCACCAGGTTGTGCAGCACCTGATCCAGCTTGTCAGGATCGAGCCACATCTCGGGCAGGTCGGCTGCGGCGAAGATACGAAAGCGGTCCTCAGGCTCGCCGGCCGCTACCGACCCGGCCACGCATCGCCGGGCCGCGGCCGCGACATCGACGACCTGGCGGCGCAGTTCGAGGCGTCCGGCATCAATGCGCGAGACGTCCAGCAACTCCGAGAGCAGGCGCGTGACGCGATCGGCGTCGGCATTGACCGTCGCGAGCATCAACAGTTTCTGCTCGTCGGTGAACCGGTCCCACTTGGCCAGCAGCGTCGCGGTGAAGCCCTTGACGCTCGTCAGCGGCGAACGCAATTCGTGCGCCACCGTGCTGACCAGGTCGGCTCGGCTGCGATCGAGCCGCTCGCGCGATTCGGTGCCGCGCAGGCTAACGACGACGCTCTGAACGACGCCGGCGGTCCGCCCGTACCGCGCGGTGACCAGCAGCTCCCGCTCAGCGTCGCCGGTAACCAGGATCAGGCGACGCTCCGGCTGGCGCCGCACCCCCGGCAGGCGCATCAGCGCCTCCCCGCAATCCCACCAGTCATTGCCGCGCTCATCGAGCAGCGTGACCAGCTCGGGGAACCGCTGACCTTTTGCGCTTATGCCTGGCGGCAGCTGCAGCAAGCGGTAGGCGGCAGCGTTCATCAGCGTGACCGTGCCGTCAGCGTCGAGGACGACGAGGCCGTCGGGCAGCTCGTCGCCGTAAAGGCTGCTCAGATCCGAAGGCACCAGGCTGTGGTCGGACGTCGACGGCAGGCCAGCAGCATTCGAGTCGAACGCGGGCTCGGCTGACGGCTCGCGACGGCGAGGCGCGACGCTCACCTGCGAACCCCCTCACGGTTGCCGGCCGACCGGGCTGGTGCGCCCGTTCGCAGCGCTCCCCCCGGCGACGACGACGACCGGGCCGCGCGTGCTGACTCGTACAGGCACACGGCCGCAGCCGCCGCGAGGTTCAGCGATTCGGATTGACCGTACACCGGCACCCTGAGCGCCATATCGGCAAATTGCAGCATCGCTGGGGGCAATCCATGGGCCTCGTTGCCGAACAGCCAGCCATGATCGCCGGCAAGTTCCCGCGCAGCGGCGGGGGAATGAACGTGTTCGACCCCTGCGCCGTCGGCCGCGATGACCCGGCAGCCGCCCGCTCGCAACGCCTCCACTGTCTCCTGCGCGCTCACGCCGTCCACCACCGGCAGGTGCAACACGCTTCCGGCGGACGACCGCACACACTTGCCGGACCAGGGGTCGACGCTGTGTCCGGCGAGGACGACGGCGTCAGCCCCCGCGGCGTCGGCAGTGCGGATGACGGTGCCGGCGTTGCCCGGATCGCGCGCCTCGACCAGAACCACCACCAGCCGATGGCCCGGGGTCCTGGCCGGGCGCGACAGGACCTCGGTAAGGGTTACGACAGGCAGCGGCGCCACGGCGACGAGTCCCTGCGGGGTCACGGTCTCTGAGAGGGCGGCCGCCGCCGCCTCGGTGACGAGGTGAACAGGCGCGCCGGCGCCGGTCAACAGGCCCGCGTGACGCTTGGCCGCTGCGGCGGTCGCGAACAGCTCTCGCACCATCCCGGCGGCAAGGGCGGCGCTCACCGCCGACGGTCCCTCGAGCAGGACCAGACCAAGCTCGCGCCTGGCGCTGCGGCGCAGCAGCTTGCGGGCAGCCGCCACCCGACCGCTGCGCGGGCCGAGGATGGTCGCCGCGCCGGCAGCGTTCGTGGTGGTGATCAGCGTTTCAGGCACGCAGGGCAGCCCCGCCTCAGGCCGCCGGTGCAGCCTGTCCGGTGCCGGCCGGGAGCGCCTCGCGGGCGACGGTGACCAGCGCGCGGAACGCATCGGGGTCGGTCACGGCGAGATCGGCCAGCATCTTGCGGTCGACCTCGACCTCCGCTGCCTTCAGGCCCTGGATGAAGCGGTTGTAGGTCATGCCCTCAGCGCGGGCCGCCGCGTTGATACGGGTGATCCACAGCTGGCGGAAATCTCCCTTGCGCGCCCGCCTGTCCCGGTAGGAGTAGGTGAGCGAGTGCAGCATCTGCTCTTTCGCCTTGCGATAGAGCCGTGAACGCTGCCCGCGGTAGCCGCTGGCCTGGTCAAGTATCTCGCGACGCTTCTTTTGGGCGTTGACCGCCCGCTTTACGCGTGCCATGTGAAGCTAACTCCTCGTCAGTGGATCGCGGGCATCTGGTAGGGCGCCCGAAAATGCAGAAAAGCGCGGGGAAAGCGGTGAAACGACTCGGTCAGCCGCCACCGAGCAGCTTCTTGACCCGCTTGGCATCCGCTGAGGAGAGCTCAACCTCGTTGTAGAGCCGTCGCGTCTTGGTACTCGACTTGTGCTCGAGCAAGTGGTTGCGACCGGCGCGGCGGCGCATGATCTTGCCGGTACCGGTGATCCGGAAACGCTTGCTGGAGCCGCTGTGCGGCTTCATCTTGGGCATGGAGACGTTGTCCTCTGCTGTCCTGGTCAGCGACCCCAACGCGCCGGCGGCGAGCGGGAGTCGAACGGTGGATCCGGGTTGGCGGAGGCCTAACCGGCTACGGGTGCGGGGGCAGGCTCGGACGGTGCAGCTACGCGCTGCTGCGGCCGCTTGTGCGGTGCGACGACCATGACCATGTTGCGTCCATCCTGCTTGGGCGCCGCCTCGACGAAACCCAGCTCCTCGATGTCGCCAGCGAGTCGCTGCAGCAACCGGAAGCCGAGCTCGGGGCGCGACTGCTCGCGTCCGCGGAACATGATCGTGATCTTCACCTTGTCGCCGGCCTTGAGGAAACGCACGACGTGACCCTTCTTGGTCTCGTAGTCGTGCGGATCGATCTTGGGCCGAAGCTTCATTTCCTTGATGACGGTCTGGACCTGGTTGCGCCGGGCCTCGCGTCGCTTCTGATCGCTCTCGTACTTGAACTTTCCGTAATCCATGAGCTTGCATACCGGCGGCCGCTGGTTAGGGGCGATCTCGACGAGGTCGAGGTCAGCCTCCTCCGCTAGCCGCAGCGCATCGTTGATGGCAACGATGCCGACCTGCTCTCCGGCGGGTCCGAGGAGACGGACCTCGGGCACGCGGATGCGGTCGTTGATACGGGGCTCGACGCTGATGGGCACTCCTTCGGGTCGGCAATGACACGGTCAACCGGCTGAAAAAATCAGCGCCCAGCGGTGGCCGCAAACCCGGACGCGAACGCCCGGGCTGCCGACCCGGACCCGGCCACATCCACCGAAGGTGGAGCAACACGGGTGGGAGGCGAGCCTCCGCTTGGCCCCGCATGCCGGGAGTGCCTTCTGCGGCACTCCAGCAGACGGGAGGTCCCCGTTACGGTACCGCGCCAGCTCGGGCCGCGTCGAGGCACCGTGATCAACGCTGCAATGATCATGACTTCGGGCCCAAATTGGTCACGAACTCATGATCATTGCAGCGTTGATCTTGAACGGCGCGAGGCGAGGTGGATGCCGACGGCGGCGACGCCCGAGCGGGAGGCCAGTGGGAGAGCCAGGACGGCGGTCGCAGGAGGGCAGGAGTCGAGCAGGCGCTGGGCCCAGTCGGCGTCGAGCGTGCCCTGCGGGCAGATAACGGCGACGGCGGCTTCGCCGTCGACGGTGTCGATGGCGTAGACCTCGTGCGGTGCGGCAGCTTTGCGGGCCCGGCGGCTCGGACGCCAGGTCGGACGGGCGTAGCCACCCAGCTCAGCTCCCCAGAGCGTCCAGGCGTGGGGGGAGCCCGGATCGAGCACGATCGCGGCCAGCGATTCCTCGGCGGCGTAGGCGATCACCGCACTCGCCGGGCGTGGGACCGGACGGGCCTCGGTACTCCAGGCGTTCAAGGCGGCCAGGCCGGTGAACGCAGGCAGCGCCTTGCGGCCATCCCCCGACTCGAGCAGCGCGAGCGCCATCTCGCCCTCGCTGGCGTGGTCCTCGCCCGATATTGCGAGCACTGCGACGAGCAAGCGGGCGTCGCGTAACGCCGGAAGGATTTGTGCCGGATCGCCCGTCTCGAGCGCAGCCAGGAGCGCCAGGTCGGGCGCCCCCGTGTCGGTCACCGGCCAGTCACTCGACGATTTTGGAGATCGGGATCTCGAGGATGTCGCGGGCGCCGGCCGCCTTCAGCTTGGGCAGCAGCGTGTTGACACCGCGCTTCGGGACGACGGTCTCGACAGCAGCGTGGTCACTCTGGGCCAGTGAGGTCACGGTCGGCGAGGTCATCGACGGCAACTGGTCGAGCACAGCGGCGAGGTCAGCCGCGGCGACGTTGAGCTTGAGCAGCACCTGCCCGCGGGCCCGGATCGCCCCCTGCAGCAGCAGGGCGATCTCCGCCATGGCCGTGCGCCGCTCCGGATCGCCGAACGAATCCTGGTTGGCGATCAGTTCGGTGCGGCTGGTCAGCAGCGTCTCGATGATCTTCAAGCCGTGTTTACGCAGGCTTGAACCGGTCTCCGTGACGTCGACGATCGCGTCGACAATGTCCGGCACCTTCGCCTCGGTGGCGCCGTAGGACGGGACGATCCGCGCGCGTACGCCGACCTTGTCGAAGTAGCGCCGCGTCAGTTCCGGGTACTCGGTCGACACGCGTACGCCATCGGGCAGCTGCTCGCCCCGGTCGACCCCCATCGACGCCGGCACGGCAAGGATGATCCGCACCGGGTTGGAGGTCGCCTTGCTGTATTCGAGTTCGGTCACAGTGGCGACGGCAGACGAGGTCTCGGCTACCCAGTCGCGCCCGGTGATACCGAGGTCGAACAACCCCTGCTCCACGTATTGCGGGATCTCCTGCGGGCGCAGGAAGCGCACCCGGTCGATGCGCGGGTCGTCGATGCTCGCGTGGTACTCACGCTCCGACCCGCGCTGCACGGTGAGATCCGCGGCCGCGAACAGCTCGAGCGTGGCCTTTTCGAGGGAGCCCTTGGGCAGGACGAGCGAAAGCACGTCTCCAGTGTGCCTGCCGCGTCGCGCTGTACGGCCGCGCCGTCAGCTCGCTGCGTCGACCCGGCTCACCAGCGTCGTCGCCAGGTGTTTGTTGACCGCAGCGTCTGCCTGGCTGTTTTCGTAGGTGTACAGCCTGATGATCACTGGCCCCCGCCGGACGAACGAGGCGCTGGTGCTGGTGACCGGTCCCTTGTAGTTCTGCGGCGTGTACTTCTCCTCGACGTACAGCGAATCGTCACCCGCACCTAAGCCGGCTTGCTTGGTGACGGTGACGGTGTCGGTCTGGTTCTGGAACGTGTACGGGTAGGTGTGGCACGTCGCCAGCTTGTCATTGATGCTGGAGAACGACGCTTCGGCTGCGCTGGCAGTCGGGAAGACTGCGACGGTTTCGCTGACGTACCTGCCGGTCGACGACGTCCCGGAGGTGGTGTCCGTGAATTCACCCTTGAGTAGGGCGCTGGACGGGATGCTCTGATCCGCAGCGTTGCAGGGCAGGGCGATCGCCTTGCGCTCGACCGACTTCACGGCGGTCGGGAAGTCCCCGTTCCGCACCAGGGCGGCGGTTGCGATTTTGCCCTGCTGCTCGGCGCTCAAAGCGGCCGCAACGCTTGGGGTTGCTGAAGCGGACGGACTCGATGTGGGCCGCGGAGAAGGGTTGGCCTCCGGCTTCGAGCCCCCCAATCCCAAGATCAATCCGACCGCGCCGCCGGCGACGACCAGGACACCGACGACGGCCGTCGGAATGATCCAGGCGGGCCGCCTGCGTGCAGCGGAGTCATCGGCCGGACGCGGCGGCCAGTCGTTGCTAGGCGTCGGTGGCGGGGTCGGCGGGTAGGGCGGGGGCGTCGGGTAGGTCGGCGTCGGGTAGGTGGGGGGCGGGGTCGGACGCGCCGGTGGCGGGGTAGGCGGCGGGTACGACGGCATCGACGGCATCGACGTCTGCCGGGTCTTGCCTATGTCGCCTTCCGGCAGCCTGTCCTCCAGCAGTCGCTGGGAGACGGTGGTGGAGGTTCCGACGCCTGCGTCGCTGAGGTATTCGAGCAGTTGAGCCGCTGTGGGGCGACGCACCGGACTGCGGGATATCGCGGCGAGCACGAGCCGGTGCAACGGGCGGGCCAGTCGGTCAAGCGGCACATTGGGCGCCGAGTTCATCGCGCGATAGAGCAACGCATCCGTCGTACCGGAGCCGAAGGGTGGCTCGCCCGAGGCGGCGAAGCAGAGCACCAGCCCGAGGGCGAAGATGTCGGAGGCAGGGGTCGCATCGCCCGACTCGATCTGCTCGGGTGCCAGCCAGCCGGGAGAACCCACCATGAGCCCGCGCGACGTGATGCGCGCCGCGTCAGCCGCGGCGGCGATGCCGAAGTCAATGACCTTCGGTCCGGCGTGGGTAAGCAGGACGTTGGCCGGCTTGAGGTCACGGTGGATGACGTCCTCGTCGTGGATGGCCACGAGCGCCTGCGACAGCCCGGTCGCGAGCGCAAGCTGATCGTCCGGGCTGAGCGGACCGTTTGCCTCTACAAGCTGATCCAGCGAGCGCCCGTCGACGAACTCCGTGGCCATCCACGGCTGCTCGGCCTCGGTATCGAAGTCGATGAGCTTGGCGGTATGCACCGAGGACACGCGAAAGCAGGACTGCACCTCGCGCCGGAACCGGGCCCGAAACGACCAGTCATCTCCCAGCTCAGCGCGTACGAGCTTGAGCGCCACGGTCCCGCGTGGACCTTCGGCCAGGTAGACGACTCCCATGCCGCCGCTGCCGAGCCGGCCCATGGTGCGGTAGCGGCCGACATCAGTCGGGTCACCGCTGCGCAGCGGCTCCACAGGCGAGTGCCTCCCCCGGTTCGTGCCGAGGCGTTCGGCAACCCGACGACAGGCTAAGGGGTGTGGGCAGGTTTCGGGCGCAATCGCGTGTCACGGGTCGAAACGAACGCCGAGGCTCCCGTCAGGATCCCGCCGCCGCGAGATCCCGCAGGAGCAGCGCCGTCTCGAGCGCGGCCAGCGTGGCTTCGCGTCCCTTGTCCTCCGGGGCTCCGGGCAGGCCAGAGCGGTCGCGCGCCTGCTGCTCGGTGTCACAGGTGAGTACGCCGAAGCCCACCGGGGTCGACGTATCCAGCGAGACCCGCAGGCAGCCAGCCGTCACGACGTCGCAGACGTAGCTGAAGTGCGGGGTGCCTCCGCGCAGCACCAGGCCAAGGCAGACGACAGCGTCGTGATTGGCCGCGACGGCCTGCGCCACCACGGGCATCTCGATGGCGCCCGCCGTCCGCAGGACGGTCGGCGCGTAAATCCCGCACTCCCGGGCCGTACGCACCGCGCTGTCGAGCAGGGCGCCGGTGATCTCCTCGTGCCAGCGGGTCGCGATGATCGCCAGGCGAAGGCCAGTGGCGTCGACTGCGCTGGTCGGGGCTCCGGTTCCGCTCACGGGGTCACCGTAGCGTTGCCGGGCAGCAGGCGGGCGACGGCTCTCTCGACGTACTTGGCGATGACATCCACCTCAAGGTTCACCGCGGCGCCGACCGGCCGATTTCCCAGCGTGGTGCGGCGAAGCGTCTCGGGGATCAGGCTCACGCTGAAGCTCTCCGGATTGGCCTCGACGACCGTCAGGCTGACCCCGTCGACCGTGACCGAACCCTTCTCGACGAGATAGCGCGTGACCGCTTCGGGAGCGGCGACGCGCACGACTTCCCAATGCTCAGACGGTTCGCGGGCGCTCACGCTGCCCACCCCGTCGACGTGGCCCTGGACCAGGTGGCCACCCATGCGCGTGGAGGCCGTCACCGCGCGCTCCAGGTTGACCTGGTCGCCCGGTTGGAGCCGCCCGAGGCTGGAGCGCTGCAGCGACTCCGCCATGACGTCGAAGCTGAGGTCTTTGACCCCGGCTGCGCCAGAATCGCTGTCCAACGCGTCACCCAAGGTCCAGCCGGTCACCGTCAGGCAAACACCATTGACGCTGATGGAATCGCCGAGCGCCACGCCCTCGCCGACGACCTGGGCGCTGACCGTGAGCCGGGCCGCCGCGTCCAGCGACTCGACGGCGGCCACCACTCCCAGCTCCTCCACGATGCCGGTGAACATCGGCTCACGCTCCCTTCGGGCTTGCGGGCTGCACGTAGCTGGTCAGCCGGACGTCGTCACCGAAGCGCGTGACGTCCGAAAGGTGCAGCCGGGCGGCAGCAGCGATGGTCGGGATCCCGGCGTCTCGGATTGCGGGGTAGCGGCCGCTGCCGAGCACGACCGCGGCCACGTAACCGATCACCTTGTCGATCAGTCCGGCCGCCCAGAAAGCTCCCGCGAGCGTCGGGCCTCCCTCGAGCAGCACGCTGACGATCCCCCGGTTGTGCAGCTCGCCGAGCACGTCTTCGGGCGTGCCCGCGGTGATGATCGTTTCTGCCGAAGCGTCGCGGATCTTGGCCGCGGCGGGAGTGCGACCCGAGCGGTCGAAGACCACCCGTAGCGGCTGGCGGGACGGGGCCGGGTCGGGTGGCTGCGGGCGGGCGGTCAGCTGGGGGTCGTCGCTGAGCACGGTTCCCACGCCGACCGCGATGGCGTCGATCTCGCTGCGAACCCGGTGCACATCGCGCCGGGCCTGCTCGCCGGTGATCCAGCGGCTGCTGCCGTCAGCAGCCGCCACCTGGCCGTCGAGGCTGGCGCCGAACTTCCAGATGACGAAGGGACGCCCGTGGCGGATGTAGTGCAGCCACGCCTCGTTGCCCCGGGCCGACTCCTCGGCGAGCAAGCCGGACTGCACGTCGACACCCGCCGCACGAAGGACATCGGCGCCGTGGGCAGCCTTCGGGTTCGGGTCATCGACGGCGTAGACGACACGCCGGATGCCGGCTTCCAGCAAGGCGACGGTGCAGGCTCCGGTACGACCGGTGTGGGAGCAGGGCTCCAGCGTTATGACGGCCGTCCCGCCTCGCGCCGCCTCTGCCGCCGCGGTCAGCGCCGCGACTTCGGCGTGGGGACCGCCCGGGTACTCATGCCATCCCTCGCCCGCAACACTCCCGTCCACGGCGAGCACGACGCATCCAACCGGAGGGTTGGGACTCGTGGTCCCCAGCCCGCGGGCGGCCAGCTCGATCGCACGCTGCATCGCCGCCAGCTCGCGGGCCGCGGTCATGGGTGGCTCACGGCAGAACGCTCCGCGATGGCCCGGATGCGGCGCGCCGCTTCCGCCGGATCATCGGCGCCGAACACGGACGACCCGGCGACCAGGACGTTGGCTCCCGCCTCCACGCACTGCACGGCCGTGTCCTCGGTGACCCCGCCGTCGACCTGGATCCAAAGATCCAGATCGCGCGCGCCGGCCATCCGTCGCACCGCAGAAATCGTCGGCAGGACGTGGGTCAGGAACGGCTGCCCTCCGAAACCCGGTTCGATGGTCATGATCAGCACCATGTCGAATTCGCAGAACAGGTCCTCGTAATTCTCGACCGACGTGCCAGGGTTGAAGGCGATGCCGGCCCGGGCCCCAGCGGCGTGAATGTCACGCGCGGTGCGCACCGGGGCCGAGACTGCTTCGGCGTGAAATGTCACGCTGCTCGCGCCGGCCTCCACGTAGGAGGTCACCCAGCGCTCCGGCTCCTCGATCATCAGGTGGCAATCGAGCGGGACCGAGGTGTGCTTCGCGAGCGCCCGCACGGTCGCCGGGCTGTACGCCAAATTGGGGACGAAGTGGTAGTCCATGACGTCGACGTGAAGCCAGTCGCTGTCGCCCGCTACGCCCGTGACGGCCGGACCGAGCTGCATCGGGTCCGCGGCGAGCAGGCTCGGATACACCTGGATGCCGCCGGGCAGTGCGGCTGGATCACTTTCAGTCGATGGCACGAAAGGTGAGGCTAGTGCAGCGCCGCGTAAGTCCTTGACTGGGTTGATTCACTGTTCGATGTTGGCGAGGTAGAGGGTGCAGGCGGTGTCGAGCGCGTCGTTGGGGTGTCCGGTCGGCTGCCCGTTGAGTAGGACGGCGTCGGCGTAGGTGT